>NZ_BAABFT010000001.1:0-851797 GCF_039541195.1 Mucilaginibacter gynuensis
ACAGTTGAAAGCTGATGAACAACTTTTCCTGGTGGCTTTTCTTCCCTTGCATATTACAAGATAAGAAACACCTCGCCTTTCATTATTAATGTCTTTTCAACATTGTGTTAGTTGTGCAACAGCCACGTTATCTGTCAGTATAAATTTGTAGCATTGGCTATTAATTTTTCTGTGAAATGAACATCGTCCTCATCATAGCAATAGTTGCCTTAATCGCTTACCTGTTTTTACGCAAAAAGGCCAAGCCGGAAGTGGCTGCTGCTGAAGCACAGCCTGCTAATTACAAAGAACTTCTGGAAACGCATATTTATTATTATCGTAAGCTTGATGATACGGCAAAATCCCGCTTTGAGCAATATGTAAACAACTTTTTAGCAGAAACCCATATAGAAAGTGTAGGCACAGAGATAAATGATATTGACAGGGTAATGGTTGCCTCAAGCGCGGTAATACCGGTTTTTGGTTTTGGCGAGTGGCGGTATAAGAATCTTACCAACGTAATTGTTTACCCCGATACTTTTGATAATGAATTTCAATTTGAAGGCGGCAGCCGCAATATTATGGGTATGGTAGGTTCGGGTTACATGAACGGACAAATGCTGTTGAGCCGCGCCGCGCTTATCAAGGGGTTCTCCAAAAACAACGGAAAGGAAAATACGGGAATCCACGAGTTTGTGCACCTGCTTGATAAATCTGACGGGGTCACGGATGGCGTCCCCGAAAACCTGATAGCACACGAATACGCCATGCCCTGGCTGCAAATGATGCATAGCGAAATGCGCCGTATTGAAGCCGGAAAATCAGACATCAACCCTTACGCGCTCACCAACGAGGCCGAATTTTTAGCGGTAGCTTCCGAATACTTTTTTGAAAAACCGGAACAGTTGGAAAGCAAGCACCCGGAACTATACAAACAGCTAAGCCGCATGTTCGGGCAAGACCCTGCATCCCCCGAAAATATAATTACTTAGAATAACCGGGTTATCGGGCTATATCTATTTTTACCTTTTTATTCTTGATCTTTTCACCCCTGATCTCCTTCACAACATCTTCAATACGGTCGCGTTTTACAGCAGCGTAGGATGAAAAGTCGAGCACTTCAATCAGCCCCAATTCATCTTTAGCCAGTCCGCCTTTTTTAAGCAGTAGGCCAACAATATCTACCTTGTTTACCTTGTCTTTTTTACCGGCGGCAATGTACAGGGTAGCCCACGGGGCAGGCGGCGGTAGTTTAGGTTTAGCAGGCAACTCTTCGGCAGGTGGCAGGTCTTTTAAATAAACAGGTTTTTCATCCGGATTGAGCAGCAGGTACGATGTGCCTGTGGCATGCATGCGCGCGGTACGACCATTACGATGCAGAAAAGCCTCCTCGTTATGCGGCAGCTGATAATGTACCACGTGTTTTATTTCGGGGATATCCAGCCCACGGGAAGCCAGATCGGTGGTGATAAGCAAATAGTGACTGCCGTTCCGGAATTTAAGGAGGGCGCGTTCGCGGTCTTCCTGTTCCATACCACCATGAAAAATATCGTGCTGTAAGCCCCAATCCCATAACATATCGCTGATGCGGTCAACCGCCTCGCGGTGGTTACAAAAAACAAGCGTTGCCTCGCCGCCTATTTTACACAGCAGCGCGAACAGCGCCTCCAATTTATCGGTCGATTCCGCTATTACTACCTTATGTTTAATATCGGGGCTTGATGAGCGATTGTTGAGGTAATTGAGTTTGGTGGCGTTACGTATCCCGGTAAATGAAGGGATCTCGTCCATTTGCGTGGCCGATGTAAGGATGCGTTTTTTAATAGCAGGCAATTGCTTTATAATGAAAGCCATATCTTCCTGAAAGCCAAACTCCAGCGCTTTATCAAACTCATCGAGCACTAATGTTTGTATGGTATTGGTAGTAAAACTTTCGTGGCGTAAATGATAAGCGATACGGCCGGGCGTGCCAATCAGCACCGCGGGTGGTTGCGACAGGTTATTCATCTCCACCTTTACCGGGTGACCGCCATAGCAGCAGTTCACCTTAAAGCCTGTACCCATGGTTTTAAAAACCTGCTCAATTTGCAGCGCCAGTTCGCGCGAGGGTACCAGTATTAAAGCCTGCACAGTCGGCACGGTAGCATCAAGCGTGGCCAGTAGCGGCAGCAAAAAGCCCAGTGTTTTACCCGAACCCGTTGGCGAAAGCAATATGATATCGTTCTTTTTAGCTGCTTCAATGGCAGCTTGCTGCATTTCGTTCAGGGTATCTATCTTCAGATTTAACAGGGCTTGCTTTATCATGGCTACACAAATTTCAAAAAGCAAAGATAGCTTAAATATACCGCCGCCGCTTTGTTTATAGTAATCGCCGTTAACTACTATCAACACAGGTTAATACGTAAATTATCAATCATGTTACATTCATTTACTTCGTGTTATCGCATATTTTTGGAACTTTACGGTGTTTACTATAACCTAATTACAAGCACAGGGGAATGACCACATCCAACAAAAAAGATAGAACCAAAATATTTCGCAATCCTTTTTCAAAAAAAGCCTATATCTGTATGGCGCTGGTCATGGTAGTTTTTACTTTATACCGATGCCAAACCTACAAACCCGTAACCAGCGTAGTGCAGCCGCCTGCACCTAAAAAAGATACTCTAGATTTTAATACGTCGAAAGTTTTGTCTGCCGGGGAGTCGCTTGGCAAAATGAAATTGGAGCCCGGTTTTAAAGCCGAACTTGTAGCGGCCGAACCAATGGTAAGCACCCCCGTGGCCATGACCTTTGATAACCGCTGGCGGATGTGGGTGGTAGAAATGAACGGCTACATGCCCGATACGTTAGGCACCGGCGAAGACGCGCCCAGCGGAAAAATAGTGATACTGGAAGATAAGAATAACGATGGCATAGCAGATGAACGCAAAGTATTTATTGACTCGCTGCGTTTACCACGGGCATTGTGCCTTATTGAGGATGGCCTGTTAGTGGCCGAACCGCCATACCTGTGGTATTATAAAATAAATGGCGATAAGCCGGGCAAGCGCACTTTAGTTGATGCCCATTATACCGAAGATGGCAACGTAGAGCATCACCCCAATGGTTTGTTACGTGCGCTGGATAACTGGATATACAATGCCAAATCGAGCAAGCGTTACCGCAAATACGGCGATAACTGGGTGATTGAAAAAACGCATTTCAGGGGGCAGTGGGGTATAAGCCAGGATAATTACGGCAGATTGTATTATAATGACAACTCGACTAATTTACTGGGCGATTATTTTTCGCCGGGCTTAGGTTTAACCAATTCCGATCAAAATAACGTAGCCGGTTTTATTGAGCGCATAGTGCCCGATAACCGTGTTTACCCCATAAGGCCTACACCGGGTGTTAACCGTGGCTATGTAACCGGTACGCTGGATGATAGTCTGCGCCTGATCAACTTTACCGCCGCCTGCGGGCCACTTATTTATCGTGGCGACCTGTTCGGGCCTGCATATTTACAAAACGCTTTTGTGGCAGAGCCTTCAGCCAATCTCATTAAGCGCGATGTGTTGAACGGGCAAGGCAATGTGATGAAAGGTATAGAAGCCTACAAAGGCCGCGAGTTTTTGGCCAGTACCGATGAACGTTTCAGGCCGGTGAATTTATATGATGGCCCGGATGGTGCCTTGTATGTGCTGGATATGTATCGCGGTATCATTCAGCATAAAACCTATCTTACAGATTATCTTAAAAAGCAGATCAATAAGCGTGAACTTACGCAGCCATTATCCTGCGGTCGTATTTATAAAATAGTGCCGACAGGTAAAGGAACCTTCAACCGTATCCTGGCTACAAATGGGATACAATTGGCAGAGCAGTTAGGCGACCCTACCGGCTGGATCCGCGACAAGGCGCAGCAAACCATTATTGATAACAAGTTAACCGATGCCATACCTTACTTACATGCGGCCTTAAAAACAACCGATAATAACCTGAAAGTAATACACGCCTTATGGACGCTGGAAGGTTTGCACGTGCTTAAAACCGACGAAGTTATTGCAGCCATCAACAACCCGGATTGGGACATACGCACGCAGGGTTTAAGCGTAATACCATCGGTTATCACCAAAACAAATTATAAACAATATGTAGCAGCGTTACAGCAGTTACTGCTTAAAAATGATGATCAGGCTGCGCCATACATAGCTTTTGTGTGTAATGCCATTTATAAATTTGATAAAATAGCCGCCAATAAACTGTTAAAAGATGTAGCGAAAACTTACCCCTCAAATGTTTTTGTTGCCGATGCGGTGATCAGTAATTTGCAGGATAGGGAAGTGGCTTTTCAAAAGGAGCTTGCCGCCGTTGTTCCTGATAGTACGCTTGCCATCAACAAACGTCTTAAAAAAGTAATTGCCAACAGGGCCGAAAAACTCCGCAACCACGATCCCTTACAATTGAAAAAAGAGTTCCCGAAAGGGGCCGCTATTTTTGCAAGTACCTGTCAAACCTGTCACGGAGCAGATGGTAACGGCATCAGGTCTTTAGCGCCGCCTTTTAATAAATCCGAATGGATAAATGGCGATAAGAAAAAGCTGATCTCCATAGTGCTTTATGGTTTGACCGGTCCGGTACAGGTAGATGGTCACCTGTATAAAGCGCCCGAAATTACAGCCGATATGCCGGGCATTGGTAACAATACCGAGTTTGCCGATGAAGATATCGCGCAAATACTAAGCTACCTGCGCCGTTCATGGCAAAATAATGGCGATAAAGTATTGGCCAAAGAAGTAGCCGAAGTACGCGCAAAAAATAAAGGCCGCGAAAAGGCATTTACTGTGGATGAGCTGAATAAGCTGTAGATCTTACTGCCTGATAATAGTTTAGGAAATGCCATACCGAATGATCGGTGTGGCATTTTGCATTAAATGTGTCTCTAAATATGTATAGGGCTATTTCTTGAAAAATAGGCGCAACATTTTTTTTAGTAAAATAGTATAAGGAACTATCAAAAATTGAAAAAATATTAAACTTAAACTATATTTCGCCTGAATTATAACCTAATCATCTCAACACAGTGTCTTCATTGCAACAACACTGAAACCCTGAATAAAATGGATAACCTTAAACAGCCCGGGTTACCTTTATTTGGGTATTTTGCTGATGTGTTTTTCGGCTGCAAAGCTATGGCTATAACTGATGCGGTATGCAGGGTGCCTGCGTATATTAAAACGATGTAATAATACACTATGACCAAACGATACTTATTCAAAGTAATTTTACTGTGTGTTTTGCTTTGCCAGTTCTTTACAAAGGCGTCGGCCCAGTATGCTATTGGCGGTAGCGCGGGTACAAGCCTCGCTCGCTCGGTATACTGGCTCACCTGGGATAAGCTGGCCAATGGTTCAACACTTATTACCCAGCCCGTAGGTGCCGATGCTTCCAATATCATCAATGGTACTTACGTATGGCAATTTTCGCCAACGGTAAGGATAACCGCGGTTATCAGCAATGAGGTGTCGTCAAATAGTCAGCACATGTCGGTTTATACACCGGGCAGTTACAGTGGCGATGGTTTAGATCTTATTTATTCGGGCAATAACCAGCCCAAGCCCGATTCAAGAGGTGTACCGTCATCGGGCTTAGCAACACCTTACGGCCAAACAGTAAAGTTTGATATCGATATTAAAGTAGCCATACTCATCAACAATGTATGGACTAACGTGGCCTATCCGGGTATGATCATTGCCGATGCCGAATCTATCGATGCGGGCGGCGAATTTATCTCCGGCGATACCCCTAATTCTATTGCCTGGCAGCTGCTTAACAAACGTACTCAAAACAGCGCGGCCGATGATCATTACAAGTTAGATCTTTCTAACGGCGGTAAATCATTTAAACTCTATGCAGATCTGCTTCCGGGTAACTTTGGCGTGCAGGCGGTAATGTTCGCGCATAATGCCAGCAAGCTGAACAATGTATCGATGAAAGGTTCGGGACTTACGGCTATGGCTATAGGTTTCGTTTTACCGTTCGATTTGGGCGATGCTCCGGTTGGCTATGGTACTACCGGGCATTATATCGACAGCTTCCAGATCACCGATTATTATGCAGGCGACGGCACTTACGCCGTGGTTGATTATAATACCACACCGCTTGTACCGCAAGCTACCGTTTACATAGGCGCCAACAATGTTGATGCCGATGGTTTGCCTAATGGCACCCCGACCGCCGACAGCGATAATTTGATCGGTAATAATGATGAAAATACATTCACCCCTGCCAGCCTGCCCGATGTACGGGTAAACCAGGCCGGCGATATCGTATTTAATATTCCGGTAACCAATACCAAAGGCGTACCGGCCACGCTGCGCACCTGGCTCGATTTTAACGGCGACGGCGTTTTCGGTGCCGATGAGGTGATCAGCGTTACGGTGCCTGCCAATACGGTCAACAAAACATTTACGGTTACTTTTCCTAACGCGTTCTTTGTTAATAAAATAAAGGTGGGTAACCTATATGCACGTATCCGTGTTACTACCACTAACCTTATTGATGATATTGCTACCACGCAAGACGAGAGAAGCATCTCTTTCGCGGCTGACGGCGAGGCTGAAGATTACAAGCTGAAAGATATATTGGGCATTACCATTTCGGGTACTGTGTTTAATGATGGCAATGGCGGTTTAAATAATGTTATATCGGGTACCGGTATCAATAACGTAAGCGGTAGTCCGTTGTATGCTTATTTGGTAGATGATAAAGGCGTTATCGTCAATAAATCAGCTGTAGGCGTGGGCGGGACTTATTCATTTCCTAATTCAAATAATGGTACCTATACCGTGGCTATTTCTACCAATGATGTAGTAATAGGCGGAGCGCTTGCAGAAGTATCGGCCAATTTGCCTGCCAACTGGAAACCATCGGGCGCGGCCTACGGTGTAAACAATGCCGAAAATACAGGCATACAAACCGGAACGCCAAACTTACAGATCAAGGTTAAAACACCGGGTACCAGTCTGAATGTAACAGGTGTAAGTTTCGGGTTGAACCAGATACCATTGGCGGTTGACGATAACGGTACCACCACAGCCGGACAGGCTATTACGCTTACCATCCCGGCAAATGATACGGACGCCGATGGAACAATTGATAAAACCACCGTACTGCTGGTTGATCCGGTAGATAATTTGAAGAAAACATCGGTTACTATAGCAGGGCAGGGTACTTACACGGTAAATACCGCTAACGGCAATGTTACCTTTACGCCGCTGCCTACTTTTGCAGGTAAAGCTATACCGGTACAATATTCTATAAAAGACAATTTCGGGTCGGAGAGTGTTAACGCGCTTATCTCTGTAACCGTAAAACCAACCGGTGTAAACGATACCGATTTTACCGCCATAGGTGTACCTGTAACCACCGCTGTTAAAGCTAACGACGGACAGGACGCGGTTGCTACCACTGTTACCCCTTCGCCGGGGGCGCATGGTACTACAGCGGTTGATGCTACAGGCAGGGTAATTTATACACCTGCTGCCGGTTACGTGGGTACTGATACTTACACTTACATTTTAACCACAGCCGATGGCGTGGTGTCTGATCCGGTTACGGTTACCATCAGCATAAAACCAATGGGTGTAAATGATGATGTAACAACGCCCATTAACACCCCGGTTACCACTACTGTTACCGCGAATGATGGCCCAAGCGGCACAGGCGCGACCATTACACCAACTAACGGATTACACGGCACCACTACCGTTGATGCTACAGGTAAAGTAACTTACACGCCAAACACGGGTTATATAGGTAAAGATACCTACACGTATACGATCACCAAAGGCGGTGCAACATCTGATCCGGTTACGGTAAATGTGAACATTAAGCCTGTGGGTGTTAACGACCAAGATGCTACGCCGATAAACACGCCGGTAACCACTGCTGTAAAAAGTAACGATGGTGCCAGCGGTGTTGGTACTGTAGTGAAAGCTACGCCGGGCGCTAATGGTGTTACCACTGTTGATGCCGATGGTAAGATCACCTATACACCGGTTGCCGGTTTTGTAGGCAATGATAAATATACATACACGCTTACTACGCCTGATGGTGTGGAATCTGACCCTATTACGGTTGATATTACGGTGTACTCATCATCAATGACCTTAACTAAGCGTGCCACCAACACGGGCAGCAAAGCAGGTGATATAATTAATTACACCCTGGTTGTAACCAATACAGGTACATCTATCCTAAACAATGTTAAGGTGGCCGATGCGGGCGTGGATGCAGGCAGTATCAGTCCGGCAAATATCGCTTCGATAGCGCCGGGCGCGACGGCTACCGTAACGGCAAGATATACGCTTACGCAGGATGATGTAAACGTTGGCAGGTACAGCAACCAGGCATCAGTATCAGGTACCGATCAAAATGGTAAAGCCATCAGCGATCCTTTATCTGATGATCCTACAACCTCTACTACTGATGATCCTACAGTAGTGCTTATTACGCAGGGTGGCAAAATTGAAGTAGTAAAAACAGGCGTACAAACCGCCAACTATATCAGCTATACCTTCGTGGTGAAAAACACAGGTAACGTTACCCTTACCGATGTTACCCTTACCGATGGCAACCTTGGCCTTACCAATACGCCGCTAACTATACCGGCAGGTGGTTTATTACCGGGTGCGAGTATCACTACACCTGCATTCAGGTATACGTTAAGCCAGGCCGACAGAGACGCGGGCGTGGTAAACAATACGGCTACGGTTAGCGGTTTAGATCCCGTAGGGGCTACGGTTTCAAACAGCGCGGGTATTGCCACTACGGTGCCTGCATCACCGGTAGCTATTAATGATGCCGCGCAAACCAGTCTGAATAAAGCGGTTAATATAGATGTATCTAAAAACGATGATCCTAAAACTACCGAGTTTAATTTAGGTTCGGTTGAAATAACTAAACTGCCCGAACATGGTACGGTAGAGGTAAGTGCCAACGGTATTGTAACCTACAAACCAAATGCGGGTTATACCGGGCCTGATACATTTAACTATCGCGTGAAAGACCTTTATGGTATTTACACTAACGAGGCTGTGGTAAATATTACCGTTACCCCAACTGCCGAACTTAAAATACCTACGCTGTTTACGCCTAACGGTGACGGCATAAACGATGTGTTTGAGATCCGTGGGTTGGATGGCAGTCTGCAAAATAAACTGACAATAGTAAACCGCTGGGGCAATGAGGTTTATAAGCAAACCAATTATCAAAATAACTGGGCAGGCGACGGCCTGAATGAAGGTACTTATTACTACTTATTGCAGGTTAGGGGAAGCGACAGTGATAACTGGATAGTTTACAAGGGATATATAACATTAATGCGTTCGTTGAAAAAATAAGCCGGCACATAACCGGGCTATTATAACATATATAAAGTATGAGAAGATATTTAACATTATTAGCGCTGATGCTAAGCACCAACTGGTTATACGCCCAGCAAGATGCCCAGCAAAGCCAGTATATGTTTAACGGGATATACATTAACCCTGCGTACGCGGGCTATAAAGAGAACCTTAACCTGCACGCCTTTTACCGTTCGCAGTGGACGGGGATTGATGGCGGGCCGGTAAGTATGTCGTTAGCGTTAGATGCTATTGCCAATGATGGCAATGTGGGTTTGGCTTTGCAGATCTCTAATGATAAGTTGGGCGCGCAAAGCAATCTGGCAGCGTATGCTAATTATGCTTATCGCCTGCGTATGAACGCCGATGGCAGTTCGAGGCTGGCTTTGGGTTTTGGTATAGGGGTGGTTCAGTTAGGTATTAACGGAAATCTGTTAAATCCTAATGATCCCGAGCCGGATATGTTCGCGGGAACGCAAAGCACCATAGTGCCTGATGGCCGGGTGGGGGTATATTATTCTGATAATAAGTTTTACGCGGGTTTATCTGCCGATAACCTGATATCACAATACATTAAAGTACGGCAGGATGGTTACATCCCGCAACCTAAACCTCATTATTATTTAACCGCCGGTGTGTTGTTGCCGCTATCGGAGGATATTAAGTTTAAGCCAAGCATCCTGGTAAAGGATGATCGTGGCGGTCCAACCAGTTTGGATATTAACGCGTTTATTTTACTCGGCGAAAAGCTATGGGTGGGTGGTTCGTATCGCCAGCGTGTAAAACTGTACAGCAAAGATTATTTGCAGCGCGATTTGAGCAGCCTTAACTCTGCCGTAGCGGCATTGGAGGTATTTGCCATGAAGAATTTACGTGTAGGCTACTCGTACGATTTCTCGGTAGGGCCATTGAAAGGCTATAGCGGCGGTACGCACGAAATATCAATAGGCTTTTACTTTAAAACAAGCAAAAGCCGCATGCTAACGCCAAGGTATTTCTAAAAACAGCTGTAATTATTGAAGTTTCAGATTCTTGAATAAAAGAATTAGTATAACATGAAAAGAATTTTAACCGTTGCCAGTTTAATTGCATGTGTAATGCTGCTTAGCCTTAATACAAGGGCACAGTCGGCATTAAAACAGGCCGATGAGCAATATAACCTGTATAATTATAGCAAGGCTGTAGGCTATTACCTTAAAGCTTATAAGAAGGACTCTACCCTGTACATTGCCGAGCATTTGGCGAACAGCTACCGCCTGATGGACGATTATAACAATGCCGAAACATGGTATGCAAAAGCGGCGGCAACAAAAGGCAGCGGTGCCGATGTGTTTTTGAAATATGGCGATATACTAAAAAGCAACGGGAAATACATTGAAGCCAAAGTACAATATACACGTTATTATGTGCTGCGTACTGATGTTGACAAGAACCAGTTACGTGTATTAACCGCGGGCTGCGACTCAGCTGTTAAATGGATGAAGTCACCAACCGGTGTCGATTTAAAAAATGAGCAAACCCTGAACAGCGCTGAATCTGACTGGGGCGCGAGTAATTATGGCAATAATATTGTATTTACTTCCGACAGGTTTGGCAAAAAAGGCGGGCCACAGCATCCACGTAAAAAAGGTCTGTTGTATTTCGATCAGCATAAAGGACCCGATACCGAAATTTATGGCTGGACAGGCGATAACTATCTGAAACTTTACCAGGCCGGTAAAACCGGGAACTCTACCGATACGGTTAACTTCTTCCCGTTTTCGGCGGGTACCGAATACCATGTAAGCGCGCCCTCTTTTACCGCTGATGGCAATGAAATGTACTTTACACTTACCAAAATACCGGCTCAGTGGAATGATACAGCGCGGATAAAAACCATTAAGCTGGAGATCTATTCGAGCAAAAAGAACGCGGGTGCTAACACTTGGAGCGCGCCTGTTCCGTTTAAATACAATAATCAAAACCAATATTCGGTTGGCGATCCGTTTATTACCCCTGATGGCAAAACGCTTTACTTTGTATCAGACATGCCGGGTGGCTTGGGCGGTACTGATATTTATTACAGCCAAAAAGATTCTGAAGGTAACTGGGGCGGCCCGGTAAATCTAAAGTCGGTAAACTCGACAGGTAACGAGCGTACACCGTTTATTGATGAAAATAAGGATATCTATTTTTCGAGCGATAACGGCATCACATTAGGCGGACTGGATATATTTAAAGCCATCCATACTACTGATGATAAATTCGGCCCGAAACAAAACCTGCGTTACCCGGTAAACTCACCGAGAGATGATTTTGCTTATGTTGTTTATGGCGGCACTACGGGCTACCTTTCATCGAACAGGTTAGGTGGTGTAGGCAGCGATGATATTTACAGCTTTACGCAAAAGCCTGTAGCTGCTATCCGTTTAGAGGGTGTTGTGTATGATAAGAAGAGCCGCCAGCCCGTTGCAAATAGTTTGGTTACCTTAAGTAAAGTTGGCAGGGTTACCACCAATGCAACCGGCAGGTTCAGCTTTAATTTACAGGAGAATGCAGATTATACCTTAAGAGGAGAGAAGGCTACTTACTTGAGCGATAACCAATTAGTTAGCACAAAAGGCATTACAGAAAATAAAACCATCCGCAAGGATCTTTATATAGATAAGATAGAGCTGAACAAGGCGATCAAGATTGAAAATATCTATTATGATTTTGATAAATCGAACATCCGCCCGGATGCCGCTGTGGAATTGGATAAGCTGATAAAAGTGCTGAAAGATAACCCAAATATCGATATAGAGATAGGCTCACATACAGATAGTAAAGGTAACGATGCTTATAATATGGCCTTATCACAACGCCGTGCAAATTCGGTTGTACAATACCTTATTACTGTTGGTGGTATAGATGAAAGCCGTTTAAGTTCACGTGGTTACGGCGAAAGTCGGTTGCTGAACCGTTGTTCAAACGGTGTTGATTGCAGCCCGGCCGAACACCAATTGAACCGCCGTACGGAGTTCACAATTGTAAAAATGTGATTTTAGTAATATTAATAGCGATTTAAGTATTAATTATTCTGTATTGTTTCGTTATTTTGAGGATTGAAGATGAAAGGCATGCTTATGCCTGCAAAATAACGCTACATGAACGATAACGAGAAAAAAGGATTCACTACAACTATACTACATTCCGACCGCCTGCTTAAACCGGAGCACGGCGCATTACACCAACCAATACATACAGCGGTTACCTGGGGATTTGAAGATGTGCAAGGGCTGGTAAACGTATTTCAAAATAAAGCAAAAGGTTACGCCTACTCACGCCAGGGTAACCCTACCGTTACCGCTTTAGAGCATAAGGTAACGCAAATGGAGCAGGGCATAGCTACCATAGCTTTCTCTACAGGTATGGCCGCCATTACGGCTACCATTATGGCGTTGATAAAAAGCGGCGATCATATTATTGCCAGTTCATACCTTTTTGGTAATACCCGCAGCATACTGCAAACCTTTACTGATATTGGCCTGGATATTTCTTATGTAGATGCTACATCGGTAGAGAACATTAAAGAAGTATATACCGATAAAACCAAAATGGTATTGGTAGAAACCATTGCCAATCCGGCCACACAAGTAGCCGATTTGATTGCTATCGGTGATTTTTGTGAAGACAAGAAACTCTTATTTGTAGTAGATAACACCATGACCTCGCCGTACCTGTTTCGCCCGGTAACGGTTAAGGCAAGCTTTGTTATCAACTCCCTAACAAAATATATTGGCGGCCATGCCAACGCGCTTGGTGGCAGCGTTACCGATACCGGTTTGTTCGATTGGGCAAACTATCCTAATATCGCCCAAATACTTCGCGATTCTATAAAACCGCAAATGGTGGGTATTACCCAAATACGTAAACGCGGTTTAAGGGATGGCGGTGGTACATTGGCTCCCGAGGCTGCGCACAATATCTCTGTAGGTTCTGAAACTTTGGCTTTACGCCTGGAACGTGCTTGCAGTAATGCTGCCGCGCTGGCCGCTTTCCTGGAGCAGCACCCGCTGGTAAGTAAGGTGTATTATCCGGGCTTAAAAGATCACCCGCAGCATGAGCTGGCTTCTCAATTATTTCATCGTTATGGCGGTTTAATGAGCTTCGCGCTGGTTGATGGCGTTGATCTATTCGCTTTCCTGAACAGGCTGCAACTGGTGATCAAATCGAGTAATTTAGGCGATACACGTACGCTGGCTATCCCGGTGGCACACACCATTTTCTTTGAGCTTGGTGCCGAGCGCCGTGCCGAAATGGGGATCCCTGATTCGATGATCCGCCTGTCGGTAGGTATTGAAGATCAGGAGGATCTGATCGGTGATTTCCGCCGCGCGCTTGAAGCATCAGCCATATAATCAGCCGGATTTAATACAGTGCTTGCAATAAAGAAATATAGCACTAACTTAGCAGTACATCTGTTAAATTATAACCGCTTGCCTGTATGAAATTTCTTAAACTTAGCTTCCTGTTATTAATGGGCCTGCATTGCTCTGCCCAAACTGTAAATAACCAGTCACCGGTTGTTGATCATGTAAATACCATTATAGGCACGGCGTTTAAAGGGTTTAAGGAAGGGCTTGAAGGCGGCGGTACCATGCCCTTTGTGAACAGGCCTTACGCCATGACCAACTTTTTGGCGCAAACCGCCGAAAATAAAATGGGCATCATGTCGTACCTGTACGAGAATAAATCCGTTATCGGTTTCCTGGCATCGCATCAGCCTACCGTTTGGATGGGCGATTATGGCTACGTATCGGTAATGCCGCAAATAGGCAAGTTGAGCGTGTTGCCAAAAGATAGGGCACTCAATTTCAGCCATGATAATGAGGTTACCCGCCCGTATTACTATAAGGTAACTATGGATGCCAAAAACGGGCAAACCATTGATGCCGAAATAACCGCGGCCAGCAAATCGGGCATATTCCGTTTCACATTTCCTAAAACGGATACGGCACGCATCATTCTGCAAGGCATCAACCTAAACCCCGAACTGAACGACTGGGCAAATGATGTGGGCGCACGCCTGAAAAGCCTCAAAGGTTACGTTAGCATAGATGCTATCAATAACGAAATAACAGGTTACAATCCCGATAGGCAATCAGCCCAATTAGGGCCCGAACTGCCTAACTTTAAAGGCTACTTTGTAGTTAAGTTCGATAAAAAGTTCAGCTCGTATGGCACATGGTCGGGTTCAGAAATACACCCGGGCCAAGTTGAGCAAACAGGTACCCGTATGGGCGCTTACTTTAACTTTGCCGGCGAAACTCAAATACAGGTTCGGATAGCTACCTCGTTCATCAGTATTGAGCAGGCGCGTAAAAACTTACAGCAGGAAATTCCCGACTGGAACTTTGAGCGTGTACAAAATGCCACCAAGGCCGTTTGGGAGAAGGAATTAAGCCGCTTTACAGCCAAGGGAATGGATAAAGACCATAAAGCGATATTCTACACGGCTTTATACCATTGCATGCTTTTCCCGCGTGAGTTTTCAGAGGATGGACACTATTATAGTCCGTTTGACGATAAGATCCATGAGGGAACATCTTATACCGATTATTCTTTGTGGGATACCTTCAGGGCATTGCATCCGCTGTTAACCATTATTCAACCTAAAAGGGTGAATGGCATGGTGAACAGCCTGGTGCAAAATTACCAGGAAGGCGGCTGGCTGCCCATGTGGCCAAATCCAACCGAAACCAATATTATGATAGGCACCCATGCCGATGCCGTAATTGCCGATGCTTATGTAAAAGGCTTCAGAGGCTATAATGTAAAAGCCGCTTATGATGCCGTTCGTAAAGATGCTTTTGTAGCGCCTGAAGGAGACACCCTAAAAAAATGGGGCGACCGCGACTTGTGGACGAGCTACGAAGCACGCGGTGGTTTAACTTACTACCATAAATTGGGCTATATCCCTGCCGACAAGGTGAAGGAATCGGTATCGCGCACTATTGAGTACAGCTTTGATGATTACTGCGTGGCGCAAATGGCTAAAGGGCTTAATAAGATGGCAGATTACAAGCAATTGATTGCCTGGAGTAAATATTACAAGAACCAATACAATCCCACTACCGGTTTTATGGCACCTAAAAACTCGGCAGGCGAGTGGCTGGCTAATACCAACGAGGGCTTTACGGAGGGCACTAACTGGACGTATACCTTTGGCGCCTTGCACGATGTGCCGGGTATGATCGCTATGATGGGCGGGAAGGATAAGTTCAACAAAAAACTCGACGAAAACTTTAATGAAGGTCACTATCGCTCTGATAATGAGCCGGGGCACCATTACATCTATATGTATAACTATAGCGGTCAGCCGTGGAAAACACAGGCATTGGTACGCGAACATACCTCGCAACAAAACTACCGCAATGCCGCCATCGGTATTAACGGTAATGACGATTGCGGACAAACATCTGCCTGGTATTTATTCAGCATAATGGGGTTTTACCCGGCAGTGCCTGCTTCGGGTGTTTATGCTTTGGGCGCGCCGCAATTTCCGGAGATCAGTATTAAGTTAGAAGACGGTAAAACGTTTACGGTTAAAGCCGTTAATTTATCTGATGCCAACAAGTATGTAAAATACGTTACGCTGAATGGCAAACGCCTTACCTCATTTGAGCTTAAACACGCCGATGTAGTAAAGGGCGGAACGCTTGTTTTTTACATGGCAGCTACGCCTCAAAAAACCTTTTAAAAACAGGTTGGCGGTCAATGTAGTGCTAAGGTAAGTTTTAATGATATAACCTGGTGTTAATATGGTTTTTAAGTGGAGAGATGCTTATATTTGATCAGGCAATTCTCCACTGCCTGTAAACCAATTATGAAACTCATCAGCAACATTGAAACATGGGGCGATAGTCATCACCCTAAGTTACTCGATTTTATTCGGATACTTTTAGGTATATTTTTAATGCTTAAAGGCGCGGCCTTTTTTCACAACATGCCCTTTCTGCGGGATATTATTGTTGAAACACGCAGCATCAACGCCTCTGCCGATACGGTGGAGTATATGTTATACTATATCACCTTCGCGCACCTGGCTGGCGGTGCACTGATATTTTTAGGCCTTGTAACGCGCCTTGCCGCCCTTATACAGCTGCCGATAGTATTTGGCGCGGTATTCTTTGTAAACGTGCTTAAATCAACCGTAAATTCCGAATTGTGGCTTTCTATAATCGTACTGGCATTGCTGGTGCTGTTTATCCTCATTGGTTCGGGGCCGTTATCGCTCGACAGAGTTTTATCGATAGATAGAAATAAAGATGAGGCGGTTTAATGATGTTAGCGTTAAGATGACATATTTGTGTAAACCATATCTGTATGCGCTTAAGTAACCTGCTCATTATCCCTGTAGTATTATCGGCATGCAGCCGCCCTTCAAGCCAAAACGATCAACCCATATTAGGCACCTGGCGGTTGGTAACGGCCAAAAATATCACAAAGGGTGATACCGTAACCACTTTCCCGGTGGCAGGGCAGGAGATGATCAAGATGTTCAATAACGAGCGGTTCTCATTTTTTAAGCATGACCTGAAGCAAGGTAAAGACACAGCCAACGCTAATTTTGAGTCGGGTAACGGTACTTATAAACTAACAGGGCAGGACTACAGTGAGCACCTGGAATATTGCAATTACCGTGAATGGGAAAACCACGATTTTAAGTTCACCGTCAGCATAAAAAATGATACTTTAATACAAAAGGGTATCGAGCGAATTGACAGCCTGAATGTTAACCGCGAAATAGTGGAGACTTATGTCCGCTTAAAATAGCATCAGCTTTTTATCTTCTTTAACTCCTCGCTGTTAATAATTTTAATGGTGCTGCCTTTTTTGGTAATGAGGCCTTCGTTCTTAAAATCGGTAATAATGCGGCTTACGGTTTCTGAAGCCATACCGGCAATGGCGGCAAGGTCTTCGCGCGAGATCTTTATGGTGCTATTATCTTCATTGCCCAGTTGCTTTAAAACACGCAGCAATACATCGGCCATACGTTTACGTACCGAGTTGTAGGCCAACTGTAACAGTTGCTCTTCCTTTTCCCGAACATTGTTCGAGAGTATCCTGATGAACATATTGGCCAGGCCAGTATTCTTACTCAACAGGTAATCAATAATATCCTTCGGGATAATGCATATCGTACTATCTTCAATGGCTTCAGCCGTTTCGCTGTAAGGTTCGTTAAGTAGCAGTGCCTGCATTCCTAAAAAATCATCCGGGTTATAAATACCCGTTACCAGTTCGCGCCCGTATTTAGTGATCTTTATGGTTTTAAGCCTGCCGCTAATTACAAGGTATAAGGCAGGGGCGTTATCGCCCTCGTAATACAGCAATTGTTTCTTTTTTACTGCCCTTATTTTACGCTCCGAAAACAGGTTGCGAATTTCAGTCAGTTCTTCTGTTTTCGAAATGAGTGTATTTAAGTTATCTAAACACTTGCTGTAAAACTCCTGTTGTTTTTCCTTTTTTGTGAGTCGGCTTTCAATAGCGTTCAATAACTCATCCTCGTCGAAAGGTTTAGTAAGATAATCGTCGGCACCCATTTCCATGGCGCGGCGCATATCAATACGTTCGTTTTTGGCTGTAATAAAAATGAAAGGTGTGGTTGCAATATCAGGGTTCTGATTGAGGGTGTATAAAACGCCATAACCGTCGAGTTCTGGCATCATTATATCGCATAATATTAAATCGGGCTTCTGAAATTGTGCCTGTTCAACCCCCTTGCGACCGTTTTCGGCAAAAATTACATCGTAGCCTTCAAGCTCCAAAATTTTGCCCGTAGCTTCCCTTATATCAATACTATCTTCTATAATTAATATGCAACCTTTCATTTAAATCAGGGAAATTGGCAGAAAATTATCAAGTTCGTAAATATTCTTCAATTATACTAATAAATTAATAAATGTACACAATTTCAATTTGTGACCATCGTCATATTTTAATCAAAGCATTTTTGTAACATTTACGTTATCACGACCCCTGATAGCTATGAAAACTATTGTATACCTAACCGATGCAGATGAGATTGCATGTACCGTAGCCAAATACGCCCTCGCCACGGCGTATAAACTAAAAGCTAATTTATTATTATACAGTTCCATTTCAATAGACGAAAGATACCCCATTCCGGATGAACAAACGGATGAATACGTGGCTTGTAAAAAGTTAAAAAAAGCGAATATAGAGGTCGGGTTTACCATACTCCGCAGCCAGTTAGAAGTAGATCTTCAGCAGAATTATCCTGCTGATGGTTTTATACCGGCAATTGATTATGCCTGCTGGGAGGGGAGCTTCACCGAGAGTGTTAGTGTGCTTAGTTATAATAAAGACATCCTGATGATGGTATTAGCGAATAATGAGCACGAAACGCTCTATGGATATGTAAGCGATGCTGATTTTCAGCAAACGCTTGATGCTGCGAAATTGCCATTATTAATTGTGCCTGAAAATAATGCGGTTGGTGGTTTTGATAAGATACTCTTCGCAACAGACGGCCGCTATAACGAGATTGATTATATACAATCGCTAACAGGTTTTGCCAAATATTTTGATGCCTCTATCATAGTAAGTGCTATTGGTGGCAAAAATAAGCTCACAAGCAATCAAAAAGCACTTAAACTGTTTATGAGCGATCTTGCCTTTAAGCTCAACTTTGGCCGGGCAAGTTATTACGAATTACCTGATAATGTAGATGCACCCTTGGAGTGGCTTATCGATAACGAACAGGTAGATCTTATTGCGGTAGCTCATCGCAAAGGAATTTTTGCCGACAGGTTGCTATCTATGGGTATCAGTAAAGAAAAAGTATCCCAACTCAATATTCCTATGCTTGTTTATTCGGGCGATAAAGCATCAGTATTCAGCACGGTTAACCTGTAATACTTATCATATATACTGTAGTGTAAGGGGCTGTACAATTGCCGAAATTTATGTTGAATATTTAATCTACATAAATTGTATAGTTTACAAATAAAGTGTTTAATTTGCTGAGCCAACTAAACGTTTTAGCACATTGCATGAAAAAAACCTTACTCTTTATCTTATTTAGTTATTCTACAGTATTTGCCCAGGAACGTAAGGCACCTGCCTATCCCTTAGTCACTCACGATCCTTACTTCAGCATTTGGTCAACCACCGATAAGTTAAATGAAAGCACTACCCAACACTGGACTGGAGCTAACCAATCGTTAAACGGTTTAGTAAGTGTAGATGGTAAAGTGTACAGCTTTTTAGGTAAGCCCGAAAAAGTGTTTAATACCATATTACCGGCCGCCGATGAAAAACCTTTGCCATTAAGTTATACAGAAACCAAACCGGCCGATCATTGGACCACTATTGATTTTGACGATACCCAATGGCAAACAGAAGTCGGCCCGGCAGGCAGCGAACCTTCACAGGCAAAAACCCTGTGGAAAAAAGATGAGATATGGGTAAGGCGCGTATTTACCCTTAGCCAGATCAACAGCAATAAACTTTACCTTAAAATAAGGCACGATGATAATGCTACTGTTTATTTAAATGGTAAAGAGATATATAACGTTAAAAAACTTGCAGGCAGCTTTGTATATATCCCTATTGATGCCACTGTAAAGAAAGCGCTGCATAAAGGCAAAAACGTGTTAGCGATATATGCGTTAAACACAGGTGGCCCATCGTACCTTGATGCAGGCCTGGTTGAAGAACCTAATAATAAGGACGCCGTGAAGTTTGTTGATGCCGTGCAGAAAGGCTTCCAGGTTAACGCCACGCAAACCAGCTATCAGTTTACCTGCGGTAAAATAAACCTCGATGTTACTTTTACATCGCCATTGCTGATGAATGACCTTAATCTGTTATCGAGGCCTGTTACCTATATTTCTGCCAGGGTTAAATCTAACGATGGTGCAACGCACCAGGTGAAGCTTTACTTCGGTGCATCAGGTAACATCGCTACCCACCGCGATTTTCAGGAACTGATGGCTGATAAGTATACAGCTAAAGGTTTATCCATACTAAAAGCCGGTACTGTAGAGCAGCCATTGCTTAAACGCACAGGCGACGATGTACGCATTGACTGGGGATATATGTATGTGGCCGTGCCCGCGCAATATAATAGCATACAAAGCATCACGACCTCCGCAGATGCTTTAAAAACCTTAGTAGCTAAGCCAGTAAAAAAAACAGCACACGTTACAGGCGAAAAATTGATATTGAATACTGTTATACCGATGAGGGCAGTTGGCAGCGTGGCCAAAGAGCAGTTTATACTGTTGGGTTACGACGATTTGTATGCTGTACAATACTTTAAACAAAACCTGCGCCCGTGGTGGAATAATAGCGGAAAAGAAAAGATAGAAAACCAATTGGCACTTGCCGCCAAAGAATACAAACAAGTAACGCAAAAGTGCGTAACTTTTGATAAACAACTTTATGCCGATGCGCTGAAGAGTGGGGGAGATGTATACGCTAAACTTTGCGTATTAGCTTATCGCCAGGCTATATCAGCGCATAAACTGGTGAAGAGCCCGGAAGGGGAAATCCTCTTCCTGTCGAAAGAAAATTTTAGTAATGGCTCAATAGGTACGGTAGATGTAACCTACCCGTCGGCCCCGTTGTTCCTGGTATATAACCCTGATCTGTTAAAAGGTATGATGAACGGCATTTTTTATTTCAGCGAAAGCGGTAAATGGAATAAGCCTTATTCATCACATGATTTAGGTACATACCCGGTAGCGAACGGACAAACCTATGGCGAAGATATGCCGATTGAAGAATCGGGTAATATGCTGATACTCGCGGCAGCCATTGCCAAGGTTGAGGGTAACGCCGATTATGCCAAAAAGCATTGGAAAACCATAAGTATCTGGGCCGAGTATTTGAGCAAGAACGGGCTCGATCCGGCTAATCAATTATCAACCGACGATTTCGCGGGGCATTTGGCGCGCAATGCCAATCTTTCGGTAAAAGCTATTGTGGCATTAGGCGGATACGGCATGATGGCCAGTATGCTTGGTGAAAAGGCCACAGCAGATAAATATACCGCCATGGCTAAAGATATGGCGAAACAATGGATGACATTGGCTGATGCTGGCGATCATTATGCCTTAACGTTTGATAACAAAGATACCTGGAGCCAAAAGTATAACATGGTTTGGGATAAAGTGCTTGGCCTTGGCTTATTCCCGCAGGAAGTGTATGATAAAGAGGTGAAATACTACCTTACTAAACAAACACAATATGGCATACCGCTGGATAGCCGTAAAACTTATACCAAGTCTGATTGGATATTGTGGTCGGCAACGCTGGCCACCAACATTGACGACTTTAAAGCATTGATAAAGCCTGTGTATACTTACGCGCTGGAAACCCACGACAGGGTGCCCATGAGCGACTGGCACGAAACCAAAGATGCCCACAGAATGAACTTCACCGCACGTAGTGTTGTAGGTGGTTTTTACATCAAAATGCTCGAGCAAAAGCTGAAGAAATAATACCCGTTTTACATAAAAATAATACCTATTATAATAGGTGTATAATAAAGGCCCTGATACAATTGAACTTTCAAATTGTTTTAGGGCCATTTTTTGTTGATAAAGATGGTATTTATGACCATGTTTTATACCTCCTTATTTACGCTGTTTAGCAAGTATAAAACATGATTTATTATGCTTCTTAAATAAGCAATAATCTAATGTCAAACATTCAAGTTGTATTGACAACTTTTTTAGATGCTACTTAATTGAAAATACGTTTTATCTGCTGTGCACAACTGATTTAGCCTTACTATACTATTTTAATACGGTTGTTAAATTAATGACGAATGCATTTGGCTTTTAGCGATAAAATATAGTAGTTAAACAATCAAAATATACATAATAATGATACCTATTTACCGTGTAAAAAGTGGTGCTTCGCTGCTAAATTGTTTAAGTGCTTTTGATGGATAATTTTGGCAGAACTGTAAAACCTACATTTTAGTATATCAAAATTGATACAGAAAGGTAAAAAACATGCTACAATAAGCCCAAATTAGCTTGCTAAAACCTTTAATTTTGGCATTTGTAATTGAAATATTACTATTTAATGACATGCTTTTTTGCAAAGTTTAATGGTTGAAATGGGGTATTATGATGAATATTTTAAATTTTTTAAGCCCAATAAATAAATTTTGATAAATCAATTTTGTTAATATATATTTGTTAAAACCGATTATAGAATATCATAATCAATTGAATTGTTTGACGGATTAGTGAGCAGTTTTTTATTGATGACAATTTCCTTTTTTAATATAAACTTAAATGATAGAGTATGACTAAACTTTTTACATTACACCACTTCTTCTGGACATCCCACAATCGCATAAATAGCTTGCTGTTTTCGTGATGTTATAATCTTCTCAACAATTTTTTTTTATCTAATCAATTTAAAGATCGATTAATTATGCGATACTTATGGCTGTGCTTTATAGTTTTCACTGTAATTATAAATGCATCTACTGGCTTAGCTAAGGGTAATGGGGTAGGGGGAAGCAGAACAGAATTTTCAACCTTTGTTCACAAACCTAAATCCAAATCGTCTCTCCGTAAAGACACCACGGTAAAAGACACCTTACTAAAAGAAAATGCTAATGCTGTAAAAAAGAAAACTGTTTATAACAGTTTAACTGACAGCGTTACCAAAAAACCTACTGACCTTTACTTATTCCCTGCTGTATCATTGCAGCAGCTTATTAAAGGCTCATATGCAGGTTTGTACGTTCAGGAGCCGTCAGGCGAACCTGGTAGTGTACAAAATATGTTTATTCGCGGTGCTCCTATGCCGTTACTATCAAAAAAGGATGTTTATCAATCACAACCTCTTGTAATATTGGATGGTGTTCCGCTTATAGGTGAACACCCATTTGCGTTTGATATACAGCAATACGATTACAACCGTATTGGTACTGCAACAAACCCTTTAGCAAATATTGATATGGACAACATTGGTTCAATTCAAGTTTTAAAGGATGTTGCAGCAACTGCTATTTATGGACCACGTGCTGTAAATGGTGCTATTATATTAACCAGCAGAACGCCTGATGTTGCACGTAGCATTACTTTTAACACATACATAGGTATGGTTCAAAGGCCAAATGTTACAACTATCAATGGTAAATACGAAAACGCTTTCAGACAAAGATTTTATGATCTGTACACGACCAACGGAAGGTATTCAGACGATGAAAATTATCCTATTTATTTGAGCGATTCGCTTAATACAGTATACAGCGGTAAATCTGACTGGACAGACCTTTATTACCGTAATGCTATGATCTACGGTATCAATTTCGGTATCACCGGTGGTTCTGATCGTGCTAACTTCCGTTTCTCTTTAGGTAATATGAAAAACCAGGGCGTTGCTGACAATACCGGTTTAGACAGGTACAGTGCAATGTTCGGTATTAACATGAAACCTTTAAAATGGTTGTTATTCTCGGCAATGGTTAACGCAAACAGAATAGAGCGCGACAGAAACAGAAACTTGCGCGACCGTTTTGCACAAATCAACTACTTTCCGGATTTGAGCGCTCCGCTTGCACCTAATAAAGATTACTATATCAATTACCTTGATCAGTTCAAGAAAGGTTTTGACGATAACAAATCAAATATTATTGAAGGCTACGCCAGAATAGGTATTGAGTTAGGTAACTTTAATTACAGCAGTACATTCTCTGTTGATTACAACGAAGGCTACCGTGATATATTCTACGCGCGTACTTTATTGCAAGGTAATAGCTATGCATCAAACTACTATGGCTTTAACCAACGCCTTAACTTTGAAAACAAGGCCACATATGACCTTACCTTAAATAATATACACGAGTTTCATTTTACTGTAGGGCAATCCCTTCAATGGGACACTTATAAGTATAGTAATGCCTATGCTTATAAAGGCGCCAATGATTACATAAAAATCAACTTGTTACAATCCGATCCGCTTAGAAATGATTATTTAACTCCGGTGGCATTTCCTCGTGAGCTTACCTATCGTTTCCTTGATAAAACCGGTGATAATCTTGTGTCTTTTTATGGTAAAGCTGATTATACTTTTAATAACAAGTATTCATTTACCGGAACGTTACGTGCAGATGGTTCATCAAACGCGCAACCTACTGATAGGTGGTTTTATTCACCAACTGTTGGATTTGGCTGGAGTGTTAAAAATGAGTTTCTGAAAAAGAACGAAACAGTAACCGACCTGGTATTCCGTATCAGTGCAGGTCGTATCGGTCGCCTTAATGTATATGACAATTATGCACAAGGTCCGCAATACACAGCATCAGTTGGTTACACAGGTAATTTAACTGTACCCGGTTACAACGCCTTTGGTGTGTTAACCAGGCCATATACTGCCGGCTGGATAGGTTATGGTATTCCATGGGCTTATTCAAATCAACTTAACATTGGTTTTGATGGTGGCTTATTTAATAACCGTTTACAATTCTCGGTTGATCTGTACTCTAAAACTGATAAAGATCAATTGTTAGCTATCCCATCATTTGCTGAATATGGTTACAAGCAATCAATTGAAAGCGGTATGGCTGTAAACAACAGAGGTATTGATGTTACCATTAAAGCAGAAATATTGAAAAAGAAAGATTTTTCATGGTCATCTGCAATCAACCTTAATCACAACAGTAATAAATTGAAGGCTTTGCCAAGAGGACTGGATGAAATTATTATAGGTAACAGATTCTTTAAAGTTGGCCAACCGGTTGATCAGTACTGGCTTTTAACTAATGATGGTATTTACAACGCAAACAGCGAAATTCCTGTAGTTAACGGGCAGCCTTTGAAATACAATGGTACAGCTTTACAAGCAGGCGATCCGCGTTGGAGAGATTTAAATGGTGATAATGTTATCGATAATAACGATAAATCATTACAAGGACACTCTCTGCCAACACTGTCTGGCGGTTTGGATAATAATTTCAAATACAAACAATGGAGCCTGAATACCAACCTGTACTTCAATTTAGGCAGAAAACTGATTAACCAGGAAATGGCAAACAGGTTTGACTTTATTAACCGCGAAGGTAATGCAGATGTAAACTCGGTAAAGGAAATCACATTTTGGGAAAAGCGAGGTGATTACACCAAATATCCGCTATATAATCCATGGAGTACGGTTATACCTTACCGCGTAGATCAGGATCTTTTCCTTGAAAATGCATCATTCCTGAAATTACGTTCGGTATCATTAGGCTATGACCTTACCGAATTCTTAAAGAAAAAGAAAATTGGCATCAAGAGGTTATTTATTTACGGTAGTGCAAATAACGTATTAACAATTACTCCTTACACAGGTCAGGATCCTGAATTGGTAAGTTATGATGGTTATGATACAGGTTATGGCCAGCCTCTGCCGAGAACATACACATTCGGTGTTAAAATGGAATTATGATATGAAAAGTAATTACAAAAATATCCTGAATATAAAGATGAAAAAGATACTATACATAACCCTTATGTCGCTGGTGGTTTTTACCGGTTGTAATAAGGTGCTTGATAAAGAGTCGGTGAGGGTAGTAGGTGAGGTGAATATGTGGAACACCGTAGAAGATGCCCGTGCAGGTATCATGGGTGTTTATGCGCTTACCCGTGCTGCCCTGTCAGATAATAACGGCCATTGGATATACGGCGATGTACGTACCGGTGAGTTTATGAGCCCCAACAGGCAAGATCTGAAAGCAGTGCGAACTAACACGCTAAATGCTTCGTATCCTGTAGTTGAAGCACTGTCTGACTGGACAAGGTATTATGCTATTGTTAATGGCGCAAATATTTTTCTTGAACGTATTGCCGAGGTTAGGGCCAAAGACAAGCGTTACACTGAAAATAACATGACAGTAGATATTGCACAAGCACGTTTTCTCAGAGCGTTCGCTTATTTCTACATGGTACGTATATGGGGAGATGTTCCTTTTATAACAGCTTCACACGATGGCCAGTTTGAGGATAAACCACGTGAAGACAAGAATAAAATACTTACCTGGGCCGAGCAGGAAATGCTAAAAGCCGCTGCTGATTTGCCTTTTGCTTACAGTCGTGGCGATATTCAGCAACAGGGTGACTACTATAATGAGGGGAGTGGCCGATGGGGAGGAGCCCTTGCTACTAAAAATACAGCATATGCGGTATTGGCTCATTTAGCTGCATGGCAAAGTGATTATTCAAATGTGGCTACTTATGCCAAGTTTGTAGAAGACAACTATGGCAGAAGCGATATTGGCTATACAGGAACAGCTGACCTAACCAATTCTAACGGGTTCTTTTTTAATAAAAATCCCCGCCAAATGTTTGGGTTTAACTCGGATTGGGGCCATATAGATGGTTCAGTAACCGGCCACATTGAGGAACTTACCCTGGCAGAGCCATTAACAACCAAAAAAGTTCCGGATATTTTTATGCCAAAGGATACGATATTAAAGATTTTTGATGTACCTAATGATGAACGCTTTAGTATCGATACTTTAGGACAAGCCCGTTCTGAACGATATTTCACAAACTTTAATGGTAAGTATCCTATTTTCAGCAAGATAAAAGCAATACAAGGCGGCACGAATGATCCTAACTTCAGATATTTTACCAGTGCACTTGTTTTTACCAGGTTGGAAGATATCGTACTGCTTCGCGCCGAGGCGTTGGCTGTTCTGGGTGATCGGAATGGTGCTTTAAATGAATTGGTGAATGTAATGGCTAGAAGAGGGATAACTACTATTAATATAGGTGATAAGGAAATGATAGATATGGTATTTGAAGAGCGTCATCGTGAATTACTTGGCGAAGGACAAAGATGGTACGATTTGATCCGTTATAACAAGATCAAGCAAAATAACCCAGGCTTCCTTAATCTCATAAATTCAGGTGGTATTTATTGGCCGGTTTCTCGTAAGCTTCTTTCACAAAATAAACTGCTAACTCAAAATCCTTATTGGAAATAAACCAAGCATATATGAAAATGAGAACACGATATATGAAAACTTTAAAACTATTATTGGTTTTATCGGTACTGGTATCTGCCTGTAAAAAGGATGGCGGGTACTTCAAATCTACTGATGGCAATCGGAAATTTAATGGTACAACATTACAATATCTGCAAAGCAAGCCGGGGGTTTATGATTCATTGCTGTCTGTTGTAAAGAGAATGAGCTTGGAAGAAACGCTTACTGACAGTAACGTTACACTGTTTGCGGTTACAAATCCAAGCTTTCAGTTAGCACTTACCAACTTGAATACTTTAAGGCGCCAGTCTGATAAAGATCCTTTGTTTCTGTCAAACATTGATGGGATACACTTGGATACAATGGCCTCTTATTACATTATAAGAGGTAAAAAAACTTCAGACTCATTATTACTGCAAGATGGTTTAGACCTGGAGGGCGTTAGATATGGTTATCCAATGCACGCTAAAGTTACCAGGGCATCAGCTTCGGGATATACTGAGGGCGGGCCTGAAGTTATTGAATTTAGCAACACTAAACACAGTAAGTTTGTCAGGTTTTGGTCAACCACTACAACCGGCTCAAATAATATTCAAACTAATAATGGTATAGTTC
Organism: Mucilaginibacter gynuensis; assembly: GCF_039541195.1. Taxonomy (NCBI): domain Bacteria; kingdom Pseudomonadati; phylum Bacteroidota; class Sphingobacteriia; order Sphingobacteriales; family Sphingobacteriaceae; genus Mucilaginibacter; species Mucilaginibacter gynuensis. The sequence continues at coordinate 27,973 of NZ_BAABFT010000001.1, forward strand.
ACGTAGTGAGCCCCGATCACATCTTTGGTTTCGATGAGTTTGTTAAACGTCTAACCTTCGTTCCACCTCCACCAAATTTAATTACATTAATAGGTGGTAAACTTAAAGTATTACGTGATAACGGCGGCGGTCCAGACAATGGCGAGGGTTCTAAAAAAGTTATTGATGGTGATGATCATACTAAATTTCTTGCTGAACTGCAAGGACGTTTATGGATACAGTATGAGCTTAATACTCCCGAAGTATCAGGTGTTTATACACTTACATCAGCAAACGACGCAAATGAGCGCGACCCAAGAGCATGGACTTACGAAGGTTCACAAGATGGTGTTGACTGGACAGAACTTGACAGGGTGAGTAACTTCTTCTTTGAAGAAAGATATCAAACTAAAGTATTCAGATGCTCTAATACCACAGCATACAAATTTTATCGTATAGATATAACAGAGTTGAGAAACGGTGGACTTTTCCAACTGGCTGAGTGGAGTATTAATAAAGCTAAATAAGCAATGGAATATCAAAAAATTAAAACAATTCGAAACATGCGAACATATTTTAAAAAAGAGTTTATCTGTCTCTTGTTTGCTGTAGTCGCTATAAGTAGTGGCTGTAAAAAAATATTTAATTTACCCGATCAAAAAGAATACTTAAGTTCAAATGTTAACTTCAATAATAAACTTCTTGAACCAATAATAGGGCGTGCTAACCTAATAGGGGGTTTTAATGGTGATAACTCTACAGCGCCAATCACTTTTGAAATTATAAACGCACGTTATGGCGATGGCCGTCCGGTTACTGATATTTTTACAAAACAGCCAACCTATGTATGGACGGCTGCTTATACAGGTTTAGAAACAAGTATTGAAGAAATTGAAGCAAAAAGAAAACTTGAAGAACATTCCATATTTGAAATAAGATCATCCGGAGAGTTTATTTTATGGCCATCGGCAACTAATGAATTATTAACGCCAAGGCCCACCGATAGTACCAATTATCCGCAAGACACACGATTTTTTGATGTAAGGATCACAAATTCAGGTGGTAGTACAGTTATTAAGGACATTCAATTACGCCCTTACAGAGAGCGCCCTTATGAACCATCGAATGATTTTAATGCCTTTACAGGTGGTGTAGCGCCAGACCCTAAAGCACCTAACAACAAGAACGGACGTGATTATATCAGGCCTTTTCTTAACAATGTAATAGGAGAAGTTACTGATAGGCCTCTGGAAAGTAATAATGATAGAAAAGATGTGGTGGTGTATATACGTCCTTTTACAGGAGGTACAGGCAACTCGCTACGTTTCAAATTTTTAGATAAAGATTCTTTAGCAATTAATCCAGCACGGTTTGGTGAAACAAGATGGGATAAAATTGTGCATGGTTTTAATATGCAAAAAACAGATGAATATGTGCAGTATGATGTTGCATATCCAATTCCTCTTGTCGAGATATCAACGGTTTATGCACCCGGAGGTTCAAGAGACCATGCCGAGTTCAGATATTCGAGGATAGGCTTTGGCGGGTTGAGGTCAACATCAACGTTCGGGATAGATTTTGCCTTATATAAAAAAGGCGACTGGGAAATTGTATTCCATTTTAAAACAGACAATCCAAAATTCAAGGACGAATAAGAGACTATTAAAGCCAACACAATGAGAAGACATATACTATATTATGCAATGCTTATTGTTTGCATGATCTGCTGCACAGATCTGTATTCGCAAGCACAAAACGTCACTATTACCGGCTCTGTTATTGATAAAGCAACAAATACAGAATTTCCGGGCGTAACAGTGGTGATGGAAAAGCCATACAAAGCACTAACCCAAACAGATGCAAAAGGTAAATTTACAGTGACAGCGCCAGTAAATTCAACGCTTGTATTCACGTTTATCGGTTATGTTTCACAAAAGGTAAAAGTTGAGGCTAACATGAAACCGCAAACCGTATTTTTATCTGAAGATAGAAAGGCGCTTGAGGAAGTTGTTATTGTGGCCTATCAAAACAGGCAAAAAGAAACAACTACAGGTTCGGCTGTTACTATCAGAAGTAAAGATATTCAGGATATTCCGGTATCAAACGTTGAGCAATTACTGCAAGGTAAGGTTGCCGGTTTGAATATTCAGAATAATACAGGTGCACCTGGTTTCAGAGGATCGGTGCAAATACGCGGGTTATCTACCCTGAGTGTTACCGGTAGTGGCAATGAATCATTTTTGCAGCCAACATCGCCATTATATATTATTGATGGGGTGCCTTTGGATGCTGATAAGGCGGCCGAATTTGGTTTTCAAACCCAAGGCCCGGGTGTTAGTCCGCTATCACTTATACCACAAGAAGATATTGAAAGTATACAGGTATTAAAAGATGCCCAGGCAACTTCAATGTACGGTTCGCGTGGTGCGTATGGTGTAATTATCATTACTACCAAACGTGGTAATTCAAAAGTGCCAAGGGTTAGATACACAGGTAACTATTTCGTTGATCAACCACCAAAATTGCGTGAAACTTTGGGTGGTAATTCTGAAAGAAGTTCGAAAATAGCACAGATATTGTACAACGCAACCAATATTGATGAAATCAGAAGAATAGGTTTAACCTCTTTCCTGGCTGACAGTTTGAATGCTTATTACAATAACTCTACTAACTGGCAAGATGTATTTTATGCTACTACCTACAATCAAAGTCATAACGTTGGTATGGATGGTGGCGATCCTAAATTCAACTACAAAGCCAACGTTGGTTATTTCTCTCAAAAAGGGGTTATCAAAAATACAGGTTTTGACAGGTATAGCTTAAACATGAACATGCAGGTTAGGCCAAATGATAAATTTGAGTTTAACGGATTCCTGTTCGGTTCGGTAGGTAGCCAGGCAAAAGGCGATGGTTTAGGTATACTACAATCAGGTGTTGCAGCTAATGGCCAGGCATCTTCATTATTGCCTCCTCCATCATTTTATCAGGCTTCAACAGGTGTGTTATCGGCCCTACGTACCGACAATAGTAACAGTACCCGTAACTTAAGAACAAACGTAAGCGGTCGCTATGAATTTATTGCCGGCCTGGCTGTTTCTTCAAGCATTAGCTACGATTACACTTCCAATGCCGAATCAACATTTACACCGGCAGCTGCCAATGGGCAATTTGCGAAAGTCTATGATTTTGAAGGTCGCGATTTTACACTATACAATCGTAATGCCATAACATATGCTAAAACATTTGGTACTGATCATAACATTTTCGTTAACACATTCAATGAAATTTACAAGCAAGGCTCTCAGGCAGGTATCATCCGCCAGGAAAGAACCCCTAACGATCAGTTACAGGGCCCTATCGGTTATGACTCGTATTACTCAAGAGGTGGTGGTGTGTTATCAACTTATAGAAATGCTACAATTGCTTCATTTGCAGGTTCATTCTCTTACGACTTTAAAAAGAAATACGTTGCAGAGTTGTCTTATCGCTTAGACGGTACCTCATCAAATGGTTTAGAAAATCCATACTCTAAAAACCCTTCGGTAGGTTTGCGTTGGAATTATAGTAAAGAAGATTGGTTTAAAGATTCACAATGGCTATCATATGGTGGTTTGAGGTTAACATGGGGGCAAAATATCAACCCATCAGGTAACCTGCAAAGTATCTATGGTATTTACAACCTAAACGGTAACTTCAATAATAATCCAACCATTGGTATTAATTACGATATTATACCTAACCCTTTCTTAAAACCTACTACAACCACGCAGTGGAACTTAGGTTTTGATATGGGTTTATGGCAAAGTAAAGTGGAAGTTAACTTTGATACCTATTACAAAAAGGTTGACAATATATTGTTTGACAGAGGGTTATCAAATATCACCGGTTTTGGTAAATTGGTTAGTAATGGTGTTGCACTTGCCAATTACGGTTACGAGTTAATGATTACCGCAAGACCGGTTCAAACTAAAGATATAACCTGGAGCATTTCAGTTAACGGAGCAATTAACCGCGATATACTATTGAAATTACCTGCCGAATATAACGGGCAGTATATTAGATTTGAAACTGGTGATTACCGCCAACACAATGTATACAGGGTAGGTACTAATACATTATCAAATTATCTCCGCATCAACGAAGGCGTATATTCAAGAGATACAGATGTACCTGTTGACCCGCTTACAGGTAAAAAGTACCAAACTAACGGTACATTCTTTCAGGGAGGCGACCCTAAATTTAAAGATGTTAACGGCGATTATATACTTGATGACCGCGATTATCAAATTACCGGAAACTCACAACCATTACTTACCGGTGGTTTTTCAACCAACTTTGTGTATAAAAGTATAGGATTAAATGTGTATGGTACATTCACAGCTAACAGAACGATTTTAAATAATGCGCTTTCTGATCGTATGGCCATAATGCGTGATCCTTATGATTTGAAAGCCGTTGTACCACTGGGTAGCTATAACATCTGGCGTCAACCAGGCGATCAGGCAATTTATCCAAACTTGTATGATTATTCAAGATTTGGCGCCATACAACCGCTCAGACCAGATCAAACCCTTTGGCAGGAAGATGGTACTTATTTCAAGATCAGCAACGTAACACTATCCTATACCTTTAGCCGTAATTTTGTGAAAAGATTTGGTTTTAATAACGTAAGGATTTATGGATCAACCAACAACCTTATTACATTCTCTGGCTATTCAGGCCCTAACCCCGAAAACGTAACTACGCTTGGTCGTGATATTTCTAACGGATATCCTGTACCGCGTACTTATAACTTCGGTTTAAACTTAGAACTTAATACAGGTAAATAAAGCAGAGGATCATGAAAAAAATTGTAATTTACATTTTAGCAATTGCAGGGGGTTTAAGTTTACCTTCTTGTAAAAAGTTTTTAGATATACAACCCATTGATAAGTTAACAGGTAACAACTTTTATCAATCAAAAGATGATGTTATAGCTAATATATACGATATGTCTCGTATACTGTTTGGTAAGATCAATGAAACCCATTATGCAGGCGCTGTAGGCGAATATCGTTCGGGGGAGGTTTTGTATGAAACGCAGGCAGATGGCGGTGTTTCCCGTTCATATGTTGAGGTATTAGGCAGAAACGACCTTTTGGAGCTACTTCGTGGCGGCCGTCCCTGGGATTTTTACAACTTCCGCGCTATACCCGATTGGACCGGATATTACAAAGTAATACAAGGGGCAAATATTCTTATCCAAAAATTAGATGCCGGCATACCCGGTGTAAGCGCTAATGATATAAAGCAGTTTAAAGCCGAGGCAGCATTTATACGTTCATTATCTTATTTTATGATGGTGAGGTTATATGGTGATGTAGTTTACTACACAGATGCTTTTCATACTGAGCCGTTGCCTCGTGAAAATATGGTATCGGTATTAAATAAATGCATAGCTGATCTTAAGCAATATAAGGACGATGTTCCTTTTACGTACGGCGACCCTGCACTAAGAGGCGTAAGGGCAAGCCGGGGCAGTATTATTGCATTACTGATGGAAATGAACATGTGGAATGCCGGTTTTGACAGGGCACGTGCAAATCAGTATTATGAAGAAACTGCTGCATACGGTAAAGAACTGGTTGAAAGTAATGCTTACAAATTGCTGAATATTGAAGATTGGGCAACTGTAATAAAAGGCAGGTCAGAAGAAAGCTTATTCGAATTTTACCGAAGCGTTAACTATGGTGATGAAAATACAAATGTTGCGCCAATTGGTGATATGTTTTTGCATTATCCATATAAAAGACCAGAATATACCCACCGTGTAAGTTTTGCTTATTTCAGAGCTGAATACATGCAAATGCTGTATCCTCAAAATGGTGATAAACGTGCCTCAATATGGTACAACGAGGATATATACGCTGACAATGGCAGATTTATGATGACAAAATTTGCAGTTAACTCATTTGCTACAGGTGAAGAAGATAGAAACCCTGATAATACATTCATGATTTTCAGGTATGCTGGTGAAATATTACTGGCTGCAGAAGCAATGGCAGAGTTGGGTGACCGGGATGGTGATGCTGCTACCTATTTAAACATGGTACGCCTAAGGGCAGGTGCCCCCCTTTTTAACGGTACAGGCCAGGAATTAAAAGATTTCATTTTCCTTGAACGCTCACGTGAGCTAATGGGCGAAGGACATCATTATTTTGATTTGGTACGCACCAGGAGGATACTAAGCAGTACATGGTCATATAACGTTTTAACTTTAGATAAGTTTAACCGTGGTGCATGGACATGGCCAATTGATGGTAATGCAATAATTAATAACCCATTTATGGTTTTAAATACTTATTGGGTTAACGGTGGTAATTAATTAACACATACATTATAGTAGTGATGATAAAAAATATGAAAAATCTGATTATTGTTTGTGCTTGTTTGTTGCTGGCACTCAATAGCTGCAAAAGAGATGGTTATTACGAAGATGGAGGTAAAGCAAATCCTAATTTTAATGGGGATATGCTTGCTTATCTTGAATCAAAACCGGTGCCGTTTGATACTATTGCGCAAATAGTTAAGCTTGCCGGTTTAGAAGAAACATTTCGTACCTCAGAGTTTACCTTTTTTGCACTTGATGATGATGTTATAAAAAGAACCATCGGTGATAAAAATGATGTAGGTTCACTAAACTGGCAGTTGTTTTTTGTTGGCAAGGATACGGTTAAAGCGCTATCTGATATCAACCCTTTAATCTGGAAGAAATATTTGCAACGTTATATGTTTACCGGTGTAAACAGGCTTAAAGATTACCCGCAGATAGATTTAGGCTTGCAAAGTCTTTATCCGGGTGGGTTGTATTACTCGCTAAGCGGAACTGTATGTAATATAGGTGCCGTATATAATGATGTAAATGGTGTTAAATATTTAGGTTACAGAAACTTATCTTTAAGTTATGTGTATGATTTATCTAACCCTGATGATAAGAGCAATCCAATAAAGATCTCCTCATCAGATATTAAACCTAAAAACGGAATTGTACATACACTGTCTTTTAGTTTTGGATATTTCGGTTTTAATCCTAATGATTTTATGCTCGAAGTATATAACTCAGGCCTTACTACATCTAATTAAAGCGATGGTATAATTGTTTACATACAATGAATTTGAAGATGAGAAAATTAAAATTTATAATAACCATAATTGCTTTATCCACTGTAGCGATACAAGGGTGTAAAAAGGAGCAAACGACTTTTGAAGACCCCTATGCTGACGCTAAATCACCATTGGGTATAGAAATTAACCGCAGTTTGGCACCTGTACCTGCAAACGGCGAATCAGGTACTGTAGTTACCTTTCAGGCAAGGGGTTTGAAACAATATGAAGGTAAATTAAAGTTTATGTTTAACGGTGAAGAAGGTGAAGTTACCGAAGTTACCGAATCAACCATAAAAGTTAAGGTTCCGGATGCAGGTAGTACAGGTGTAACTTCTATATCGGTATCTGATCAATTAGTTATAGGGCCAATATTTACAGTTAACGGATTGGTAAATATTGATCCTTCTTTTAGAGCTACAGCGGGTACAAACGGTGTAGTTAACCAGGCATATCCATTGGCTGATGGCAGGTACTTTGTAATTGGAGGTTTTAATAATTATGACAATAAGGGTACAACCACACCTTTAAACAGAATAGTTAGGGTTTCTGCCGATTTTGAATTTGACCGTACCTTCAGAACTGGCAAAGGTGCTAATGGCCAACTATCAAAAATCATTGAAATTAGTAATAATAAATACGTTATTTCAGGTGGTTTTAGTGGTTATGGCGGCAGACCTGATAACATAAGCAATATCACTACTTTAAATATTAACGGTAGTATTGATACTATGGGGATTAAAACCTACAGAAGGCCCGGTTTGCTTGATACTATTAAATTTTTCCCTCGGTTTAATGGCGGTACCAATGAGTATATTGATAAAATATACAAGCATCAGAATAAGATATTGGCAACAGGCCGTTTCAGGTATTATGTAACCAGAACTTATACCGAAGCCAGCTATGATTTTCAACGTGATACCGTAATACTTGATAGTACAGAAATACGTCAGATAGTTCGTTTTAACCTTGATGGCTCACTTGATAAAAGCTTCCGTTTTAATGCAACCACCAATAAAGGTTTGCCGGCAGCAAATGGCCCGATAGATTCATATATGCACACAACGGGTGCTTTAAATGAAAAGCTGGTTATTTTCGGGAATTTTACAACTTTTGATTCAAGCCCTGCAAACCGTCTTGTACGTTTAAACGTAGATGGGGGTATTGATAATACATTTAATGTAGGATCAGGAACCGATAACTCAATCAATTATTTAACTTATAACAGCGTTACAAAAAAGTATCTGATTACAGGTGCCTTTAGGTCATACAATGGTAAACCGGCTTTGGGCATTGCATTGCTAAATGAAGACGGTACCCTTGATGAATCATTCCAGGCAAAATCATATGAAGGTGGCTTTTATGGTTTTTCAAAACAGTTGGATAATGGCTGGATAGTAGTAAGTGGCAGTTTCAAAAAATACAATAATGTAACGCGCAGCGGCTTCATGATCATAGATAACAAAGGCGACTTTGTTCCAAAATATAATGCAACAGGTCCGTTTGGAGGATACTTAACAGATATTGTTGAAACCAAATCAGCCGACGGTAAAAAAGCACTGTTACTATTAGGTGGTTATTACCGCTTTGATAACCTACCGGTTTACAATATAACCCGGGTAACTATAGAATAAATAGTGAACAGACAGACTAAATCATTAAATTAAGAGATGAGTGATATGAAAAAATTCCAATTATTATTTCTTTTCCTCCTTGGTGCTATACTTACAACAACTATAATATCTTGTAATAAAGATTTTGTAAGAACATTGCCCGGAGATAAGTATCAGGATACGGCCACGGTAAAATATGGTAACCGAAAGGTTTTATACCTGATAGTTGATGGCGCAAGAGGTGTATCAGTGCAAAATGCCAATACTCCAGTTTTGCATGCTTTAACTAAAAACTCTATTTACACATGGGTTGGCTTGAGTGATCCTGACGCTACGGCACAGGCCACTAATTGGGCCAGTATGCTAACCGGTGTTAAAAAAGAAAAACACTTTGTTTTAACCAACGATTTTTTAAACAGCAATCTTCAAAACTATCCGGTTCTTTTTGAAAGGATAAAAGAGATCAATACTAATGTAAAAGTTGCTTCTTACACATCATCTGCAGCATTTAAAAACAACCTTACCGATGGTGCTGATGTAAGCGAATTGGTAACTACTGATGCAGAAGTTAAAGATGCCGTTATCAACAATCTTAAAACTGATACAGCTTCACTAATTGTTGGTCAGTTTGGTGATGTTAATGCTGCTGGTGCTCAATATGGCTACGATAATTCTTTTGCACCATATAAAAAATCAATTGAAGATTTTGATGGTTATGTAGGTGAAATACTAACCGCTTTAGAAGGACGTGAGAACTACGATAACGAAGAATGGCTAATTGTAGTTGCATCAAGTGCCGGAGGTAAATTTACAATACCAGCCAATGATAATGATAATACTGTATTTAGTAATACACTGGCTAATACTTTTACTATTTACCATAATACTAAATACAAAACACGCATTATAAGTAAACCATTTACTGGTAACCGTTATTTGGGTAAAACGGTTAGATTGTATGGTAAAGATGTAAGGGCCGAAATTGACACAGTTGATGCTGAATTATTTAATATTGACGATACGACCAGGTTCACAATTGAATTAAAGGTAAAAAAGAACGAAGACGAATTTTATTATCCAAGTATATTGGGTAAAAGAAGAGAATGGTCTGGGGGCCATCCAAGTGTAGGCTGGGTAATTTACCTGGAAGGTAAATATTGGTACTTTGAATGGAGGGGCACTAAAGATGGTGACTATCGCCAATGCCGTGGTGGTGATTTAAGAAAAGGCATATGGGAAAACGTTTCAGTAAAATGCGAAAAACGTGGCACACAAAGGTTTATACGTACCTATACTAATGGTGTATTTAATAATGAGTTAGAAATCACAGCCTCTGGTAGCCTTAGCAATCACGATAAACTTAAATTGGGTTTTCTTAATGGTAACGGCCATGGCGAACCTAATGTATATGTAAGTGATATTCGTTTCTTTAAATTTCCGGTGCCTGATAATGTTATTGCAAATTATGCCTGTGAAACTTCAATTGACGAAAGCCATCCGGATTATAATTTTCTTGCTGCTTACTGGCCTGCAACTGATGGTCAAGGTAGTATAATAGCAGATGTTGGCCCACAGGCCCGCGATTTTAATCTGATTGGCGCTTATCAATGGACAGATTTCAACGATATTATATGCCCGCCATCGGCAGCTGCCCTGGCAACATTTGTACCGCAAACGGTAGATATACCCTCGCAAATAATAAATTGGTTTAAAATATCAAATCAACAAAGATGGGGTCTTGACAGTAGGGTTTGGTTAGATCAATAATTGAGGTTAGACTTGTAAATTACTAAATTATGAAAAAGATTAATTACAGTGTATTTGTAGGGCTGTTGGCACTGTTGGCAGTATCCTGTAAACAAAATAAGCTTGACGATCTTAGTGCGATCAAGACAGATGCAAGAAGCATATCCGGTGATGGTGTAATAACAGCGGGTATCACCAAAACTAATGAATCAGTAAGTGTGCCATTTAAAATTGCACTGTCAGGTGCTGCAACAAAAGCATTTCAAATAGGTATAACTTTAAATGCTGATACCGTAAATCAATTAATAGCCAACGGAGGCTTACCTGAAAATACCATTTTAATTCCGAATGGATCTGTTGATTATCCTAATGTAATTAACGTTACATATGGCTCAAAAGAAGGTATGGGTACCGCTATTGTTAGGTTAAGTGCACTAGAGCGTAATTATGGAAAAAAGCTTGCATTTGCCTTTAAGTTAACTTTGCCCGGTAAAGGAAATACCGTAAACCCGGTAAGTTCAAATATTTTGATTGTGCTTGACACAAAGGAATTGATCAAGGAAGAAGAAATGCACTATCTATCATTTGCAAATACAGTAAATGGCAGGCTTAATATTAGCTATCCACAACATGGCTATACCGTTACCGCGGCAGGTATTACTATACCGTTAATAGTAAATTTAGCCGGCCAGTCAGGTGCTGCATTTGACTTTAAGATCAAATTGAATGTAGATACGATTGCTACTTTAGTTGCTAATAACCAGTTACCTGCAAGCGCAATTCATTTACGTTCAACAACAGTACCTCCCGAATATACTATTGACACAGCTATACGTATCCCTACAGGGGCAAGTTCAGGGGTAGTTCGTTTAAACATACCATGGCCTGTATTTGATGCTAACATTATTCCTAACAAAACATTTGCTTTTGCATTAAGTATCGTTAATCCAACAAAGCATGTTTTACAACCAACTAACAGTAAGGTAATTGTGGTAGTGTCTCCCGACGTAGTAAAAGATAACAATTCTTATATTACAGGTAAGGGCACGGGTTTAAAGGCAGAATATTTTAGCAATAATCAACAACTTGATTTTGATGGTAGAAAAGCCGATAAAGTTAGAATTGACGAAACTGTAGATTTTGGAGGTGATGATTGGCCAAGGAATTTAGGTATTAGTTTAGATAATTACTCAAGCCGTTGGACAGGCGAATTCCTGGCACCGGTAAATGGCGAGTATATTTTTTACCAAACAAGATGGGATGATGGTAGCCGTTTATACGTAAACGATGTAACACTGGTAGACGATTTTACTACTTCATGGGATAGGCCTGAAAGGTTTGGTAAAATTGTTTTAGAGCGTGGTAAGCGTTATAAAATTGTAGCTCACCATCGCGAAAATGTTGGTGGCCAGCAAGCCCGCCTTGAATTTGAAGTTCCGGGAGTTATTAATGGAAGGCGTATTATTCCAAGAAGCCAGTTATACCCTGCACCATAAATATTAATAACATTATAACATTAATTATAATACAATGAAAAAACTATTTAGCATACTATCGGTACTGTTATTGATAGCAATGATAACAGTACAGTGTAAAAAGGATAAAAAAGTGGTGGTGCAAGAGCCGGACGAGCCTAAGCCTACAGCAGGATTTGAATACGTAGTGCCTGATAGCACTAAATTTTTAGAATATCAGTTTTCAAGCTCTTCAAGTAACTATAAAGAGATATTATGGCAGTTTGGTGATGATAGTACATCTGTTGATACAGCGCCTTTTCACACGTACGCGTTTCCGGGTATATATTTTGTAACACTTACAACACGTAATGGTCAAAACTACTCGGCAAGTAAACAAATAAGGCTTAACATAGTTGACCCTACCTTTGATGCTACAAAAGTTGGCCCCAATTACATTAAAACAGTTGGTGGTGTATTTACAGTATCCCGCGATAATGGCGGCGGGCCTAACTCTAACGAGGGTTCATTGAAGGTTATTGATGAAGATAGGGAAACCAAGTTCTTTCAATCGGGTTTTGCAAATGATTTGGTTATGAAGATAGCGTTAGATACTCCTAAAGTTGCAGGTGCTTATACACTTACATCTGCAAACGACAGCCGGGATCGCGACCCAAGTATGTGGGTATTTCAAGGATCAGAGGATGACGTTAGGTGGATTGAGTTGCACAAAGTTATAACACCTCAGTGGACTGATGATCAAAGAAAATTTCGTAAAATTTATCACTTTAATAATAAGGGGTTAGTTGCCTACAAATATTATCGCATACGTATAACGCGTAATAATGGTAGCCGCGATTTTCAATTAGCCGATTGGACGGTAAATCAAAAACAACCTAACAAATAGCATAAACACTAATTTAATAAAAGGGGTAAGGCTGTGAGGCACTTACCCCTTTTTTGTTATGCATACATTTGCTAACAAATAACTTTGCTGGGCTGAAAAAAACTATCACGAAAGATAATTTATATCATTCTTTTTCTCGTAATATGATACTTTTTGTTGAAGTATTGATACGATTTGACTAATAGGCAAAGTGTAAAAACCCCGTAATTTACGCTTAAACCAAAAGTGTTAATCGTACAGTTAACACTTTGCCAATTAAATCATTTATGAGAAAAAATTTACTACTGAAAAAGGATGCCTATTCCTTTTCAAATGGTCTCCAAAGGAAGACCCGGCTTTTGAAAGCCCCACTCGTTTTTTTTCTTCTTTGTTTACTTTTTGCCATTAGTCCGGCATTTGCGCAAACAAAAGTCACGGGTACCATTGTTGATGAAACAGGGGCGCCTCTACCCGGTGTTGCGGTGCGAGTTAAGGGTACCGAGGTAGGTACCAGTACAGATGCGCAGGGCAAATACACTCTTTCAGTACCGGGCGCTACCAGTGTTTTAGCAGTATCTTTTGTTGGTTATACCACTCAAGAAATTACGGTTGCCGCTAAAACAGTAATTAACATCAGCTTAGAACCTGCAAATGCGAGTTTGCAAGAAGTGGTGGTAACGGGTTACACCTCACAAAAGAAGGAGTCCTTAACTGCTGCAATTTCATCAGTAACCAGTAAGGATATTGACCGTGTACATGCCGGCGCAAACGTAAGTACTACATTGGCCGGTAAAATACCCGGTGTGTCGTTCAAAGCAGCAGAAGGTCGCCCAGGTGCAAGCGCGGCTATATCTATCCGTAACTATGGCCCCGCTTTATTCGTAATTGATGGTATACAGCAGGATGAAGGCCAGTTCAACAACCTCGCGCCCGGTGACATCGAAACTATTACCGTACTGAAAGATGCATCGGCCTCAATTTATGGCGTACGTGCAGCAAATGGTGTAGTGGTTGTAACAACCAAACGTGGTAAGCTTAACGAAAAAGCATCGTTAAATTTCGATTTCTACACAGGTTGGCAAAACTGGACTCGTTTCCCGGACGTATTGACCAACTCTTATGATTATATGAAATATCGTGCTGAGGCCGAGGTAAACCTTACAGGCACAACGAGTATTACACCTGCAGAGCTTGAGAAATATAAACAAGGTACTGAGTATGGTTACCAAAGCTTCAACTGGAAAGACTTCATTATTAAAGGCAACGCGCCTATAACCAATATTAGCGCTAACTCATCTGGCGGTTCTGATAAAACTAATTATTACTTTTCTGCTACACACGTCTTTCAAAACTCAGTTTTAGGGCGCGAATTCTTGTTTAAACGTACCAATATTCAATCAAATATTGAATCAAAGATAACTGACCGTGTTAAGGTGGGAGTTATGATTAACGGGCGGATAGAGACCCGTGACAACCCTGGTGTACCTGGACAGGATGATTATGGCAATGCCAAATTTGCCATTTTAAGAAATACGCCTCTTGAAAGGCCTTTCGCTAATGATAATCCAGAATATATTAACGACATTAAGCATAACGAAACAAACTGGGGATATTTAACGCTTAAAAATGCCGGGCATTACCGTGAAGACTGGAGAGTTTTACAAACAAACTTTACACTTGATTACCAAATACCGGGTATTAAAGGTCTTACTGCAAGAGGAAAATATTCTTATTATTTGGCAGATCAATTGCTGAACAATCATGAATATACCTACAAAACATATACTTATGACCCGGCAGCAGATACTTATGCTGCAACAGGTGGTAGTACCAACCCATGGCGCGAACGCAGGCAACGTAAAGTAATCAATACTACTTTACAAGGATTATTAGAGTATAACAACACTTTTGGCAAGCATACTATTAATGCCTTTTTAGTTGCTGAAAGATTAAAAAACACCGATTTAAATAACTGGGTGCACGCTGTACCTACAACTAACGTGCTACCGCTTATTTATTTCCCGACGGTTGATACTTATGACGATCTGCAAACTGATTTGAACAGGGTTGGCTATGCTGCACGTGTGAGTTATAACTATGGTAACAAATATTACTTTGAAGGATCAGCTCGTAGAGATGCGTCTTCATTATTTGCTCCGAGCGCACGTGTAGGATATTTCCCATCAGGATCGGTAGGTTATCGAATTACTGAAGAGAAATTTATTAAAAATTTACTGGGTGACAAATCGGTGTTAAATGATTTGAAACTAAGAGCTTCTTATGGCGTATTAGGTGATGACCGTGTAGCACTTGATTATTTTGCATATATACCGGGTTACTTATATAACCAAGGGACAAACATACTTGATGGCAATGCCATTGTTGGTTCAAAAGACAAAGGTGCGCCAATTACCAACGTATCATGGACACGTAGTAAGATTCTCGATATTGGTATTGATTATAGCATGTTTAATAATAAACTTACAGGTGCAATAGAATATCACAATCGTAGACGTACAGGTTTATTATATCCACGTTATGACGTATTGGTGCCAACTGAATTGGGTTATGGTTTACCATCTGAAAACTTAAATAGCGACCAGGTTAGAGGGTTTGAATTTTCTGCTAATTATACTAACAAATTTGGTGAGCTTGCTTATGCAATTGGTGGTAACGTTGGCTATGCCCGCAATACAGATCTTACTGTTTATAAAGAGGTGTTTAATAACTCTTTAGACAGATACATGAACGGTAAAACTAATAGATACTCTCAAAGATATCCAGGCTATGAAGTTCTTGGTCAATTTCAAACACAAGAAGAAATTAATAACTATCCTGTAAATATTGACGGTAAGGGTAATAGCACCTTACTTCCGGGAGATTTAATTATTAAGGATAATAATGGCGACGGACGCATAGATGAGTACGATAGAAGAACAATTGGTTTCTCTAATACGGGCTTACCGCTTATTAACTTTGGTTTTAGCATTACATTAAATTATAAAGGCTTCAATTTAGCCGCCGACTTCTCGGGTGGTGCCGGTTATACCTGGTTGCAAAACTGGGAAACGAGATGGCCCTTCCAAAACGATGGTAACTTCAACACCATATTTGAAGACCGCTGGCATCGTGAAGATCCGTATGATGTGAATAGCGCATGGATACCCGGCAAATACCCTGCATTGCGCTTTAACAGAGGAGGAGATTCTAATAATAACAATAGTACCGCCGATGGTGGCCGTGTAGGTACCGGTAATAACACCTTCTTTACACACAATGTTAAATACTTACGGGCCAGAACCATTGAATTGGGTTATTCATTGCCGAAAAAATTATTGGATAAGCTTAATGTAAAAAGCTGCCGCGTGTTTGTAAATGGATATAACTTGTTTTCAATTGATAACCTTAGTAGTTATGGTATTGATCCTGAAGTAAACGATGATAATGGATTACAATACCCTCAAACCAAAATTGTGAACGTAGGTATGAAATTAAGCTTGTAAATGTTAAATTATGAAAAAGAAATTATCAATTATATTAATGGCTGCGGTGCTTGGCACTTATGGCTGTAAAGACAGTGAGTTCTTAGATATTGCGCCAACTAATACCTTAACTGTTGATCAAATATTTCAGGATGCCAACCAAACATTATCGGTAATGGCTAACCTATATAATCGTTATGCAGATTTTTCTACCGTAAAAGATTGGGCTACCATGGCCGATTTCAATGAATGCTTCGTATCTGACGGCGGCGGTTTTAGTAAAAATAACGGATGGGATTATAACAGCTGGTATACCTGGGATTATAACTACATCCGCGATTTAAACCTCTTTATAGAAAGAGCTACCGCATCAACAGGTTTAGCTCAGGCTGATAAAGATCGATTTATAGCTGAAGCACGTTTTTTAAGGGCATCTTATTATTTTGAAATTGTTAAACGTGTAGGTGGTGTGCCTTTAATTTTAAAATCGTTAACTTATGATTTTAGCGGCGATCCAACCTATCTGCAGTCGCCAAGAAACAAAGAAGCCGAAATTTATGATTTTGTGATTAGCGAGGCTGAGGCTATAAAAACTATCTTGCCAAAAACACCTGATACAAAATCAAGGGCTACCGCAGCTGCTGCTTTAGCTATGGAATCAAGAGCGGCATTATACGCTGGTTCAATTGCCAAATACGGTGCATCAACACCTAATGTAAGTTTACCAGGAGAAGAGGTAGGTATACCATCCGGCAAGGCCAGTGGTTATTACACTACAGCATTACGTGCTGCTAAAGAAATTATTGATGGAAGTGTGGGAGCGTATTCACTATATAAAAAGAAAGATGATCTGGCTGAAAATTTTGCCAGCATATTTTTAGATAAAGGAAGTAATACCGAAGTTATTTTTGTGGATGATTTTAAATTAAAATCTGGCAAAGTACACGGCTTCACACTTTCAAATCAGCCTCGTTATGGGGCTCAGGAAGAAGAAGGTGGCCGTATAAATCCATCACTGAACTTTGTTGAAACTTTTGAGAAACTGGATAATTCCTACGCGCCTATTCCAATTACCAGCAGTAATGGTCAACCTATTGTTTATACAAATCAACTTGAGCCTTTTGCAGGCCGAGATGCCAGGTTAGCCGGTACAGTGTTATTACCAAGTATGCCTTTCAGAGGGCTTAATAATGATATATTTGCTGGTGTACAACTTACCAATGGTACTGTTATTACGGCTGATGATAGAGGACTAAAAAGAGATGTACCCGGTAAAGGCCTTATACAAGTTGTTGGGTTTGATGGGCCTATTAACAATAAAGTATTTACTGCACAAAGTGGATTTTATATTCGTAAGTACCTTGATCCGGCACCTGGTGCTGGCCAACGTGGTGTAAATAGCGAAGTATGGTTTGTAAGATACCGTTATGCCGAGGTATTATTGAATGCAGCAGAAGCTTCTTTTGAGTTAGGGGATGCAACATCAGCAGCTTCATACATAAATCAGGTACGTGCAAGAGCTGGTTTGGTTACTCCACTAACATCTTCTCAAATTACTTTTGATCGTGTTGTTCATGAGCGCCGTGTTGAATTGGCATTTGAAGGTCATTTATTATTTGATTACAAACGTTGGAGAATAGCTCATCAGGTGTTTGATGGTAACACTATGACTGAAGCTGATCTGCTTAGCAATATTGGTAAAGCCACCAAACGTAGTACGCAACCTTATGGTTTGTGGCCTTATAAATTAATTGATCCTAACGGACCAAATGATGGAAAGTGGATTTTTAAAATTGTATTACCAAGTGAAGTTCAGGGTAGTGACAGATTTTTATTTGGAAATTATTATACCCGTATTAATACCAACGAGATAAGTAACAATCCAAAACTTATTCAAAATCCAAATCAATAACTATAAATTTAACGAGAGATGAAGATCAAATATATTTTAAGCATTGCTGTATTATCTATTCTTGCAGGATGCAAAAAAGATAATTACGATGCGCCGGGCCTCCGTTTAAACGGACGTGTGGTATACCAGGGTGAAGCCATTAACGTAGAACAACCTTTTGAAAATCCTGCAAATATTGAATTATGGCAACCGGGGTTTGGTAAGCTGGCAGCTATACCAATGCCAATAGCACAAGACGGTTCGTATTCGCAGGAGTTATTTGCCGGCAACTACAAGTTAACTATGCAACCGGGTAATGGTCCCTGGATGTGGAGAACTAATGCGGCAGGCAAGCCGGATACTGTTTTTCTTGATTTTAAAGGCAATCAAACACTCGATCTGGAAGTTACACCGTATTACCTGATCCATAACTTTACCAATGCAGTAAAGGGTAGAAACATTATCGCGAATTTTAAGGCAGATAAAATTATTACCGATGCCAACGCTAAGGATATCGAATATGTAAATTTGTATGTAAACAAAACGCAATTTGTATCAGGCGGTTATAATATCGCTTCAAGAAGGTATAACAATGATGCGATAATAGATCCGTCAAATGTTACCTTCAACAAATTTATACCAACTTTATCACCTACGCAGGATTATGTTTATGCCCGTATAGGTTTAAAAATTGCAGGTGTAGATAAGTTGGTTTTTTCGCCGGTACAAAAAGTTCAATTACAGCCAATTGCTAATTATCAGCGTATCCAGGCAGAAACAGGCACATTGGTTAACGCAATCACTGATGACAAAAATACATATGTTCAAGGGATGACGACTGTAGGTAGTTCTGTTACTTTAACATTTACAGCGCCTGCTGCAGGTAATTACATGGTAAATGTTGTTGGCGCATCTGATATAGCAGGCACTACACAAACTATTACTATTGATGGTGTTGCCAAAAAAGTGGTTTATCCTAAACAAGGGGCTACAGATTTTGATATTGTGCCTATTGAATTTACATTAACCGCCGGTGCACACACAGTAGTTATCAGTAAAACCGCTACCGACCCGGGTGCGGCACAGCTGGACTATGTGGATTTCTTTACCTATTAATTAATCATCATATTAAATCGGGAGAAAGCAATACCTAAGTTGCTTTCTCTCATTATTTAAACTCATGAAAAAAACAAACATCTTGCTTACCGGCATCCTGTTGCTGCCTTTTACCTTTGCATCGGCGCAAACAAAATGGGCCTTTGTTAAAGACAAAATTGTATCGCCATGGGCCGAAAAGGTTGACCCAAAAGCACCGCTACCCGAGTATCCGCGTCCGCAACTGGTGCGTAGTAACAACTGGAAAAACCTGAACGGTTTGTGGAGCTACGCCATCACACCAAAAAGTGATAACGCGCCTTCAAAATATGATGGCAGCATTTTAGTGCCTTACGCTGTTGAGTCAGCCTTATCAGGCGTTGGTAAAACCGTGGGTAAGGATAGTGTGCTTTGGTATAAAACAACCATCAGCATACCATCTACCATAAAAGGTAAAGATGTATTGCTGCATTTTGGCGCGGTTGACTGGCAAACAGAGGTGTTTGTGAACGGTAAAAGTGCAGGTAAGCACGAAGGCGGTTTTGATCCGTTTTCGTTCAATATTACCTCATTGCTAAAAGGTGGCGCTAAACAGGAGATAACCGTACGTGTTTGGGATCCGACAGATGATGGCCCGCAGCCACGTGGCAAGCAAGTGAAAAAGCCTGAAGGTATATGGTACACACCGGTTACCGGTATTTGGCAAACCGTTTGGATTGAAGGTGTACAAAAATCATACATCGCCTCAACCAAGCAAACACCTGACATTGATGCCCATACGTTAACGCTTAATGCTGACGTTGCTAATGCGCAGGCAGGTGATAACATTAAGGTAGAGGTACTTGATGGCAAAACCGTAGTAGCACAACAGCAATTTAATGCTAAAGAAACCACGGTTATCAAGTTAAAGAATGAAAAACTGTGGTCGACTACAAGCCCGTTCCTGTATGATCTGCATATTACCCTTGTACGTAATAACAAGGTAATTGATGATGTAAAGAGCTATTTCGCTATGCGCAAAATATCAATGGGACCCGATGCCAATGGTATACAGCGTATGCTGCTGAATGATAAATTCGTATTCCAATACGGTCCGCTTGATCAGGGCTGGTGGCCTGATGGTTTGTACACCCCGCCAACAGAAGAGGCTATGTTGTACGATATTGATGAACTTAAAAAGATGGGCTTCAATATGATACGTAAGCACATTAAAGTTGAGCCTGCCCGTTATTACAATTATTGCGATAAAATGGGGATGTTGTTATGGCAGGATATGCCGAGCGGAGATTTAGGTAATGGCTGGGAAAATCGTCCGGGGATATTAGACCATGGCAGTGATAAAGATCGTACACCTGAATCAGAAGGATACTACCGTAAAGAGTGGGCTAAGATTATGGCCGATCTGCACAACTTCCCTTGTATTGTGGTATGGACTCCGTTTAACGAGGCCTGGGGACAGTTTAAAACTGTAGAAATTACCGAGTGGACGATGAAGAATGATCCATCACGATTGGTGAACAGCGCCAGCGGTGGTAACTTTTATACAACAGGTCATATTGTTGATTTGCATAATTATCCGCACCCGGCAATGCCTCGTCCTGATGTATTTGGTAAAAACCAGATATTGGTATTAGGTGAATTTGGCGGTTTAGGTTTACCCGTAGAAGGGCATACCTGGCAGGTGAAAAACAACTGGGGATATCAGAACTTTAAAAACGCCGATGAGATGTTTAAGAGGTACTCTACTTTCACCGACAGGTTAGCAGAACTGATTCCGCTGGGATTATCTGCCGCTGTATACACTCAAACTACCGATGTTGAAGGCGAGATAAACGGCTTTATTACTTATGATAGGAAGGTTATAAAAATGCCTACCGATAAATTACTGGAGATCCACAAGAAATTGTACAACCCGGCTTTAGTTAAATAAGTATGCGTTATTTAAACAGGTTTTGTGTTCTGTTGAGTGTAATACTGCTAAGTTTTAATGCTTCGGCGCAAGACAAAGCAATACATAAAGCGCCATCGCCATTATTTCGCGACCCGATTTATGATGGCGCTGCCGACCCGATAGTAGTGTATAACCGCGGTGAAAAAGAGTGGACGATGATGTACACTCAACGCAGGGCCAACATGCCTTTGCCCGATGTAGCTTTTTGTTACGGTACAGGTATCGGCATAGCTACCTCAAAAGATCACGGGCAAACATGGGCATACCGTGGCACATTAAACCTGGAATTTGAACACGGTACCAATACCTTTTGGGCGCCGGAGGTAATTTACGATAATGGCACTTACCACATGTTTGTCACTTACATTCAGGGTGTGTACAGCCATTGGGGTGGCAATGCCCGTTTGGTACATTATACCAGCAAAAACCTGTGGGACTGGAAATTTTTGGGCGATTTAAAACTCACCCAAAACATCATCGACCCAACCCTGATGAAGCTACCCGATGGTAAATGGCATATTTGGTACAAAAACGCCAACAGCAATACCCAAACGGCAGAAAGTAGTGATCTGGAAAACTGGAAGCTTGACCCCAAGGTAGCCATTGGCGGCCAGCCGCATGAAGGGCCAAAGATATTTAGGTTTAAAAATTATTACTGGATGATCACCGATGAATGGGTAGGGCAGCGCGTTTACCGCTCAACAGATGCTAAAACCTGGGAAAAACAAGGGATGGTGCTGGATAAACCCGGTCACCGGCCGGAAGATACGCCAACAGGCGCGCATGCTGATGTTGTAGTGACGGCAGACCATGCCTATATCATCTACTTTACCCATCCTGGGCGCAAAACCCACCAGGATGATGGCGGACATGATAAAGATGGCGGGTTTACTTATTCAACCAAGCGCACCTCTATCCATGCTGCCGAATTAGAGTTTGAGAACGGCACCTTGGTATGCGACAGGGATAAACCATTTGATTTTTGGCTGCCCTGATTACATTGCCCTAAAAACAATAGTATATCCGGAACGTCTGTAATGTATTTACAGGCGTTTCCTTTTTTAGGGGCATGTAAGATAAAATGATTTTCTTTGCACTTGAATCAAATAACAAGGGGTAAACATTGTATTCAAAAGACGAAGCATCGCAACTTAAACAAGCTTTCTGGACAACCTTTGGCCAGTACATAGCGCCGCAGCCTTCTGCCGATGGTTTGCGTATTAACTGGGTAAATTATAAAACCGGGATAAAGAACCTGTTTTTCAGGATGCAGGCCGATAACAAAACGGCTATGATCGCTATAGAAATAAAACACCCAGATTTAGATATACAGGAGCTATTCTTGGAACAGTTTAAAACGTTAAAGCTGGTTTTGGAGGATGCCCTTAATGAGGAATGGGATTGGGAATTGCACGTGCCTGATGAAAATTATAAAACTATCAGCCGCATCAGCACCCAAATTACGGGGGTAAGCGTATTCAAAAAAGAAGACTGGCCGCAACTGATATCGTTTTTCAAGCCCCGTATTATAGCGCTCGATGAGTTTTGGAGCACCGCGCAATACAGTTTCGAAATGTTCAAATAACAGAAACAGCCAGTCTCTTTATATTATAATTCTATAGTTTCGTTTATCTGCGGCAATAACAACGTTTTGCCAGATGCTGTAAATTGCTCAACGGCTTTATCGGTATCAATAGTAACTGCCGGGAAGGTATTATAGTGGATACCAACTATCTTATTACATTCCACAAAATCAGCGGCATAGATAGCATCGGTTACATCCATGGTATAGTTGCCGCCGATAGGCAATACGGCAAAATCAAGCTTGGCCCATAACGGAATCAGTTTCATATCCATAGTTAAAGCGGTATCACCGGCATAGTAAAAACTGCCCGATGGAGTAACAAATACAAAGCCAAGCGGGTTACCGGCATACGAGCCATCAGGGAACGATGATGAGTGGATAGCATTAACACCTTTAACTTTACCAAAAGGGAATTCGATAAAGCCGCCATGGTTCATGCCATGTACCGATTCAATACCATTACTTTGCAACCAGCCCGCTATTTCGGCAGAGGCTACACATTTGGCACCTGTTTTTTTAGCAATTTCGATAAGGTCGCCTACGTGGTCGCCGTGCCCGTGAGAGATGAATATGTAATCGGCCTCAATTTTTGCTATTTCAACGTCTTTAGCTAAAGCATTACCGCTGATGAATGGGTCGAACAGTATTTTTGTTCCTTCTATTTCTATAAGCACGGATGCGTGCCCGTAAAAAGTTAGTTTCATACTATTATAATATGGGTTTGTTGTTCAAACATACATATTGCGCATAGGTTTTAGATGATAAATATTTTTGTTGCCATATACTTTACTGTCGATTGACAATAAAATATACTTTTGTACCTACATCAACGCAATAATGAAATACACCCCGCCCGAATTAAGAACGGTTAACGTGATACGCTATGTAACGCCCTTGCGTGAAGGCGGCTCAATGCCTGCCATAGCCGAGGCTGATGATGAGTTTTTATACGTGCTTAAATTTCGAGGTGCCGGGCAGGGGGTAAGGGCGCTTATTGCCGAGCTGATAGGTGGCGAAATAGCCCGGTTACTTGGCTTGCGTGTACCCGAACTGGTATTTGCCAATTTAGACGAAGCCTTTGGCCGCACCGAAGCAGATGAAGAAATACAGGATCTATTGAAATTCAGTGTAGGGCTTAACCTGGCGCTGCATTACCTGTCGGGCTCTATCACATTCGACCCTACGGTAACTACAGTAGAGCCCAAACTGGCATCGCAAATTGTATGGCTGGATTGCCTGCTGACCAATATGGACCGTACCTGCCGCAATACCAATATGCTGATATGGCATAAAGAACTATGGCTGATAGATCATGGCGCGTCGTTATATTTCCATCACTCATGGCAAAACTGGCGCGAGCAGGCGGTAAGGCCTTTCGTGTTGGTTAAAGATCATGTTCTGCTGCCGCAGGCCTCTTTATTGGAAGAAGTGGATGCCGAATTCAGGGCGATACTGACACCTGAACGGGTAGAAAATATCATTAATTTGATACCTGATGATTGGCTGGCTACAGATGTATTTGACAGTATTGCAGAACATCGCGCTGCTTACTTGGAGTTTTTGTTGACAAGGATTGCACATTCTGAAATATTTGTAAAGGAAGCACAAAATGCAAGATAGATACCTGTTTGAATACGCCGTTATCCGCATTGTGCCGCAGGTAGAAAGGGAAGAGTTCCTGAATGCCGGTGTAATTATGTATTGCGCTAAACTGAAGTTTTTGCAGGCTAAGTTTAACCTTGATGATGCCCGCCTGCAAATATTCGCCCCAAAAACCGATCTTGATGAAGTAAGGCAAAACCTTTGCGCTATCGAAAAAATATGCATAGGCGGTGCCGATGGCGGGCCGATAGCGAAGTTAGACCTGCCGTCGCGCTTTCGTTGGCTTACCGCGACACGCAGTACGGTGGTGCAGCCCTCAAAAGTTCATCCCGGTTTTTGTGTTGACGCCGCCGAAACACTCGAAAGGCTTTACAACCAATTGGTTCTGTAATCAATAAGTGCTCTCTTACAAGTCTTTGCATATTGCTTCTTTAAGAATATGAAACAATATATGCGCAATGCTTATTTAGCCATATTAATAATATTTGCCGGTAGTAAATGTTAATTACTACATATAAAATGTATGTATTGTCAAAATGATGCACTATTAGCGTTTATTATTTAAATACACGATATTTATATTGATTTTAATACCCGAAAAACAGCCATAAAATGAATTATAAAGAGTTGCTTGATGAAATAAGAGCGTATGTGATCTCATTTTTTTCGAAGCATAATAACCCTAAATTGGTATACCATAATCTCGATCATACAAAGAGTGTGGTGGCCAATACTATACAAATAGCCAATCATTACCAGTTAAGCGATGAGGATTTTTTCATCGTGGTAGCGGCAGCCTGGTTTCATGATGCAGGTTACCTGGTAGATTGCCAAAAACACGAGCAAAGCAGCGCCCAAACAGCTACCGATTTCCTGAAACATAAAGGAGTTGATCCGGCTGTGATAGAAAAGGTTGCGCAAACTATATTGGCTACCCAAATGCCGCAAAAACCGGTTAACTTATTAGATGAAATACTTTGCGATGCCGATCTGTTCCATTTAGGAAACGATAATTACCGCAAAAAAAGCAAGCAGTTACGCGAGGAGTTCTCTTTGCTGCTTGATAAAAAACTGGATAAGGACGAATGGCGCCAAAAATCTATCGACCTGATGCAGAGCCATCGTTATTTTACCGATTACGCGCGTTTATTGCTCGACGATCAGAAAGCGAAAAACCTGCAGGAGTTGAAGAAAAAGCAGGAAGAAGCAGTGGCCGAGCCTGCTGCCGAAACGCCAATTGTGCAGGCCGGCACTGTATTGATAGAGCCGCATGAAGATCACGAAAAAAAGAAAAAAGGCGACAGGCCCGAGCGTGGTATCGAAACCATGTTCAGGATCAGCTCAACCAATCATCAGCGCCTGAGCGATATGGCCGATAACAAGGCGCATATCATGATCACCGTTAACTCCATTATTCTATCTGCCATCATCAGTTTGGTGTTGCGTAAGCTTGATCAGTCGAGCTTTTTGGTGATACCTACCTTTTTGTTACTGGCAGTTAGCTTGTTAACTATTACCTTCTCAATTTTAGCTACACGTCCATCTATCCCTTACGGAGAGTTTACTCTGGACGACCTCAAAAAGAGAAATGTGAACCTGCTGTTCTTCGGTAATTTCTACCGCATGTCGTTAGATGATTACAGTAATGGTATGTTCCAGATGATGGAGGATAAGGAGTTTTTATATGGTACGCTCATTCGCGATAATTACTCGCAGGGGGTGGTTCTTGGTAAAAAATACCGCTTGCTAAGGGTTTCGTACAACATATTTATGTTCGGGTTAATATTATCGGTGATCGCATTCCTCATTGCTTTTATACTAAATGGTCAAGCCTAAAAATATATTTAACGATCGCGATCTAAGCTGGCTATCGTTTAACGATCGTGTATTAGCCGAGGCCGAACGGGATACCGTGCCATTGCTGGAACGTATCAAATTCCTCTCGATATTCTCATCAAACCTCGATGAGTTTTACCGGGTACGGATGCCGGTGCTTAGCGCGTTGCAAAAAATAAAAAGCGATGAATACGGAAATGCCAACAACCTGCAAAAAGCCAGGCAGTTTATAAAACAACAGCAGGAGCGCTTTGGTAAAGTGTTTACAAGCACCATTATTCCGCAGTTGAAGGCAAACGGTATCAAGGTTTTTTACAATACCGAAATCCCCGAAGGGCTTAAACAAACCATCACCAATTATTTTTACAGTGATGTACTGGCGTTTTTGCAGCCTGTTTTTTTCAAGGATGATTCAATCGGTTTCTTCCCCGAAAATAATAAATTGTATTTTTTGGTGACATTAAACAACCCGGACAGCGAAAACCAGCAGGCCATAGTAAACATCCCTTCGGATAAGCTGCCAAGGTTTTTCTCTACTGAATTTGAGGGCGAAAAGGCTGTTCTGTTTCTGGATGATATCATCAAGAATAACTTAAATATATTATTTCCAAAGCATACGCTAACAGGTTGTTATAGTTTTAAAATAACCCGCGACGCGGAGCTTGATCTGAAAGATGAGTACCCCGGTGATGTTGCCGAAGAAGTAGAAAAGCAGCTTAACAAACGGGATCAGGGGTTAGCTACGCGCTTTTTGTATCAACCCGATATTCCTCTGAAAGACCTGCATTTACTGATCAGTCAGTTAGGCCTTATGGACGCGGTTACGGTTGAAGGCGGCAGGTATCATAATCTGAAAGACCTGATCGATTTTCCGGCTAAAATTCCGGCTTTGAGTTACCAATCGTGGCCGGCCATATTGTGGCCATCGGTTCCGCAGCAATCATTGCTTGAGTACCTGGACGATCATGACGTATTACTGAACGTACCTTATCAATCATATCACAATATCCTCCGGTTTTTCAGCGAAGCAGCCAATAACCCCGATGTAGAGGAGATTTATATCACGCTGTATCGCGTGGCTAAAGAATCGAAAATTGTTAACGCCCTCATCAGCGCGGCTAAAAATGGTAAAAAAGTTACGGTGATGATTGAGCTGAAAGCCCGTTTTGATGAAGCCAACAATATCAAATGGGCCCGCAAAATGAAGGATGCAGGGGTAAAGATCATTTACAGCATTACTGCCTTAAAGGTGCATGCCAAGGTGGCTTTGGTAAAAAGGCGCAGCGAGAACAGGATAAAATATACAGGCCTGCTGGCTACGGGTAATTTTAACGAAAGTACAGCTTCGTTCTATACCGATCATATTTTGATGACATCGAACCCCGAGCTTACACGCGAAATGGAGTTGCTGCTCATCTTTCTTACTAAACGCACGAAGCCCTCATCGGCAGATCAGATCGTTTTCAAGAACCTGCTGGTATCGCAGTTTAACCTGCAATGGCGCTTTTTAGAGTTGATAGACCGCGAGATCAATAATGCCCGCAATGGCAAACCCGCTTCTATCATTATTAAAATGAACAACCTCGAAGAGCAGGTGCTGATATCAAAACTTTACGAGGCGTCACAAGCGGGGGTTAAAATATTGTTGATTGTGCGCGGTATATGCTGTTTAGTACCGGGCGTGGAGGGAATGAGTGAGCATATTACAGTTCGCCGCATTGTTGACCGCTACCTGGAGCACGGCCGTGTATTTATATTTAACAACGATGGCCAAACCGATGTTTACCTTGGTTCGGCAGACTGGATGAACCGTAACATTTATCGCCGTATTGAGGTGTGTTTCCCGGTATACGACGCGGGCATTCGCCAGGAGATAACAGAACTGATAGACCTGCAATTACAGGATAATGTGCAGGCCGTTATGCTCGATCAGCATTTAAATAACAATCCCGTACCACAAGCAGAACCTGCCATACAATCGCAGTATGCTATTTACGGGAAACTAAAAAACAAGAACGCATGATGTATCCACATACAATATTGATTAATAAACTCATCAGGCCTGCTATATCAACCGGTGTATTGGCATTGGTGTTTATGGGTTTTTCTTGCATGCAGCAAACTAAACCTGCTAAAAGCCCCGATGGTTATAACCTGACGGCTCCGGCAAAATACGCGTTGCCTGTAAGTTTAACAGAAATATCCGGACTGGCTTTTTACAAAGGCGACCCGAAGGTTATTTACGCCCACGAAGATGAAACCGGTAAGCTATTCTATTTCGGATGGGGCGACAAGGATGTTAAGCATGTGAAATTTGGCAACCATGGCGATTATGAAGACATAGCCATTTGCAAAGAGCAGGTTATTATTTTGCGAAGCGATGGCGTGTTGTTCATTTTTCCGTTTAGCGAAGCCCGTGCCGGTAACATTACCCATGTTAGTACCCAAGCTGATATTTTGCCCAAAGGTGAATACGAAAGCCTGTATGCCGACGAAAAAACAGGCTTAGTTTACATACTGACTAAAAATTCAAAGGCCGATAAGAAGCAAAAGCAGACAAACGGTTTTATCTTTAGTCTTTCGGCCAAGGGCACAGTAACTAAAACAGGCGAGTTTAGTATCCCTGTTGATGATATCGCAAACCTTACGGATGATAAAAAAAGGATAAAGTTCGCGCCATCGGCATTGGCTAAAAATACGCGCACCAATGAGTGGTACATCGTATCATCTGTAAATAAACTGTTGGTGGTAACTGATGCTAACTGGAAGGTAAAACAAACCTATCCCTTAGCGCCGTCATTGTTTCCGCAGCCTGAGGGGATAGCGTTTGATAAGCAGAATAACCTGTATATTTCAAACGAAGGTGGTTTAGGCAGCGGCACAATTTTAAAATTTGTATACAAAAAATAATATTCTACTATGCGGGTACTGATAAAATGGAGGTTGGCTTTTATATTGATCACGGCATCTTGCTTTGGTTATAAACAAACAGGTGCACAGGGGCTTGACTTGCGGATACTTAAAGCGATCAACCCAAGCGAACCTACATCGCAGTATTGGATACAAACCAGTAATTCCATTTATTGGGCAGGTGCGGCTATACCCGTTGCCGATTTGGTATACGGTTTTGCAAAAGACAACGAGGATATTAAGCACGATGCTTATGAAATGTTGATCAGCGTGGCTACAAACATTATTGTCACCGACCTGATAAAGCGTGGTATTGACCGCGACAGGCCCGGCGATAAACACCCCGATGTAATATTTCCTAATTCGATAACACATGGCAAATCATTCCCTTCGGGGCATACCAGCCTGGCATTTGCCGAGGCTACCACATTTGCCTTTCAGTATAAAAGATGGTGGGTTACCATACCGGCTTATGCCTGGGCAACATCGGTAGCCTACTCGCGCATGTATCTTGGTAAGCATTACCCTTCGGATGTACTTGGCGGAGCAGCGGTTGGAATAGGGAGTGCATTGGCAAGCAGATGGCTTAACCGGCAACTATTTAAACCCTACTACAAAAAGAAACCTACCTATGATCAATAAATTTACTCTATTAGCTACTTTATTATTGGGCAGTTTCTATGCC
Organism: Mucilaginibacter gynuensis; assembly: GCF_039541195.1. Taxonomy (NCBI): domain Bacteria; kingdom Pseudomonadati; phylum Bacteroidota; class Sphingobacteriia; order Sphingobacteriales; family Sphingobacteriaceae; genus Mucilaginibacter; species Mucilaginibacter gynuensis. The sequence goes on from NZ_BAABFT010000001.1 coordinate 57,831, forward strand.
TCCGCGCAAGATTCGGTTAAATACCGTGTGATATTAATTGGCGATGCCGGTGAAATGGATAAGCAGCAGGGTGAAGTGATGAAACACGCCAGCGCTAAGGTGATTACCAATAAAACCACGGTAATGTACCTGGGCGATAATATTTATCCGCGTGGCATGGGTTTGCCCGGCAGTCCCCAAGAAAAAGAAACCGAAGAGATCTTGCGGTCGCAATACCAGCCATTTCGCGCGGTAGGCGCGCCTGTATACTTTGTACCCGGCAACCACGACTGGGATAGGATGGGGCCGCTTGGTTTGGCCAAAATAAAACGCCAATGGGCTTTTTTAGAAGAACAGAAAGACCCGCAACTAAAAATGGTTCCGCGCGATGGATGCCCCGATCCGGTAGAGATCAACGTGAGCGACAACCTCACTATCATCGCTTTTGATAGCGAGTGGTGGGTATATACTTATAAAAAGGACAACCCTGATGCCGAATGCGATTGTAACACTAAAGACGCGGTAATTGATAAGCTGGAAGAGTTGTTTCAAAAGAACCGCGGCAAGGTGATCTTGCTGGCCTCGCATCACCCATTTCAAACCTATGGTACACATGGAGGCTATTATTCTTTTAAAGATCATTTGTTTCCGTTAACGGCAGCTAACAAGAACCTGTACATTCCATTGCCGGTTATAGGTTCACTGTACCCTTTACTGCGTACGCTTTTCACCAACCCCGAAGATACTGGGCATCCGCTGTATAAAAGCATGATAGCCCGTATTGATAATGTATTTAAAGGCTATCCAAACATGGTGCATGTAGCAGGGCACGAGCACGGCTTACAATTTATCAAAAACAAACAGAAAGTACAGGTGGTAAGCGGTGCGGGCGCTAAAAACACGTATGCCAAAAAAGGTAAGCACTCCTTATTTGCAGATGCTACACAAGGTTATGTAACCGCCGATATATTGCTGGATAACAGCATGGTATTTACCTACTATATTGTAACCGACGAAGGTGTAAAACAAGCTTTCACTTACAAACAACCTTACACCCCTATAAAAGATAAAGAAGTAGCCAAGGCTAAACCTATCGCGGGCGATAGTACCGTTGTGAAGATAAGGCCGGAATATAATAATGTAAGTGGCTTTCATAAATCCCTGTTCGGTAAAAACTACCGTGAGGAGTGGGCGGCTGCTACGAAATTGCCGGTTATAAGAATATCGCAAATTGCGGGCGGATTAAAACCTACCCAATTAGGCGGTGGCTATCAGTCGAAATCGTTACGCTTGGTTGATAAAAGCGGCAAGGAATGGGTATTACGCAGTGTAGAAAAAAGCCCGGAAAAGGTATTGCCGCCCGAATTGCAGGAAACCTTTGCCAAAGATTGGGTGAACGATGCCATGAGCGCGCAGCACCCGTATTCGGCATTGATAGTACCGCCATTGGCCGAGGCCGCCGGTGTGCCGCATGCTAACCCGATAATAGGGATAGTATCTGCCGATGATAACTTAGGTAAGTATGCCGATACCTTTACCAATATGATATGTTTATTGGAAGAACGTGAACCTGCCGGCGATTCAAAGAATACCATAAAAATGATCAAAGACCTGAATAAGGACAATGATAATACTTACGATAGCCGCGAGTTTTTACGTGCCCGCATGCTCGATTTGCTGATTGGCGATTGGGACAGGCACGAAGATCAATGGCGCTGGATACACAAAGAAAAAGACGGCAAAACAACCTACACTGCCGTTCCGCGCGACCGCGACCAGGTGCTTTATACTAACGAAGGGCTGTTGCCAAGCATCGCGTCGTTACCGTTTGTGGTACCTACCTTGCAGGGTTTTGATAGCGATATCCCAAGTGTAAAATGGTCGATATTTAAAACGCGCTTTTTAAATATGTATCCTGCAACACACTTCAGCTTAAAAGAATGGATGCAGATGGCCAATGAGTTTGTAGCAGCCGAAACTGACGCGGTGCTGGAAGCAGGTTTGCGCAGGTTGCCGGAATCAGCCTACAAATTGCGCCATGATGAATTACTGAAAACGTTGAAAGAACGCCGCGCGCATATCCCGGAAGCTATGGCCGAGTACTATCGTTTTATGAATAAGATAGTGGATATACGCACTACCGATAAAAACGAATTGGTAGAAATAAAAGACGATACTGCTAAATCAGTGAACATCGTTATCCGCAAAATAAATAAAGATGGTGTAGTTAAAGACACGCTGTTAAATAACACGTTTGCCGCGGGTATTACCAAAGAGATCAGGCTGTATGTAGAAGATGGGGATGATCATGTGGTCATCAACAAAAAAGAATCGCCCATAAACATCAGGCTTATCGGTAAAAAAGGCGATAAAGTTTACGATGTTGTAAACTCTAACAAAAGCATCAAGCTTTACAACAAAACCAATAAGATAACTTTCAAGGGTGATTCGGGCGTATTTAATAAACATATTTCTGCCGATAGCGCGAACACCGCCTTTGAGCCTGTAAACTTGTATAATACGTTTATACCTATGGCAACCGCCGGTTTGAATGCCGATGATGGCTTTTCTTTAGGCTTGGGCTTCAGATATATACACCAGCAAGGCTTTCATAAACAGCCATATAACTATTCGCAACAGTTAATGGTGAGTCATTCATTTGCAACAAAAGCTTTCGCGGTTAAATATAATGCCGAATGGATACGGGCAATTGGAAAAGCCGACTTAACTTTGCAGGTGTTAGCAAAGGCTCCGGATAATGCGGCAAATTTCTTCGGGCGTGGTAACGAATCTGTTTTTGATAGAACGGGTAATTTTAAAAGATATTACCGTACCAGGTATAATACTTTTCAATTCGACCCGGCCTTGAGATGGCACACGTCATCGGGTAGTACATTAAGTATAGGTCCGTCTGTACAATTGTACCACATGGATGCCAGCGAAAACGTAGGCAGGTTTATCAATAATACTTCGTTAATAGGCTCTTACGATAGCGCTACCGTAGCTAAAGATAAAGCACATGCCGGTGTAATTATAAATTACATCAGCGATACAAGGAACAATGCCATATTGCCAACATGGGGCAATGTGGTGAATATCAAAATACAGGGATATGCAGGGTTAAACAGCTACTCAAAATCATTTATTCAGATACTGCCCGAAGTAGCATTCTATAAAAGCTTAAACTCAACCTCAACTATTGTACTGGCCGATAGGTTAGGCGGTGGGGTTACCATAGGTAAAACAGCTTTTTATCAGTCGTTATTTTTGGGAGGACAACAAAATTTACTGGGTTTCAGAAACTTCCGCTTTGCCGGTCAGCACAGTGTATATAACAATTTAGAGCTCAGAATAAAGATAGGTGATTTTGCAAGTTATGTTTTACCCGGCCAATTTGGCATAACGGGTTTCTTTGATACCGGCAGGGTATGGGAAAAAGGCGAAAATTCTGATAAATGGCACATCGGTAATGGAGGTGGCATTTATTTTGCACCCGCTCGTATGGCAGTTGTACAATTGCTTGCGGGCCACTCTGACGAAGGCTGGTATCCGTATTTGCTCCTGCGTTTCAGATATTAATAATATTTAAGAAAATGCACACCGAGATACTCGAAATAAATGAAAATGTATGCGTTACCTGCCAGGTTGATACGCGGCTGTCGTTTAACGCGCTCATTAATCATCTGGAAGACAGGGTTAAAACAGAGCACCCTATAAAAGCTCAGTTCTACAAGTTTCTTTTAGATAAACTGAACCAGTTAAGCACAAGTGATATCGACATCACTATTGCCAACGTGGAAAAATACCAGGAAGTACTGGTACTGATATACACTATTTTAACGCCGTTGGTGGCCAGCGAAAAAGATTTTTTCTGGGCTATGAGCACACCTGTGCCCGATAAGATCTTCTTTAGCACCGACGCGTTCTATAATTTCTATACCGATCATAAGTTTCATCAGCGTGATGAGAACGAATCAACTGCCGATACGATAGAAAAGAAACAGATCCAGTTTATATATCAGCTAATACTTAAAAAGTTCTACAACTTTACATCGGCATTTAAAAACGAGAAGCTGTACACGTATACCGATCCTGAAACCGGATTGAACCGTTATTACAGCATACAGGCCGATACGCAGTTTATTGATGTAAAAGTGAACGGCGAATTGCCCGAACTTGATTTTGAAGAGATTGCTACCGTAATGCAGGCCGGTAAAGAAATTGAGGTATTAGCCCAGTTATTGCCGCTTAATAAATTCAAGCTCGAAGGTTTTACCATCATCACGATGGAGGACATTACACAGAACCATGCCATTCACAAAATAAGATCGGCACTGGTTAACCATACTTATGAGCGTGAGGCTTATACGCCAATTATCGAATCGTTACGCACACTGGCGGGTAACAGCAAGGTTCATTTCGGGCTAATGCCTTTTCTTACGGTGAATGATAAGCTGGTGGTTGATTCTAATGCCTGCGATGATAGTATATTGGTGATTGCGTCACGCAAAGCCGGTATCGACGATCAGGTGTTTTACGACCTGGTTGAGGAATACCGTAAAGACCCGAAACCGATATTCTACAACAAGATCACCGAAGAGCGTACGCACGACAGCCAGTTCCTTAAAATTATCAGTGCTGCCGGTATCTACTCATATACGCTTATTCCCATCTTTCATAATAACAAGCTGGCTGGTGTAATGGAGCTGTATTCGGATCATGAACTGGTGATCGACGAAGTTTTACTGTCGAAACTAAAAACCGCTATTCCATTGCTCGCGCAGTTATTTAAGTATAGTATTGATGCCTTTAACGCGCAGATAGACGCGGTATTGAAAGATAAGTTTACCTCTTTGCAACCATCTGTACAATGGAAATTTAACGAGGTAGCGCTAAACTACATCCGTGAGCTGAACGATACGCAACAAATACCGGAAATTGAAACAGTAATGTTTGAAAATACCTACCCGCTTTTTGGCGCGGTAGATATCCGTAATTCCACGATTGAGCGCAACATAGCCTTGCAGCAGGATCTTAAAGCATTATTGCTGGTATTGATAGAAACCCTTAAATCTATTAAGGAGCATGTAGTGCTCAGTTTGATAGATAAGCTGATCTATAATACTGAAGAATGGCTCATCAGGATTGGTGATTATACCAGCACTAATGACGAGATCATGCTTAGCGGCTTTTTGCAGGGCGAAGTAGAGCCATTTTTAAAACACGTAAAGGAAAGCAAATCAGTAGCCACACCGGCTGTTGACGCTTATTTTGACGCGGTGAAGGAAGAAAGCGGTATAGGCTTTCAAAAACGGAGAGAGCTGGAGGCATCGATGCAGCTCATTAATACCTCTGTCAGTCATTACCTTGATACGGCGCAATCAACTTTGCAGGAATCGTATCCATGCTATTTCAGTAAGTTCCGTACCGATGGTGTAGAGTATGATATATACATAGGCCAATCCATAGCGCCAGAACGCCGTTTCAGTAATATGTACCTGAAGAACCTTCGCTTGTGGCAAATACGTTCAATGGCAGATATTGCCCGTATCACGGAAGGTTTATCGCACAAGATGGAAAAGCCGTTGTATACTACGCAACTGATCTTCATCCACTCAAACCCGATAAATATCAGTTTCAGGAATGATGAACGCCGTTTTGATGTGGAGGGGGCATATAACATCCGCTACGAAATAGTGAAGAAACGGATAGACAAGGTTTTGATAAAGGGAACAACTGAACGCCTGACCCAACCTGATAAAATAGCGCTGGTTTATTTTCATCAGCAGGAAGAATTTGAATACCTCGAATACATTCAATATCTGCAAGAGCAGGGCAGCTTAACCTCCGAAGTTGAAAAACTCGACCTGGAAGAATTGCAGGGCGTATCGGGATTAAAAGCTTTAAGGGTAGGGGTTAACTATAAAAAATAGATAGATTAGGGATCAATTTTTACATTCATAAATAATGCCTGTACAATTACGTTTAAAGTTTGCAAAGCTTATCTTATTGGCAGGCACTTTTTTATTGTCGCTCCATAGCATTGCTCATGCGCAGCAAAACGCGGCAGGCGATAGTATCACCATTGCCATAGCTCCCGAATACAATAAGGTGAGCAATACACACCGTTTCTTTTTGGGCGATAACCACCGCAGGTTATGGGCTACGCCCGTAAAGATCAAGATATTTCATATAGCTAAAGAAAAGGGCGGACTGAAGATATTACAGTTGGGAGGCGGCAAGCAAACCAAATCATTACGCCTGGCCGACCCAACCGGGCAGGAATGGGTGTTGCGTACCATCCAAAAATTCCCGGAAAATGGATTACCCGCCAACTTGCGCAAAACGGTAACCAAAGATATTTTACAGGATCAGGTATCGGCAGCTCATCCTTTTTCAGCCTTAACGGTACCGCCGTTGGCCCAGGCCTTGGATATTCCGCATTCAAATCCACAAATAGTTTATGTGCCCGATGATGCCGCTTTAGGTGAATACAGAGAAAAGTTTGCTAACCAGGTGTTTCTGTTTGAAGAACGTGAACCGATAGACGCGGAGAAAACGTACAACACGGTAAAGGCACAGGAGAAATTAAAGGAAGATAACGACAACCATGTTGATCAGAAACTGGTTTTGCGCGCCCGTTTACTGGATATGCTGCTGGGCGACTGGGACCGCCACGAAGACCAATGGCGCTGGGAAAAGATAGATGAAAAGAAAGGCGCGAATCTTTACAAACCCGTTCCGCGCGACCGCGACCAGGTTTATTATAAAACTTCGGGACTTTTCCCGTGGATAGTATCGCACCAGTGGTTAAACTCTAAATTTCAGGGCTATGATTATGAAATAAGGGATGTAAAAGGCTGGAATGTGCAGGCTCGTTATTTTGATCGTTACTTTTTGAATAGTTTAAGTGAAGATGATTGGAAAAAGGAGATAGGCTACGTTCAAAATACCCTTACCGACGAACTCATCACCACAGCGGTAAAGCGGATGCCTGATAGCATTTACGAGATATCGGGTAAAGAGATAGTTGCCAAAATGATATCGCGCCGTAATTTGTTGATGAAACAAGCTATGGAGTATTATCGTTTCATAGCCATTTATGTAGATGTACCCGCTACCGACAAGCGCGATAATTTTGCGATAGTTAACAAAGATGACGGCACTTTAGAGGTCAGTATAAACAAAATCAAAAAAGACGGCACTTTGGATCAAGTGACCTATCACCGTATTTTTGATCCGGCTGTTACCAGGGAGGTAAGGCTTTATGGTTTTGCCGGTAAGGACGATTTTAATGTAAGCGGAACTAAGCCGTCGCCTGTAAAATTGCGCATTATAGGTGGCGACGATGAAGATAGTGTAACGGTAAATAAAGAACTGCACAACAAAGGCAATATTTATGTGTACGACAGATCGGATCAGCCGAATGTTGTGCCCACTTCATCGCAAGCTAAATTGCGTTTATCAAAAGATACCACGGTAAATAGTTACGATAAGCAAAGCTTTAAATACGACAGGTTTATGCCTATTACGCTGGCTAACTACAGTATTGATAATGGCATTTTGCTGATAGGTGGTTTCTCTTACGAAAAGCATGGTTTCCGTAAAGAGCCTTATGCTTTTAAACACGAGTTACTGGCTAATTATTCCATCGGTCGTAAATCGTTCATATTTACTTACACGGCCGATTATAAGGGCATCTTCGGTAAGAACAATCTATTGGTCAGCCTTAGATCGCTTGGCCCTAATAACCTGAGCAATTTTTTTGGTATAGGTAACGAGAGTGTTTTTGTGAACGAGGGCGATAAAGAGATCAGCTACTACCGCAACCGTTACGATCTGATAACAGGCAATGTTTCCATCTATCGTGATTATAATAACTGGCGGTTCAGCGCGGGGGCTGCGGGGCAGTTTTATACCAGCGAGGAAGCCGATAACCCGAAACGTTTTCTGCTTGATTATAATCAGCTGCATCCCGATGAAAAGGTATTCGATGATAAATTATATGCAGGTTTCGTAACCAGCGCCTTGTATGATAGTCGCAATAAACCATTGATGGCTACACAAGGTATTTATTGGTCTACCACTATATCAGGTTACAAGGGAGTTAAGCATGCCGATAATAAGTATATGCGTATCGCCTCGGAATTTGGTGTCGCTTATAATCCTGATAAAGATTCAATACTGATTATTAGCAATCGTACCGGAGCGGCAACCACCATAGGTCATGCCGAATTTTTTCAGAAGGTAAAATTAGGCGGTGTGCAAAATCTGCGCGGCTTCCATACGGGTCGTTTTACAGGCGAAACCATGGCCTATAATGACCTGGAAATGCGCGTAAAGGTGCTTGATTTTAATTCGTACCTGCTGCCCGGCTCCATCGGCCTTATCGGTTTTAACGATATTGGCCGTGTATGGACACCCGGCGAAAGCTCGAACGCTATACACGTAGGCTACGGCGGCGGTTTATACGTTATCCCCGCTAAACTGGTACTGATTGAGGCGGTGTTTGGCTTTTCAAAAGAAGGGTCATTGCCTTACATCTCATTCGGGGTTAACTTTTAAAATTTCTTAAACCGCCAGCTTTACTTTACTAATCCAGCAATAAAAAGCGGAATGTACTTTTATCCACTATCATTTTAGCGGGTTTATCATTAGTGAACTTTGCCTTAATGATAGCTGTTTTACGCTTGCCAGTTTTTGAATTAGTTTCGTGCGTGTGCATTACATAATTTAAATTACCGGCCTTATCAATAAAGAAGTCGCCATGCCCGGTACCGTTTCGCCCGGTTACTTTACGGCTTAGTATTGGGCTGTCCTTTTGTTTGGCCCATGGCCCCATAGGGCTTTTTGAGGTGGCGTAACCCACGGCATAATCAATATTGCGGTAATCATTTGCCGAATAGAAAAGATAATACAGTCCGTTATGTTTCAACACTGTAGGGCCTTCGGCGATTGTCCACGGCGTACTTGCCGTATTTTCCCATCCCGTTTCGGAGTGTATACATTCTTTGGTAGTGCTGCTGTCAATGTCTGACAGGTCTGCTTTCATCCTCGATACATAAATGCGGTTGCCATTTTTTAAACGAACATGATACAGGTATAGCTTACCATCGGTATCTTTAAAAATATAAGGGTCTATTTGTTTATCAGCCTCGGTTATACTGCCGAACTTTTTCTGTGTAAATGGCCCCAGCGGACTGTCGCCTTCTGCAATGGCAATGTGCTCGTTAGCGGTATAAGCCATGTAATATTTGCTTTTGTGCTTAAATAACTGCGGAGCCCAAAAGCCTTCGGTACCATAACTTTCGCCTTTAATTAGCGCATGGCCGTCGCGTTTACCAACAGGGCCTTTCCATGTTTTCAAATCAGTTGAACTATATACCAGGAAACCCTTGCTACTGCCGGTACCATATAAATAGTAAACGCCTTTATCTAAAAAGATGGTAGGGTCGGCCATCTGCAAGGTATCAGGAGCAGTTTGTGCTTTGGTATTAATAGAAACACATAGCATCGAGATGATGGCGAGGCAATAATTGAGTGCTTTATTCATAGTGCAGTAGTCGGTGGTTTATAATGTATGTTAACGATTTACCCGGTAAATCATCAATAACCAAATATGGGTTATAAGGCTTAATCATTCATCTTATTTCGTTTCAATATTTCATCAATTCGTCTCAAACAAATTAAATAACGCTCGTTAGTTTACATCGATGAGCTTTAGTGCGGCATTTCAATTATATTTGAATTACCTAAAATTCAAATAAACGTTGAGGTACAAATTATTGCTGGTGTGTTTGCTGTGCTTTTTACAAAGCAGGCTAAACGCGCAATCTTACTATTTTAGCCATTACCAGGTAGAGAACGGCCTGTCTAACAACGCGGTGATATGCGTGTTGCAGGATAGGATGGGCTTTATGTGGTTTGGTACTAAAGATGGTCTCAACCGTTTTGATGGTTACACCTACAAAGTTTTTCGTAACGATCCCGCTAATAAGCGCAGCCTGGGCAGCAACTTTATTTTCTCGGTTTTTGAAGATCATTATGGCGTTATATGGGTAGGTACCGAGAGGGGCCTGTATTATTATAACCGCGAAACAGAAGACTTTACTTTTTTGAACAACAGCCTGATTAAACCAACCCGCAGCATTATGATGGATAACGGGCATAATTTGTGGTTTGTATCCGGAGGTTTATTCAAATACACTCCTAAAACAAAGAAACTGGTATCATATACCAGTTTTTGGTCGACTTCGGTTTGCACTTCGAGCGATGGTACTATTTGGGCATCTACCCCCGACGGTATGCTGCAAAAGTATAATCCGAGGTCAAACAGCTTTTCGCCTTACTCTATGTTCAGTCACTCAAAACCCACCTCAAATAAGGCGATTGAGAAGATTTATGATGGCGGCAATGGGCATATACTGGTAGCTACATCAACGCAAGGCGTTAAAGATTTTGATACCCATAGCAATACTTACACCGATATCCTCACGCAGGACGATGCCTTCGACGAGATCTACGCCCGCGATTTTGTATACCGGTCGCCTAACGAACTTTGGATAGCGTCGGAATCGGGCATTTATATTTATGATAAAACTCAGAACAAAATAACCAATCTGCGCAAACAGTATAACGATCCTTATTCCCTGTCAGACAATGCGGTGTATTCCCTGTGTAAGGATAAAGAAGGCGGTATTTGGGCGGGTACTTATTTCGGCGGAGCCAATTATTATCCAAAGCAGTATACCAATTTTGAAAAGTATTTTCCTAAAACCGGGCAAAACTCCTTAAGCGGCAACGCCGTACGCGAAATTTGTAAGGATAGTAATAATAACCTTTGGATAGGAACTGAAGATGCCGGGTTAAATAAGCTGAACCTTACAACGGGTAAGTTTTCGAGCTTCAAGCCCAATGGTGCAAAAACAGGCATCAGTACAACCAATATCCATGGTTTGCTGATCAATGGCGATCAATTGCTGATAGGTACTTTTGAACATGGCTTGGATGTGATGGACCTGCGTACCGAAAAAGTTGTAAAACATTTTAGTGCCGGGCCCGGTAAGAACGACCTGAAGAGCAACTTTATTTACACCATGCTCAAAACCCGTGAAGGCGATATTATCATTGGTACATCCTGGGGTTTATTCAGGTATAATGTAAGTGACAATAACTTTACCCATATTTCGGCCATGCCGCGAACTTCCTTTTATACCAGTATTATGGAGGATAGTAAGGGCAATATTTGGGTGGGCACTTTCCGCGACGGCGTGCATTGTTTTAGTATTGAGGGGAAAGATAAGTTTGTAGTTAAAAAGCACGATTTTAAGATAGACATGAGCGTAAGCCGTATCACGGGACTAATTGAAGATTCGGAACAGAATATTTGGATAGGTACAGAGTCAGGCTTGTATAAATACACGCCATCAACAAAAAAAACAGTCGAATACTCGGTAAGAACAGGGTTGCCTAACGAGCTTATTTACAGCATGCTCGAAGATGCTCAAAAGCGACTTTGGATAAGCAGCTCAAAAGGGTTGATGTGTATCGATATTAAAACTAATAAGCTGATAAGGTATACCCGATCCAACGGTTTATTGAACGACCAGTTTAACTACAACTCTGCATTTGAGGATAGCAACGGCACCATGTATTTTGGCAGCGTAAAAGGGATGATCAGTTTTAACCCGGCAACCTTTAAGCCTGTTAGCTTTACACCGCCTATATATATTACCGGTTTCCAGGTGCATAACAAGGAGCTGGCGGTAAACCGTAACGGGTCGCCGCTTAAAAGATCGGTATTATTGTCGCGGGAGATTACGCTTAATGATAACCAATCGTCGTTTAGTATTGATTTTTCTTCACTTAGTTACACGTCGCCGGCCACTACCGAGTATAAATATAAGCTTGATGGCCTCGACCGCGATTGGACATTCATTAAAACTAACAGGCGTGCCTATTTTACCGAGCTTGCTCCGGGCAAGTACCACTTTAAGGTAAGGGCTGCCAATAGCAATAATATTTGGCAGGATGCCGAGGCGCAGCTATACATTGAGGTATTACCTCCATTTTGGAAGAGTACATGGGCCTACCTTACTTACAGCATCATCTTTTCGTTTAGCCTGTATTGGCTTATCACCATTTATCACGACAGGCTGGAGAATAAGAACCGCCGCAAAATGGAGGATTTTGAAAATAAAAAAGAGAAGGAAATATACCAGGCCAAAATTGAATTTTTTACCAATGTAGCACACGAAATACGCACACCGCTAACCTTAATAAAGGGGCCGATGGAAAAGGTGATAAAACAAGCGGGAGAGATACCGGCTATTGAAAAGAACCTGCGTATAATGGATAAAAATACCGAACGGCTCCTGCATCTCACCAATCAACTACTCGATTTTAGGAAGACGGAATCTAACGGCTTCTCGCTCAATTTTGTTAAGGTTGATATAGTCGAACTGCTTAAAGAATTATGGAATAATTTTCAGGATTCGGCAGAGCAAAAGAATATCGATTACCAGATAATTCTTCCTAAACAACAACTGTTTGCTTACGTTGACCACGAAGCTTTCACCAAGATCATCAGTAACCTTTTGGATAACGCGCTTAAGTACTGCAATTCAAAAGTTAAGCTGTCGTTACTGCCCGTTGCCGATAACGAAGACCTGTTTACCGTTAAGGTATATAATGACGGAAAGCAGATCCCGAACGAACTGCATGAGAAGATATTTGAGCCATTCTTCAGGATAAACGGGCACGATAAAAAGACCGGAACCGGGATAGGGCTTTCAATATCAAGGGCATTGGCCGAGCTACATAAAGGAAAACTGGAAATGCAATATTCCGGAAATGAATTTAATATATTTGTACTCACACTGCCTGTACACCAATTAATTGAGTTTAACCTGAATAGCCGATGGAGAAAACATTAACTACACCTGTAAAATTTGCTGATACGGATGCTGATAAAGCTGTTATTTTATTGGTTGACGATAGTGACGAAATACTTGATTTTATATCAGACGATCTCAACGAAAAGTATAACGTTTTAACTGCGTTAAACGGAAAAGAAGCGCTTGATATATTGCACAGTAATATTGTGCAACTGGTGATAAGCGATGTAATGATGCCCGAAATGGATGGCTTTGAACTTTGCGAAACCATTAAAAAAAGCTTCGAACTGTGCCATATCCCTGTTGTGCTGCTTACTGCAAAAACCTCGCTACAATCAAAAATCGACGGCTTGGAACTTGGGGCTGATGCTTATGTAGAAAAGCCGTTTTCGCTGGAATATTTGCATGCACAGGTAGGCAGCTTGTTACGCAATAGGAGCAAGATAAAAGAGTACTTTTCGAACTCGCCGCTGGTGCATATTAAAACCATTGCTTACTCCAAATCAGATGAGTTATTTTTAGAGAAACTAAACGACGACATTTTCAGAAATATGAGCAATAAGGATTTGGATGTAGAGCACTTGGCCGATATCATGAATATGAGCCGCCCCACGCTGTACCGTAAAATTAAATCGATATCAAACCTTACCCCAAACGAGTTGATCAATTTGGCAAGGCTGAAAAAAGCGGCCGAGTTATTAAACGAGGGTAATTTGAAGATCTACGAAATATCTGATTTGGTAGGCTATAGCTCGCAAACACATTTCGGGCGTAATTTTTTAAAGCAGTTTGGTATGTCGCCAACGGATTATATCAACCGCCAAAACCCGGAGCAGGTTTAATATCATCAGCAATAATATTTATAAAAATACAAAAGCCGGATGCTCAACACATCCGGCTTTATCATGTAATAATATAACGTTAAGGTTTAATTCGCCGCGTCAATTTGCAGTACCACACTGGTACGGCCCGAGTTTACGTCGGGATTGTAACCCACCGTCATCAGGAAATCGCCTGTGTAAGTTTTTGATTCGTCCAACGATGAACGGCTATCAGGATACAGGTTGATCTCTTTGATCTTGTATTTTTTAGCGGCATCCAGTCCTTTCAGTCGGATAGGTAATTTACTGCCTTCGCCATACCTGTTATTTACCAGGTAATTGAACATTACCGCGCCTGATTTTGCTTCGTTAACGTACAATACCGATGCTACGCTGTTTTTACGCGGATCAGCCAAACGGTATTGATCGCCCTGCCATATAGTGGATTTTAGGGCATTGTAGTTTTTGATAGCATCCTGGCAATATTGAAGATCTTTACCGCTCAAGTGGCTCACAACGATATCAAAACCCAGTTTACCCATCATAGCTACATCGGTACGGAACTTAATAGGCTGTTTGCCCCAGTCGGTTACGTGGTTTGAGCTGCTAATGGCAGGGTAGAAGTATGAGTATTCCCATTGTATAAAGATACGCTCCATCGGGTCGGTATTATCGCTTGGCCAAAACTCGGTGAAGTATTTATGCGCGGCATAATCAACACGGCCACCACCGCCCGAGCACAACATCATAGGTACGGTAGGGTATTTGGCACGGATGCGCTCAAGCACTTTATACAAGCCACGCATGTACTCAATATAAAAATGGTTCTGATTTTTTAAATGTGCCGAATAAGCGTTGAACACCACAGCATTACAATCCCATTTTATGTAAGCCAGTTCAGGGTTCTTGGTAAACAGGTCATCCACAATTTTAAATACAAAATCTTGCACGGCCGGGTTACTCAGGTCAAGCTCCAGTTGGTTACGTAAGTAATGCTCCTCGCGTTTAGGCTGCTTAACTACCCAATCCGGGTGTTTTTCGTATAGTTCACTCTTAGGGTTCACCATTTCCGGCTCAATCCATATACCAAATTTCACACCGTTGGCAGTAGCTTCTTTTACTAATGACGATACACCGTTAGGCAATTTCTTTTTGTTTTCCTCCCAATCGCCCAAGCCCGCAACATCACCATTACGTGGGTATTTGTTGGCGAACCAGCCATCATCAAGCAAAAACATATCTACACCTAATTTCTTGGTGTCTTTTAATAGTTCGGCAAGCTTAGCCTCATCAAAATCAAAGTAGGTGGCTTCCCAATTATTTAAAAGGGTAAGGCGGTTTCCTTTGCCATCCAGAATACGGTAATTACGTGCCCAGCGTTGCAGTTTACGGCTGGCATCGCCTTTCCCCTTGTCAGATAGGGTGTACAGGAACGCCGGGGTAGTAAATTCTTCATTCGGTTTTAAAGTATATGCCGAAGCGTAGTTGTTGATACCTGCAATGATCCTCAAATTATCAAGGTTATCCAGTTCAAGATCCACACGGAAATTGCTGCTCCATTCTACCGAGCCGTATAGTACGGTGCCTTCATCTTCGGTAGCCGGTTTATCTAACGATACCATAAATACCGATGGCGCAAATAAATTGGCACGGGTACCCAATTTGGTATCAAGCGTTTTTATGCCGTGGGTAAGCCTGGTTTCTTCAGGCTGCATTTCTTTGGCCCAGTCGCCGTGGTATTGGGTAAGGTAATAGCTGTCGCTTTTAAGGTACAGGTTAGCTGATGCGAATTTTTGCAGCGTAACGTTACCTTTTTCCTTGTGTTTAATCACGCTCCATTGCTCTACTACATCTTCTTTGTAGTATGATTTGTAGTATAGTGTAACCTCAAAATCATAAACAGGATCTTTCAATACGATGCTCAGTAATGATACATCGGCATCAACTTTGGTAACTTTATGACTTACGTAACGTAAATCCAACGAGTTATTGCCGTCGGCATGGGTTACAGATATGGCCGGTTCAAACAGGTTGCGTGAACCCGATGGTGTGTAGGCCGAATTGATTAAGCCGCCGGTGTAATCTGATGCCTGCCTGTAAACAGCAGGAATTTGCTCATACTCAGCCGCGGCTGACAGCTTTTTGCCAAGGTAAATAGTACCCAGATCTTTGTTTTTACTTACCTGCAAAACCAGGGCATTATTGCTTGTTTCAACCGGGATGGTAATGTTTTGAGCAACAGTGCTGTAGGTGCAGGCAGCTAAAGATAATACACAAAAAGAAATGCGATAAATAATTGGTAATTTAGATTTCATTCGATAAATATAATAATTACTGTCATTAGTACGGATATAATTATTCAAGAACTATAACAGTGTATTGTAAGATAGTGATCTGTTATTTGCTTAGCTTTTTATTGGTTTATTCAATGCGTAAAAATGTAGGTAAATATCATGATTACCAATGAACAAATCTGCGATTTACATGGACTATTCTATTATAATTATGGGTGAATATACATAGCCGCGCCGCCGCCCTTAGCTAAATTTATATCGAGTTTGGTTTTATTGGTAACCGTAATGGTTTTGTGAACGTAACTGGTGGCCACCTTATCGGCATCCGCCCCATCGGTATAAATATCTGCCTGATAAGTAACACCTGCCGGGAGAAACGAGAAATCAATTTTGATAGTTCTTGCTGCCCAATCCGTCATGGCGCCTAAGTACCAGTTCTTGTTGTTTCTTTTGGCTATTACTGCATATTCACCCACCTTACCGTCGAGTACTTTAGTTTCCTGGAAAACTGTTGGTACTGCCGAGACATATTTCATAATATCGGGATACTTTTCATACTCTGTTGGCGAATCTGACAGCATAGCGAATGTTTGATCGAAAATAACATACATGGCCAGTTCATGACAACGGGTACCCAATGATGACGGCAAGCCCGGAT
The DNA here is from genome assembly GCF_039541195.1 of Mucilaginibacter gynuensis. Taxonomy (NCBI): domain Bacteria; kingdom Pseudomonadati; phylum Bacteroidota; class Sphingobacteriia; order Sphingobacteriales; family Sphingobacteriaceae; genus Mucilaginibacter; species Mucilaginibacter gynuensis. Next base: position 74,479 of record NZ_BAABFT010000001.1, read on the forward strand.
CAACTGGCTTAAACGTTTCCATTGTAGCATTGCGCATAGAGCCGGGTGTATAATCGAGCGGACCGGCTAACATCCTTGTAAACGGAAATGTTAAATGGTGTTTAGGATTGGCTGTATAATCCCATTTTGAACATTCTTCGCCGCGTACGGCTTCATAATTTACAATATTAGGGTAGGTGCGCTGTAAGCCGGTTGGTTTACTGCAACCATGAAAATTGACCATCAATTGCCGCTTGGCTGCCTCTTTAGCGATCAATTCGAGCCAGCTGATGGCTTCCTGATCGTCGCGGTCGAAGAAATCAACTTTGATACCTACCGCGCCCAGGCTTTTTATAAAATCGAGGTTCTTGCCGAGGTCTTTTAACAGCGGCGATGCCACGCACCATAAAAATACGCCCACATTTTTCTTTTTGGCATAGCTAATTAATTCGCGCATATCTACCCGCGGACTGATCTTGGTTACATCATAATTATTTGACCACCCGGCATCTACCATCAAATACTCCAGTTTGTTTTTTGCGGCAAAATCTACATAGTATTTATACAATACCGTATTGCGGTTAGGCATGCCCGAAGGAATATCAGCACCCGGCAACATGGCATCGTGCCACCATTCCCAGGTTGCCTTGCCCGGTTTTATCCACGCGGTGTTTTTAATTACCGATGGTTTAGATAGCTTGTATATCAGCTCGTTATTCAATAATGTTTTGTCATCATCAGTAGCGATGATCACCCGCCACGGATAGGTTCTGGTGCCTTCTGTTTGCGCGATATAGTTTTTACGTTCTTTTACTACAGATACGAAATCGCCCCAGCTACCCATTACGGTAACTGCCGGGTATGCGGCGAAATTACCTGCAAAATGCTTGCCCTGCTTTTGAATATACATGCCCGGGTAATTGAACAGGTCGGCTTCGGCAACTACTACTTTAATGCCGGATTTATAAGCGAACAGTGCAGGTGTTAAAGCCCTTTTGCCATTCGCGATAGAATCGGTTGATTGATGCTCAATATAAGGCACTTCCCATGCGGTATAGTTATCTGTTTCAGGCAATATGGCCGCTGGTGCTCCTTGCAGGTTAAAATTGGCCTGCTCACTTAATACCTTTACCGAATCTTTTAACGCGGTAATAAAACGATAGGCCACGCCATCATTATAAGCCCGTACTATAAGCGAATACGATCCCGAAAAATCAATAGTTAGCTGATTGTAATGCTCCGCAAGATTTGCAACCTTACCAAAAGGCGGATGAATCACAGTATTTACTGTGCTTGTGACTGTCTTTTTCACTTTTGCATCTTTACCTAAAACCTCCTTATCTAAAGTAAGCGAAATGGCAGACGGCAATAGTATGTTCGTGTTTTTATAAGCCACCGAATAAGTGATGCTATCCTTTACGTTGATACTGATCTTGAAGTTATTATCGGGCGATTTTAGCTGATACGTTTGTGCCGATGCTGTTGTAAAACTTAATAGGCCAACGGCGAATATGAGTATGGTAGAAAGTTTTCTCATATCAGGCCAAATTTGAAATTGATGTATTCGTCATATACTTTATGCTTTTTTAAAACAGGCGAGGGAAATTGAGGGTGGTTTATACTATCCGGATAGTGCTGGCATTCCAGGCAGAGGCCTTCAAACGGCTGGCAGTACCGGTTATTATGGTTGAGGTATTGGCTTGCAAGGTAATCGCCGGTATATAAAAACACACCGGAATAGGAGGTGGTCACTTCCAAAAACCGACCGCTTGTTTCATCAGTCAGCTTGGCGGCGTACCCGTTAGCGGCAATATCATTATCGTTTAGTATATAAAAGGAGTTGATGCCGCTATTCTGCTGTAATATTTCTTTTAAAATATCGCCTTTAAACTCAATTTCAGCTGCAGGCTTTATTTCTCCTGTCGGGATATAATCCTCACCGGCATCTACAATGGTATCGCCGCTGATGGTTAAGCGGTGATCGAGCATGGTTTCGGCTTCCGAAAGATTGAAGTAAGCGTGATTGGTGAAATTTGCTATGGTATCCTGATCGCTCACCGCCGCGTAATGGATGGATAGTTCGTTATCGTCGCTCCATTTATAAGTAACCCTTAAATTCAGGCTTCCGGGGAATCCACCGTCGCCATCATTACTGTGCAGCACCAGTACCAAATGATCGTCCACAATTTCAAAACCGAATACCCGATAATTGAATCCGCTTGACGCGCCATGATTTGAGTTTACGCCATCATTAGCTTCGAGGTGGTAAGTTTGCCCATTAAGTTCAAATTTAGCACCCCCTATACGGTTGGCGAAACGGCCTACGGTTGAGCCGATGTAACATTTATCATCCAGGTAAGCAGCTGCTTCAGCAAAGCCTAATATTACATTGCCTTGGTCGCCATGTTGATCAGGCACCACTACTGATACTAACGTTGCGCCGTAATTGCTTATCTCGGCGTAGGCTCCTGTGCTATTGGTTAGTTTAAATAAATAAAGGTTTTCGCCTTTGTGTGTTCCCCAATCTTTACGGGTAATAGTTGTACTCATATTTTAATAGGCTGAAATTTATTGGCGTGCTAAATGGTATTTAAATATCAATTATTTATTGGGTATTGGTTAGAATGATTGGCCGGGATAAACCTACTTCAAAATAGAAGTTGGTAAAATGGACAAAAATTAAAAATACATGGATTATTTGGATAGTTAAACAAACAGGTTGTAGTCTGCATAAATCGTGCTTTAATTGTTAAATTGTATTTAATCGTATAATCCATTAAAAAAAAGGTATCCTCTATTCTAAAAGGTATTGCACGCAACTAATTTTGGCTTAAATCAATAAACCACGCTGAACAACCTATTATTAAACCAATGCCAAATAAAGCAATGCTAAATCATTCAGGCTTGTTCAGGTAATTAAACAAACACGGTTATAAATTTTTAGCACAGCCATAGTACTTAACATTTCATTGTCAGGATGTTTTGATGGCATTGCCGGGTTTTATAACGTGGTTTAACGATTTAACAGATATTAATATTTAACAAAACACGCGTCCTAAACAATATGCAGTTATTAAAAGATAAAGTTGTTTTTTTAACAGGAGGCACCGAAGGGATAGGTTTTGAATGCGCAAAAGTTTTTCGCGCAGCCGGAGCACAATTATCCATCATAGCCAACTGCCACGAAAGCATAGAACGAGCCAATGAAAAGCTAAACGGCGATGATGTTTTGTACGTTAAGGCTGATGTTTCAAAAGGCGACGAAATAAAAAATGCCATTGAAAAAACGGTAGAGCGTTTCGGTAAAATAAACGTAATACACAATAACGCCGGCATTTCCGATCCCTCAAAGCCATTACACGAAACCACAGAAGAGGAGTGGGGACGCTTATTTGATGTTAATGTAAAAGGTTTATATAATACTACCCGTTACGGCATTAACGAACTGATAAAAACCAAAGGCAACATATTAAGTACAAGTAGCATAACTGCCGAAATTGGGCAGGATATACATGCCGCTTACACAGCCACCAAGGGCGCTATCAATTCGCTTACTAAATCAATGTCGATAGATTACGCGCATTTGGGTATTAGGGTGAACGCTATTGCGCCCGCGGGTGTTTGGACACCTATGCTAAGGAACTGGAGCAGTCAGCAGCCCGACCCATCATCGATAGAGAAATATCTGGATAACATTCATTTGTTGGGCTATTGCCCCGAAGCCGATGTAATTGCCGATGCTTGTTTGTTTTTGATATCGGAACAAGCCCGCTTTATAACAGGCTGCATAATGCCGGTAAGCGCCGGTGCCGAACTCGGTTATCGCACCAATAAATAATACCCCAATCAGCACAAAATACAATGATTAAAAATATACAAGTTAAAGACGTTCGTTTTAAGTTAGATGGTAATGCAGGCAGCGATGCCATACACCGCGACCCCATATACTCTTACGCCGTAACCGAATTGCAGGATGATAGCGGTCTTATAGGTACCGGCCTCGCATTTACATTGGGTGAAGGCAACGACCTGGTTTGCAAAGCAGCGCAGTTTTACGCCGAAAAATTCAGAGGGAAGGATATTGAAGAGGTAATGGGGGATTTTGGCAGTATATTTTTGCAACTGTCAAACGAGCAGCAGTTCCGCTGGCTTGGGCCTCATAAGGGTGTGGTGCATTTGGCGTTGGCATCGGTTACCAATGCCTGTTACGATCTGTGGGCCAAAAAACGGGGTGTACCGCTATGGAAATTACTGATCGATCTGTCGCCCGAGCAAATTGTGAATACGCTTGATCTTTCGTATCTCGAAGACGAGCTTACCCGTGAGCAGGCGATCAGCCTTATTGCAGGGCAGCAGGACGGAAGTTTAGCACGCCAGTCTGTTTTAGAAACCGGTTACCCGGGATATGATACCTCGATTGGCTGGTTCAATTATTCCGACGAAAAAGTGCGAGAGAATTGCCATAAGGCTATTGCCGAGGGTTTTACAGCAATGAAGCTGAAGGTAGGTTCTGCCGATCCTGAAAGGGATATCCGTAGATCGAATATTGTAAGGGAAGTAGCCGGAGATAACGTAAAAGTAATGCTTGATGCCAACCAGCAATGGAACCTGCCGCAAGCCATAGCCATTTGCGGCGAACTGAAGAAGATGAACCCATACTGGATAGAAGAGCCAACGCACCCCGACGACGTACTGGCGCATAAAACACTGGCTGATGCTATTGCCCCGGTAAAGCTGGCATTAGGCGAGCATGTGCCTAACCGGGTAATATTTAAAAACTACCTGCAAACAGGTGCCGCTGGCTTTATACAGGTTGACGCGGTAAGGGTAGGTGGCGTAAGCGAATTTATTACCACCAGTTTATTATGTAAAAAATATGGCGTTCCGGTTGTACCGCACGTAGGCGATATGGGGCAGTTACACCAGCATTTGGTTTTATTTAACCATATAAAACTTGGGCACGAAGCTTTATTTTTAGAGCACATTCCGCATTTGCAAAAACATTTTGTAAACCCGGTAAAGATTGAGAATGGGGTTTACATTACGCCGCAGGTACCCGGCAGCAGTTGCGATTTTAAATAATATACAGCATTTAATAAAATGATAGGTTCTCTTGATATTACTATAAGTGCCTTATACATACTGGGTATAGTGCTGGTGGGTTTGTGGGCCGGTATAAGGCACCAAAGTAAAACCAAAAACAAGACCAATGCCGCGGGCGAATATTTTTTGGCGGGTAAAACGCTTCGCTGGCCGATGATAGGCTTGGCACTTTTCGCTACCAATATATCTTGTGTGCATTTGGTGAGTTTGGCGCAAAGCGGTTTCGATACTGGCTTGCTTAACGGCAATTTTGAGTGGATGGCATCGTTCACGCTGATATTGCTATCGCTGTTCTTTGTGCCTTTCTACATCAAATCAGGCGTAGCAACGCTGCCCGATTTCCTCGAGAAACGATACGACCGTTCAAGCCGCGATTGGCTGGCTATCGTATCGGTGGTATCGGCTGTCATTATTCATATCTCGTTCTCGCTATTGGCCGGCGGCATTGTGTTGCAAACATTGTTTGGGGTGGATATGTATACGAGTGTGATCATCATTTCTATCCTTACCGCTATATATACAGTGGTGGGCGGTTTAACCGCGGTGGTAGTGACCGAATCGATACAAACCATTGTGCTTTTAAGCGGCGCGGTGATCATGAGCGTGGTGGCCTATAACAAAATGGGCGGCTGGGAGCCAATGGTTGAGGTGCTTAAAAACAGCGGACAAATGGATAAATTATCTATGATGCGCCCGCATGGCGATAGCAGCGGCATACCGTGGTATTCCATATTTTTAGGTTACCCGGTGCTGGGTATATGGTACTGGTGTGCCGATCAAACCATTGTGCAGCGTGTATTGGGTGCAAAAGATGAGAACCATGCCCGTGTGGGGCCGCTGTTTTGCGGCTTTATTAAAATACTACCCGTATTTATTTTTGTATTACCGGGCCTGTTCGCTTACACATTATCAAAAAGCGGTCATTTAGATATATCAGCGTTAACCAATGTGCAGGCAGGTAAAGAGGTAGTGAACAGTAAAGGTATCTACACATTGATGATCATCCAATTAATCCCGAAAGGATTGATCGGGGTACTGGTTGCCGCGTTGTTATCAGGCTTAATGAGCCAGATCTCGGGCGCGTTAAACTCCATCTCAACCATGGTGAGCTACGATATTTACAAACGCTACAAACCCGATGCTACAGATAAAAGCCTGGTGAAAACAGGTAAGATCTCAGCAGGTGTAGCCATGATATTATCGCTGTTGTTACTGCCTCTGCTGAATAGTTACGAAAGCATTTTCAATGGACTGAACGACATTATAGCGCACATAGCCCCTCCAATAACCTGCGTGTTTTTATTAGGTGTATTTTGGAGTAAGGCATCGGCACAATCATCAAAATTAACCTTATGGATAGGTTCGGCAATCGGGGTGGCAGTGTTCACGGTGAGTAAGTTATATCCTGATACCCTTATTGGTCATGTGCCCTTTATGATGATGGCATTTTACCTGTTCTGCGTTTGTGTACTGTTGCAGGTTAGCTTCTCGTACATATACCCGGTACGGCACACTGCCGAAAGCGAGAACCTGTATTGGAAATCACCGTTCGAATCATTTAAAACTCCGGGATGGAGCGGCATAGGGAATTATAAGCTATTGTCCATCGTGCTGCTGCTTATCATGTCGGCACTGTTTTGGATCTTCAGATAAATTTTATGAAACAAACACGCTTAACATTATTAAATATTATCGCGCTAATTATTATTTGCGTTGCAATATCGTGTACAAATACGGAGCTAACGTCATCTGAAGCGCCTGCTAAGCCTCAGCGTTTCGGCATGGTGACGGGCCTTAAACCCGAAAAATTGGAATATTACAAAAAGCTGCATGCCAATGCCTGGCCCGGTGTATTGAAAAAAATTAAGGAATGTAATATTCAAAACTATTCCATCTACCTGCAAAAAATAGATGGTAAGTATTTCTTGTTTAGCTATTTTGAATACACAGGGGCCGATTTTAAAGCCGACATGAAGAAAATGGCGGCCGACAGCACCACGCAAAAATGGTGGAAAGAAACCGCCCCTGCACAAATACCATTACCAGAGGCCGCCGCCAAAGGCGAAACATGGGCAAACATGGAAGAGGTATTTCATACCAATTGAACCATACCCATACAATGATGCATTATTTGCTCATTAAACATACTTCAAATATGTATGATGGGGCTTGTTTTGTCTATTAAAGTCCATCTCGTTGAAATTGTCGTTGTTTAAATGGTATTATTTTGATTAAAAACTTACCATCTTAATAAAATAAGGTGTGTTCAAATTCGAAAAATAAAAAAGGAATTAAATAATCGAATAGTCCATTATAATAAAAGAATACACCATTTATAGCCGTATCAGCTTACTATACATTTGTTTCATAAGCCAAATAATTTTTTAGATATAAAACCAAGCTTTCATTAATGAAAATGAAGGTGCAATAAAAGTGCATCCCTGTATCTTTTTGATTATAAACTATTTATAACTAATTATTAAACCATTTTATGAAGCAAATTTACGAATTAAGTAAACGCCTCCTGGTGTTAAAAATTCCAAACAAGTATGCAGCCGTTTTTTGCCGGTTACTGTTCTTGTTAATTGTGTTTGGATGCTGTGACAGCACATTTGCGCAAAATCAAACAAAAATTACCATAACGGGTACAGTGGTTGATACCCTTGGCGTAACGGTAATTGGTGCCAACGTTGGCCCCGCCGACAAAAAAGGCCAAAGCACATCAACCGACGCGAACGGTAAATTTGTGCTTGATGTAGAGCCCGGTACCTTGCTAAAGATAACCTATGTAGGTTATACCGATAAAACCTTTACCGCATCGGCCAGCCAACGCTCGGTACGCATCGTTTTAAAAGAATCAACCAATACACTGGCCGACGAAGTGGTAATTACCGCTTACAGCCGTAAGCAAACCCGCGAAGCCATTGTAGGTTCTGTTACCACAGTTAAGCCCGGCAACTTAAAAATACCTGCAAGTAACTTAACCAACGCGCTGGCAGGGCAGGTGGCCGGTGTTATCGCTTATCAGCCAAGCGGCCAGCCTGGGCAGGATAATTCAAACTTCTTCATTCGTGGTGTAACTACTTTCGGTTATAAAAAAGACCCGCTTATTTTGATTGATAACGTTGAGCTTACCGCTACGGATTTAGCCCGTTTACAGGTTGACGACATAGAGAGCTTTTCGATATTAAAGGATGCAAGTGCTACCGCATTATACGGTGCACGTGGTGGTAACGGTGTTATTTTAGTAAAAACCAAAGAGGGTAAAGCAGGCAAGCCACAGATCAATGTAAGGTTAGAGAACTCGCTTTCTCAATCGGTAAAAACGCTTGACCTGGCCGATCCGATCACTTACATGAGGCTTTTCAACGAAGCTACCGTAACCCGCGATCCGCTGGCTATCCGTCCGTTCACCGAAAATAAAATATTAAATACCCAGGCAACTTTAAACAACGCGCCGGGCAGTAACCCATACGTTTATCCGGCGGTCGACTGGCTAGATATGCTCTTCAAAAAACGCACGTCTACCCAACGTGGTAACTTAAACCTTCAGGGTGGTGGCGGCGTAGCACGCTATTATGTTGCCGGTTCGTACACTAACGATAACGGTATTTTACGTACCGATATCCGTAACAATAACAACAACAACGTTAAGTTCCAAAATTATCAGTTGCGTTCTAACGTAAACATTAACGTTACCGATAAAACAGAGTTGATCATCCGTTTATCGGGTACTTTCAACGAGTATAACGGTCCGCAAACACCTGATGGTGGTTTCTCAACCGACCTTTATAACCTGGCATCACATACCAGTCCGGTATTGTTCCCGGCATTTTACGAGCCCGATGCAGCTAATCAGAATGTGCAGCACATATTATTCGGTAATACGCCGGGTGTAAGTACTGGGTCAACCGAAAATATTAACCCTTACGCGTACTTGCTGCAAGGCCACAAAAACTCATCAGAATCGAGGATGCTGGCTCAACTGGAGTTAAATCAAAACCTTGATTTTATTACTTCGGGTCTTAACTTCCACGGTATATTCAGCACCAACAGGCATGCAAGCTTCCAGTCTTCTACTTATTATAGCCCGTTTTATTATAATATTGATACGTACGATAAGCTTTCAAATACCTATGTGCTTAAATGGTTAAACAACCAGCCCGGCCAGGCGCAGGAATACCTTTCCTACTATCCCGGTGCCAGCGTATTGGATAACTTCATTTACTTTCAGGGCGTATTAGATTATGCCAAAACATTTGGTAAAGATCATAACATCAGCAGTGCGTTGATCGGTACACGCCAGCAAACGCTTTATGCCAATGCCAACAGTTTATTTAACGCTTTGCCTTTCCGTAACCTTACACTGGCAGGTCGCGCTACCTACTCATACAAAAGCAGGTATTATTTAGAGTTCAACTTTGGCTATAACGGTTCAGAGCGTTTCTCTTCGCAGCACCGTTACGGTTTCTTCCCAACCATTGGTGGTTCTTGGATCGTGTCTGAAGAGAAATTCTGGGGTGACCTTTCTCAAGTAGTCGACCGCTTTAAATTGAGAGCCAGCTACGGTTTAGTAGGTAACGATGCCATTAGCGACAGGAGGTTCTTCTACCTGTCCGACGTAAATCTTAACGGCGGTGCAGGCTCATCATTTGGTAGCAGCAATGGTTACAGCCGCAATGGTGTTACCATACGTAACTATCAAAACGATGACGTAACCTGGGAAACCTCAAAACAGATCAACTTGGGCGTAGAGTTTACTTTGTTCAAGAACTTTAACGTAGTTGCAGAGGTATACAAAAACAACAAATACAATATTTTACAAAACCGTAGCTTCAGCAGTATACCAAGCACTACTGGTTTAGAGGCCGCTATTGCAGCTAACATCGGTAAAGCTGAATCAAAAGGTATTGATATTCAAATTGATGGTAAAAGGCAAATAGGCAAAACCGGCTTTATATCGGCACGCGGTAACTTTACTTATACCGAAAATAAGTATACCAAATTTGAGGAGCCCGATTATCCCGAAGCTTATCGTCATTTAACCGGTCAGGCCATTAACCGCAATTTCGGTTATGTAGCCGAGCGTTTATTTGTTGATGATGAAGAAGCCCGTAACTCGCCTACACAGATCTTCAGTACAGGTGGTATCGCTCCAATGGGTGGTGACATCAAATACCGCGATTTAAATAATGATGGTAAAATTGACGGCGCCGATCAAACATTTTTAGGTAACCCTTATATTCCGCAAATTGTGTATGGTTTTGGTGTATCAGCCGGATACAAAGGTTTTGATATATCAGCGTTCTTCCAGGGACAGGCTAAGGTATCTTTCTTTATAGACCCTGCACGTACCAGTCCGTTCATCAAAAGCCCTGATTCATATTATACCGGTAATACCCAGCTATTGCAGGATTATGCCGACAATCACTGGTCGGAAGATAATCAAAACCTGTATGCCATGTACCCAAGGTTAGGTGCCAACGGCGCGCAAATTGAAAATAACAGGCAAACAAGTACCTGGTGGATGCGCGACGGTAGCTTTATTCGTCTGAAATCGGCCGAGATAGGTTACAGTTTAACCGCGACAGCTGCTAAAGTTTTAGGCCTAAGAACCGCGCGTATATATGTTAACGGCTTGAACCTTATTACCTGGAGCCCTTTCAAAATGTGGGATCCGGAATTGGGCGGTAATGGCTTCGCATACCCTATACAAAAAGTGTTTAACATGGGTATAAACGTGGGTATATAACATTAACTGATAAATATTTAGATATGAAATCGTACTATAAATATATATACATGATAGTTATCGCTGTAACAAGCGTATCGTGTAAAAAGTACCTTGATGTTACGCCTGATAACGTAGGTACTATTGATTATGCATTCAGGAACAGGAACGAAGCCGAAAATTACTTATTCACCTGCTACAATACTTTGCAAAATTTCGCGGGTACGCAAAACGATCCGGGTTTTACTACCTCGGGCGAGGTGATATTCCCGAATAACCTTACCGATAACCAAGGTGTTGATCCAACCGGCTTTAACATTATTAGAGGTACTCAAACCACTCAAAATGTAGGTTTGAACTATTGGGATGGCGAAAATGGTGGTCAAAAAATATTTGTTGCATTAAGAAGATGCAACACCATGCTGGAGAACATTGACAAACCTATTGACCTTACCGTAGGCGAAAAAGCCAGATGGATTGCAGAGGTTAAATTTTTGAAAGCCTACTATAATTACTTTTTGTACCGCATGTATGGTCCTATTCCTATTATGGATAAAAACCTGCCTGTAACCAGTCAGCCTGAAGATTTAAAGGTGAAACGCGCCCCGGCAGATTCTGTAGTGAATTATATAGTAAGGCTTATTGATGAAGCAGTGCCTGATCTGCCACCATTCATTCAAAACCAAACCCAGGAACTGGGCCGTATTACAAGGACTATAGCACTTAGTGTAAAAGCCGAAGTGTTGGCAACAGCTGCAAGCCCGTTATTTAATGGCAACCCTGATTTTGTAGGATTAAAAAATAAAGACGGTGAAGCATTATTTAGCCCTACTTATGATGCCACAAAATGGGACAGGGCTGCAATTGCCTGCAACGAGGCTATACAAAATGCTGAAGCTAATGGTTATCGTTTGCATACGTTGCTTACGTCAGCATCAATCCCTCAAAACTTAACCGACTCATTAAAGAAAGTATTAAACCTGCAAACTACTGTTACCGATAAATGGGAAACCAACCCGGAGATAATATGGGCGTTAAACCCAACCTTCGGCTTCGGCAACCAGGAATATTTTATGCCAAGGTTAACGTCAGACGCGGCTAAAAACCTGATTGCTCAGGGTACACTGGCAGCGCCTATAAGCCAGCAGGAGTTGTATTATACTGAAAATGGCGTACCAATTAATGAGGATAAAAACTGGGATTATAATGGGCGCTACAATTTGCAAACAGGTGATGATGCTAACAGGTTCTACATCCACAACGGTTATCAAACTGTAAAAGCACACTTTCACCGCGAGGCTCGTTTTTATGCCGATCTTGCTTTTGATGGTGGTGTTTGGTATGGTAATGGCATTTTGGGCAACGGTGAAAACGCGTTATGGGTATCAGCCCGAAGCAGTTCGTCATTTGCCGGCCCTAAAGATAATATCCGTATTAACGTAACAGGGTACTGGCCTAAAAAACTAGTTAATTACTTAACGGTATACGATAAAACCATGACCTGGGAGGATTTTCGCTTGCCTCGCATCAGGTTAGCAGGCATGTACCTGCTATATGCCGAAATACTGAACGAACAAGGCAGGCCTTATGCTGAGGTATTAAGCTATGTTGACAGGGTTAGGGCTCGTGCAGGTTTAACAGGTGTTGAAGAGGCCTGGACTAACTTCTCAAGAACGCCAACTAAATTCACCACTAAAGATGGCTTACGCCAGATCATTCACCAGGAAAGAAGAATAGAACTTTGTTTTGAGAAACAAGCAGGTTGGGATTTGCGCCGTTGGAAAGAATTGCAAACTGCCATGAGCAGGCCATTGCAAGGTTGGAACGTGGCAGAAGAATCACCAATAAACTACTATCGCCCGCGTACTATTGTAACACCGGTTTTCAATACACGGAATTACCTGTGGCCAATTAAAGCCGACGCGCTGATAGTAAATACTAACCTTGTTCAAAATCCGAATTGGTAACCTGTTATCCAATTAATAATTGTGAGATTATGAAAAATATTAAAAATTACTCATTACAGGTACTAATAGGCTTGCTAATGATTGGCATAGCTTCATGTAAGCGAAACGATGGTTACAACACCGGGCCTATATCAAATGATGGTACAAAACCGGGCGTGGTAACCAATATTAAGGTAGATAACTTTAACGGTGGTGCCAATATCACCTATGACCTGCCGAACTCCGACAATATTTTGTACGTGTTGGCTAAGTATCATATTAATGATAAAGCATCACGCGAAACAAAATCATCATACTACAAAGATACCGTTGTGGTAAATGGCTTTAAGGCCTCGCAAGATTATGATGTAACATTGTATACGGTTAGTCGCGCCAATGTAATGTCTGATCCTATTACGGTAAAGGTTCACCCCGAAACCCCGGTTTATCAACTGGTGCGCCCAAGCGTAGCTATTACGCCCGATTTTGGTGGTGTTAACGTAAAAGCGCTTAATCCGCTACGTAAAGAGATAGGTATTATAGTAGTGGCTTATGATGATGTAACCAAAACACTGGAAGTGCAGGATCAGCATTTTACCAAAACCGATACCATTGATTATTCCTTACGTGGTTATAATACAGATGCCCGCGATTTCGGAGTTTACGTTACCGACCAATGGGGAAATATTTCTGATACACTTAAAGCAAACCTGAATCCTCTTTTTGAAGAAATGCTTGATAAAAGTAAGTTCTTCAACTTTCCGTTACCAACAGACGCGCCGTTATATTCGGGCGGTGGTTGGATAGTTAGAAACCTTTGGGATGGCAATACCGGCGAACCGGGCTGGCATACAGATGGTTCTACTCCGCCGTTTACCTGCACATTTGGTGTAGGCCCAACTTATAAATTAAGTCGTTTTGTAATGTGGGAAAGATCGGGTACCTGGTCTTATGGCCATGGTAACCCACGCGATTTTAGTATATGGGGTTCAAATGCTAACTCACCTGCCGATGCCAGGTTGCCGTTGCAAGCTCCGGTAGGTGCTGTTGTGGGCGATTGGATCAATATGGCTAATTATCATTTTCCTGATCCGCCGTCTGGTTTCCCGCCTACAGCTATAACACCTGCCGATATCGATTTTGTAACCAAGGGTGTAAACTTCAATGTGCCGTTTAATGCGCCATCGGTTAAGTTCATCCGTGTTTCGGTAGCCAGAACATGGTCGGGTGGCGATTTCGCGCATATTTTGGAATTCTCCTTCTATGGCAAACCGGAATAAGTTTTTGAACTATTAAAATCAGCAAAAAATGAAAAAGATCATATATATCATATTTAGTTGCCTGGCGCTTGCTGCTGTGTACAGCTGTAATAAGCAGGTGACCGATTTTAAGGAATTTTATAACGACCACGAAATTGTATATACAGGTGCAGTAGGTAATGTAACCACCCACCCAGGCAATTTACGTGTAGAATTGAAATGGAAATCGAGCACCGACCCAAGTATCACAAAGTATGTGGTGTACTGGAACAACAGGGCCGATTCGCAAGTGGTTAATATCACTGCTAAAACTGATAGCGTTAGCACTATCATCAATGGCCTTAACGAATTTGTTTACTCATTTGTAATTTACTCTCAGGATGGTAAGGGTAACCGGTCAATATCCAAAGAAGTAAATAACGTTAAGGTTTATGGCCCAATTTACAACAGTACACTGTTAAACAGGGCTTATGATGGCAATACCCCTTTTGTTAATTTAACAACAGGTGCGGTGCGTTTAAACTTTACTAATGCAGATACTATCAATATTGCTACCGAAATACGATACACTAAAACTTCCGGAGAAAATGTAACGCTCAATTTAAGCGGCGATAGTTCGAGCATCTTACTACCCGATTTTAAATACGGTACTGATGTTACTTATAAATCATCATACATACCGGAGCGCTCGTCAATAGATGTTTTCCAGGTGGCCGATTATAGTACCTATCCTACAATCTTCAGGTTGGTACAGTGCCCTAAATCATTATTTAAAGCGATAAGCCTGCCTAATGATGTACATGCCGATTTTGGTACCAGTCTCGAAAAAATGTGGGATGGTAGCGTAGGTCCGCAAGGCTATCCTAATATCTTTCACTCCAATGAAGCAAGGTTGCCGCATCATTTCACCTTTGATTTGGGCGCAGTATACAATTACCTGGCCCAAGTTGAAGAAACCGGCAGAGATCAATCGCATAATCCGCTTGATTTTGAAATATGGGGTATAGCTACAGATAATATCAATGCCGCGGCTACAAATTTACCATCAACCGATGCCGGCTGGAAAGATGAAATGGTAGCCAAAGGCTGGACGTTGCTTAAAGAAGTTGTAAGAACGGATGACGGAAAGGCGGCATATAAAACTGACTTGTTAAGCAGTCCTCATCCCGTACGTTATATAAGGATTCGTGTTAAAACAAACTTCTCCGGCGAAAACTACAGCAATATCAGCGAGTTTACCTTCTGGAATAGAGAATAAAACAATTGAATAACATTAGCCCGGCCAATCACCGGGTTAATGTTTTATAATAGCATCTGTTATGAAAAAATATTTATTAGCCATATTCCTGTTATCTGTATTAAGTACAAGCTTTGGGCAGGCACAGCTTAAAACACCCAAGGCGGTTATGGATAAGTTTATGGATCATCGCTTTGGCATGTTCATCCACTTTGGGCCGGTAACTTTGCGCGGTACCGAAATAGGGTGGAGCAGAAACGAACAGGTTCCAGGCGATGATTATGATAACCTGTACAAAGAGTTTAACCCGGTACTGTTTAATGCTGATGAATGGGTAAAAACGGCGAAAGATGCCGGTATGAAATACCTTACCATCACCAGCAAGCACCACGATGGTTTCTGCCTGTGGCCTACCGCTTATTCTGATTATAACATTACCAAATCGCCATTTAAGCGCGATATAGTTGGCGAACTGGCCAAAGCCTGTAAAAAGCAGGGGATTGTATTCTGCATATACTTTACCGTGCTCGACTGGCATGATGCCGATTACCCCGAACACCGCAATGCTAAAGAGCCTAAAGTAAAAGGCGACATGAAAGCGTTTGTAGGTCGTATGAAAAACGAACTGACGGAAGTCATCACTAAATACCACCCGGCAATGCTTTGGTTTGATGGCTATTGGGAAGAGCCTTGGAAAAATGAATACGGCCGCGAAGTGTATAACCACATTAAAAGCCTTGATGTAAATATTGTGGTGAATAACCGCTTAGGCAAGGATCCAAATACACTTTCGGGCGATGGCGCGGTAGGGGATTACCTCACTCCGGAGCAACAAATTGGCAAGCTGAACATGGTTGAACCCTGGGAAACCTGCATGACTATATGTAACCAATGGAGCTGGAAACCTAACGACGGTATGAAATCGGCGAAAGAATGTATACAAACCTTGGCTAAAACCGCCAGCGGCAATGGTAACCTGTTGTTCAATGTTGGCCCCATGATGGATGGCCGTATTGAACAGCGGCAAATTAACCGTTTAAAAGAAATGGGTGATTGGTTAAAAGTATATGGTTCTGCTATTTACAGTACGAAGGGCGGCCCTTATGTACCTAATGATATTTACGGCACTACACGTAAAGGGAATAAAATATTTGTTCACCTCTTTAAAAAAGAAGGCAATATGCTTACCTTGCCGGCCTTAAAGGAAGCCGTTATTAAAAAAGCAACCTTTATGAATGGCACCGTATTGAGCTTCAAACAAGGCGCTACAGTAACCATTGATCTGCCGGATAATTTACCTGATGCAAACAGTAATGTTATTGTGCTGGAATTGGATAAAAACGCTGAAAGCCTGCCGGTGGTTACAACCTCATAATTTTGTAATCAACACTTTATAAATATATAACCGTATAATAATTTAATGTTCAACTTACAAAACAAACATGCCGTTATTACCGGCGGAGGTAGTGGTATAGGCAGGGCAATATCTGTTCTGTTTGCCAAGCAGGGCGCTACAGTGCACATCATCGAATTAAACAAAGCCGCGGCCGAGCAAACTGTTGCCGAAATTGAGGAGGCCGGTTCAAAGGCTTTTTCTTATGAGGCCGATATCAGCAAGCAAGAGCAGGTATTAGCCGTTTTCGCGGAAATTGGTAAGGTAGATATCCTGGTAAATAACGCGGGCATAGCACATGTTGGTAATCTCGAAAATACTACGGAGGCCGATCTTGACCGTCTGTATAATGTAAATGTGAAGGGCGCGTACAACGCGTTATATGCTGTCATCCCGGTGATGAAAGCTAACGGCGGCGGCGTTGTGCTAAATATGGCATCGATTGCATCGTCGGTAGGCATCAGCGACAGGTTTGCTTACTCCATGACAAAAGGCGCTATTTATGCCATGAGCCTTTCCGTGGCACGCGATTATATTAACGATAATATCCGTTGCAATACCATTTCGCCGGCACGTGTACATACACCGTTTGTTGACGGTTTTATCGCCAAGAACTACGCCGGTAAAGAAGCCGAAATATTTGAAAAACTATCAAAAAGCCAACCGATAGGCCGTATGGGCAAGCCCGAGGAAGTAGCAGCGCTGGCATTATACCTTTGCTCTGACGAGGCCGGTTTTATTACCGGTACAGATTACCCTATCGATGGCGGGTTTATCAAACTGAACAACTAATTTCCATATACCACAATACAAATACTTCATGAAACTGATAAGATACGGACAGCCGGGTAAAGAGAAAACCGGTGTGATTATAGATGATATAAAATATGATACATCTGCCTTTGGCGAAGATTACAACGAAGCTTTTTTTGAAAATGATGGCCTTGCCCGTTTACAGCAATATGTAGATGAGCACAATGCAGCGTTAACTGTAATTGCTGACGCTGAAAGATTAGGCTCACCGGTAGCGCGCCCATCTAAAATTGTATGTATCGGTTTAAACTACCGCGATCATGCCGAAGAAACCAATGCGCCGATTCCATCAGAACCGGTGATCTTTTTTAAATCGACCACCGCGCTGGTTGGCCCTAATGATGATATTACTATCCCTAAAAATTCGGTTAAAACCGATTGGGAAGTGGAGCTGGCTATCGTTATCGGCAAAAAAGCATCTTATGTTGAAGAAGCGGAAGCGTTAGACTATGTAGCAGGTTATTGCCTGCATAATGATGTATCTGAACGTGAGTTTCAGTTAGAGCGTAACGGTACATGGGATAAAGGTAAGGGCTGTGATACTTTTGCGCCGGTTGGTCCGTTTTTGGCCACTAAAGAAGAAATAGCCGATGTGCACAACCTGCGTTTATGGCTAACCGTTAATGGCGAAACCATGCAGAATGGCTCAACCTCTAACTTTATATTCAACGTGCCTTATCTGATCCACTACGTAAGCCAGTTTATGACCTTGCTTCCGGGTGATATTATTTCTACCGGTACACCGGCAGGTGTTGGTTTGGGCTTTAAACCTCCGGTATACTTAAAACCCGGCGACGTGGTTGAGTTAGGCATTGACGGATTAGGCACTTCAAAGCAAACGTTGATAGCTTATGCTAAAAATTGATTCGCATCAGCATTTCTGGATATATGACCCGGTAAAAGATGCCTGGATAACCGACGACATGAGTGTTATTCAAAGGGACTTTTTACCTGACAACCTCGCGCCTTTATTACAATACAATCATATAAGTGGTTGCGTAGCTATACAAGCCGATCAATCTGACAAGGAGAGCGATTTTTTGCTTGGACTTGCAAAGGATAGCCACATAATAAGAGGTGTAGTAGGCTGGGTTGATTTTCAGGCTGATGATATTGAATCGCGTTTAGAGCATTACAGCCGGTTTCCGAAATTGAAAGGTTTCCGGCATGTTTTACAAGCCGAGCCCGATGTTCGGTTTATGCTTGGCGCCAAATTTATGCACGGTATCTCGCTGCTTAAAAAGTACGATTTTACTTACGATATTTTAATAAAGCCGCAACATTTACAGGCAGCCGCCGAGTTTGTTGCGGCTTTCCCCGAACAACGCTTCGTTATTGATCATTTGGCAAAACCGCTGATCAAAGATGGCCTGATAGACGAATGGCAGGAGGGTATAGGAAGGTTGGCCAAATTTCCGAATGTATATTGCAAGGTATCTGGTTTTGTAACCGAGGCCGACTGGCACAGCTGGCAGGCCGCCGATTTTATACCTTATTTTGATATAGTTTTTAACTCATTTGGTTTAAAGCGGGTAATGTTTGGTTCCGACTGGCCGGTTAATGTCCTGGCAGGCGGATATAACCGGGCATTAAAGGTACTTACCGATTACACAGCTAAGTTTACAGAAACAGAGCAAGCACAATTCTGGGGGCAAAACGCAATGGACTTTTATCGTCTTTAAAAAACCGATAATCCATGTTTTTGATGAAAGAAGGCAGCTATCTTTACCAATTACTATGAAGGTCGGATTATTTATTCCTTGTTATATTGATCAGTTTTATCCCAAGGTAGGTATAGCAACATTGCAACTATTAGAGAAGCTTGGGGTTGATGTGGATTATCCTCAAAACCAAACTTGCTGCGGGCAGCCCATGGCCAATTCGGGCTATGAGCATTTAACAAAAGGCACTAACGAATTATTCATTAACAACTTTAGCGGGTACGATTATATCGTCTCTCCGTCAGGGAGTTGTGCTTTGCATATCAAAGATCACCTGCACTCTGATAAACAGCATGCCGCGGGCGAAACCATCAGAAAAAGGATATATGAGCTTACCGAGTTTTTAACCGATGTGCTGCATGTAAAGGAATTGAAAGCAAACTTTCCGTACAGGGTTGGCCTGCACCAAAGCTGCCACGGGCAACGCGGTTTGAAAATATCGCAAATGACGGAATTAACTGCCGAGCCTTTTTCAAAACCGGGCACGCTTTTAAGCATGGTGAACGGGATACAAATGGTAAACTTAAGCCGTAACGACGAATGCTGTGGCTTTGGTGGTACATTTTGTGTTACCGAAGAAGCCGTATCGGTAAAGATGGGAAAAGACCGTGTTGCCGATCATATACAACACGATGCCGAGTACATTACAGCGGCAGATATGTCGTGCCTGATGCACATGGAAGGGATACTTAAACGTGGCAAAAGCCCGGTTAAAGTGATACATATTGCCGAAATTTTAAATGCCGAATAAGGATGAGTGAGATAAAAGACCATGCAGCCTTATCAGAGGTTTTTAATAAGGATGAAGACCGCGTTAACTGGCACGACGAAACCCTTTGGTTTATACGCGAAAAACGCGACCGTGCCTCACATGGCATAGCAGATTGGGAATTATTGCGCGAAACGGCTTCGTTAATAAAGCATAATGTGCTCTCAAACATGCACAAATACTTGGTGCAGTTTGAGGCGAACGCGCAGGCAAATGGCATAACCGTACATTGGGCTGCCAATGCTGCCGAGCATAACGAAATTGTGTTATCCTTACTTAAAGAGAAGGAGGTAACACGCATGGTGAAAAGCAAATCGATGCTTACCGAGGAGTGCCACCTGAATGATTACCTGCAAAAGCATGGGGTAGAGGTGATCGACTCCGATTTGGGTGAGCGCATTGTACAATTGGCCAATGAACCGCCAAGCCATATCGTGCTGCCCTGCATCCACAAAAAGAAAGAAGAAATAGGCGATATATTCCACAAGCATTTGGGTACACCGGCAGGTATGTCTGATCCGCAGGTACTTACTGAAACAGCACGAATCCACTTGCGTGAAACTTTCCTTACGCGTAAGGCGGCTTTAACAGGTGTAAACTTCGCTATTGCCGAAACCGGCGAGTTTGTGGTTTGTACTAATGAGGGTAATGCCGACATGGGGGCGCACCTGGCCGATATACATATTGCCAGTATGGGGTTCGAAAAGCTGATACCCAAACGTGAAAATTTGGGCGTGTTTCTACGCTTGCTTACCCGCAGCGCTACCGGGCAGCCTATTACCACCTATTCCAGCCACTTTAAAAAACCGAGGCCGGGACAGGAAATGCATATTGTTATTGTAGATAACGGCCGCAGTGTGCAATTGGGGCGTGAAGATTTCCGCAATTCGCTGAAGTGTATCCGTTGTGGAGCCTGCATGAATACTTGTCCGGTTTATCGCCGGAGTGGCGGGCATAGCTACCATACAGCGGTAGCAGGTCCAATAGGTTCTATATTGGCGCCTAACCTGGATATGGAAAAATATTCCGATCTGCCGTTTGCTTCAACACTATGTGGTTCATGCTCAAACGTATGCCCGGTTAAGATTGATATCCACGATCAGCTGTACAAATGGCGACAGGTAATTGTAAAAAACGGTTACAGCAGCAAGCAAAAAAGCCTGGGGATGAAAGCCATGACGTTTACACTGTCATCATCATTTGTATTTAAAACAGCAGGTAAGGCCGGGCGACTGGTAATGAAATACGCGCCTTTTGCCGTAAGTAATAAACTGAACCCATGGTACAAACAGCGCGATATGCCCGAACCACCGGCAGAATCGTTTGGGGAATGGTATAAAAAGAACAGAAAATAACAGTGAACAGCAGAGATAAGATACTACAGGATATTCTAAAAAATCAGCCGGAACCTACCATATTACCCGAAGGTGTAATATTCGGTTTTGCCGATGCCGATCCGGTTTCAAAGTTTATTACGACAGCCCAAACTATTGGCGCAAAGGTATACGAGGTAAACCAGCTTGAAGAAATAGCCCCGCAAATAGCCGAATTATTTGATAAAGAAGGACGCATAGTTAGCGTAGTTGAAGGTGTAAATATCGGCGAGCCCTATGCCGCCGCTGTACCGCATACATTTGAAGATGTAAACGTAGCTATAATAAGAGGGCATTTTGGTGTTGCCGAAAATGGCGCTATATGGGTAACCGAGGATGTATTAGGCCATAGGGCTTTGCCTTTCATTTGCCAGCATTTAGTACTCATTATAGAGAAAAGCAAAATAGTACGGTTGATGCAGGATGCTTATGAAATCATAGCCGACAGTGATTATGGCTACAGCGCTTTTATTGCCGGGCCATCAAAAACTGCCGATATCGAGCAATCGCTGGTTATAGGCGCGCATGGGCCAAGGAGCTTAAGTATCTTCCTTTTACCATAAAATTATCGCTTGGCCGTTAACCGATATTGCTCGGGCGATGTACCCATGAATTTCTTGAAGATCCGCGAAAAATAATAAGGATCGTCATACCCGAGTTCCATGGCTACATTTTTGATCTTGGTTTCATCCGAATACAATAGTTGGCAGGCCTTCTGCATTTTCAGGTGGATGAAGTAATCAATAGGGGGCATCCCGGTCGATTTTCGGAACAGGATAGAAAAATAGGAACTGGAAAGGTTATGCTGCTTCGCCATATCCTCTACTGTTAATTTCTTATCCAAATTGGCGCGCATGTGCACAATGGTAAGCGTAATTACATCGGTGCTTTCATCTTTAGCCACTGTAATATGGCTCTCGGGGAATAGAAAGGTAGCTATGAAATTATACAGGCAAAAATTGGCATTGCACAGGTTTTCAATACTATAACCCATCTCCAGACACTGAAATATATTGTGCCATATATCAATTGCTTTATTATTAAAGGGGATACTTACAGGTCCCTTATGCGCATCTAAATTAAGAAAACTGTTAAAGCCATTCATGTTATCCCCGCTGAAATGTACCCAGTAAATAGTCCATGGATCGTCGCTATCAGCCCAATAGCGTATATATTTATCGGTGGCGGGTATAAAAACATATTGGTTGGCTACTACTTCATAGCGCTTATCATCCAATATGTAATGGCCCTTACCTTGCAGACAGTAAAAGAAAATATTGTCCTCACAGCCCTTGCGCCGTTCACGGTAATGAAAGTGTGCCCGGGGGAAATATCCTATGTGCGTAATGAAAATTTGAAAGAAAGAAGGATCTCTTTTCGACACATCCTTCCAAACCTTTTGCGGTATACTGATGAACTTTTCACCCTCAAACCCATCTCTTCTTTTTAAAACAACATTGCTCATCAAGAATATAGTAACAATATGTAACAATAATAGGATACTCCATTACAGGGTTTACGGCTGTATGGCAATGCTATATTAAAAAAATTAAACGGCAAATCAAATTTTGTCATACATATTGATAAAATGAATTAATACAAAGTATAAATCACTTAATTTATGCTTGCGGTAATGTTATAATTTCGTTGGTGAAATAAGTAGAACAGCATTATCCATCTAATTTAAAGGTTAATCCATTTTAGATAGAATAGTACAGTAATATTTTTATCAAACCGAATATAGCCATTTTAAAATCCTGATCAATGATCATCAAGTTCAAGTATTTAGTAATATTTATTGCTGCGTTATCTTTTTGTGTAAAAGCTAAAGCACAAACCACCACCGGTAAATGGAACGGGTTTGAGCAGGTAAATTTTACTATCGGTGCTCATAAAGCTTACTATGTAAAACCTGCAAAGCCACTGCCGGGTAACCCGTGGGTATGGCGCGCTTCGTTTGCCGACTGGCATATCGAAATGGATACTATGTTGTTGTCGCGAGGATTTTATATTGCCTATGTGAGTGTAGATGATCAATACGGCAGCCCGTATGCTATGCAGGTTTGGGATAAATTCTATCAGTATCTTACTAAAAATATTGCTTTGGCACCAAAAACCAGTTTAGAGGCCGTAAGCCGTGGGGGTCTTTACGCTCTAAACTGGGCCAAGCGAAATCCGGATAAGGTGAACTGTATTTATGCCGAAACCCCTGTTTACGATTTTAAAAGCTGGCCGGGCAATAAAGGCAAGGGTCCCGGCGATACCACCTTATGGAAACAGCTGAAACAGGTTTATAACTTTACCGAGCAACAAGCTATCAGTTATAAGGATAACCCGATTGATAACCTCGAAGGGCTGGCATCTTTTAAGGTACCGGTAATGAATGTGATCGGTTTGGATGATAAACTGGCGCCGCCTGCCGAGAATAGTTTGCTCTTTGCAGAGCGATATATCGCTTTAGGTGGCCCGGTTGCTACGTACCCGGTTACCGAAGGCCCGCAGGAATTAAGCGGGCACCATTTTCCATTGAAACATGCTAAGGAGTTTGCCGATTTTATTTATTACAACTCATACCCGGTAAAATCTGTACTGCCTTATAATAAATACTATACCGTGCGCGGCGGCTTGCCTAATTTTTATAACGCGGTAACTGTTCGTAAACAAGCTACTGTTGGTTTCCTGGGCGGATCGATCACATTTAACCCGGGATGGCGCGATAAAGTTTGCGCCTTTCTGAAAGAGAATTATCCGCAGACGGATTTTCATTTTATTGCCGCTGGGATACCCTCATTAGGCAGCCTGGCGCATACGTTCAGGGTGCAGCGTGATATATTGGATTCGGGCAAGGTAGACTTGCTCTTTGTTGAGGCCGCGGTGAACGATAGGGGCAACCTTACCGATAGCCTTACCCAGGTGCGCGATCTGGAGGGGATAGTACGCCAGGCAAAAAAGAGCAACCCAATGATGGAAGTGATCCTGATGTCGCTGGCTGATGGTGATAAAACCGGGGATTACACCAAAGGCATCACACCCATAGAAATTAAGAACCACGAACTGGTGGCAACACATTACAACTCGCCGTCTATCAACTTAGGCAGGGAGGTGTACGAAAAAATAAAGAACAACGAATTTAACTGGAACGACGATTTTAAAGATATCCACCCGGCTCATTTTGGGCAGGAGCTATACTTCGCCACCATAAAAGATCTGCTCTTCGCCGCTTTTAAAGAAGCTGCTGACTCAAAACACAAACCAACTGCTGCCAAACTGCCGGCTTTATTAAACAAAGCCAGCTTTGAAAACGGCACTTACTACAATATTACCAATGCCCAAACTGATAAAACCTGGACACTCGATAAAAACTGGGATCCGAAAGATGGACTGTCTACCCGTCCCGGTTATATCAATGTGCCCGTGTTGTACTCAACCCAGGCAGGTGGTACGTTAACCTTGCCTTTTACTGGTACCGCAGTAGGTATGGCCATAGCATCAGGACCTGATGAAGGCATTGTGTCGTACACTATTGATGGTAAAACTTACAAAGATATCGACCTTTTTACGCCTTACAGTACCTGGCTGCATATACCAACCTACCTGCTTTTCGAGGGCGATTTAAAAAGAGGAAAGCACACTTTAATATTAAAGATCACTCCAAATAAAAACAATGCAAGCAATGGCACAGCCTGCCACATTGTTTACTTTTTGGTAAACAAATAACCACAACCAATTTTATAACCTAATTAAATGACTGTTAAAAAACTCCTTGTAATTACCGCTGCTTTTGTAGCACTGTCGGCAGCGGCAATGGCGCAAACCAAGCCGTTAAAGCTATGGTATACCAAACCCGCCGCGATTTGGGAAGAAACCCTGCCGTTGGGCAATGGCCGCCTGGGTATGATGCCCGATGGCGGCGTTGACAACGAAAAGATAGTACTGAACGATATTACGCTATGGTCGGGGGCGCCGCAGGATGCCAATAATTATGAAGCCTACAAAAACCTGCCCGAAATACGCCGGTTGCTTCAGGAAGGTAAAAATGATGAGGCGCAGGCCCTGATCGATAAAAACTTTATTTGTAAAGGTGTTGGCTCGGGCAGCGAACCATTTGGTTGCTACCAGGTATTGGGCGAACTGAATATCCGCTTTGATTATGGCAAGGGTAAAGATCAGCCGGCGGAATTTAAAAGCTACCAGCGCGAACTATCGCTCAATAATGCGGTAGCCAAAAGCACCTACACCGTTGACGGCGTTATTTATAAAAGGGAATACTTCACCAGCTTTGGCGATGACGTGAGCATTGTAAAGTTAACTGCCGATAAGCCCGGAAAATTGAATTTGAGCATCAGTATCAGTCGCCCGGAAAGGTCGGCTACAACGGCCACTGAAAATTCATTGCAGTTATCGGGCGACCTTAAAAGTGGTACGCCTGATATCGGCATGCAATATTTGGCCACGATAAAGGCGCAGTTAAAAGGCGGTACTCAAAGCACTAGCGATAACACGCTGGAAATTAAGGATGCTACAGAAGTTATCCTTTACATATCTGCCGGTACTGATTTCAAAAATCCGGGATACAAACAAAAGATAGAGATGAATTTAGCCGCGGCCATGAAAAAACCTTACGAGGTTCAAAAAGCGCAGCACATTGCCAAATTTCAAAAGCTATTTAACAGGCTCAGCGTAAATTTAGGCGAAAGCACTGCAGCCGATGCTTTGACGACTGATAAAAGGTTAGTGGCTTTTCATGCTAACCCGGCATCTGATAAAGGCTTGCCTGTATTGTTCTTTCAGTTCGGCAGGTATTTGAGCATCAGCAGCACAAGGGTTGGCTTATTGCCGCCAAACCTGCAAGGCTTATGGGCCAACCAGGTGCATACCCCATGGAACGGCGATTATCACCTTGACGTTAACGTACAAATGAACCACTGGCCTGTGGAGGTAGCTAACCTTTCGGAACTGAACCTGCCGCTGGCCGACCTGGTTAAAGGTATGGTTGCACCGGGCGAACGAACCGCTAAAGCCTATTACAATGCAGATGGCTGGGTAGCGCACGTAATTACCAATATATGGGGTTTTACTGAACCGGGCGAAAGTGCATCATGGGGTATAACCAAAGCCGGTTCAGGCTGGTTATGTAATAACCTTTGGGATCATTACGCTTTCAGCAACGATAAAAATTACCTGAAAAAAATCTACCCGATATTGAAGGGTTCGGCACAGTTTTACAGTAGCATTTTGATTAAAGATGGTAAAACAGGTTGGTTGGTTACATCGCCTTCATCATCGCCCGAGAATACTTTTTACCTGCCAAATGGTAAACACGCCAGCATTTGCATTGGCGCTACTATTGATAACCAGATCATCAGGGAGCTATTCAACAATGTGACCATCGCAGGTGAGCAGTTAGGTGTTGATGCCGATTTCAGGAAGGTGTTGAAAGAGAAGATCAAAGGTTTATCACCGGCAGTAAACATCGCAAAAGATGGCCGTGTAATGGAGTGGCTGGAAGATTATAAAGAAACTGACCCGCAGCACAGGCATATTTCGCACTTATATGGCTTATATCCTGCATCGTTAATTACTGCCGAAGGCACGCCTGAATGGGCCGAAGCCGCTAAAAAGACTTTGGAAATTAGGGGCGATGACGGACCAAGTTGGACCATCGCGTACAAACTATTATTCTGGGCACGCCTGCACGATGGTAACAGGGCATACAAACTGTTTACCGAAATTATGAAACCCACCCAGCGTACCGATATTAATTACGGTGCAGGTGGCGGTATCTACCCGAACTTGTTATCTGCCGGTCCGCCGTTTCAAATTGATGGTAACTTTGGTACCACAGCCGGTATAGCAGAAATGCTGATACAAAGCCACGAAGGTTACATCAACTTTATACCAGCTATACCTGATAGCTGGAAAGCATCCGGAGAAATAAAAGGCTTTAAAGCACGCGGCAACTTTGTGGTCGATCTGAAATGGAAAGATGGCAAGGTGGTCAGCTATAAAGTAGCTTCAACCACGCCACGCAAAGTAAAGATTAAACTTAACGGAAAAGTTACCACAGTAATGGCTTCCAAAATATAAATTTACGCCTGTTACTGTCAATTGTACATTTTATGAGGAGAAGCTTTTCTTTAATTATTTCAGCTGCTTTAATAAGCGGTGCTTTGTTAACAGCAAACACAGCAACAGCATTACCGGTACCGGCAATTTATACATCTGCGGAGCAGCAGGTTAAAATACCTTATGGCAAAAGCGGTTTTATTACTTATGATCTTACTAAAGGTCTGCTTAATGTAACCAATAATGGCGAAAGTGTATTTACCAATATTTTTTCGTCGGTTAAATTGAACAATGCTACCATCACTTCAAAAGCTTACACGGTAAGAAAGTATAGTAAAACAACTGCTACCACAGGGTTTGGGAAAGGTATAAAGCACGTGATTACTTTAACGGGGAAAGATGTGCCGCAAATGGAGCAGGTGTTTTATACTTATCCCGGGTATAAGTACTTCTTTATGGAAGTATCTGTAAAAGGTACTAACCTGCAAACAAACGATTTGGTACCTTTTGAAGGTAACTTTAAGAACATTACCGGCGATACACGTAGCCTGTTTATGCCTTTTGATAACGATACCTTTATCAGTTACGATGCCCGTCCGTTTAAGAAACCTACCGATGTAACCAGTGCCGAAGCCGGTGTAGTGTACGATAACACAGCTCGTAATGGTTTGGTTGTGGGCTCTGTTGAACATTCGATATGGAAAACAGGTGTTACCACAGTAGCATTTCCGGATAAGGCCAACTTTATACAGGTACAGGCCGGTTATTCTGCCGAAGCGGTTACCCGCGACAAAATTCCGCATGGAATGGTTAAAGGCAATACAGTTAAATCGCCATTGATCTTCGTTGGGTATTTTGCCGATTGGAGAACAGGACTCGAAACGTTTGGTAAAGCTAACCGTATTGCCGAGCCGCCTGTTGTTTTCAACTGGACTAAACCCACACCCGTAGGCTGGAACAGCTGGGGTGTAATGCAGGAACACCTGAATTATGAAAAAGTAACCAAAGTAGCCGACTTTTTTGCCGACAGCCTTAAAAATTTCAGATCGGGGAATACCGCGTATATCGACATGGATTCGTACTGGGATAACATGACCCGCGGCGGATTAAATGGTGATTTCAGCAAGTTGAAAGAGTTTGCCGATTATTGTAAGGCCAAAGGTTTAGAGCCGGGTGTATACTGGGCGCCGTTTACCGATTGGGGCTGGGGCGGCGGTCCGGATAGAAAGGTAGATGGCGGCGATTATACCTTCGGTGAAGTTTGGACAAAAGTTGGCGACAAATACCACGATATAGATGGCGCCCGCGCGATGGATCCCACACATCCGGGAACCAAGCAGCGCATCGCTCTGGTGATCAAAAAACTAAAGGATTGCGGCTTTAAAATGATCAAGATAGATTTCCTTGGTCATGCTTCGGCAGAATCTACACATTTTTATGATACTACGGTAACCACAGGTATGCAGGCTTACCGTAAAGGGATGGAATACCTGATCAACCAGCTTGGCAATCAAATGCTGATCTATGCTGCCATATCGCCAAACCTGGCAACAGGCCGTTATGTGCATACCCGCCGTATTGCTTGCGACGCGTTTAAAACCATTAAGGATACGCAATACACCCTAAATAGTGTAACGTATGGCTGGTGGCAAACCTATTTGTACAATTATGTTGATGCCGATCATATTGTGTTATCTACCGAGCAGGAGGGGGCTAACCGGGCAAGGTTACTGTCGGGCATTATTACCGGCACATTTATTACTGGCGATGATTTTTCGGCATACGGCCAATGGTCTGCAAGGGCAAAAGCTTTTTACCAAAATCCCGAATTGCTTAAAGTAGTGGCCAATGGCAAATCATTTAAGCCTGTGGATGGCAATACCGATAAAGGCGCTTCGGAAGTATTTACCCGTAAAATTGGTAACAGCTATTACGTAGCTGTA
Organism: Mucilaginibacter gynuensis; assembly: GCF_039541195.1. Lineage (NCBI taxonomy): Bacteria > Pseudomonadati > Bacteroidota > Sphingobacteriia > Sphingobacteriales > Sphingobacteriaceae > Mucilaginibacter > Mucilaginibacter gynuensis. The sequence goes on from NZ_BAABFT010000001.1 coordinate 103,812, forward strand.
TTTAATTACGGTAACGAGCCCAAATCATTTAAACTTGATGCCGCGAGGATCGGTTTGCCGGTATTGAAAACTTATACCGCTACCGAGGTTATACAGAATAACAAAGCGACCTTTACAAATGCTGCCATCAATATAGAATTGAAACAGGCCGATGCTGCCTTATATAAATTTGATATTAAGTAAGCGCTTGCTGCTTATGTAACAAAAAGATCACCCAAAAACAGGTGATCTTTTTGTTTAGCGGTGGTTTTGAAAGATATTATGGCAATACTTTAACAGAAAAATTAACGCCTAATAGCACCTTTGCAACATGCAACACAAGGGACTAAGCAAATCGCAGATCATCATAATGGCTATCACAGCCGGGGTTTGTGTGGCTAACATCTATTACAACCAACCCATACTAAAAGATATAGCTGCCAGTTTTCATGTTCAGGAAGGGGCAGCTGGTATTATATCGGTGCTATCACAGGCTGGTTATGGCATGGGCTTGTTCTTCCTTACCCCACTTGGCGATAAGGTAAATCGCAAAAACCTGATCCAGTTTTTACAGATCGGCCTCATACTATCCCTCATCGGGATGACCTTTATACAAAGCCTTAGTGGTATTTATTTTATGAGCCTGCTTACCGGCGTGTTGGCTATAGCAGCGCAGGTAATATTACCCATGGCAGCCACGCTCGATCCGGCAAATAAAGGTAAAACAGTGGGAATCATTTTTACAGGTATTCTGGTAGGTATCCTGTCGGCTCGGGTATTCAGCGGGTATATCGCGTTATGGTTAGGCTGGCGGTACGTATACGGCATATCGTCGATACTGGTAGGTATAAGTGTTTTTATGGTAAGGTTTTCCCTGCCCGATGTAAAGCAGGAGTTCAGCGGGCATTACGGCAATCTATTACAATCTATATTTGTACAGGTAAAAAGATTTCCGCTGCTTAGGCGCACGGCATTACTTGGCGCATTGGTATTTGGAGTGTTCTGCTCTTTTTGGACGACGCTTACCTTTCACCTGAGCGCGCCGCCGTTTAATTACAATACCGATACCATCGGTTTGTTTGGTATCCTCGCTATTGGGGCGGCTTTGCTTGCGCCTATTTTCGGTAAACTGGCAGATAAGGGTAATCCTGCCCGCTCGCAGGTGATCACGGTATTGATCGTGCTGGCTGGTGTTTTGGTGGTGAAGGTCTTCCCGCATTCTATATATGCTTTCATTTTGTCGGTATTACTGCTTGATATTGGCGTACAGGCCACAAACGTAACCAACGTAGCCACTATTTATACTTTGGATGCTACCGCACACAGCCGGATCAACACAGTTTACATGACCACTTATTTCATCGGCGGCGCTTTGGGTACTTTCGCGGGTGTACAGTGCTGGCGCATAGGCGGCTGGGATATGGTTACCTGGCAACTATTACTTTGGGCTGTATTGGCATTAGTGCTGGCTTTAAGTAGTTTAAAGCAAAAAGCAGTACAAGCTACAGGCGCGTAATTACTGTTTAAACTTATTTTGATTTTACACGGGAGTTGAGTATTTTAAGGCGGCGCAAACGCCTTTAAAATACAAACATGGCCTCACCTGCAACTGAACAGTTAAAACGCGTTCTGAAACCGATCCATTTATGGGCGATAGCTGTTGGTTTGGTTATCTCGGGCGAGTACTTCGGTTGGAATTATGGTTGGGGCGTATCAGGCACCGTAGGCTTTTTAATAGCCACGCTCATCATCACGGTAATGTATGTTACCTTCATTTTTAGCTATACCGAATTAACCACAGCAATACCTCACGCGGGCGGGGCGTTCGCCTACGCTTATCGTGCTTTGGGGCCTATTAGCGGCCTGGTGGCCGGTTATGCTACATTGATAGATTTTTTGCTTGCCACGCCTGCAATAGCGTTCGCGTTGGGGAGTTACCTGCATTTCTTATATCCGGCTTTGTCTGTATTACAATCGGCCATGTTTTTTAATGTGGTATTTATCCTGCTCAATATTTCGGGGGTAAAAGAATCGGCAACGTTTTCGGTGTTCATCACCATACTGGCGGTGGCCGAATTACTACTTTTCATGGGCGTTATCGGTCCGCATTTTAAAATGGATAATTACCTGGCCAACCCGATGCCGTTTGGCTGGGGAGGCGTTTTCGCGGCCTTACCTTTCGCGGTATGGTTTTACCTGGCCATTGAGGGCGTAGCTATGGTGGCCGAAGAAGTGCAGGATCCTAAAAGAAACATCCCCCGTGGTTACATATCGGCCTTAATTACATTGGTGCTATTGGCTTTAGGGGTGATGATACTCACCGGCGGTATTACCGACTGGCGTAAACTTAGCAATCTCGACTATCCGCTGCCAGAAGCCATAGCCGTGGTATTAGGCAAATCAAACGGCTTAACTAAAGTCTTCGCCAGTATTGGCCTATTCGGGTTGGTCGCGTCATTTCATGGTACTATACTGGCATCGTCAAGGCAGGTATTTGCCATGGCCCGCAGCGGCTATTTACACCGCGGACTTGCAAAAGTAAACCATCGTTTTAAAACGCCGCATTGGGCTATTGTGGCCGGGGGCTTTATTAGTTTTGCCGCCTTATACACAGGCACAACCAGCCAAATTATTATCTTATCCGTATTGGGCGCGGTGGTGATGTACATGATGAGCATGATCAGCCTGTTCGTTCTCCGCAAAAAGGAACCTGATTTAGAGAGGCCTTTTGCTTCGCCGTTTTATCCTGTATTTCCGGCTGTTGCACTGATCATCTCTACCGTATGTTTATTCGCCATAATTTATTACAACCCTGATATAAGCATTGTTTTTATAGCCGGGTTAATAACTTGTGTAGCCATATTTGTAGCAATGGGCAAGCATAAAGTGAAAATTATGGACGATGTATTGCTTGAAAAGGCGGACGTAATAATTAAAGCCGAATAACATGAGTTACCGGTATACTATAAAAAATAAGGTTTACCGGTTTGATGACCTGAAAACCCTGCTTGCAAAAGCATCGCCACACCGAAGCGGCGATATATTGGCAGGTGTAGCTGCCGAAAGTTATGAAGAACGTGTAGCAGCCCAAATTACCCTTGCCGATGTTCCGTTAAGAACTTTTCTTAGTGAAGCCATAATTCCTTACGAAGAAGACGAAGTTACCCGCCTCATCATCGACACACATGATTATGTAGCATTTGACCCGATAAGTTCGTTAACCGTTGGCGAGTTTCGCGATTGGTTGTTGAGCGACGAAACCGACAGCCATCTACTGCAAAAGATAACTAAGGGCATCACGCCTGAAATGGCCGCCGCGGTATCAAAACTGATGCGCAACCAGGATTTGATAGCGGTAGCACATAAATGCGAAGTGATTACTAAATTCAGAAATACTATCGGCCTGAAAGGACACTTCTCTACGCGCCTGCAACCGAATCACCCGACTGACGATCCTAAAGGTATAGCGGCCAGTATTATAGATGGTTTGCTTTACGGCAGCGGAGACGCAGTTATCGGGATTAATCCGGCTACAGATAATCCGTCGGCAGTATTTAACTTGCTTAGGCTGATAGATGGGGTGAGGGAGAAGTTTGATATTCCTACGCAATCCTGCGTGTTAACACATATTACCACTACGCTTGAACTGATCAATGCAGGCGCGCCTGTCGACCTGTGCTTTCAATCGATAGGTGGAACCGAAAAAACAAATTCGAGCTTCGGTATCAATCTCAATTTAATTGAGGAAGCTTACCAGGCAACGCTTTCATTAAACCGTGGAACGGTTGGTAATAACGTAATGTACTTTGAAACCGGGCAAGGCAGTGCCCTTTCGGCTAATGCGCATCATGGTATCGATCAGCAAACCTGCGAGGCAAGGGCTTATGCCATTGCGCGTCAGTTTAAACCATTGTTGGTAAATACGGTTGTGGGCTTTATCGGACCTGAATATTTATATGATGGCAAGCAAATTATCCGCGCAGCACTCGAAGACCACTTCTGCGGAAAGCTCTTAGGATTGCCCATGGGCGTTGATGTTTGCTACACCAACCATGCCGAAGCCGACCAGAATGATATGGATAACTTGCTGACCTTATTGGGGGTTGCAGGTTGTAATTTCATTATGGGTATTCCGGGGTCTGATGATATTATGCTGAACTACCAGTCTACCTCGTTTCATGATGCTTTGTATATCCGCAAAATGCTGGGCTTAAAACCCGCACCGGAGTTTGAACAATGGTTGATCCGGCAAGGAATTACCAATGCCAGCGGTAATATTATAGCAGATAACAGCAATAAACTTTTAAAGAGCTGGGAGAATTATGGCTGATATACCCGACGATAAACCGGCGCAATCGTGGCAGTCATTGCAGCAATTCACAGCTGCCCGTATCGCTTTGGGCAGGGCCGGGGTCAGTATCCCGGTAAAACAATCGCTGGAGTTTAAAATGGCACATGCGCATGCAAGGGATGCCGTTTACTCCAAACTGCACTTTGATGAACTGGTCGAAGCCTTTAAACAGTTTAACCTGCCGGTGGTGCACCTGCATAGCAAAGCGGGGTACCGTGAGCAATACCTGCAACGCCCTGATTTGGGCAGGCGTTTAAGTGAAGAATCGTGCCTGCATTTAAGCGGCTACTCCGCAGAAAATGATATTGCCATCATTATAGCCGACGGTTTATCGGCCACTGCGGTTAACGAAAACATCATCGACCTGTTGATCTTATTTTTACCCTTATTAAAATATGCCAATATAAAACCGGCGCCTATTTGCCTGGTTGAACAGGGCAGGGTAGCCATCGGCGACGATATCGGCTCGATACTGAAAGCTAAAATATCTTTGGTACTGTTAGGCGAACGCCCGGGATTAAGTGCTCACGATAGTTTGGGTGCATATCTCACCTATAACCCTCAACCGGGCTTAACAGATGAATCGCGCAATTGTATATCTAATATTCGCCCCAACGGTTTGAATTTAGAAGAAGCTGCCGCCAAAATGTTTTACCTTGTTCAGCAATCACTTAAGCGGCAGCTAAGCGGTGTACAACTTAAAGATGACACCAGGGCAGGATATTTTCCTTAATTATCGGTAACTATACTACCGATATAGGTAATAGGCTGACGGTTAATGCTGCTGATCATTAATGTAGCGCTGCCGTTAGCAAAAATATCAATGGTTATTTTATCCCTGTTTTGGGTGTCCTTTGTATCGGCCCTTACTTTCCAGCTACCCTTTTTACCGGGAGTTACTTTGTAACTGAAATTTGTAGAAGTAAACTTTACACCACCATCAGTTGAAGGTGTGATAGCCGCGCCCGAAAATGCCCTGCCGAAATATGGCAGATAAGCGATGAGGCTGTCTTTACCAATCTTCAGATCGTAATCGGCATTAAGATAACGTTGCCCGCCGGCCAATGGCAAAACATAAGTGGCTTTAAAGGTGTACTTTCCCGAATCTATTTTGTTTTTTACCTCGGTTGCTTTAGCGGCGGCCTTTTCTTTTTTGGTAGTTTGGGCTGCAGCCGGGTTCATAATACCTATAACAAGGCCTATGAACAATACTTTAATTAAGGTTTTCATATTTAGGATTTTATACATAAATATAGAACGAATATTATGTATAAATAATATTTACCTGTAAAAAGTTTTGTCTGCCTTATTTCATATTAATATCTGATACCCATTGGTTTGCCGTGCCCCAGGTTTCAACTGGTGTATCTGAAGTGGTAAATACCAGTGTACCGCCATCCATAATCTCCTGTTGAGTGATCCAGTTACGGTCGAGTTTTTTTCCATTTAGTATTACCTGCTTAATATAGCGGCGGTTGTCGGTATAGTTATCTGTTTTGATAACCAGCGATTTACCGTTAGTCCACTTAAAAGTAACTGATGGGAACAATGGCGCGTTCAGATAATAAACCGGCCAGCCTACGCAAGCAGGTGAGAAGCCACAAGCGGCAAAAACATACCATGCCGACATGGCGCCTGCATCATCATCCATAGTACGAACATAAGTATTCGGCTTATTTTGATAGATGACATCCACAAAAGGATCTATACCACGACTGTTATCGTTTAAATAATATTGCACTACGGTATCCACAGCATATTTATGCATCAGGTTTTGCGATTTCCAGGGTTGCGCAGTCATGTTATACATTAACGGAACCTGAATGTCAGGTTCGTTAGCGTGGTTATACAAGTCGTTGTCGAAAAAACGATCTAACTGCTTGGTATATTCCTCCTTACCGCCGGTTAATTCAATCAATCCTTTTACATCAAAAGGCACAAACCAGCGGTATTGCCATATAGTACCCTGGTATAAGCCACGGGCCTGCATACGGTCAACATCATTTTTGGTAAGGTCTTTAAAATCCTTGTTCCAGCCTTCTTTGGAGCCTAATGCTTTTTGCTTGTACTTATCGCTCAACTCCTGTTTGCCGGTAATAGCCAGTATTTGCGATAACGCCCAGGCATCATAACTTGATTCCAGTGCCTTATCCGGGTGCGAGAAATCCAGCTTATCTACCTCGTTGATCAGCGAATCGGTGATCTTACTAAAGTCAATAGGGTAGCCTTTACGGTAAGCATCCAGCAGTACCACTATGGCGTGTTCGGTACGTACGGTGTTTGATGGCTCATGCGTAGTAGCGTAATCTTTTTTACCATAAGGGTAAAGGTTAGCTATTGATTGCGCGATAGCTTTATATCTTTCAGGATAAGTAACTGATAATAATGGTAGTTGTGTACGGTAGTTATCCCATATTGCCCAGCCATTATAAGCTGCGTCTTTGCTTTGTTGTAAGCTGCCATCAATAGCGCGAAAGCTGCCATCATTTTCAGAAACCACATAAGGCGATTGCACGGTACGATATAATAAAGAGTAAAAGGTTTTCTCCCGTTCAGGATTGCCCTTTACTACTATGCGTCCCAGTATATCGTTCCAGGCCTGCTGGCTTTTTGCTTTATAATCGTTTACCGAGCCATTGTTGATGCCCGCTTTGGCATGTTCAACATCAACCGATGAAAAATTAATCCTGATATCGGCTTCGGTATCAGTATTTTTTAACGTTGCAATCAGTTTATGTTCGGCAGCTTGCACAAACTTTACAGCTTTATTAAATGATAGATAATAATAAACCCTGTAGATACCCGCGTTACAAGTAGTGCCCGATTCTACCCAGCCACTCAATGAGTTATCATCTAACTGGTGTTGCTCGGCTACAAAACGATTGGCCAGCGTATGGCTCAAATCTATCATAAACCCTTTACTGCCTGCGGGGAATGTATAATGCTCAATACCTGCGTTTTGCGCTACCGCGATTGACGTTTTAATCCCGTTAGAAAATCCAACTTCGTAATTACCCGGTGAAGCTGATTCGCTCGACTTTAACAGTTTGGTAGCAGCGGGATCGGTACCTAAAAAAGGTTTGATCAGTATATTACCGCCACTACCCTGGCAACCTACACCTTCCATGCGGTTATGCGTAAAACCTAAAAACACTTTGGCGTTATGCTCGTACCCCATGTGCAGGTTAGGGTAGGTTTGCGGCGCAATGCTCATCATGCCGAAAGGATATGATGCAGCGGGCGACATCTGGCCATGATCGCCGGATGAGCCTAAGAATACATTCACCAGTTTTGCAGGTTGCGGCATGGTTGTTTTGGGTGATTTTGGCTGTGCTTGTGCCGCAAAAAAAGCAGATAGTAGTATAGCTGTAAAACGTAATTTCATGGTGCCCGAAAATTAAGAAAACTATAGCTAAATCGATCTGCAATATTGTGTTGAGTTTGTAACAAGTGTGTACATCGTTATCCGCAGTAAAAAAACGTTATCTTAGTTTACTGAACTACAGGCCAATATTAACCCTATCCATTCATGAAAATGTCCCTGAAAGCTTGTTTTCTAATATGCCTGACGTTGTTTGTATGCGTATTTCAAGGTTATTCGCAGTCGAAAGTGCCCCGTACGCTCACAGGCAATAGCGGCAAAAGCATCGAGACGTATGGCATTAAGCAAGAAATATTAGGCACGTGGATGGGGCGTTCATCATGGAAAGATATTGCCGATGCCAACTGGCTGATGGTAGAAGGCAGCGGTGCCCCAAAATGGAAACGGGAACATTTCGACAGACCGATGGATGTTGGCGTGCCGTTGATCCCCACAGATAGTAAAAATGAATTTAATGAGTTGCTGAAAGAATCCATTTCAGGTTCGCAGGACAGTACTTATATTTCATTGGGCCGAAACTTGGCTAAGTATTGCAGTAAAACTGTTTATGCCCGTTTATGGTGGGAGTTTAACATGTACCCGGTTAAGCAGGATGCAAATCTGTTTGTTAAAGCATGGCAGCGTGCCGTGCCCCTGATTAGAAAAGGGTTTAAGCAACAGGCTTCCGCAGGGCAAACGCTTCATATTGTTTGGTGTACTAACGCAGGGCAACCCAATCCGGAACCATTTTATCCCGGTGATAATGTGGTGGATGTAATAGGTTCGGATACCTACGGGATGACCTGGGGAGATAGCGACCCGACAGCGGAACAAATAATACGCCGTATAATAAAAGAGCCGTACATGTTGGAGTGGCAGGCCAAATTTGCCGATCAACATAAAAAGCCAACCTGCATAGGCGAGTGGGGGAACGTAGCTAAAAAAGGCAACAAAGTGCAGGATACACATGGCATTGGCGATTGCCCCGAATATATAGATGCCATTTACAATTGGACAAAAACCTGCAAGTACGGCTGCATTTATGTATGCTACTTTAACCTTCCAGATGGCGGCATATTAACAACGCTCGATGAACAACCCGAATCAGTTAAAAGGTTAAAAGTGAGGGCTGCAGCGGGGAAATAACCTACTTTTTATGCTGCTTTTTATATTTAGCCGGCGACATACCAATAACACTGCGGAACAATCGGGAAAAGTAAAATTGGTCGTCAAAGCCAAGTTCCGAACAGATCTCTTTAATGCTGCGATCTGTAAAATAAAGGTACTGGCAGGATTTCTGCACCTTGAGTTGGTTAAAATAATTGATAGGAGACGAGCCTGTTTTTTGCTTGAACGAGCGGGAGTAATGCGATACCGAAAGGCTTTGCTGCTTAGCCAGTTCCTCAATTCCGAATTTTTCGTGAATATTCTTCTTCATGAAGGAGATGGAGTTACTGATAGAATCGGTATTGTATACAGCCGGGTTGGCTTCTTTATAATAAATGAGCGAGGTGATAAAGTGCAGCAGGTTAAAGTTCATGATCTCCATTTCCTTTTCGTTAAAGCTATGCTCTAATATGGAGTAGATCTGTTCAAATAGCGTGATGCGGTTTTCATCATAAGGTATGGCGTGTACCACGGGCTGATTATCGATCAGGAAACGCTCATATATTTTTTCGGCGGTATCGCCGGTAAAGTGTACCCAGTAAATACTCCATGGGTTGTTTTCGTTGCTGTTATAACGGTGCGGTACGTTTTTCGGGATGATGAAATAGGTATTGGGTTGTAATTCGTGCTGAATGCCATTGATGTATATATAACCGCCGCCTTCAACACAGTAAATAAGTATATATTGCGAGCTGCCGGTTTTCCTTTCCCTATCATGATGTGTAGCCTTTGGATAATGCCCTATAGCGGTAAGATAAAAATTCCGGATCAGTGGATTATGAATAATTCTGCGTTTAATATTGGGTGGCAGTACAATCATTCGTTGCCCTACAAAGCCCTCTTTCTTCCTTGTTTTTTGCACCACCGTCGAATTGTCCATCATTCTGCTAAATTGTTTTTTAGGGTTATATATGACATATAGCTTGCCGGGTTTAATTATCGTAAAGCATATACAAACGCATATATAGCAATAATTTACCACTTTTTAATAGGGTAATATTATCCATATTTTTTTGAAATTTCTCCATTTCAACATGGACTATTTCATTCTATGTTTACAGCTCCATTTATAGAACCATTATTAATTTAAAGTATGAAAAGATTTTTTACGAAATCACAAAGCTGTAATGCTTTGCATCACATGCCATACCCGGCAACACCGTTTTTTAACTCCGTTAACCGATCAGACTGAGCATTTATTGAATGATGAAGGCTAATCCGCATTGGATATGCCCCGCCTTACATTGTGTTTAATAAACTTAATTACTAATCAAATTATGAAGTTAATTTACGATCTTAACAAAGGCCTGCTGCGCTTAAAAATCCCGGTGATCTTACTGTTCTTGATCATCAGCAGCAACGCTTTTTCACAAACCAATATTACCGTAATAGGTACTGTAACCGATACCACCAAGGCCACCTTACCGGGTGTAAGTGTATCTGTAGAGGGCAATACCAAGCTGGGTACCATGTCCGACAATAACGGTAAATTCATCCTCGATGTACCCAGCGGATCGGTCATCAGGATCTCTTACGTGGGTTATAAAGCTCAACGGATTACCGTTACCGCCGATAACAAGATCTTAAAAGTCACGCTTAAAGAGGACAACATACTGGCCGATGAGGTGGTGATCACCGCTTTTGGCCGTAAGGAACGCAAGGAAGCGGTGGTGGGTTCGGTAACCAGCATTAAACCAGCCGATTTGAAAATACCGGCCAGCAACCTTACCAACGCGCTTGCAGGCCAGGCGGCGGGTATTATCGCTTACCAGCGCAGCGGCCAGCCGGGGCAGGATAACGCGTCCTTCTTCATTCGTGGTGTTACTACGTTTGGTTACAAACGCGATCCGCTGATATTGATAGATAACGTGGAGCTGTCAACCAACGATCTTGCCCGCCTCAACGTTGACGACATTGCCAGCTTTGTGATACTGAAAGATGCCAGCGCGACAGCCCTTTACGGTGCCCGTGGTGCAAACGGTGTTATTTTGGTGAGTACAAAAGAGGGTAAAGAAGGTAAGGCGAAGATCAATTTCCGTTCGGAATTTTCCTCCTCACAATCGGCACGAACACTTGACCTGGTTGACCCGATCGAATATATGAACCTCTACAACGAGGCCACCTTGACACGCGATCCAAAACTGCCGTTACCTTTCTCTCCAACCAAGATCAGGAATACACAGGCAACCATCGACGGTGCTCCCGGCAGTAACGAATACGTATACCCAGCGGTTGACTGGCTCGATCTTTTATTTAAAAAAACAGCCACTACTCAGCGTAACAACCTGAGCGTAAGCGGTGGCGGCGCACTGGCCCGATACTACATAACCGGCGCGTACAATATTGATAACGGTGTTTTAAATACCGATGTACGCAACAATAACAACAATAACGTAAAGTTTAAAAACTACCAGTTACGTTCAAACATCAACGTAAATCTTACCAAAACTACCGAGGTAATTGTAAGACTATCGGGTACTTTTAGTGAGTACAATGGCCCTGTTACTACGGATGGCTCTTTTGCTTCCGATTTGTACAATGTGGCTATTCACACCAGCCCGGTATTGTTCCCGGCTTATTTCCCGGCTGATGAGGCTAACCGTAACGCGCAGCATATATTATTCGGTAACAGCGGCGGGCCCGATGGCACCAGCAGCAATAATATCCAATACAATAACCCTTACGCGGCCTTGTTAAGAGGGCATAAAAACTCTTCGGAGTCGCGTATGTCGGCACAGCTGGAGCTGAACCAAAACCTCGAATTTATAACCGATGGCTTAAAGTTCAGGGGGATATTTAACACCAACAGGTATTCATACTTTACATCGCAACTGGCTTACAATCCATTCTACTACAATGTGGGCAGTTATGATAAAGTTGCCAATCAGTATACTTTACAATGGCTTAACCCGCAGCCAACTGGTAATAACGTAGCTACCGAATACCTTAATTATTCGCGCAGTGAGCCGGAAGCCAATACATTCGTGTACCTGCAAACTGCTATAGACTACAATAAAACCATCGCTAAAGATCACACCATTAGCTCAACGGTGATCGGTACCATGCAGTCAACAGTTTATTCCAGCGCTAAAGATCCAAGGTTGGGCTATACTACCTTGCCTTATTCGTTGCCTTTCCGCAATTTGGGTTTGGCTGGTCGAGCTACATACTCATACAAAAACAAGTATTACGCCGAGTTCAACTTTGGCTATAACGGATCTGAAAGGTTCTCTAAAGAGCACCGTTACGGTTTCTTCCCAACCATCGGCTTATCATATGTGGTATCAAACGAAGATTTCTGGAAAACCGATTTCTTTATCAATCGTTTAAAGATACGTGCCAGCCACGGTTTGGTAGGTAACGATGCTATTGGTAACCAAAGGTTCTTCTACCTGTCGGATGTTAACCTGGCTACAGGGCCTAACTATTCGCAATTTGGTTTCAATAACCAGTACGAGCGTAAAGGGGTATACATCAACAGTTACGCCAATCCTAATATTACCTGGGAAACTTCAAGGCAAACCAACCTTGCCATGGAAGTTACGCTGATAAAAAACCTGAACATCATCGCCGAAATTTATAAGAACCACCGTTACGATATCCTGCGCGAGCGTAACATACCAACCAGCGAAGGTTTGGAGTCATCAGTTAGTACCAACTTAGGTGTGGTTGATTCAAAGGGACTTGATCTCTCTGCCGATTACAAGCAAAACTTTAGCAATGGCTTATGGGCATCGTTCCGTGGTAACTTTACTTATTCAACCAATAAATACACCTACATAGAAGAGCCTAACTATGCCGAATCATGGCGCCATTTCATCGGGCAGCCTATCAGCAGGGGATACGGTTACATAGCCGAACGTTTATTTGTTGACGACGAGGAAGCTAAAAACTCGCCAACTCAAATATTTGGAGGTAACGGCAAGCTACCCCAGGGAGGCGATATCAAATACCGCGATGTAAACCAGGATGGTAAGATCGATAACCTCGACCTGGTGTTTTTGGGCTATCCTCAAACGCCTGAAATTGTATACGGTTTTGGTTTTTCAACCGGTTATAAAGGCTTTGACCTTTCGGCTTTCTTCCAGGGGCAGTCAAGGGTATCGTTCTTTGTTGACCCAACAAGGGTAAGCCCGTTCATCCCAAGTCCCGATCCTTATATCTACGGTAACACACAGGTATTACAAGCATTTGCCGATAGTCACTGGAGCGAAGAAAACCAGGATCTATACGCACAATATCCACGTTTGGGTGTAAACAGTACTGTGATTGCCAATAACCTGCAACCAAGTTCGTGGTGGCTGCGCGATGCCAGTTTTATCAGGCTTAAATCGTTAGAAATTGGCTACACGCTGCCTGTAAACGTATCGAAAAGAATGAAGCTGACCAATTGCCGTATCTACTTCAACGGGCTTAACCTGTATACCTGGAGCCCTTTCAAATTGTGGGATCCGGAGCAGGCTGGTAACGGCTTCGCTTATCCTATACAAAAAGTATTCAATGTGGGCTTAAACGTGAATTTATAACCGATCAAAACAGACGACATGAAATTATATCATAAACTAATTTGCCTGACACTGCTTTGTTCCATGAGCGTATCATGTAAAAAATATCTGGACATAGTGCCTGATAACGTGGGCACACTTGATTATGCCTTCAGAAACCGTAACGAAGCCGAAAACTACCTGTTTGGCTGCTACTCAACCATGCAGCAACTGGCCGAAGTTACACGCAACGCCGGTTTTACCACTTCATCTGAAATTGTATACCCCATATTGCAGGCGCATTTCTTTGATGAATCGGGCTTTAACCTGATAAGGGGCGTGCAAAGCAGCGGTAACCCGATACTGAATTATTGGGGCGGCACTAACAACGGCTTATCCATGTATAAGGCTATTCGCCGGTGCAATATTATGCTCGAAAATATCGACAAGCCTATCGACCTTGGTGAACCCGAGAAAAAACGCTGGTTAGCCGAAGTGAAATTCCTGAAAGCATATTATCACTATTACCTCATCAGGATGTATGGCCCGGTGATATTAATAAAAGAGAACAACCCGGTAGATGTTGACATTGAAGCCACCAAACGTAAAAGGGCTACGCTCGATGAATCGTTCGCTTATGTGTTATCATTGATTAACGAGGCTATTCCTGACCTGCCGGCACGAATCGAGAATCGTACCACAGAGTTTGGCCGTATCACCAAATTTATGGCTATGTCGGTAAAAGCGGAGATGCTGATCACCCAGGCAAGTCCGTTATTTAATGGCAACCCCGACTATACCAATTTTAAAGATAAAGATGGACGGAGCCTTTTCCCGGCGACTTATGATGCGCAAAAATGGCGCATAGCTGCCGATGCCTGTAAAGAGGCTATTACCGAGTGCGAAGCGCAAAGCCTTAAACTATCAACACTTGTACCATCAAATGGTATTGGCAATGTATCTGATGAGTTAAAGAGCATCCTGAGTCTGCAAGCTATAGTTACCCAACGGTGGGAGGATAATCCCGAACTGATATGGGCCTTGAACTATGGTTTTGGTTACCAGGGATATACCATACCTAAGCTTACCAGTAAATCGGTAAGTATGGCTAATACCTATCCGTCAAACTGGGCAGTGCCTATTTCAACAACCGATTTATTTTATACTGATAAAGGGGTGCCGATCACTGAAGATAAAACCTGGGATTATGCTAACCGTTTTACACCGCAAATTGGCGACGACGCGCATAAGCATTACATAAAACAAGGTTATGAAACAGCTAAAACAAACTTCCATCGCGAGAAAAGGTATTATGCCGATTTAGGTTTTGACGGCGGGATATGGTTTGGCAATGGCATAGTTGACGAGGATAAAGCCTACTATGTACAATCGCGCAGCCAGTTTGCCATAGGCGGGCCCAAAAGCCTTAACTCAACCAACGTAACCGGTTACTGGCCTAAAAAGATAGCCAACTATCTGTCAACCATGGACGAAAATTTTACCGCGGTTGATTTTAAACTGCCATTGATACGTTTGGGAGGCTTATATCTTTTGTATGCCGAAGCACTTAACGAAGCCGATGGTCCATCGGCCGAAGCGTATGATTACATTGACAAAGTAAGAACACGCGCCGGTTTACAGGGATTGGTGGCCGCGTGGCAGGCGTATTCTAAAAATCCGTCGAAGCCGTCAACCAAAGAGGGTTTGCGCCAGATCATTCACCAGGAAAGAAGAATTGAACTGTGTTTTGAAGGCCAAAGCGGCTGGGATCTTCGCCGCTGGAAGGAGCTGCAAGATGTATTGAGCCGCCCGATGCAAGGCTGGAGCATTTACGAAGCTAACGCGGTTAACTACTATCGCCCGCAAACAGTGGTGATACCGGTATTCGGCTTGAGGGATTATCTGTGGCCGTTTAGCAGTACAGATGTAGTTGTAAACGAAAACCTCACTCAAAACCCTTACTGGTAGGAGTTTAAGAAAGTATCAAGGTTAAATATTTAATGAATAATATTAATATAAACGATATGAAAAGGATGAATAGCCGCAGAAGATTAACATTACTGATGTTAGCTCCGGTGCTTATAATAATGCTTTGGGCGTCCTGTAAAAAAAGCGAATCGCCTGTTGAGGTGGTGTCTGACGATACTACTAAGCCGGGTATTGTTACCGATGTAAAGGTGGAAAACCTGAATGGTTCGGCCAAAATAACATATAAGCTTCCCAACTCAAAAAACTTGCTATATATTTTGGCCCGCTATAATATTAACGATAACCGGGTTCGCGAATCAAAAACGAGTTATTATAAAGATACCATATTGGTTGATGGCTTTGCACGGGCACAGGAATATGAGGTTACGCTTTACGCGGTGAGCAGGGCCAATGTAATGTCTGATCCGGTTACGGTAAAGGTTGAGCCAAAAACGCCTAACTATATACTGATCAACGAGGGTCTTGATATAAAGCCTGATTTTGGCGGTGCAAACTTTTTTGGTTTCAACATCAATAAAGCGCCTATATCTGTCCACATGATTACCTTTAACAGTGCCACCAACGCTTACGAAGAGCAGGAGCCTGAGTACATCAGCGGCGATACGGTGGATGTTTCGGTACGTGGTTTTGATGCTACTGAGCACAAATTCGGCGTGTATACTACCGATAGGTTCGGCAACGCGTCTGAAATACGCTATGTAACCTTAACCCCATTATTTGAAACCCTGCTTGATAAAAGCAAGTTTTCGGTATATCATTTAGCCAGCGATGCTACCATTGGCTTCGGCTGGGACACGCGCTTCTTCTTTGATGGCAACCTTGGCGACCCGGGATGGCATACCGTGAGTTCACCTACCAAGCAATGTACATTCAGTTTGGGAGTAAATGCTAAAATTAGCCGTTTTGTATTGTGGAACAGGCTGCCGGATATGTACGGCTTTCAAAACCCACGGAAGATCACTATTTGGGGTACAGATAAAGATAATCCGCAGGATTCAACGCTGCCTATAAACTCGGCACCAGGTACCGTTGCAGGCGATTGGTTTAACATGGGCAACTTTGTTTACCCTAACCCGCCATCGGGCTTACCGGCCAACCAGGCTAACGCGGCCGATATCGCTTTTGCCGCGGCAGGTGTCAATTTTAAAATGCCCAGCGCAGCGCCGCCAACCAAATTCATCCGCTTTGAATGCACGCAAACATGGGGTGGTTTAGATTATATTAACGCCAAAGAGATTTCGCTTTACGGCAGTCCGTTGTAGGCATTGTATTGATATATTAAAAAATTAAAGAAATGAAAATCACATATAACGTTGCTGTTTTCTTTTTGATATGCTTTGTAATGTTTGGTTGCAAAAAGTACGATGATGACTATAAAAAGTATCTCGATAACAGGGAAGTAACTTATCCGGGTTTGGCAACCAACCTGCATTACAATACAGGTAATCTGCGCGTTCAACTGATATGGCGCCCGAGTCCGGATCCAAGTATTAAAAGATATGTAGTGATCTGGAACAATGGTGCCGATTCGTTGAATGTTGACGCTACCACTACAGATCCGGCCGATTCGATCACCGTAATAGTTCCCGGCTTAAAGGAGTATGTTTACAGCTTCAAGCTTAAGGCTTATGATGCCGAAGGCCGTGTATCTGTAGGGCAGGAGCTTAATAACGTAAGGGTATACGGCAGCGCCTTTACAGCCACCTTGTTAAACCGTGGTTATAAAGTAGCCGGGCCGTACACGGTAAATAACGACGGAACGATCAGCTTAAATTTTAATAAGCCCGATACCGGTAACGTATACACTACCATTAAGTATACCAACACCTTAAACCTTCCCGAAGAGAGGCGGCTGAACGTTAACCAAAGTTCAATAGTGATACCTAATTATAAAAAAGGTACAGCTGTACAATACAGATCGGCATATGTACCGTTGCAGGCTTCAATTGATACCTTTAATGTAGCTACTTATGAAGATTTTCCGGAGATCAAGATATATACGCCATTAGATAAATCGCTGTTTAAAACCTTTAACCTGCCTAATGATATAGGTTCGGCCTATGGTTGGGAGGTTTATTACTTATGGAACGGTAAAACAGACGAAAGCCAGGGACAAGGCTTCCATACCGGTAATGCGCCTGTGCCATTCTGGTATACATTTGATATGGGGCAAACCACCAGCTTAACCAAAATTCAAATATGGCAGCGCATGTCGGGCTTGTTCAATTACGGCAATGTAAAACGCTTTGAGATATGGGGCAGTAACAACCCCGATCCAAATGGCGATTACAATAACTGGACAATGCTTGGTTCTTTTACTTCTGTAAAACCATCGGACTTACCGGTGGGGCAAAACACCGATGCCGACAGGGATTATGCCGCCGCCGGCGAATCATTCTTATTTCCGGATAACGTGCCCGAAGTTAGATATATCAGGTTTAAGATACTCGAAACATGGGGCAATACCAATTATTATCACATGATGGAACTTTCGTTGTTTAAATAAATGATAGTATACAACAAATTATAATACGACACCCCGGCGCTGTACATTATCATGTATAGCGCCGGGGCGTTTAATACCTATATTTTTGTGCTTTTTTAATGGATTATTCTTATTAGGAAATTTGATAAAATAATCCATGTTTTATAGTATTATATCCATTGCCCGGGCAACGGTAAAATTCCACCTTTAAAAACCGATTAAAACCATTAATTTTTGAAATGAACGATACTAAAGAAACATTTAATAACACCTATATCATAGGCATTTCATTCATATCGGCCCTTGGCGGATACCTTTTTGGGTTCGACTTTGCCGTTATAGCAGGCGCGTTGCCTTTCCTGCGCACCGAGTTCGCGCTTACTTCGGTGATGGAGGGCTTTTTAACGGGATCGCTGGCGTTGGGTTGTATAGTTGGCTGTCTGCTGGCAGGCGGCGTGGCCGAAAAGTATGGCCGCAAACCCGGACTGATATTGGCCGCGGCTATTTTCGCGGTATCATCAGTTGGTATCGCTTTATCGCAGGGCCTTAACTACTTTTTGGTAATGCGCTTTGCGGCAGGTATCGGCGTGGGCATGGCATCCATGCTTTGCCCCATGTACATTGCCGAAGTATCGCCCGCGGCAGTGCGTGGTCGTAACGTGGCCATTAACCAGCTTACCGTAGTTTTGGGGATACTGTTCACCAACCTTATTAATTACTTCCTGGCAGATCTTGGCCCTGATGCATGGCGCTGGATGTTTGGTTTGGGTACCGTACCATCGCTTGTGTTTTTAATAGGGGTAATGTGGCTGCCCGAAAGCCCTCGCTGGTTGGTAAAGGCCGGTAAGGATGCAAAAGCGAAGATCGTGCTGAATAAAATTGGCTCACCAAAATTTGTTGACGATACCTTAACCGCTATAGAACGTTCACTTGCCGGTGCTAATAAACAATCCATTTGGGCGGTATTTGATAAAGCCGTAAGACCGGCGGTATTGGTAGGCGTTACGCTGGCAGTGTTCCAGCAGTTTTGCGGAAGTAATGTGTTGTTCAATTACGCTTCCACCATATTTAAATCTGCCGGATCGAGCCTGAACGAGCAACTGCTCGAAACCATTTCCATAGGAGGGGTGAACCTGATATTTACCTTATTGGCCATGTGGCAGGTTGATAAATTAGGCCGCCGCCCGTTGATGCTGATTGGCGCGTTGGGCTTATCTATCTCGTTTATAGTACTGGCCATATTGTTGCAAATGCATGCGCCGGTAATATTGATATCAACCTTTGTGTTGCTGGCTATCAGCGTTTATTCTTTTTCGCTGGCGCCAGTTACCTGGGTGCTTATTTCGGAGATCTTCCCTAACAAAGTACGTGGTACGGCATCAACCTTGGCTGTGGTATCATTATGGGGTGCCTTTTTTATACTGGTGTTCACCTTCCCTATACTGGCCGAAAAGATTGGTACTTACGGGCCTTTTTATCTCTACGCCGTCATCTGCTTTTTAGGCTTCCTTTTTGTGAAGTATAAAGTGAAGGAAACCAAAGGCCAAACGCTTGAAGGCCTGGAAGATAATTTAATAAGACATTAACAAGAACAGGCACGTGTGCTGCACCAACTGTTTTATCAGCTAATAAGAAAACAATAATTGTACATGAAAACATCTTACGTAAATGTTTGGGAAGAAAAGGTAACTATACCTACCTATGGCATTGGCAAACCCGATAAAAACCCAATGTTTTTTGAAAAACGGGTTTACCAGGGTAGCAGCGGCGTAGTGTACCCTAACCCGGTGATTGAAAAAATATACGACGAAAAGCAGGATAAAGAATACAACGGCCTGTTCCTCGAAAATGAATATTTGAAGATAATGATACTGCCCGAACTGGGCGGCCGTATACAAATGGCTTACGATAAGATAAAGGAGCGTCATTTTATATATTATAACCAGGTGATCAAACCGGCATTGGTAGGCTTAACCGGTCCGTGGATTTCGGGTGGTATCGAGTTTAACTGGCCGCAACACCATCGCCCAAGTACATTTGACCCTATCGACTTTAAAATAGAAGAAAATGCCGACGGCAGTAAAACCGTTTGGGTGAACGAAATTGAGCAGATGTTCCATACCAAAGGGATGGCAGGCTTCACCCTTTATCCCGATAGGGCTTATATTGAAATAAAGGCCAAGCTATTAAACCGTTCAAGCTTGCCGCAAACCTTTTTATGGTGGGCAAACCCTGCCGTAAAGGTGAATGATGATTACCAATCTGTATTCCCGCCGGATGTAAACGCGGTTTTTGACCACGGTAAGCGTGATGTATCTACCTTCCCGATTGCTATCGGTACGTATTATAAGGTTGATTACTCGCCTGGTACAGATATCTCCATGTATAAGAACATCCCGGTACCCACATCGTACATGGCCATCAATTCCGATTATGATTTTGTAGGCGGATATGAACACGATAGCCAGGGCGGGTTATTGCACGTGGCCAATCACCACGTATCGCCCGGTAAAAAACAGTGGACATGGGGCCACAGCGATTTTGGGCAGGCATGGGACAGGAACTTAACTGATGAAGATGGTCCGTATATTGAGCTGATGACCGGTATGTTCACCGATAACCAGCCCGATTTTACCTGGCTGATGCCGAACGAGGAAAAATCTTTCACGCAATACTTTTTACCTTACAAAGAACTTGGCGTAGTTAAAAACGCTACCAAGGATATTCTACTGACTATCAACAAATCAGGAGATAAGGCTGTACTGAAAGTTTATGTAACATCACCACAGGCCGACCTGAATATTAATCTTAGCCATAATGGTAAAACTTTGTTTACCGACAACGTAAGCATCGATCCACGTGAGGTTTATGTAAAAGAGATGGCTGTTGATGCTGCTATTGACGAAGACAAACTATTGCTGGTTATTTCGGCAGCGTCGGGTAAAGAATTGATCAGGTATGAGCCTGCAGCTAACCGTAAAAACGATATCCCAAAAGCGGCAAAACCGGCCGTTCATCCTGATGAGGTGGAGAACAATGAACAGTTGTTCCTGACCGGTCAGCATCTTGAACAATATCGCCACGCTACTTATAGCCCGGTGCCGTATTATCAAAAGGCATTGGAGCGCGATCCGAAAGATATTCGTAACAATAACGCCTTGGGTTTGTGGTATTTGCGCAGGGGGCAGTTCGCTAAAAGTGAAAGTTATTTCCGCAAAGCGATAGAAACCATTACACAACGCAACCCAAACCCTTATGATACCGAACCTTATTACAACCTTGGTTTATGCCTGAAATTTTCAGATCAGCCTGATGAAGCCTATAAATCATTTTACAAAGCCACCTGGGGCAATGGTTGGAAGGATAGCGGTTACTTTGCTGTAGCACAGATCGATCTTTCGCGCGGCGATTACGAACTGGCTTTGGGGCATATTTCATCGGCAATTGATAATAATGCCAACAATAGTAAAGCCTATGTATTAAAATCAGCTGCATACCGTAAACTGAATAATTATGAAGCGGCTATCGGTATATCAAGTCAATCGCTTGAGAGAGATGGTTTTAATCTGGGTGCCCTATACGAAAAATCATTAGCGTACAAAGCTTTAGATAAGTTTACCGAAAGTGATGAAGCGCTTAGTACGCTCATTAAACTATCAAGAGGCTTTGAGCAAAACTATATTGAATACGCTATAGATTATGCCGCCGCCGGCTTATATACCGAGGCTGTCAATTTGTTAAGCTATGCTATTAAACCTGCGGATACCAATCCATTAGTTTTCTATTACTTAGGGTATTTCAATTACCATTTGGGCAAACAGGATGTAGCGCTTAACTGGTTCAAAAAAGCCGCATCGGCAAACCCGTATCTGTGTTTCCCTAACCGTTTGGAGGAAGTAAAAGTGCTGCAATTGGCACTTGAACTAAACCCTACCGATGCCAAGGCCGCTTATTATTTAGGCAACCTGTTTTATGATAAACGACAATACGACGATGCCATTGCCAACTGGGAAATTTCGGCAAAACTGGATGATACTTTCCCTACGGTTTTGCGTAACCTGGGTATAGCGTATTTTAACAAGCTAAACAAAGCCGATAAAGCGCTGGAGTACTTCGAGAAGGCCTTTGCTTTAGATAAAACCGACGCGCGCATATTGATGGAATTAGATCAATTGTACAAACGCCTAAACCGTACCCCGGCACAACGCAGCGTATTTATTGAAGAAAATGTTGCCACGGTAAAGGAGCGTGACGATATGTACCTGGAACGTGTAGCTGTAATTAATTTTATGGGCGAATACGAAAAAGCTTTTGAATTGATCAGTAAACGCCAATTTCACCCGTGGGAGGGTGGTGAAGGTAAAGCATCGGGCCAATATGTTTATAGTTTGGTGCAGATGGCTAAACAATTCATCGGTTCCGGGCAGTATAATGAGGCTATTGACTTGCTGGATAAAGCGCAGTTTTACCCACATAATTTAGGTGAGGGCAAACTGTTCGGCACGCAGGAGAACGATATTTTCTATTGGTTAGGTTGCGCTTACGAAGGCTTAAAGGATACCGCCAAGGCTGATATCTATTTCCATAAGGCTACAGTCGGTTTAGATGAACCATCGGCAGCGATGTTCTATAACGATCAGCAACCTGATAAGATCTTTTACCAGGGCCTCGCATGGAAAAAATTGGGCGATGATGCTAAAGCAACGCAAATATTCAATAAGCTGGTAAACTATTGCGACCAACACCTTAACGATGATGTTAAGCTTGATTACTTCGCGGTATCATTACCCAACCTGCTGATCTTTGAGGATGATCTTAACGTGCGCAACCAAGCTCACTGCTATTTTATAAAAGCCTTGGGTAAGCTGGGCTTAGGCAATATCGCTGAAGCTAAAGACGCATTTTTACAAGTGCTTTCCATTGATGCCGAACACATGGGCGCTAAAACGCATTTGGATATGGCTATGAAACCGGCCGAAATTGTGCAGCAAACCGCATAATATTTAACCAAACTTTACACCTAACCAAAAAGGGCAGGGCGATCTTAAATGATCAGCCTGCCCTTTGTTTTTAAAACATTGCTATTTTTGCACATGCAAAATCAGGTAAATAACCCGCTTCATGGTAAAACGTTAGAGAGTATTCTCAATGCGCTCGTAGCTCATTTTGGCTGGAAGGAGCTGGGTGACCGCATCCGCATTAATTGCTTTAACGATAATCCGAGCATACAATCGAGCCTGAAATTTCTGCGTAAAACCGACTGGGCACGCAAAAAAGTGGAAGATCTCTACGTTGAACACTGCGCCGCTTAGTGCTTACGCTTGTTGTTCATTTTGGCTTTAGTGCCCGAACTGTAATTATATGTTTTTGAGTTAGCCGCTTTTTTCTCGTGGAAGGCAGCGCCTGTAACAGGTGCATCGGTTTTAGCCGGTTCTTTTTCTTCCTTCTTTTTGGTTTTTATTTCCTTTTCAATTACCAGTTCTTCGGGTAAATCAGCAACGGTTATTTTTTGACCGATAGATTGCTCTATCTTTTTAACATCGCTCAATTCCAAATCGGTAGTGAAAGTAAGGGCGAGGGTTTCATTCTCCACATCCGGGAAATGATTGGTAACACGGCTAATGTAAGTTTCTTTCTCCGCAGGTACATCAAAGTGTATCAGGAAGGGGATATCATCCAGGTCTAAATCACCGGCATTGTCGTTGCTTACCAGTAATATACGGGCGCTTTCATCGGCTTTAAAAGCTTCAATATCTTTATATCCTTTCAAATCAATAAACGGCGCGTTTAAAAACGCCACTGCTTCTTTTATTTTACGATGCAGATTGTTATAAATGGTTTCGGCAGTTGAGCGGCTGTTAACGAATACCACTACCTTGGTGAACACCTCGTCGTCTGTAATAAACAAATTGAGCAGGTTAAGCTTGGTACCGAAGTTCGGCACATGATATAGCAGCTGCGAAAAGGTTTGTATGCCCTGTTCTTCCAGCTCATCAACCTCCACAATAGCCGGACTGATCATAAACGGTTCTATCACCCTCTCCAGCCTGCTGTGCAGTACATCTGTAAATAGTAAACGCTGACATTTGGTTACGCTATTAGCCAGTTCGGCTAAAGGTAATTGCATGCCTTTTTTAATCATCTGGTCGCCCTCGTCAATAATAAAGAGTTCTATTTTATTGAGATTAAGGCCAAGTTTCAGGTAAATAGCCCGTGCACGGTCGGGAGTGGCAACAACAATATCGGCACCATCTGCAAGCTCATCCATTTGCCCTTCTATGCCTGGTGTAACGTACAGGCCAACTATTTTTATTGATTGGTTTTTGTTAAAGCGGTTAAACATTTCTAACACAGCCAATACCTGATCTTTATCAGGCACCAGTATCAATACTGATGGTACACCTTCGGGCGCGTGATTGAAACGGTTGAGGGTGCCCAAAACGTAAGCGGTTGTTTTGCCTGCACCTTCCGGAGCTATGGCAACAACATCCTGCCCGCCGTTTATCCGCGAGAGCGTTCTTAGCTGTATCTCTTTAGGGCTTGTATAGCCAGCTTCATTTACAGATCTTACCAGCTGTTTTTTCAGCTTTAACTTATCAAACCACACCATCAAAATTGTATTTTATTTATAAAAGGCAAAAATACCATTTTAACCGCGCATATTATAGCTGTTTGCTAAGGTTATGTGCAATGTATATTATTACGATGCTATTTCACCCTGGCCATCGGGAATTTAACCGACCGTGGCTGGCCTTTACTTGTGCCCGAAATTTCGGCGACAAGGCTGTCGCGGGTTATTTGGGTATAGGTTATTTTCTGCGGAAAATCATGTTCCGGGTTCTCAAAAATCATTTGTGTTGGTGTAATCGCCGTTGCTGCAAATTTAACCGGTAATCCGCCGTTTTGATTATTCACCGTTGGCACGTAATACAGTTTAGCGTTCCGTTGCTCCAAGCGGATAGTTTCTGTTGATAGGGTATCCGCCCCGCGTAAAAAATAACTCTTGCCTGTAAATGTGGAGTCGTTTACCTTTAACCATGTTTCAGATACAGTCCCGCGGGTAGTTTTATTTTGCCATTTGCCAATGAGCCATTCTGCCGGGCTAAGCTGATTTTGCTTTTTAGTTTGGGCCATTGCCGGTTTATAACCAACAAATATCACGAACATAAGCAGGCTGGAAATTTTTATATAATGAATGCTTCCTTTTGTAACAGTTATGTTCATAAATAGCAATTAGGATGGTAATACTAATATAATGCTTTAGTTTTATACATGCATGGGTTTAACCACATTCATTTAATTGTTAAAATACGTTAAAGCAGGTTACACCTTAATATATTTGTTTTGCTAAAGCTATATTAGCACACGTTTACGTTACTTCATTTGATGAGAGCTTTAAGACCACTACTGTTTGCCCTGATTTTTTCGGCATTACCATTTTGCACTTTACTTGCACAGGATACCGTTAGTTTAACCAATATTATTGCCAAAACAGGTAAGTATTATAATGATTACCCGGTTGAAAAGGTATACCTGCATTTTGATAAACCTTATTATGCCGTTAGTGATACCGTATGGTTTAAAGCCTATGTAACTATCGACGAAAACCAGTTTTCGGGCCTTAGTAAAATAGTACATATTGAAGTGCTCAACCAGGATGATAAGCTGATGCAAGCGGTTAACCTGCCGCTCAAGAACGGTGTGGCCAGTGGGAATGTAGTACTAAGTACCGATTTTTATAAAAAAGGCAACTACCGCTTTGTAGCGCATACCAACTACATGAACAACAGCGATGCCGGTTACTTCTTTAATAAAATTGTAGCGGTAGGTAACGCTATTGATAACCAGGTATCCACCAATATTAACCTGAAAAGTACGGTTGTAAATAAAGTAGCCAAAATAGACGCGGGTATATATTTTAAGGATGACCAGGGCAACCCGTTAAGCAACCGCAAGGTGAACTGGATGGTTGATTCCGATCCTGATGTGCTGGCGAAAGGGAAGGGTACTACCGATGCCAATGGAATGTTGCAGATCAATTTTACCAATACCAAAAACATTCCTTTAGATACCACGCACATTGCCACCACTATTGAAATGGCCGATAGGAAAGAGGTCCGCCATGTGTTCCCGTTGAAAACGGTAGCCAAATCACCGGTTATTCAGTTCTTTCCGGAGGGTGGCGATCTCATTAGCGGGCTTAACATTCGCGTAGCGTTTAAGGCTTTACGTGCCGATGGCTTGGGTATTGATGCCAAGGGAACCATTGTTGACAATACCGGTAAGGTAGTGGCCAATTTTAATACCACACATGCAGGTATGGGCTTTTTTGAGCTTAATGCCGAAGAAGATAAAACCTACAAAGCCAATGTGACTTTTAGCGACGGCAACGCCGCCGAGGTCGACCTACCGACTGCCTTGCGTTCGGGTATCAGTTTGGTTGTTGATAATAATGACCCTAATTTGCTTTTATTCAAGATCCAATCGTCTCCGGCTTATTTGGAGCGTAATAAGAATAAGATATTTTACGTAGTAGGCCAAACCCGCGGTATCATTAACTACGGCGCGCAAACCCGTTTAGAAAACCCGGTGTATAATGCCCGTGTGGCTAAAACCAAGTTCCCGGCGGGAGTATTGCAGTTAACGCTAATGTCGTCAACAGGCAGGCCTTTGAGCGAACGTTTGGTATATATCAATCATCCGGATAGCCTTAAACTATCCTTAAAAACGGATAAACCTACGTATACAAAACGCCAAAAAGTACACCTTACCGTTGCCGCCAACGAGGGTGGCAAACCTGTAGACGGCGAGTTTTCGTTAACGGTAGTTGATGAAAGCAAAGTGCCATACACCGAAGATAAAGAGATCACCATACAAACTTATCTGCTGCTAACATCAGATATTGCCGGGTATATTGAAAAACCCAATTATTACTTTAACGCTACCGACGATAAAAAAACAAAAGACCTTGATGTATTGATGATGACCCAGGGCTATCGCCGGTTTGAATACCGTGGTTTGCTGCGCGATAATAAACCCACCATCAACTTTTATCCCGAGCAGGGACTTGATATAACGGGTATTTTGCGTAGCGGTACAGGCATACCGGTTAATAAGGGTAATGTACGCCTGCTTATTCCCGACAAAAGTTATTCGGCCAATGCTATCACAGATGCCGAAGGACGTTTCAGGTTTGCTAATCTTAACTTTTCTGATTCAACCAAGGTTATCCTGAGCGCGCGTAACAATTATCAGTCGGCAAATATGGTGCTGTCTGTTGACGGGCAGTTCGGTATCCGTATCCCGATCAACATTTATGCTGCTGATGAGATGACGAATATTGATAGCACCATAACCCCATATTTAAAGAACAGTAAAGTACAATACAGTAATTCGCACACGCTTAAAGAGGTAACCATTACTCAAAAGAAAATTGTAAAGGTGATAAGTCACCGCGATTACCCGGGCTTATCTGGTTTAAGCGAGGCTGATCACATGATCAGGGGCGACCAATTGAGTGCCTGTCAAAACCTGTACGATTGCCTTAGAGGTATGGTAGTAGGTATGACGTTTGACCAGGATAAGTTTTACGTGAGCCGCTCATATAATCAAGGGCAACGTGTGCCTGCGCAGGTATTCCTGAGAGGGATGCCTATTGATGTTAATGATTTGCGCGGTATCGACCCTAAAGACGTAGAATCGATAGAGGTATTTGTGAAGGATGACCTGGGTACGGTTAACCGCGCTTACCAAAGTAATGGTGCCATCGTGATCAACACAAAAGAGAAACCTAAAGGACAAAAGATAAGCCTGGCGCAATTGCAGGAAATGCTGCCAAAAACAAACGAGATCACCTTTATGCCGCAAGGATTTGGCATTCAGCGCACTTTTTATTCGCCGCAATATTTGGTAGCCAAAACGCTGCAAAATACCGGTTTTGATGCCCGCAGTACCATCTTCTGGAAACCGGATGTTACCATTAATAAAACAGGTGTTGCCGCTTTCGATTTTTTTAATGCCGATAGCAAAGGCACCTACCGGGTAATTGTTGAAGGCCTTAGCAACGGCGGTAATATTGGCAGAAAAGTATACCGCTTTAAAGTAGAATAAATGACTTGCGGATACTGCCTTGTTTGTATTTCGTAATCATTGTAAATAGCATGTCATTGTTTAGCCCAACCTTAATCCGGTTGGGCTTCTTTATGCTTTTTGGTATAATAAGTGTTGTTAAAATAACACTCCGTTAACAGGGAGTATTTACCAGGAAACACAACAAAAACATGACAACAATTAATCAATCATTAACTTTTAAAATTGCCGGCGAGCGCGAGATCAATCGTGTTGGATACGGCGCTATGCAATTAACCGGTAATGGCGTATTCGGCGAAGTGGCCGACCGCGAGAATGCCAAAAAAGTACTACAGGAAGCTATAACATTGGGCGTGAACTTTATAGATACTGCCGATGCTTACGGCCCACATTTTAACGAAAGCTTAATAGCTGATGCTTTACACGCTTACAGAGCAGACTTACTAATTGCTACCAAAGGTGGTTTTGAACGTCCCGGCCCAAATCAATGGGTGCCAAATGGTAATCCCGAATTTATCAGCAAAAACATTGAAGGCAGTTTAGAGCGTTTAAAGGTTGACTCAATAGACCTTTGGCAACTACACCGCATTGACCCTAAAGTACCTGTTGAAGACACCCTTGCACCCGTACTTGAAGCCGTTAAGGCCGGTAAGATCAAACATTTTGGTTTATCAGAGGTAAGCATTGCCGAGGTTGAACGTGTACAGAAAACCATACCGGTTGTTTCAGTACAAAACCTGTATAACTTGGGTGAGCGTAAATGGGAAGACCTGATAGATTATACCAATGAAAATGGTATAACATTTATTCCGTGGTTCCCGCTGGCTTCAGGTCCGCAAAAATTGGCCGATAAAATTGAGGCTATTGCGCATAAGCATAATGCAACTACAGCACAAATTGCTTTGGCATGGCTATTAAAACGTTCACCTAATATTTTGCTTATACCGGGCACCAAATCAATAGGGCACCTGTATGAAAACACAAAGGCAGGTGAAATTGAGTTAACGCAGGAAGAATACGATCAACTGGATAAATAATTTTTCCTAACGGTACAGTTATTGTATTAAAAACAGGGATGAAGGTTAAGTACTTCATCCCTGTTTTTATTTTTTACCTATAGAACTAACGTTAAGAAAAATCAACAAAACGCGGGCAATCTGCAAGGAAGCTCCACAGCCGACAGGGCATTTTTTGATCAGAAAGAAGCCGTTAAACAAAAAGGAATAAGTAACGGCGGCGGGCAACGGTCCGACCAAACATCGAACAAGGATAATACTCGCAAACACGAAAACAAGAAACACTAACAGTGTTATCAATACAAAAAGCAGGCCTCATAAAAGCCTGCTTTTTTGTTGATGAAGAAGAAACGAATTACAATTGTGGTTCAAGACCTGTGGCTATGCCTATGCGGTTCCATGCGTTGATGGTTACAATGGCCATAATTACCTGGCCTAAATAAGCTTTATCAAACAAAGCGGCGGCAGCATTATAAGTAGCGTCTGATACCTTATTGGTAATTAAAGTTACCTCTTCGGTAAGGGCCAGTATTGCTCGTTCCTGCTCGTCGAAAAACGGTGTTTCTCTCCAGGCGTTCAACGCGTAGATCCTTTGTTCGGTTTCGCCGGCTTTACGGGCATCTTTGGTGTGCATATCAATACAGTATGAACACCCGTTTATTTGTGATGCACGAATCTTGATCAGTTCTTTGTGTGTTTTGGTTAACGCAGTGCTGTTAATGTAGGTTTCTAAAGCTATCAGTGCTTTGTATGCTTCAGGATCTGCTTGCGGAATTTTTACTCGGTTACTCATTGTCTTATTGTTTTTGATAAAACAAAGTTGGGCATTTAGGTGCCTCCAAAAAATGAATCGAGTTTAAGAAAATGCTAAACTTTCTTAGCTCTGAGCCTGCTCATGAACTGCGGAGTAAAGCCTAAATAGGAGGCCAGCATGTATTGGGGCACACGCTGTAAAAAAGCAGGAAACAGTTTTGAGAAGTGCCTGTAACGTTCCTCATCCGTCATGTTAAACATATAGCCAATGCGGCGTTGTGCTGCCACGAATGATTTTTGCATCATGATCCTGAAATAACTTTCAAGTAATGGAATTTCTCTGAAAAGTTCTTCGCGGTGTTTTTCACTCAGCAGCAAAACTTCTGACGCTTCAACGGTTTGTATAAATGTGGTTGATGGTTGCTTGTTCAGCAAACTATCCTGATCTGCTATCCACCAGTTCTCTATCCCGAATTGTATTACCTGCTCATTTAGCTTGGTATTTACAAAATATTGCCTGATACAACCTTTAAGCACAAAGTAATTGCCCTGGCATAATTTACCGGCTTCAAGCAGGTATTCTTTCTTTTTAAAGGATTTAAATTCAAGTTTACGGCAGAGCAGTTCCTGTTCATCTGTCGATAGTTTTACATACCGGCCAATATGATCTAACAGTTGCGGATACATTAATGCAAGCCTTTACGTTTTAAAAGCCCTCCGGTTGTATCGTCAATACTTTGTTGTACAATAAACGCGCGCGGGTCAATTTCAAGCACTATTTGTTTGATGGAAGGAATCTCTAAACGGGTGGCAACGGTAAATATAATATCGCGCGGATCATTAATCTGCCCGTCTTTACCGTAACCACTTTTACCCTGGTAAATGGTAACACCACGCCCCAGGTTTTCGGTAATGATCTTGCGGATCTCTTCGCTTTTGATAGATACCACCGTTATACCTGTATATTGCTCAATACCGTTTAATATAAAATCGATCATTTTAGAAGCTGCGAGGTAGGTGAGGATGGAGTACAAGGCGGATTCAACCCCAAGAAAGAAAGCTGCTGCCCCGAAGATCACCACGTTTAAGATCAAGATCACGTCGCTCACTTTAAGCAACTTCATACTTTTGCTTACCAGCAAAGCGGCTATCTCGGTACCATCAAGCACCGCGCCGCCACGGATGGCTAAACCAATACCCACGCCAATAAACAAACCACCGAATACTGCGGTAAGCAATTTATCCGAAGTAATATCGGGCACGTGCATAAAAGCCAGGCATAACGAAAGTCCGGCTATACCCAATGTACTCCTGATGGCGAAAGATCGTCCTAACTTATTATAGCCCAGTAACAAAAATGGCAGGTTGATTACGAAGATAAGTACAGATATAGGGATAGCGAAAATATCAGACAACAGCATAGAGATACCGGTTACCCCGCCATCAATAAAGTGACTTGATAACAGGAAGCCTTTTAAACCTACAACCGCGCATAAAATCCCAATAATAATTAGTACCGAATCCCGTAATATTGAAGTATTGTGTGCCATATTCCCAAATATAACCTATCTCGGCTAAAATGGCGAATTTTTAGGCCGCCAAATGTCTGCAAACTTGCCCGATAACGCCTATAAGTAGTTTACACACAGCAAGCTTGCTAATGATATTTTTATTATTTTTGCATGCAATTACAATTAACTATGAAACTTATGAAATACATTGTTTTACTATTGGTCGGTATGTTTTTTACCACGCTAAGCTTCGCGCAGGATGATATTACACCTGCTGCTCCCGGTGTTACTTATGGCAATAAAATTACCGCCGCGAAAGCTATTAAGGTAGCCGAATTAAACAAAAGCCTTAATGCCGATTCAGTTTACAAAGGAAAGGTTACCGGCAAGGTAGTAGAAGTATGTAAAAAGAAAGGTTGTTTCATGACACTTGCCCAGCCCAATGGCGAAACCATTATGGTGAGGTTTACTGATTACGCATATTTTATGCCGCAAAATATTGTAGGCAAAATAGTTGTAGTTGATGGCACGGCTAAATTAAAAACTATCCCGGTTGAGCGTTTACAACATTACGCTGCCGATGCAGGTAAAAGCAAAGAAGAGATAGCTAAAATAACCCAGCCTAAAAAAGATATCCAGATAATGGCCGATGGCGTTTTGGTGATGGACTAAAACAGATCATTTCCGCATAACAAAAAATGCCCTTGCAAATAGCAAGGGCATTTTTTGTTATATCCAGATTATAATGCTTATCGCACAACCATTTGCGCGGTATTACGGCTCAATTGCTCCAGCAGTATTTGTTTGCCCGCGGTAATCTCTTTTAAAGCATCTTCGCGGTAATGCCTTACGGTGTAAAGGGTAAGGCTGTCATTATATTTCACTTTAAAATTCTGCTTCAGGCTGCTTAGTAATTTGCTGAAACGCTCTTCATTAAAATCGATACAAGTAGTAAAGCTCAATGCCGAAGTTTGCATTACGTTGATCTTTACCTGGTTTTTAGCGAAGAGTTTGAAAATGTCGCTCAAATGATCTTCGGTAATAAAAGAATAATCATTGGCAGATATGGATAGCAATACCTGGTTTTGCTTAACAATGATCACCGGTTTTTCAAAAACGGTTTTGCCATCCTCCTTAATTACCGTACCCGGCGCCACAGGATCAATAAATGGCTTTACCAATAATGGGATATTAGCATTTTGCAGCGGCTTTATTGTTTTGGGGTGAATAACGGTTGCGCCGTAATAGGTCATTTCAATGGCCTCGTTGTAGCTTAGCTCATCAAACTTCACTGTGCCGTCAAACAGTTTTGGGTCGGCATTCAATACGCCCGGTACATCCTTCCATGTAGTTACCGATTCAGCCTTCAAACATGCCGCGAATATGGACGCGGTATAATCCGATCCTTCACGACCTAAAGTAGTTGTAAAGTTTTCAGAGGTACCACCTAAAAAGCCCTGCGCTACCACAACACCTTTTTGTAACAGGGCCGGAATATCTTTTTGTATGCTTTCGGTAGTTTTAACCCAGTCAACCACACCTTCGCGGTAAGTGTTATCGGTATGTATATAACCACGTACATCAAGCCATTGGCTTTTAATGCCTGTGTGGTTCAAATAAGCACTAACGATACGTGTAGATACCAGTTCGCCGATCGAAACCAGTTGATCATAAATAAAGTCGAAGTCGTCGTGCGGTTCGTCTTCAATCATCCAGTCTATCTCCACAAAGGTATTTTGTATCTCATCAAAAACCGGGTGCGATGCTTCAAACAATTGCGCTACAATATCAAAATGATAGGCCTTTATCTCATCGTAAATCTCGTGCACATCATCGGCCTGGCTAACGTACGCTTTAGTCAGTTTTTCGAGCGCGTTAGTGGTTTTACCCATGGCCGATACCACGATCAGCAGTTCATTGCCCGCGTAGCTGTTAACCACACGCGATAAATTTATTATTCCTTCGGCATCTTTAACTGATGCCCCTCCGAATTTAAAAACAAGCATTATTTATTTTTAACATATTGTGATACAACCGAATTAGGCTGCAATAATGATTTGATATCGCCGTAAGGCACCAGCAGCTCGGTTTGGCCGGCAGCATAAGGCTTTATCTCGTACTGATTGTAAAGAAACTTGATACCCAGCGGCGTAAGCGAAAAGTTATTGTTCAATGCGAATTTATTATCCTTAAAAAAGTAATCGTTAGCCAATGACGCCGTATCGCTTAGTTTTTCGTTTTTACGGAAAATCCCTTCAGCAATTTTGGTCAGCTTGTCGTTATAACCCGCAACTAAAATATCGCTCAGTGTAACGCTCTTATCCTTTTTAATATCCCAATTAATATAGCCGGTATATGAACCGCCGTGCGCGCCTCCCTGGTAAGTATAACCGCCAACTTCCAACGCTACCAGTGCCGAATCCTGGGCTATCAGTTTCGCGTGGCTGTCTAAAGTATAAAACATTTGCGTTCTCGGGTCATCCTTTTTAGCATCAAGGTAGCTTTTAATAAAGTGGGCCGCCATGCTTTTCAGGCTGGTATCCGGTTTTTCAGATAGCATGAACATGGTAAGCAGGTTGCGTTTAATACTATCGTTCAGCGCTTTTTTACCTGCAAATTCAGGATAGTTTAGCGTTACTACGGTACAGGCACTATCGGGCTTGTTACCGCAATCCGGCGCACGCTCTTTAAGCGTTTGGTACTGGTAGGTAAGGGTGTCTTTTAATATCCCATCTGTTTGCGTAGGCGTATTACCCCATTGGCACGATCCCAGCGCCAGCAGCGATACTATTGTAGCATAATTAATTAATTTCATAGGTATTGGTAGATTTTAATAATTAAGTAGTTGTTCTTTTGATAACGATGCATTGAGCCAACCTGCATCGATACCGGCATTGTACTTTTTGTAAAAATTTATAGCCGGATCATTCCAATCCAGCACCTGCCAGCTCATGCCGTTAAAGCCTAATTCAACGGCTTCCTGTATTAGTCGGTCAAATAATAGCTTGCCAATGTTGCGGCCGCGCATGGTTTCGGTAACCAGCAGGTCTTCTAAATACAACCTGTTGCCTTTCCATGTAGAAAAACGGATATAGTATAAAGCGAAGCCAACTATCAGCCCGTCTATTTGTGCAACAAACGCTTTCCAAACAGGTTTTGGCCCAAAGCCGGCTTCTTCAAACTCGGCCAGGGTTACAGTCACTTCTTCGGGGGCACGCTCATAAAGCGCCAGTTCGTTCACCAGTTCAAGCAGGCGAATACAATCTTCTTTAACGGCTACTCTTAAATGTACCTGCATGTTAATTATTTTTCCAGTGTTTAATTACGCGGCTGCCAAATATGGTACTGCCCAGGCGAACCATATTACTGCCTTGCTCAATAGCTATCTTGTAATCTGACGACATACCCATCGACAGGGTATCAAAGCTATCCTCCTTACGGAAGAAGCTCAGTTTTATACCATCGAAAAAGGTTTGCAGCTCATAATACTCTTCTTTTATCTGTTTTTCGTTATCGGTATTGGTAGCAATTCCCATCAATCCGCGTATGCGGATGTTGGTCAAGGCCGTAAACTCTTCGGAACGTAACAGCTCAATTGCTTCATCAAAACCCAAACCAAACTTGGTATCCTCATCGGCAATATATATCTGCAACAGGCAGTCGATCACACGCTTATTTTTAAGTGCATGTTTATCTATCTCTTGCAATAGTTTTATACTATCAACAGATTGTATCATGCTCACAAAAGGGGCAATGTATTTCACCTTGTTACTTTGCAGGTGACCAATCAGGTGCCATTCAATATCTTTAGGCAGTTGTTCGTACTTTTCAACCATCTCCTGCACGTTGTTTTCACCAAACAGGCGCTGCCCGGCATCGTACGCTTCCTGCAAGTCTTCAACAGGTTTTGTTTTGGATACAGCCAGTAGTTTTACTTTAATTGTGTCAGTTTCTTTTTTCAGGCTGATGATATTATCTGCAATGCTCATTTATACGTATTTTTGGCAAAATTAAACCGCTAAATTACAGAATGCGTAAATATATAAGCTTGTTTTTTTCTGCATTACTTTTTTTGTGTGCCTGTGGTGACAGTGATTCATCGGGAGTTATTGAAAAGGATAAAATGGTAAACCTGCTCGTTGATATCCATATTGTTGACGGCAGTATTTCAGAGCTGATACAAATGCCTGATACCCTGTATAAATATGGCACGGCTAAGTACCTTGATCTGTTTAAACGATACGATACCGATTCTGCCCAGTTCAATAAAAGCTTCAGATATTACAGCTCAAACCCTAAAGAGTTTGCTGTAATGTACGATACCATTGTTAACAGATTGAAAGTGCAAACGGATGTGCTTACCAAAAAGTTTGAAAAGCAAAGGGCTGCCGAACAAAAGAAAATGCTTGAAGAGCAAAAGAAATCAAATGCAAAAAAAGCCGGGCCAACATCCGTTCAATTGGATAGTATAAAGAAAGCCGATAGCACCAAAGCCGCGGCCTTAAAAGGTCGCCCCACCAGTATATTGCTGTTGAAAGAACGATTAAAAAAACTAAAGGCAGCCAAAGCCGCCAAAAAAATTAAAGACTCTACAAAGAAAAATGCTTTACCCCGATAACAGTGCAGATAAACTTGGGTTTACCGAGGTAAAGGAATTGATAAAAGCGCATTGCCTCAGTATTATGGGCCAGCAAATGGTTGATAAGATACAGGTAATGAACAATTACGATAACATCCGTAAATTCCTTAACCAGGCAAACGAGTTTAAAAATATATTGCAGAATGATGCCGCCTTGCCCATTCAGCATTTTTACGATATTAAATCGCTGGCCAACAAGGCCCGTATAGAAGGCGCTTTCCTTTCCGAAGAAGAATTTTACCAGGTACAAGCTTCGCTTACAACGGTATTTGCTGTAATTGCTTATTTCAATGAGCGCGAAGGGCAATACCCTAACCTCGAAGCCCTGTTTGAGCACTTGCCTATTGAAAAGGCGATACTGAAAAA
The DNA here is from genome assembly GCF_039541195.1 of Mucilaginibacter gynuensis. Taxonomy (NCBI): domain Bacteria; kingdom Pseudomonadati; phylum Bacteroidota; class Sphingobacteriia; order Sphingobacteriales; family Sphingobacteriaceae; genus Mucilaginibacter; species Mucilaginibacter gynuensis. The sequence continues at coordinate 140,002 of NZ_BAABFT010000001.1, forward strand.
GATAGACCAGGTAATTGATAACAAAGGTAAAATTCGCCCTAACGCGTCGCGCGATTTGTTAGATATTACTACAGGTATAGCCAAAGCTGAACAGGATGCCCGTAAAAAGATAGACCAGATATTTAAAAACGCCAGTGCCAATAACTGGACAGCCGATGGTTCACTAACCATTCGCGATGGCAGGTTGTGTATTCCTTTATTGGCCGAAAACAAACGTAAGTTAAAGGGTTTTGTGCACGACGAATCAGCATCGGGCCAAACCGTTTATCTGGAACCCGAAGAGGTGTTCACACTCAATAACCGCATCCGCGACTTGGAGTTTGAGCGCCGCCGCGAAATTGTGCGCATACTTACCGGTTTAACGGATGAGCTGCGCCCTTATGTGCCTTTGCTGCTGTCGTATCATGGCTTGCTTACCAAACTCGATTTTGTACGTGCAAAAGCGCTTTTTGCTATAGAAGTAGAAGGAGAGATGCCCGAGGTAGTGAACGATGCGCATATAAAACTGGTGAACGCGCGTCACCCTTTGCTGTATCTTAACTTTAAAAAAGAGCAAAAAACGGTAGTGCCGCTCAATGTACAAATTGACGACGGTACGCGGGTGGTAGTCGTATCCGGCCCGAACGCGGGTGGTAAATCCGTGTGTATGAAAACCGTTGGCCTGCTACAGATGATGGTACAGGCAGGTTTGCTTATCCCGGCATCTGAAACCAGTGTTGTTGGGGTATTTAAGCAGCTTTTTGTAGATATCGGAGATGATCAGTCTATTGAAAGCGATTTGAGTACTTACAGCGCGCATCTATCTAAAATGAAACATTTTGTAGAGAACGCTAACGGTAAAACGCTGATATTGATAGATGAGTTTGGTACAGGTACCGATCCACAATTTGGCGGCCCTATAGCAGAAGCCGTGCTGGAAGCCCTGAACCATAAAAAGGTACGCGGTATGATTACTACACACTACTCTAACCTTAAAATATTTGCCAGTAATACTGACGGTTTGGAAAACGCATCGATGTTGTTTAACAATGTGGAGATGAAACCGCTGTATATGCTGGAAGTGGGCAAGCCGGGTAGTTCGTACGCGTTTGAAATAGCGCAAAAGATCGGTCTGCCGCAAAACGTGCTTAACCTGGCTAAAAATAAGATCAGCGTAGGGCAAAAGAAGGTTGACACGTTATTGGTTGACCTGGAACGGGAGAAGAAAGAAATTTACGATACCCGCATCAAGCTTGAAAAACAACAGCGGCAGGTTACCAATCTGCTTGCCGAAAACGAGACTTTGAAAAGCTATCTCGAAGAAAATAAAAAAGCCCTGATGCGCGATGCCAAGCAACAGGCGCAAAGCATTATACTGAATGCCAATAAATTGGTGGAGAACACCATTGCCGAAATTAAAAGCAGTAATGCCGATAAGGAAACCACCCGTAACCTGCGTGAGAACCTCAATGTAGAACTAAAAAAGAATACGGTTAAAACTGAACCGGTTAAAGCCGCCGTGGTTGATGAAGAGTTGAAACCGGGCGACTGGGTAAAGCTGACCGATTCTGAAACTACGGGACAGGTTATTGAGCTGATAAAGGATAATGTGGTGATTGCCATTGGCGATCTGCGTACGGTGGCCAAGAAGAAAAGGGTGCAAAAGGTATCCCGATCATCGGTACCTAAGGATATCCGGAAGAGTTTGACATCGAATACCAACGACTACGCCAATTTTAGTCCGGAGATGGATGTGCGGGGCATGCGTACTGATGAAGCACTGCAATCAATAGAGAAAGTGCTCGATCGTGCCCTGATGATGAGTGTTAACAGCATCAAAATAATACACGGTAAGGGTGACGGTATTTTACGTAAAATGATCCGTGATTACCTGAAAAAGTATGACCAGGTTGGCCGTATGGAAGATGAGCATCCCGACAGGGGAGGAAACGGTATTACTTATGTGTATTTGAAATAGAATTTTTAAATAAGCTTATGATAAAGTTTCGGTTAAGTATTGTTTCGTTTGCTTTGGTGGTGTTTTTAAATGCCTGCCAGGCACAGCAGTTTAACCTGCTAAAGAGCAGCGATAAGCGGATACATTACACCGGCAGAGTAGCGCTAACAGATACAGCCGCGGTACTTTCATGGACAGGTAATTCGGCCACTATCAGTTTTAACGGCACAAGCGCTAAAGCTATTTTAAAGGATGAAACCGGAGAAAATAACTTCAATGTAATCATAGACAACAAAGTAACTGATGTAATACATCCCGACAAAGAACAGAAGGAGTACACACTTGCTTCAAACCTTAAGCCCGGCAAACATACGCTTCAGTTATTTAAGCGCACCGAATGGGCCATGGGCAAAACATGGTTTTACGGTTTTAAGCTCGATGGCGATAAGGTTTATACTACACCGCCTAAAAAACGTAAGATAGAGTTTTTCGGAAATTCAATTACCTGCGGTTATGCTGTTGAAGATTCAACCGGACAGGATAGGGGCACGGCACAATTTGAGAACGGTTATATCAGCTACGCAGCCATCACCGCGCGCCATTTTGATGCCGAATATTATTGCACCGCCAAAAGCGGGATAGGTATTACCATCAGCTGGTTCCCGCTGGTTATGCCCGAAATGTACGACAGATTAGATGCCACCAACCCTAACAGCAAATGGGATTTCAATAAGTACATACCCGATCTGGTAGTGATCAACCTACTCCAAAACGATTCATGGCTTACGCTGAATACCCAGCATCCCGAATACAAAAAAAGGTTCGGCGACAAAGCGCCAACACCTGAATTTATCATCAGTGCCTATCGCGATTTTGTAAAGTCGGTTAGAAGTAAATACCCCAAAGCACAGATCATCTGCGCATTGGGTAATATGGATGCCACCAAAACAGGCTCACCATGGCCGGGGTATATTGAAAAGGCTGTGGCAAGTTTAAATGATAAAGCGATATATATGCACTTCTTCCCCTACAAAAATACTTCCGGTCACCCTAACCCTAAAGAGCAGCAGGTAATGGCTGATGATTTGATCAGGTTTATTGATGAGAAGGTGAAGTGGTAGGGGATTTACACCTGACATTCTGAGGAACGAAGAATCTTCTTCGCTATGCTTGTCTGCGATATATGCTTCGTTCCTCAGCATGACAATGGAGAGGGAATGTGAGACACCGTCATTTTACCTCCAAAGTCAAAAAGGATTAAGTTTCTCAGAATAACAGGAACGTTCTTTTTACTTATTCACCATTATTCCCAACAGTCCCTTCCTGATAATCATCCTTATCATCAGCTTTAAAATTATTATTCTCCGGATGCTCATCAGATGGCTCGGTACGCGCGAAGTAGCCGTTGGAGTAACCCGCGTTTCTCGATGGATTATTTTTATCGTCGCCGGATGGCGTGTTGTTTATTTCGCCAAATTTATGACCTCCTGCACCTTCGCCCTCCATGCCCGGGGCATTGGAATCTTTCATTTCACCACCTAATATTCCTTTAAGATCTTTCTCTTCCATTGCATTTTCGTCTTCTACACGATAGGCGTTAGGCTTGGCTTCTGTATTGTCTTCGGCTGACTGATTTAGGTTATCGTTCAGCTCTTCATCTTTATATGCAGTCATGATTTCATTATAATTAGTGTATTAACTATAATGAAATTATCGTGCCAAGTATTTTTAAATTATTGACGCGCAATAAATACATCCACAAAAGCAGACATATTTAAAACCAAGAAAGAGGGGCTAATTACAATACCTTTTCGCGCAGTTCCTTAGCGATAGCCTCTGTTACACAAATAATATCTTCGGCAACGTGCGAGTTGTTGGTGATCACTTTATGGCTCTCACCTTTATATGGTAACAGGTATTCTTTATATGCCGGTACTACGTGGTTTACCCATTTGTAATGTACGTCATCGTTAGAGTAACCACGTTCGGTAAGGTCGCGCTTTAAACGGCGTTGCAGGGCAATATCTTCGTCCGCGTCAATAAATACCTTCATGTCCAACATGTCGGCAATTTTACGGAAGTGAAGGATAAACAAACCCTCCACTATAAGTATAGGGGCAGGTTTTATTTCCAGCGTTTTGGGTATCGCGTTGGGGTTATTAAAGGTGTATTCCTGTTTGTAAATAGGCTGATAGCTTACCAACTTTTCAATGTCCTCCTCGAAATGAGTATGGTCAATGGTATCGGGCAGGTCAAAGTTATATAACTTGTTTTCTTCGGCCGTCATGGTATGCGCTACCGGGAAATAGTAATCATCCTGCGATACCAAACACACTTCTTCATGTGTGAAGTGTTGTAAAAAGCATTTTAAAAAAAAGGTCTTGCCAGATCCGCTGCCACCGGCAATACCAATAATATAGGGTTTATTCATTCGGGCTACCGTAGCTGATGTTTACATGAAAACGTTTGTCAATGGCGCCTAATGATTCGGCCACATTTTTAGTCATCACAATAATTACGTCTTTTGTACTCTCGTTATCAGTAAAGCGGCCAACTACCTTAGCAAAGGTAGTGCGATTGGTCATCGGGTTAACAATTTTGATAACCGTACCAATAGGCGCTGTACGGTGCAAAACTAACTTTTTATTTGCATCTAAACCAGCTTCCTCCATCCAGGTGGCTACACCTTTTTCATTTTTTTCGTACAAACCAAAGCGGTTGCCGTTAATGCCGCGCGAAGCACTGTCAACAATATTAGGTGTGGTTGAGTCGCGCTGGGCAACAATACGGTCGTTATTGGTTGTATTAGCAGGCGCTTGCGTTGTGGTTGCCGGAGGAGTAACAGGCACAGTTGTAGCCGGTGTATTGGCCCGCACTTTAATTATCTGGCCCGGAGTAAGACTTGTAGATGTTAATTTGTTAATGGTAGTAATATCTTCAACATTGGTATTAAAACGCCTTGCTATAGCATACAAAGTTTCCCCTGCCGATACCTTGTAATCCTGAAACACGGGCACGTTAGCATCGGTATTGGTAGCAGGTTGCTGTTGTACAGGCTGCTGAACAACTGCCGGTTTTTCTGTTACAACAGGTGTAGGAGTTGTTTTGGTAGGAGTATTAACCGGTGCGCTTGTTGTAGTAGGGGCGGTAGTAACGGTTTGCTCTTCAAAAGGAAGATCGGTTGGTACTTTAATAATAGAGCCTATACGTAAAGGGGCATTGTTGTTAAATTTTATAATAACGCCGGGTTTGATATTATAACGGCGGCCAATAGAGTAATAATTATCTTTCGGATCGAGTTTATGCAATACTACTTTTTTTCCGTTTTGGTTTTCAACGCCAACAGAATCTAACAGGGGGGTAGCAAGAACAGGTACTGAAAGGGCAAAGAACGATATAAACAATAATGTTAGTTTAAATTTCATAATAAATTATTATACAGTAACTTATAATTCCAAAACTTGTAACTCAGTTTTGTTTTTAAGGCAGATCAACCAATTTTTATGTAATACAAACGCCTCGGGTTGTAGTTTTTGTATACCGGCGTTTAATAAATCTTGATAAACGATACCCGTATCATCCACAATAAACAACCATTGCGACAAAACATCTCCCGAAAGAGTGTGCAAAGATATAATTCTGAAATTATTATATTCAAGATAATGTATGTTACCATAAGGTTTAACAGGTAACAAATCTGTATTAATAAATTCAGCAGGTAATAGCTGCGGGGCTAATATATCAGTTTCAACACTTAAATCAATCACCGTATTAAACGCCCTCACCTGGCTACCTGTATGTATATCAGCCAATAGCAGTTTTTTCGGCAATATTGGGGTGTTATAAACTACAGGACCATTAGTGCTTAAATGGTTGAAAGCTAAAACATAATTGCTCCACAGCGTTTCGCCGGTTTCGGCATTTACGGCAATCAACGCTTTATGCGCCGGGCCGCTTTCCGATTGATAATTATGCAGCAGCAGCACACCATCATGCACGGTTTCAATACCGGTAAGCCATCTTTCGTCGGTAGTTAAATCTTTAAAATTAACCTTACCACTTTGCAGGTTTATTGATGTAAAGCTTACCTGTTTTTCGCTGTCGTTCCTTATTTCAAGTACAATAGTTTCGGTAATTCCGTCTATTTCAAGCCGCCATATTACACCGTTTAGTTTTTCGCTTATTTGTGGCTTTAGCATTACAATAGTTTAGTAAATGTTGACAAATATGGGCATTGTAAATTAAAAACAGTTGTTAGCTTTGAAAACATTGACACGGCAACGGTGTTAAAGAATCACAAGAAAATTTAAACTTTATGGACGCAAAAGAAATAAGCCTTGAAGAAGGCAAAGTAAGACCTGTAGTTGATCATTTGAACGATCTGCTTGCTAACTATCACATCCACTATCAAAAATTAAGAGGCTGCCACTGGAACGTTAAAGGCAATAACTTTTTCACCCTACACCTTAAATTTGAGGAATTATATACTGATGCCTTAACCACTATTGATGAACTGGCCGAGAGGGTTTTAACCCTTGGCAAACCACCATACAGCACTTTTGCCGACTATATAAAAACATCGAAATTAAAAGAAGTGAATAACATAGGTATGAAAGATACTGACATGGTACGCGCTATCATCGCTGATATGGCTACCCTGATTGAGCTGGAGCGTGAGTTGCTTGACGTAACTGCCGATGCGGGTGACGACGGTACCAATGATATGGTGAACAGGTTTATGCAATTCAAAGAAAAAACTACCTGGATGCTGCGTTCTTTCGTAAACGAAGATTAATAATCGATTGATAAAAAAGAAACCCTGCTTAGTCATTTAAGCAGGGTTTCTTTTTTTACGCCGGTTTGTTGAGTTCGTTATACCGGTAAAGTGCAACGTCACTAAACGAATAAGTATCGCTTGCCCAATGATCAATATGGTAAAACTTTTTGCTGATGTACGAATTAATCACTTTAGTTGGTTTATTCCAACCGCAATTATAAGCTGCCGCGATGAATCGCAGCTTTTCATCTGCGGATGCGGTATTTAAAATTGAATGTTTAAGTTCAATACATTTTAGCATAGCTACCAGGTATTTTATTTGCCACTCGGTATTGTTCAGCCTATCCACCCGGGCCATGCGGCTTTCGTAATCGGCCTTTACAGATAACTTGTCGAACCCCAGTTCTTTTACCCAAGGCAGGTCTTTATGTTTTAGCAGATATTGTTCTATTGATAAGGCGAATGTGGGTTTCATTTGCAACAAACCGATTGAAAAATCGGAATACACGGATCCGAAACGGCTGTACAAACTAATCAATGAACCGGTTTCAATGGCATTGTATAGTTTGTTGTAGCGCATTACCTCGGGGAATATTACGGCTTCCATCAAAACAGCGTCTTCTTTATATTGGCCGGCATACTTTTGCAATATGGGGCGCAGCTTTTCGGTATTACGCTCGGCTTTAATATAGGTGTATCCGAATAGTTCACGGTAATCTAAAGCAAAGCTTTGGCTACTGACGAACAGTAGCCAAAGCATGCAAATAGTACTACAGCTCTTTTTTGCAGATGTATACATTTTTCTTTTCTAAGCTTACCCAATAAAGCATTTGTTTGCCACCCTCTACCGCTATGGCCGGTTGCAGGGCATTGTTCTTGATCCGGGTACCGTCGGAAAAATAGAGGTCACCCTGATCAAACCATGCACCTGATGTAGCCTTGGCATTCAGGAATAACACGCCCGATCCGGTATGATCGTCGGGAGTGAAGGTGATCATCGGTTTGCCATTTACATAAACCGCATTTTTTGATGATGATGCTTCCTGCACGTAATTGGCATTGTTATCCAAATAAGTACTGCTTGATTCGGCATACTTGAATGGACCAACCGTGTTACCGTTCGATAGTACGATATATACATCATCGTTCATTACAAAATTATAGGCATCGGCCTCTGTTTTGGCATTGTATTGCGTTGCCGGAATTACTACACCGCCCAATTCACCATTAGGTGATACCAATATGTTTGAGCCCGCGCTGTTTATTTTACGCGATGTTTTTTCGGTAACAAAATAGTAGGCCATTTTATTTTGCTCCATTTTAACCAGTATGGCGTAAAACTTTTTGGCCTTTTTATTATGATACATAGAGCCTACGGTTAATACCTTGCCATAGCTTTTGCCATCTACCTCAAACACACCGGCAGATACATACGACGTAGCGTTGGTTTGTTCGTAATCCTGGTTAGCGATGGGGTTATCGTAGCTGCGCTTATAATCGTCTAACAAATGAACAGGGGCTTTATCAAAAGGGCCGCTTTTGGTGTTGTTATCGTACAGGTAAAACTTGCCATTATTACGGGTAACTACTTTTGCGTGCGAGCCATCAGCTTTAATGCTCAGGCTGATCTCGCCGTAAACGATGTATTCTGACTTTTCGAGGGTGAATAACGACTGACCGTATTTTGACGCTGCCGCTGATACCGGGGCAGCACCTCCGCCATCACCGTTTACGGCACCGCCTTCGCTGTTGTCGTTAGTTGAAGCATTGCTATCACTATTGTTTGATGATGAACCGCCGGTTACGGCTTTGCCTACAGCCGCTTCGGCTTTTTTTCGCAGTTTATTTAAAAATTGTGCTTCTGATGATTGTGCGCATACCAATAACGCGGCAGCACATAGTAAAGTAATGGGTTTCATTGTGATGATTCTTTTTTAAAGTTTGGTTTGGTGATTGACTGGATTATATTTTGGTGAACTCAACCCTGCGGTTTTGAGCTTTCCCGGTTTCTGTTTTATTGCTGGCTACAGGTACGGTGGCGCCTTTACCTGCTATTTTTAAACGCGCCTCGTCTATACCATAGGTGCTGACAAAGGTGTTCTTCACGCTTTCGGCACGGCTCAGGCTTAGCTTTTGGTTAGCAGCCGCGTTGCCGTCACTATCGGTATGGCCGGTAATGGTGATGTTTATGGTAGGATTATCTTTTAATACCTGTGCTATCTCTTGCAGCGTGCCGCTTGATTCTGGCTTAATGGTTGCCGCGTTTACATCGAATAAGATACCGGTAGTAGAAAAATGCCCCTCGTTGATCAGTTTATTACGAAGATCGGCCGCCCCCTGGGCTACCTTTATGTTGCCCACGTAAATGCCTAATTGTGAGTTAGTATAGTTACTGCTGCCTACTACAAAAAATAGTTGGTTAAGTATATCGCCGGCCGGGATAGCCTTTGGTACATCGATGATCTTGTCGCCGTTTACCCAAAGTCTTAGGCGTTCTTTTTGCCCCTGCACAGCCACATGGCTTACTTTGCCGTAAAAGCTTGAAAAATTCTCTAATGATTTTACCGGGCTGCGAAAATAGGAGGTTCGCCCCTTATCGCTCGTAAAACGTAATTGCGAAGTGCTGCTGTTGGTACTCGGGCTGATCTCAACCTCAAAAGATTTAGCGCCTTTTTGATCGCTCAACAACGAGTTATCGCCCACCGGCACTTTCCCCGTTGATATCATACCAAAACGAAACTCGGGGAAACCATATCCGTTCGATTTAAGATCGAGCACAAGGTCAAACTCCAGCGTAAAGTTATCGGTTGATGCCAGCTCTTTACCTGGCAGGTAAGTCGCCTGCTGATCCATACGCATCCAGTTGCCCTCAAAGCTGTTGAGCCTGGTAATGGCCCCGTTTCCGTTAGAGTTCCATCCGGCAGGTAATTCCCCGGCGGCATCCGTAGCAAAGTTGTCGCTGTAAATAACGGTTTGGCCCGGTACAAAATCGTATTTAGTGTACGATGTGAGGGCAGGAGCAGCTGGTGTTGTTGCTTCGGTATTGGCTTGCGGCGCTGCCTGTTGTGTTGGTTGCGGAGTTGTATTTTGAGCAGGTTGTTTGGTGGCAACTTTTGGTGTGTTTACCGGCTTGCCGTCAATAGCGTCGTTTACAGCCGCCTCGGCTTTTTTCTTCAGTTTATTAAAAAACTGGGCGTTTGATGCCTGCGAAATAGTAAGCATCAGCGCTGTGCAAAGTATCAGGTTGTATTTCATATTAATTGTTTAAGGCTTCGCAGCTTTGTGATTAATATGATGACGGATAAATTTTTCCGAACGTTACACCACCCGATAAAAAAATGTAAGTGACTATTAAATAGCCTGTTCCGAAGCGGTCGTTTCTTCGGTTACCACATTGGCTTCAGAAACGGCGTTGCGGTTACGGTGCATATTGCCCCAGTCGGACATGGCTGTCAGCATCGGTTTCATGCTGCGACCAAGATCGGTCAGCTCGTATTCAACCCTCGGCGGAACTTCCGGGTAAACAATGCGGCGGATCACTTCGGCCTGCTCTAATTCGCGCAATTGGGCAACCAGCATCCGCTCGGAAATATTGGGGATAATGTTTTTTAGATGGCTATAACGCATGGTACCGTGCGACAAATTGCACAATATCGCAGGTTTCCAGCGACCGCCTAAAACAGACAACGCGTACGACATGCCGCAGCTATCGATCATTTGCTTTTCGTTAAAAAAGTTGGTTGAAGCTTCTTTTCTCATTTCTTACTTTTTTGTTAGTACCTAACAATTTGAAGTGTACTTACAAATATAAGTACTACCACCTACTTTTGATCAAAATTTAAGAAAACAACCATGGAGCGTTTAAAAAATAAAGTAGCATTAATAACCGGCGGTGCACGTGGCATAGGCGCTGCAATTACTAAAAGACTGGCAGCCGAAGGCGCTAAAGTGGTGCTTACTTATTCAAAATCTGCCGAAAAAGCGGAGGCCATAGCGGCCGAAATTATCGCCAATGGCGGACAAGCATTGGCTATAGCCGCAGATAGTATAGATGCGCAGGCGGTAACCAACGCGGTTAACAAAACTGTAGCCGAATTTGGCGGTTTAGATATTTTAGTGAACAACGCTGGCATCTACATAGGTAAAGCTTTTGAAGAACATACGCTGGAAGATTACGATCAGATAATGGGTGTTAATGTTCGGGCCCTGTTCGTGGCAGCATCGGCAGCTGTAAAACACATCCCGGCAGGTGGGCGAATCATTAATATTGGCAGCAATATGGCCGAAAATGCCCTTGGCCCGCAAACCACCCTGTATACCATGAGCAAAGCGGCACTTAGTGGTTTTACCCGCGGACTGGCGAGGGACCTGGGTAAAAATAACATTACCGTTAACTTGGTACAACCCGGCCCGATAGACACTGATATGAACCCGGCACAAGGTGAACTGGCCGACTTTTTACGGAGCCGCATGGCACTTCCGGAATATGGTAAAGGCGAAGATGTAGCGGGCCTCGTAGCATTTTTAGCAAGCGAAGAGGGTAAATATATTACCGGTACGGCACTTACTATTGATGGCGGTTTGAACGCTTAACCCAAAAACTTACAGCATTATTACGGCAGGGACGGTGTTCTCTGCCGTTTTTGTTTATGGGTATTTATTACATTTGCTATCCAAGCTTACAGCAGCGGTTATCGTACCAATGGATATAGAACTACAGTTACAGCAAATATTACCCGCGGCCCGCATAAAAACCAGGCTGATCGATTTGTTATCGTACGCGGCAGATGCCGGTTTTTACAGCCTTACCCCCAAAGCCGTGGTTCAGCCTGTAACCGAAAGTGAAATTGTAGCGCTGTTTCAATTTTCTGCAAAGCATAATATTCCCATTGTTTTCAGGGCCGGGGGAACGAGTCTTTCAGGACAATCCATTACAGATGGTATTTTGGTTGATTTGAGCCAATATTGGGATGCTTTAAAAATTGAAGATAATGGCGCGCTTGTGCGTGTACAGCCCGGTATAACGGGGGGCATGGTAAATAATTATCTAAAAAAATATAAAAGAAAGATAGGCCCCGACCCAGCGAGTATCAACTCGGCAATGATGGGTGGTATATTATCAAACAATTCCAGCGGGATGTGCTGCGGGGTTAAACTCAACTCGTACCATACTGTAAAACACATCCGCTTTATACTGCCCGATGGCAAAACCTTCACTACAGAAAATCCATCCGATTATACCCGCTTTGAAACTGAATGTAATGGCTTATACCAGCTTTTAGCGCAAATGCGCGAGAGCTTGTTAGCTAATGCCGAACTAAAAGATAAGATTCGTAATAAGTACCGGATAAAGAATACGGTTGGCTATTCGGTAAACGCGCTGATAGATTTTGAGCACCCGATGGATATTTTGGCGCACCTGCTTGTAGGAGCCGAAGGCACGCTTGCCTTTATCGCCGAAACGGTAATGAATACTGTGCCCGATTACAGCTTTAAATCGGCTTCACTGTTATTCTTCCCTGATATTTATACCGCCTGCCAGGCATTGGTGCCGCTAAATGAAGCAGGGGCAAGAGCTGTAGAATTGATGGACAGGGCATCGTTACGTGCCATTGAAAATATGCCCAACCTGCCTGCTGCCGTGCGCGAAGCTGGCGAACATGCAGCTGCATTATTAGTTGAATTCCAGGAAGATAATTACGCTGATTTAGAGTTAAACGTAAATCAATTTTTACAGGCTGTACCGCAATTGGCCTTATTATATGCCCCTGTATTTACCACCGATGCTAAAGAGCAGGAGTACTTTTGGAAGGTGCGTAAAGGCCTGTTTCCATCAGTTGGCGCGGTGCGGGTGAGTGGTTCCACGGTGATACTGGAGGATGTGGCATTCCCGGTTGAAAAGCTGGGCGACGCGATTCTTGATCTGCATGCTTTATTTAAGCAATACGAATACAATAATGCCATCATCTTCGGCCATGCCCGCGATGGTAACATCCACTTTTTGATAACGCCGGAGTTTAATTCGCCCGAAGAAGTTGTTAGATATGACCGCTTTATGCAGGATGTGGTGGAGCTGGTAGTAAAAAAATACGATGGCGCCTTAAAGGCCGAACATGGCACCGGCCGTAACATGGCTCCCTTTGTTGAAACCGAATGGGGTGGCGACATATATAACCTGATGAAGCAGCTGAAGCAGGCGATCGACCCAAACAACCTGCTCAACCCGGGAGTAATTATTAATGAAGATAAAAACGTCCACATCAAGAATATAAAGCCCCTGCCAACGGTAGAGCATGAAGTAGATAAATGTATTGAATGCGGTTATTGCGAACATAAATGCCCCAGCCGAAACCTAACCACTACGCCACGTCGCCGAATTGTGATTCGACGTGAGTTAAAAAAGATGGAATTGAAGGGGGATAAGCTCAATCACAAGATCCTGCTCGATCAGTTTCAGTATGATGGTATGGATACCTGCGCAGTTGATGGTCTTTGCGCAACCGCTTGTCCGGTTGATATTAATACGGGTGAACTGATCAAAAGATTAAGGCGTGAAAACCATTCGCCGTTTGCTAATAAAGCAGCATTATTGGTAGCCAAAAACTTTGGCGCAATGGTTTGGGGAGCGAGGTTCGCTTTAAAATCGGGCTCTGTAATTAATAAGATATTTGGCAAAAAGGCAATGCAAGGTATCACGGGGGCAGTAAAGAAACTGATCCCGGCTATGCCTTTGTGGACAGATCAAATCATGCCACCGCCTGACTTATCGGCCCTGAAAACTATCAATAAATCATCTACAGGCGAAAAGATACTATACTATCCCAGCTGCATCTCACGTATGTTGGGCAGCAGTGCCGATGGTAAAAAAAACCTGATGGAAACCTTTATCAGCGTATCTGCAAAAGCGGGTATTACAGTTGAGGTACCAGGTAATGTTTTCGGAAGCTGCTGCAGCCAGATCTTCTCATCAAAAGGATACAATGATGCCAATAAGTACATGGCCAATGTGTTTATTGAACAAATGTGGCAAGCGAGCAATAACGGCGAGCTAACTATAGTGATCGATGTGAGTTCATGTGCTTATGCGATTAAAAGCATGCGTGCCCATCTTACCGAAGATAACAAAGTACGTTACGATAAGCTCAATATTTTAGACTGTGTTGATTACCTGCACGATGTAGTAATGCCAAAGCAGCAGGTAGTGAATAAAAGGCAATCGGTAGTGGTGCACCCGGTATGTTCCTTACATAAAATGCATACGCACGATAAATTTGTACAACTGGCTAATCATTACGCTGAAAAGGTAACTGTGCCGCTGCACGCGGGCTGTTGCGGCATGGCCGGCGACAGGGGCTTTTTAATTCCTGAACTAACAGCATCAGCCACTATGCCCGAAGCATTAGAAGTTAGCTGTAATAAATACGATGGCTATTATTCATCTACCAAAACCTGCGAAATGGCGATGTCGCACGCGGTAAATGAAAATTATGAGTCTATTTTATACTTGCTGGACGAATCAATTTAATACCAATTAAACCATCCGGATCTTACACAGTCAATAAGTAAAATACAAACAATGAAAAAATTACTTTTAATTATAGCATTTGTAGGTGGTTTAGGCACCCTTGCCAATGCACAAACTAAAGTGGAAAAAACTCCTGGTCAAAAAGCGCAACACTTAACCGCTAAGCTGCAAAAAGAGTTGAAGTTAAACGTCACACAAGCCAAGCAGGTGAATGCCATTTTACTTACCCAGGTCACTAAGGTTGATAGCGTAAAAGCCAATAAAACACAAGGCGATAAAAAGCAACATAAGGCAGCCCGCAAAGAAATTTTAGCCAATACAGATCAGCAAATCAGCGCCATACTTACCGCCGACCAAAAGAAAGCTTACATAGCGCTAAAAGCTGCCCAAAAAGAAAAGCACAAAGGCCATAAAGAAGCGGCCGAAAAAGAATAATTTAACCATGATTTAAAGGATTTTGTGGATTACCTTGATATATCTTAAAATCTAATGATTTGGTGAATTTGCTATTCAGGCTTAATCCCTAAAATCAAATCAAGGTAATCCACAAAATCCTTTAAATCATGGTTAAATCAACGTCGTATAGTTATACCCCAGCACATCATCCACATAAATACTCCCTACAACTTTCCACTCCAGCAGTTCATCAATAAATTCCGGGATTTCCAATCCGGATGCTTCGGCGGCGCGGGTATAATAATCAGCTTTTTCGGGGTGTGATGGTGAGCATGCGTTGAAGGTATAGCCAAATGCCTGTTCGTCTATAATTGCGTGGCTGATACCTATGCAATCGTCCAGATGAATAAGGTTTACAGGCGCTTTGCCATTCGGTATATTTTTTTTTCCGGCAAAGAAACGCCCCGGATCACGCCCCGGACCGATCAATCCGGCGAAGCGGATAATAGTACTCGTAAATTCAGCCTGGGCCCTTACCAAGTCTTCGGCCCGTAATAACACCTTGCCCGATTCTGTAACAGGGTTAGGCGCGGTAATTTCATCCACCTCCTGGTTATGATCGCCATAAACGCCGGAAGAACTAATAAGCACTACCTGCTGTACTTTATGCAGCACGGCCAATTCTATAATACGTTCTATTTTATGCACATAACTATCACCTTCACCAGAGCGTGTTTTAGGCGGAATTGCTATCCATAATATATCGCATTTAAAAAAATCGGCATCATCGGTAGCTTCATCAGCATTAACCTTGATCACGTAGGGGAGAATGCCTTTTGCCTTAAGTTCTTTTTGCTTTTGAGGAGAAGTTGTAGAACCTTTAACTGTTATGCCTTTTGCCACTAATGATTCGGCAAAACTTAAACCATACCATCCGCACCCCAAAATACTTACTGTTAACTTATCCGGCATCATATATTATAATAAGCCGCTAAAGTAATAACAATAGTATTTGCAGGGGTAATTGTAATGTATAAATAGTGTTTAAGCGGCCAATTGGCGTTCTATGCTTTGCAGCAGATCGGCTATATCAAATGGTTTTAATACAAAATCGTTGGGTGCGCCGGGCTCATGTAATATGTCGGGATTAAGTCCGTAACCGGAGATAAGAATGATAGGAATATCCTGTATCCGATTCACTGATTTAATCGCTTTACACAACATGCGGCCATCCATGCCTGACAGGCGAACGTCCATCAATATCAGGTCGGGTTCAAACTCGCCGATGGTTTCAAACACCTTTTCACCACGCCATACGGTTTTTACATCGTAGCCATAATAATCGAGCATCGCACTTACCGCTTCCAATATCAGGCGGTCATCATCCACTAACAATATTTTCTTGCTCATAACCATTTGTGTATAAACTATTAATAGCAAATAGTATTCCATATTTTTCGCTACGATTAATATATTTTATAAATAATTTATCAGCGGTGGTTTTTCAAACATATAAGGAGTAAAACAAATATTGCTAAAAGATATTAAATACTAATAATATTAGTATTTTTGATTGATATGAATGCGGAACGGATAACGGAAAAACTAAACATTTTGGCAGATGCGGCTAAATATGATGTATCATGTGCATCGAGCGGCAGTAAACGCAAAAATGAGAACAAGGGGCTGGGTAATGCCAGTAACGGTATTTGTCATTCATATACTGAAGATGGGCGATGCGTGTCGTTACTGAAAATATTGCTCACTAACCACTGCATATTTGATTGCGCCTACTGTGTATCGCGCAAGAGTAACGATATTAAACGTGCAGCATTTACAGTACAGGAAGTGGTAGACCTGACCATTAATTTCTACCGCCGTAATTATATTGAAGGATTATTTCTGAGTTCGGGCATTTTTAAAAATGCTGATTATACGATGGAACGGCTGGTGCAAATAGCCAAGAAGCTCCGTACCGAACATAATTTTAACGGCTATATCCATCTAAAATCAATCCCCGGCGCAAGCGACGAACTGATGCATGAAGCCGGTTTATATGCCGACAGGTTAAGTGTAAATCTGGAAATGCCTACCGAAGAAGGTTTAAAA
This sequence comes from Mucilaginibacter gynuensis, assembly GCF_039541195.1. Taxonomy (NCBI): domain Bacteria; kingdom Pseudomonadati; phylum Bacteroidota; class Sphingobacteriia; order Sphingobacteriales; family Sphingobacteriaceae; genus Mucilaginibacter; species Mucilaginibacter gynuensis. The sequence continues at coordinate 156,745 of NZ_BAABFT010000001.1, forward strand.
CTATTGGCACCGGATAAAAACCGGCAGGATATGATACAGCCTATGGATTTCCTGAAACGGGGCATTATTCAAAATACCGAAGAAAAGAAGCTGTTTAAAAAAGCGCCCATGTTTGCACCCGCCGGGCAAAGCACCCAGGTAATTATAGGCGCTACGCCCGAAAATGATCAACAGATTTTAGGTGCGGCAAATTACTTCTATAAAAATTTCAACCTGCGCAGGGTTTATTATTCGGGCTATGTGCCGGTATTGGCCGATAACCGTTTGCCCGCGTTAAATACTGCCGTGCCTATGGTGCGCGAAAACCGGCTTTACCAGGCCGATTGGCTGATGCGCTTTTACGGTTTTAAGGTGAACGAAATTGTAAGCAACACGCAACAGCATCTCGACTTAGACATCGACCCAAAACTGGGCTGGGCTATCCGTAATATGCAGGTATTTCCGGTTGATATTAATAAGGCCGATTTGCTGATGATATTACGCGTGCCGGGGATAGGGGTACAGTCAGCGCAAAAAATTGTGAGCGCCCGCAAGTTTGGTAAGCTTAACTGGGAGCAGATCAAAAAGATGGGCGTAACCATTAATCGTGCCCGCTATTTTATTACCTGCAACAGCAACAGTTTCGAGCGACGTGATCTTACCGGTAATAATATAAAGCAGTTCATTTTGGCCGAGTCGCATAGTAAATACCTTAAAAATAAACCCGATCAACTTAGCCTCTTTTAATTATGACAACCACGCTTTTATACGACGGCACTTTTGAAGGCCTGCTGACTGCCATTTTTGAAATATACGAGCGTAAGCTGATCTATGTAAAACTACAACAAGGCGAGTGGCATAATACCGCTTTGTTTAACGAGGTGCTGCCGGTAATAACGGATAGTACCCGGGCCAACAGGGTATTAAAAGCGCTGCATCAAAAACTATCATCGGATGGGTTGCAGCGTCTGTACATAGCGCACACCGCCGATATAAAAAATGAGGATGATATATTGGTGGGTTATATACGCCATGTTTTCGATACATCGCAAAACATTGAAGAGGATTATGGCAATAAGTATATGATGCGAGTTTCGGAGATAGTACGTATGATGCGCCGCGAAAAGCATAGAATGGAGGCATTCGTACGTTTTCAGAAATTGCAGGATGGCACTTTTTACGCCGCTATTGAGCCCGATTTTAATGTACTGCCATTATTACGCCGCCATTTTAAAAGCCGCTATGCCGATCAGAAATGGATGATATATGATACCAAACGTAACTATGCTCTGTATTACGATCTACATGATGCCGAATTTGTCTCCATCGATTTTACAGATAATACAAAGGCCGGTAATACAATAGCTGCCTATACCGAAGATGAAGAAGTTTATCAGCACTTATGGAAGAATTATTTTAAGAGTGTAAACATCGCATCACGCAAAAATACTAAGCTACATGTGCGCCATATACCCAAAAGGTATTGGAAGCATTTAACAGAAAAAATATAAATATTACATAATCAGGAATTTATACGACGGTATAAATTGGCCATTTGAACTGAAATTGTTTAAAAGTGCATTGTTAATAAAGCGTCTTGTTTGCGTTTAGATAAGTTTAAAGCATTAATAATCAGCAATAAATACATGTGGATGAATTTGTGTATAACCTGTTAATAAAAAACACAAAATAACACTTGACAAATGTTACCAGCCTCACTATCTTAGTATTATCAAGAACGACGTACTTTGACAGCCTTACAGAATAACAGAAATTGAATCGGGCGAGCCTTCGGGGGAGCTAAAGATCAAAGGAGTTATCTGAGTTACAATGAAAATGACAATAACGAAAGTATTTGAAAAAAGAAATGTAGCTAACGGGGTGTTGCAGAAAGCGTGGAGCTCTACGGGGCGAAAACGTTAAGAAGCGATGATGAGGAAGTAGCCGGGTGCTCGTGAGAGTAAGAGGCGAGGTCAGCATCGGTCATGGATACACAAAACTTGATGCTTTATGGAAGGCCACGGCCCGAGATAGAGTTTAAAACGGAAGTCAAATCGAACAGAGGAGGCTTCCGTTTTGCTTTTTATAGCATTTTTGAAGTAGAAATTTAGAACTGATAAAAAGTTCGAGTTTATATAATAAGAAACCCCGAATACATAAATATGTATTCGGGGTTTCTTATTGTTTGTATTTCGATATTAAGCTTTCTTAAACTTATCTGCCAGTAATTTCAGCATATCTTCATTAACCGGCTTAGCAGGCTCTTCTTTCTTTTTGTAAGGCTGCTGTGGCTGCTTATCATAAGGCTTTTTAAAATCTTTTTGTGCGCCCTCAGCTGGTTGCTGTGGTTTTGGAGCCGCAGGTTTAGCCGCTTGCCTCTCAGCATTTTTCTTTGCGCTCCAGCGTTTATGTATCTCTTCGAGTTTGCGTTTGGTATAAAGCGGGAAATCACCTTGCATCATCCAGGCAAAATAGCTTGGCTCAGTATTAAATACCTCTTCAACGCGTTTGCCTTTGTGCTTACCAAAATTGATCAGCTCTTCACCGGCTTCGTTATAAACCAAACGGCCTGCAAAATCAACAGGTTTGCTCAGGTTGGTAAACTTATGCAGGGCTTCTACATCACCAACAACCGGGATGCTTTTCACACCTTTTTTATCCTCAAACTCGGCATTTTCATAACGCTCAATCTGCGCAAGCAAAACCTCCATTGTAGCGCGGGTATCGGCTTCGGCACTGTGCGCGTTGATGATATCTTTATTACAATAAAACTGGTAAGCGGCTTTCAATGTACGCTGCTCCATCTGGTGAAATATATTCTGTACGTCAACAAAATGGCGACTGTCCAAATCAAAATCTACACCGGCGCGTAAAAACTCTTCCATCAGCATGGGTATATCAAACTTGTTCGAGTTATAACCGGCCAGGTCGCTGTCGTGTATGAAATCGGCTACGTCTTGTGCTATGGCTTTAAAAACAGGTTCGTTAACAATGTGCTCGTCGTAAATACCATGTACCAACGATGTTTCCAGTGGGATGGGCATTTCCGGGTTGGCACGCCAGGTCTTCACCTGTTCGCTACCATCAGGAAATAGCTTAATAACAGAAAGTTCCAATATGCGGTCGGCCCCAATATTGGTACCGGTTGATTCAATATCAAAAAATGCGAGCGGACGTTTTAAAATGAGTTTCATAAGTAAATATTGCTGCAAAGGTCGCAAAAGTATGCCAACTTTATACTATATAAATTTATTTGTGCAGGTTTCAAATTTGTTATAATTTAATACACGCTAAACTTTATTACGGGCACATGAAAAAAACTGTACTGTTTTCTTTTTTATTCTTTTCATTACTAAGTATTTGCAGGGCGCAGGACTTTAAATACGGTACTTTCTCGCATGATGATCTCGGCATGAAATCATACAAGAATGATACTTCCGCGCACGCTTTAGTACTTAACGAGTACGGTAACGCCTGGATAAGCAGTAACGACATGATAGCGCTTGAGATGGATTATCATGTAAAGATCAAGATCTTTGATAGCAAGGGCTTTAAAGAGGGGCAAATTGAATTGCCTTTTTATATTTGGGAAGACGGCGATACAGAAACTTATACCGATATAAAAGCCGTAACCTTTTATCATGACGAAAACGGAGATGTAAAACAGGCCGAGTTAAATCCTAAACAAGTTTATACTACCAAAGAGAACAAACACTGGGGCACTGTGAAATTTGCTATGCCCAATGTGCGTAATGGCAGCGTGATTGAATATAGTTATCACCTTAAATCGTTTTCGCTTAACAGGTTCAAGGAGTGGGCTTTCCAGTCGGATATTCCAAAATTAAGCTCTGAGTACCAGGTAAGTATACCTGCTATATATAACTATAATATTTCTTTGCGTGGAGTTTTAAAGCTACTTGAGGGCGACAAATATAAAGGCAAAGTGGATAAAGATTGTTTTTCTGTAGCGGGAACAAAATGCGATTGTTCTAAACTCATATTCGGCATGAAAGATATTCCTGCATTGGTGGAGGAAGATTACATGACATCGCCAAAAAACTACCTTTCTGCCATATATTTTGAACTGTCGGACTATATTAACCTGCGTACTGGTGCAAAAGTTAAGGTAAGCCAGGAATGGCAGGACGTTGACCGCCAACTTAAACTGGAAGATGCTTTTGGCGGACAGATGAAGAAAAAGAATGCGTTTAAAGATGTATTAGTTCCGGTACTTGCAGGCAAAACAGATGAGCTGGAAAAAGCCAAAGCAGTATACGCTTTTATTCAAAAAAGCTTTAAATGGAATCGGTTTATAGGTATTTACAGTGGCGATGGTGTACGCAAGGCCTTTGAAAAACACACAGGTAGTATAGCCGATATTAACCTGGCCCTCGTAGCCGCTTTAAGCTCGGCCGGCATCAATAGTGAAGCGGTGATACTATCAACCCGTGAGAATGGTGTTGTTAACCGTCTTTATCCTGTAATAACTGAATTTAATTACGTGGTAGCTAAAGCTAATATTGGTGACAAAAGCTATCTGCTCGACGCATCTGACCCAATGTTGTCATTTAGTCTGTTACCTATGAAATGCCTGAATGACCAGGGTAGGGTATTGAGTTTAGATAAACCATCGTACTGGACAGACCTTAACGCTAACCAAAATAAACGCAGCACTTACGCGCTTGATCTTACTTTACAGGAAAATGGTAAACTAAAGGGCTCTATCACTAATTACTCTTTCGGATACGATGCTTATGTAAAGCGCAGCGCTATCAAAAAATTTAATACCGTTGATGAGTATGTAGAAAATTTGGACGAAAGACAACCAAAGCTGAAGATATTGAATTCGGAAATAATCAATCTTGATGACTTTGATAAACCTTTGTCCGAAAAATATGAGGTAGAAATAGATGTATATGACAATCTTGATAATAACAAGTTTTTGTTCAATCCATTTATGCTGCATAAAATAACCGTTAACCCGTTCAAGCTTAATGAACGCACTTACCCGGTTGATTGGGGAATGCCTTCATCTGAACGGGTAATATTAACTGTGCACCTGCCCGAAAAATATAAAATTGAAAGCACCCCCGAGCTGGTATCGGTATCGTTACCTAATGATGGAGGCAAGTTTGTCACAAGCGTTGAGACGGGTAATAATCAGTTTACATTTTCACATGTTGTACAATTCAACAGAGGCCTCTACTCGTCGGCAGAATATCCGTATTTAAAGGAGTTATATAATAAGATCATCGTTTCGGAAAAGGCTGATATCGTTTTCAAGAAGAATTAATGAAAGTATTTGTAATTGCAGCATTATTGCTGATTGGGGGATTAAAGGGGATTGCACAGCCTTACATTGCAAGCGATATACCAAAAGCACTGTTGCCTTATGCAAGCGCGGTGGTGCGAAATAATGAGGTAAGTATTGAAGTAAAAGATCTTAATAACACTATTTACCATTTTAAAACCGCGGTAACCGTGCTTAATAAAAATGGCGACGGTATGGCCCATATTGTAGTGTGGCACAATAAGAGTAATTTGATAAGATATATTAAAGGTATGGTATACGATGAGTATGGTAAACCTGCCGGTAAAATATCCGAAAGTAGTTTTGAGGATGCAAATGCAGGTAACGATTTCTCGCTGTTTGAGGATTCAAGGGTGAAGCATTTTCGTCCGTCGGTTGTTAATTACCCTTACACTATTGAATATGAATTTGAAGTGCGTTCAAAACAATCGCTAAATTTTAACGACTGGCAGCCAACCGGTGAACCGGGCGTAGCCATAGAAAAAAGCAGTTTCAAATTTATTTGCAAGCCCGACTTTAATATCCGTTATAAGGAAACCAACCTGCCATCAGCCGTAAGTGTTGCTACTAACAAAGATGGGCTTAAAGTATATAGCTGGAACGCGGATAATATTAAGGCGTTTAAACCCGAGCCTTACAGTCCTAATGAAGAGGATTATCTTGGCACTGTGCATATAGCGCCCGAAAAATTTAGTTATGGCGGCCTTTATGGTACTTTCACCAATTGGAAGGAGCTTGGAAAATGGAGTTATGACAATCTTTTGCTTAACCGGGACGCGTTGCCAACTGCTACTATTGAACAGGTAAAAAAAATGGTTGCAGGTATAACCAATCCGAAAGAAAAAGCTAAGAAGATATATGAATACATGCAGCGCAAAACCCGTTACGTTAGTGTGCAGATAGGTATAGGCGGTTACCAACCTATGCTGGCTGCAGATGTTGACCGGCTTAATTATGGTGATTGCAAGGCATTAGTAAATTATACACAGGCTTTATATAAGGCCGTAGGGATTGAATCATATTATTGTATAGTTGAGGCCGGCGAAAGCAAAGTGAGTTTATTAACAGATTTTTCGAGTATGACACAAGCCAATCACGCTATTTTATGCTTGCCATTTAAAAACGATACAACATTTGTAGAATGTACCAGCCAAAAAATGCCTTTTGGGTTTTTAGGTGATTTTACTGATGATAGGGTAGTGCTGGCCTGTACACCAAACGGTGGCCAGCTCATGCATACAACCAGTTATTCGCCTCAAACTAATTTACAAACCCGTAAAGGTATATTCGCTATAAACCCCGAGGGCGAACTTAGCGGCAACATGGAAACGGTGTTTAAGGGTACGCAGTACGAAAACCGGGAATATATAATAGAAGAACAGCAAGCCGAACGAATTAAAAATCTGAAGAAGATATACGATATCAATAACTTCGAGATAGAAAGTCTTAAGCTTGATCAAAACAAGGCCATATTGCCTGTTACCACCGAAAGTATAAAGCTCAACGCCCGCGACTATGCCACAATAACAGGCAGCCAGTTTTACTTTTTACCCAATATAGCCAACCGAAGAACTTCTGTACCGCGAGAGGTGCGTAATCGCCAGAACAAGGTATACATCAATAGCGGTTACACTGATGATGACGAAATAACATACACCGTGCCGTCAGGTTATAAATTATCGAGCAAGCCATTAAATGTAAATGTAGATAAGCCGTTCGGTAAATTTACTTCGACAATTACCGTTAAGGATAATCAGATCACTTATAAACGCCACATACAGGTAATAAACGGCACTTATGATAAAGAGCAATATGCCGATCTGGTTAGTTTTTATCAAACTGTGGCCGATGCCGATAGTTACAATGCCATGTTGGTGAAAGATAAATAACAGGAACAAAGTACGATAATAAAAGAGGCCATCATTTAATTTGATGGCCTCTTTTGTATTACTCTAACAGGTAATCTTCCTCATCATCTGTTAAACTCAGGTGTATTACATCGTTACCGGCAATACCTTCGATAGAACCTTTAATATGTGAGGCGTTGAGCAGTACTTTTTCCAATTGCTTTTCCCGCGCTTTCCAAAGTCGTTCCATGGCATCGCGTTCTTTTTGTATGCTGAGGCGCATGCTCATAAACCCTTCGCGAATGGCTTTCCACTGTTCGCCAAACTCGTTGCTGGTAAGGTAATCGTACAGCAGGTGCATTTTATCACCCTTATTATCCTGCGATTTAACGAGGTTGTACAGCTTCAATATCCCATCGCGCAGTATGTATGATACCGCCTTTACCTCATCAAAAGAACATATCCACACGCCATCTTTTTCGCCGAAGCAATCCATCCCTTTGGGGTAGCATTGGGTAACAATTACGGCCACATCAACGCCTATACCGCGCATATCCTTTTTCAATTTCTCTATCCAATCCATCGAGAAATCTTTGGTGCGCTTGCTTTCATAAATAATACGTCCGCATTCCTGCCCAAACTGGTTACGTACTGTTTGCACACAATCTGCACCGCGCACGCCTTTGCCTACCTCTTCAATCACATCGAACGGAAAATTAACCCGCAGCAAGTCTTCCAATATCAGCTCCTGTACTTCGCCCTGTAACTGCATCGACCCTTGTTCTGATTTACGCTTCATCTCGTCAACCAGCTTTTTCTGGTCTTCCAGTTGCTTTTCAAGCTCTTTTTGCTTTAACTGATGCTCTACATCTTTCAGGTTAAAGCGTTCGGCCTCCTGCTTGCGGATTTGCTCGCTCAATTCGTTTCGCTGTTCCTGCAACTTGCGTTGCATGGCCAGTTCCATTTCTTCTTCTTTTTGTTTAAGCTGATGTTCGCGTTGTAAAAACTCCAGTTCTTTCTGGCGCGATAGCTTGAGCTTTTCCTCGGTATCCTTTACATTATTTTGCAGCAGTACTACCCGGTTCTCAAAATCGGTAGCTATCGATTTGCGCAGGTCTTCTTCCAGCTTTTGCTGCAATTCTTGCTTCTCGGTATTTAAACGTGCCTCAAACTGCTGTTGCTGCTGGCGCTGTTTGGCATTAAATTCTTCGTCTTTTTTACGATACTCATCTTCTTTTTGCCGGGTGTATTCCTGCATCTTAATGCGCAGTTCCTTCTTATACTCCTCAGCCATAACCTCTTCAATAGGGAACGCGTAACCGCAGCTCGGACAATTTACCTCAGTAGACATATCATTTTAACTTTGATTAAAGATATTCACAAATTTGAAAATGTAAACACCTTAAAATAACTAAATCGCCGGACGTAGCCTATACTACCATATTGTAAATCTCATACATTTGTTATATATGCAAAAGATACTGGTAGCCAACCGTGGCGAAATTGCTTTACGGGTAATGCGTTCGGCCCGCGAAATGGGGATCAAAACAGTGGCGGTATATTCCGCTGCCGACCGCGACGCCCTGCACGTACGCTATGCCGATGAAGCCGTATTTATCGGCGAAGCCCCGTCAAGCCAATCGTATTTGGTAGGCGATAAAATCATAGCCGCCTGTAAGCAAACGGGAGCGGAAGCCATACATCCGGGTTATGGTTTCGTGTCGGAGAATGCCGCTTTTGCAAGGCAGGTGCGCGATGCAGGCTTGATCCTCATCGGCCCATCGCCCGAAGCGATGGAAGTAATGGGCAACAAGCTATCCGCCAAAGCAGCTGCATTAAAATATAACATCCCCATGGTACCCGGTACCGAAGAAGCCATTACCGATGTTGCAGAAGCTAAACTGCGGGCTATTGAAGTGGGTTTCCCGATATTGATTAAAGCCGCGGCGGGCGGTGGCGGCAAGGGGATGCGTATTGTTGATAGCGCTGCCGATTTTGAAGAACAAATGCAATTGGCCGTATCCGAAGCTACATCGGCCTTTGGAGATGGTTCGGTATTTATTGAGCGTTATGTATCATCGCCAAAGCACATTGACATACAGGTTTTGGGCGATACACATGGCAATATCGTACATCTTTTCGAGCGGGATTGCTCGGTACAGCGCCGCCATCAAAAGGTGATAGAAGAAGCGCCATCATCCATACTTACAGCCGAAATACGCGCCCAAATGGGTAAATGCGCGGTAGATGTAGCCCGCTCGGTGAATTACACAGGGGCCGGTACCGTGGAGTTTATTATGGATGAGCAGCTAAACTTTTACTTTTTAGAGATGAATACCTGCTTACAGGTAGAGCATCCCGTAACGGAACTTATCACCGGTGTCGACCTGGTGAAAGAGCAAATACGAATTGCCAGGGGCGAAGCCATCAATTTCAAACAGGAAGATCTGGAAATTAACGGCCATGCGGTTGAACTGCGCGTTTACGCTGAAGACCCGGCCAATAGCTTCTTACCCGACATCGGCACACTACAAACCTACATAACACCGAAAGGCCCCGGCGTGCGTGTTGATGATGGCTTTGAGCAAGGCATGGAAATTCCTATTTACTACGACCCGATGATAGCTAAACTGATTACCTACGGTAAAGACAGGACAGAGGCCATTGGACGCATGGTGAGGGCGATTGAGGAGTACCAGATTACCGGCATTACAACCACGTTGGGTTTCGGCAGGTATGTAATGAAGCACGAAGCTTTCAGATCAGGGCATTTCGATACTCATTTTGTAAACAAGTATTTTAAGCCGGATGTATTACAGGATGATAATAAGGAGGAAGCCATAATAGCGACCTTGGTTATGGAAAAGCTGTTGAGCTCAAATAAAACCGCGAAAACCCAGACTGCTGTTGTTACTGAAACATCAAATTGGGTAAAAAACCGCAGGGGATTTTTATGATAACCTGCCGGATAATATTTGAAGCAAATTATCAATCAACGCTATTTGCCCGGGATTGAGTTTTAATTTGGCGGTATCAGCATCAAACCAATCGCCTTTATCTACCTCGGGTATCATTATTGTTTTGCCCGATCTTGGTGGCCATTCAAATGGGAAAGTATTGCTGATCACTTTACTTTCATCTACCTCACCTTCAACTGCAAAGGCATATATCTTTTTGCCGCTTTTTAGTTTTACAGGTTCGAGTGCTGTAAATTCACCATTGATGGCTTGGCCTGTTTCTTCAGTAAACTCACGCTCGGCGGCTGCTAAAATATCTTCGCCGTTTTCAAATTCCCCTTTGGGGATTGACCATACGCCCGCGTCCTTATTTTTAAAGAACGGCCCACCGGGATGCACTATAAAGAACTGCGGTTGATGATCTTTAATACGATACAATAAAATTCCGGCGCTTTGTTTGGGCATATATAAATATATAATGGTGATAGCAAAACCGAAATAATTATAATTAGTTTTAATGTATTATTCCTGTCACTTAACTATTACGCCATGACTGACCAAAGGTGGACCAAATTCAGTATTACAGCCGATTTTACAACCGACGTACGCACCATTTACAATGCCTGGACAACTCAGGCCGGCCTCGAACACTGGTTTTTACGAAAGGCCGAATTTTATGCCATCGCAGGCCGCACCCGCGAAGCCGACGAACATATAAAAAAAGAAGACTCTTACTTTTGGCAATGGCATGGCTACACGGATGATGTTAACGAAAAAGGAGAGATACTGGAAGCTAACGACAGTGATCTTATCAAATTTACCTTTACCAAAGGTAGTGTTGTAACCATTGACCTGCAGCGCCGCAATGGTTTAACCCTGCTCGAACTTACGCACGAGAATATCCCGATAGAGGAAGACCCGCTGAAGAACCTGTATGTGCAATGCCAGGTAGGGTGGACGTTCTACCTCGCTAACCTCAAATCCATTATCGCTGGTGGCCCCGATCTGCGAAACCGGCGTTACGATATCCCCAGCATATTTAAATAGATTTTTGGCTGACAATAAACTCCCCGTAATGTGTTAATTTTGCCGCATGTTTACAGGTATTATTGAAACTTTAGGCAGGGTGGTTGATCTGCAACGCGATCAAAGCAATCTGCATATCACGGTTGAATCAACTATAGCAGCCGAATTAAAGATAGACCAGTCGGTGGCGCATAATGGCGTATGCCTTACGGTAGTTGCCGTTGCCGATGGCATACACACCGTTACCGCCATTGAAGAAACCCTGAACAAGAGCAGCATCGGTCACCTTAAAATTGGCGACCCTGTAAACCTGGAACGCTGCATGCAAATGAATGCCCGTTTGGATGGCCATATTGTGCAGGGCCATGTTGACCAAACCGCCGTTTGTACTCACTTTAAAACACTCGACGGTAGTTGGGAGTATACTTTTGAGTACGACGCTTCATTAGGTAATGTAACTGTTGAAAAAGGTTCCATTTGTGTAAATGGCATTAGCCTTACGGTTGTTAACTCACACGCTAACAGCTTTTCGGTAGCCATTATTCCTTACACTTACGAGCATACCAACCTGCATAATGTACAGGAGGGATCTGTAGTTAACCTCGAATTTGACATCATAGGCAAATACGTAGCCCGTTTAATGCAACGTTAACGGGCCAGGCGTGTAACCCTGTCTTTAACAAATTCGGTATAGCTTTTTTGCTTTTCGGTGGGGTTGGCTTGCAGGTATAGCTTATAATATTTTAAGGCCGTTGTCCTATCTTTCAATTTATCATCGTATAACGAGGCAAGCGCGTAGTAGGTCATCGGTTTTTGATCGAACTGTAATGCTTTCTTGTAGGCGTTAACCGCGCTTTTAAGCCTGCCCGACTTATCGAAACTATCGGCCATCTCGCTGTAATAAGTATCAACGTTGGCAGATATGGCTTGTTTTATAGATTCCTGTAAACAGGCTATCGCCTTAGTTTGGTTTCCCAGTGCCTTGTAACTCACCGCTACATAATACCACGAAGCCTCGCTTTGAGTGTGGGTAGCATCTAACGCGCTAAACGTTTCAATACACTCATTGTACTTTTTGGTATTGTAGTAAGAGATAGCCAGCATGCTTATTACGTTGTAAGATACATCGCCGGTTTCGCGCAGTTTTTTGCATAGTTCAATGGTTTCGGGATACTTGTTTAGCTGGTATACTATCTTCGCTTTTCCCTGCAATAGCTGCATATCGGCAGAATCCGCTTCAAGCGCGGTACTGATCACCTTATCAGCCTGGGCAATTTGCTTTAGCCCGATATAGAATGTCGCCAGGTCAAAAGCTACGTCGGCCTCTGTCGGGTTGATGGTGTTAGCCTTTTGCAGATAATATATACATGAGCCAAAATCACCCGTATTTTGCGACAGAGTGGCCAGTTGCTTATACACTTTGAAATTGGTGCTATCCCTGCTAAGTATACTCTTATAATAGTTTAGCGCCTTAATATTGTTGCCACGGCGTATGTTAATGTTCCCTAAGTTGAACAGTACCGGTATGTTGGTTGAATCGGTAGCTAAAATGCGCAGGTAATAACTTTCGGCATCTGATAATTTGCCTGCCATTTGAAAGGTATAAGCCAAACTTGCCAATGCCTTTAAATCGGTAACAGGTTCAGCATAAGTTGTTTTCAAGTATTGTGCCGCTTCAGCAAAACGTTGGTTTTGATAATATTCCAGCAGTAGGGCATCATTAAGTTTGTCTGTTTGCTGCGCATATAGACCTGCAAAAATAAACAATGATAAGATGGTGAATAGGGTTGCTTTCATATCAACTAAGTTATTAGTTGATATTGATAATTCCAAATCTTGGCAGCATTATTGTTTTACAGGGGTACATCATAATTAAAATACTATGGATAAGTTAAAGAAATTTGCACTGATGGAGAAGATAGTCCATGAGTTGGAAGATTTAAAAAATAGTCAGCAAGCCATTATACAAAAACTCGCCAAAATAGAAGTAGATAATATTGACCTTGGCGATAAACGACTTGAAAAAGATTTGCCCGACATGCACCAGCGTGTAGCTGATAACCTGGACACCATCGCGGCAATCCTCGAAGATTTTGCCAATCAAACCAGCGATTACAGCAGCAGCAACAATATTGAAGCCCTGAAAGAACAGGAAGCGATCAACAATTTATAATGAGAAGCCCCGTATACCGGGGCTTTTTTGTTATACAATTTATGGCACACTTTTATAGCGGAACTACGCTTACAATAATCATTAACAATAGTTTATATCTTTTCACTTAATGTTTTTATAACATTATACTATTTGCATAAACTGTAGAAATAATTATTTTAGCCCAACATTTATTTAAAAAACACTATGAAAAAAATTACCTTAATCGCATTAGCTGCGGCTTCGTTGTTGATCTATTCCTGCAAACCTAAAGCGGGCAGTACAGAATCGGATAAAAAAGATAGCTTAGCCGCCGCCGAACAAACATCGCCAACAACGGCTGCACCTGCCGAGCAGGCAACCAACACACCAAAAACGTACACCGTTACATTTACACCGGATACAGCAACACTTGGTAAAAAGAAAGAAGCTGCGGTGAAAATTATACCGGTAAGTGCAACCGACCTGAGCGATCCGGATGGAAAATCGCAGGGAATTGAGCTGGTATTTAAACTTAGCCTTACCAATAAAGAAAAAATAGGAGGCAACTCAATCGGTATTAGTCCATCTGATTTCAGGTTGGTGTTAGATAACAACACTTCTATTTCACAAACCGACGGCGGTTATTTTTCGGCCCAGCCGGAATCTACCAAAGAATCGGAAAGTAACATTACCTACCGTATTCCGGCAAGTGCAAAACCAAAAGCATTAAACTTGTTCTACGACGAAACGCGCGCCTCAGTACAAGTAGAACTGAAGTAATATCCGTTAGATAAAAACAAGAAAAGCTCCATAATTATGGAGCTTTTCTTGTTTTTATTGTGAGCAATACTTTATGAATGATCCGGATATAATGCTTTAACTGCTTTTACGGAAGCGGATATGATATCTTTAAACACTTCTGTATCTACGTCATCAAGTTTTTTGATATAGATGCACCCTTTGGCTGCTTTGTATTTACCAAACCGGGCAAGCAACTCGTCTTTACCTTCAAAACCAACCATCATATATAAGGATATAGAAGGTTTCCGCGGCGCAAAACCCGTTAAAGGGGCATCACCCTCATGGCCACTGGCGTATTTGTAATGATAACTGCCGAAACCGATAATACTTGGTCCCCACATTTTGGCCTTAAATCCGGTTTGCTCCTCAAATATTTTCACTAAACGGAAACTATCCTTACGTTTTTGTTCATCGGCAACGTTATTGATAAAATCAGTTACGCTGACTTCTGTTTCGGTGGTTTTTTGCTTTGCCATAGTGCTTGTTCGTTACTTAAAACACAAGCACTAATATACTTTAGTATTAGCAATTATTCAATAGCCTTACCCTTCATCGCATGACTGATCGCCTGGTCCATCAAGCGCTCGGCAAAGGGACGGGTAAATTCATTGATCTCATCTATTTTTTTGTGGATCAGGTCCTTATCGCCACTGGTTAAAGCCGTTTTAAGCGCGGTAAGATATTCATGGGTTTTGGAGGCTTCTTCAATGGTAACTGCCTGGCCATGCTTTTGTATAAAACGCTCTACGGTGTAAATCATTTGCTCGCCTTCGGTACGGGCTTCTATCAGCATCCGCTGATTTACGTCGTCCTGCGCATGGGTAATGCTGTCCATCAACATTTGTTCAACCTGCTCATCTGTAATGCCATAAGTAGGCTTCACTTCAACTTCTTGTTTAACTCCCGAACGCAGTTCAATAGCCTGTACGGTAAGTATACCATCAGCATTCAGCAAAAAGTTAATATCCACTTTAGGGAAACCCGCGGGCATTGCCGGGATACCTTTCAGATCGAACTCGGCCAGTTTGCGGTTTTCTTTGATCAGGTCGCGTTCGCCCTGGTAAACGGCTATCTTCATGTTCACCTGTCCGTCGATAGAAGTTGTGTACTGACGGCCTGCCTTGGTAGGTACTTTGGCATTCCGCGGGATGATCACATCCATCAGGCCACCCATGGTTTCAATCCCTAACGAAAGCGGCGTAACATCCAGCAATAAAATATCACGACGGTTACCCGCCAGTATATCTGCCTGAATAGCGGCACCTAAAGCCACCACTTCATCAGGGTTAATATCGTTATGTACATCGCGACCAAAAAATTCAGAAACAATTTTCTTAACCAAACCTGTACGGGTTGATCCGCCAACCATAATTACTTCGTCAATCTGGCTTACATCCAGCTTGGCGTCTTTCAACGCGTTTTGGCAGCAGGTAATGGTTTGTTGTACTTTGGCGAGTATCAGGTTTTCAAACTCCTGCTTGTCTAAAGTGCACCATATCTCACCAATCTTTTCGTTAAACAAGCTTTGGTGACTAAACGATTTTTTGGCTTCTTCGGCCTTTAAACGCAATTGCTGTGATAGCTCGGCGTTGCCTGCAAATTCGGCCCTGTCTATGTTATTCTTTTCAATCCAGTAATCAACAATGGCACGGTCGAAATCGTCACCACCCAAAAAGGTATCGCCATTAGTTGATAACACTTCGAAGATGCCGTTCTGTATTTGCAGGATAGATACATCAAATGTACCGCCGCCCAAATCGTAAACAGCTATGGTTTTAGTTTCTTCCGGATTTAAACCGATACCATAAGCTAAGCTGGCGGCTGTAGGCTCATTCACAATACGCAATACATCCAAGCCGGCAAGTTTACCGGCATCACGCGTAGCCTGGCGCTGAGAATCGTTAAAGTAGGCCGGAACCGTGATCACCGCACGGTTAACCGGGGTTTTAAGCGCATGCTCTGCACGTTCTTTTAGTTCTTTTAATATCAGGCCCGAAAGCTCAATAGGGGTGTAGAATTTATCGCCAACCTTTATTTTCACGAGGCTTTCGGTGTTATCGTCGATAACCTTGTACGAGAAAAAATCTTTATAATTCGCTATATCATGGTACGAGCGGCCCAACAGGCGTTTTACAGAGAAAACGGTATTCTGCGGATCGGTAATTAAGTACTCCTTAGCTTCGTTACCCACAGTAATATCGCCGGTTTCGCCAAAATGCACTACAGATGGCACCAGCACGCCCTTGCCTGCATCATTAATTACATGCGGTTGTTTTTCGGGGTTAATAAATGCCACCAACGAGTTGGTAGTCCCCAAATCAATCCCTACAATAATTTCTTCTTTTTGTATTGAGCCTGTTGCCAGGTTAATAGAAACTTTAGCCATGATATATGTATAACGAATGGGCAAAGTTAGCAAGTTTTGGCAGGCGATATGTCTTTTGAATATCGAATTTGAATTTTACCCAAACCGCTCAATAATTTTGAATTTGTTTATTTACTTTCACAGGTAAAATGTTAAAGCTATCATATACCTGTTTGTTCAGCAAAAATGCACCTGGGGCACTGTTACTGACCTGCATTTTAATAAGCCTTTCGACACAAAGCCGGGCACAGCAATTTGGCGGCAATCCGCCTTCAGTAGAATGGAAACAGGTTGATAGTAAAGCTGCCCGCGTTATTTTCCCGGCCGGTATGGATAGTGTAGGGTTGAGAGTGGCCAACATCATCAATCAAATGGATAAGGTGATAGAACCAACCATTGGCAACAAACACAGGCAGGTAAGCATTTTATTGCAAAACCAAACCACTACCACAAACGGTTATGTGGGTTTGGCCCCGTTCCGTAGCGAATTTTATTTAACACCGCAGCAAAACAGCTTTGAACTGGGCAGCATCCACTGGCCCGAACTGCTTTCGATACACGAGTTCAGGCATGTGCAGCAGTATAACAACTTTAACGTTGGTCTGTCAAGGGTGCTGCGTATATTTTTTGGCGATGGCGGACAGGCGCTTGGCAATGAGTTAAGCGTGCCCAATTGGTTTTACGAGGGCGATGCCGTGTTCAACGAAACCCATGTAAGCAGCCAGGGCAGGGGGCGGTTACCTTACTTTTTCAACAGCTACCGTGCGTTGTGGCAAGCCGACAGAAACTACAGCTGGATGAAGCTGCGCAACGGATCGTACATTGATTATATACCCGACCATTACCCCATGGGTTACATGCTGGTAGCTTACGGTCGCGAAAAGTATGGTGCCGATTTTTGGCGTAAAGTAACTCACGATGCGGCCGCTTATAAAGGGCTTTTTTACCCGTTTCAAAAAGCGGTTAAAAGGTATTCGGGTGTTAGTTACGCGCAATTCCGGACGGATGCTTTAAATTATTTCAAACAGCAATTTCCGGCGCAAACTATTGCACCGTTGGCTAAAGGGCATTTTGTGGCCAACCAGGAGTTCCCGGTTTATGCGGATGATAGTACATTGATCTATCTGAAAAGCAGTTACGATCATATCCCGGCTTTTGTGATTAAAAAAGGAGAGCAGGAGAAAAAGATCACTTCACGCGGATTGGTAGCCGATGATTATTTTGATTACAGCAACGGCAAAATAGTTTATTCAGGCTATCGCCCGGATGCACGCTGGGGATACCGTAATTATAGCGAGATCAGGGTGCTTGATATTGCTACAGGGAAAGAAAAGAACATTACATCGCGCAGCAAATACTTTTCGCCCTCGTTTAGTGCCGATGGCAGCAAAATAGTGGCGGTTGATGTGGCAACTTCGGGCAAAAGTGAACTGCATATTGTAAATACAGCTGATGGCAAGCGTATTGCAAACATCCCCAACAGTAAAAACCTGTTCTACACTTACCCTAAGTTTTATAAAGAGAGCAGCATTATTACCGCCGTCCGCACTCCCGAAGGCAAAATGACCATAGCACAGGTAGATGTTAAAACCGGTGAAAGTAAATACCTCTTATCGCTTAGCTACCAGCCTATAGGTTACCTCACTATACGAGGCGATACCGTTTATTTTTCGGCTACAACGGGCAGCAATGATAACCTGTACGCGCTGAGCATCTCCGACCAAAAACTTTTCAGCGTTAAGCTACCGGGAGGCGATACTAACATCGGCCATTACCAGGCGGCCGTTTCTAACAACAAAATCACCTGGGTTCACTTTACCGTGAACGGTTTCCGCTTAAATGAAACGGATAAGGGAAACACTAAGCTTACCGAACTTGCAGATAAAGCCTTGCCCGTAGGTTTATCAAACTTCAATATCAGTGCTCTGCAAAAGGATAGCGCTACCAATTTGCTGGCTTCGGTAGCAGATAAGCCTTTGCCTGTTAAAAATTACAACAAGGCTTATAACCTGTTTAATTTCCATAGCCTGATCCCCGACATTAGCGACCCTAACTACCGAATCGCTTTACGGGGCGAGAACGTGCTGAATACTTTTCAATCCGAACTATCATTCAACTACAACAATAACGAAGGGTACAAGCAATTCGGTTTTGACGCGGTATACGGCGCTTTATACCCGTACATATCAGCCGGTGCCGATTATATTATCGACCGTCGCCGTTATTACAGGGGTAACAATGTGTACTGGACAGAAACCGACCTGCATGGCGGCTTACAAATACCTTTCAACTTTAGCGGAGGCAAGCAAATTACTGGTCTAAGTATTGGCAGTGATATTTACTTTACCAATACCAGTTACCGCAATGGCTATGGAAACCTTGATCGCAGATATGCTTATTTAAATAATTACATTAACTTTTCTACCCATATTCAGCAGGCGAGGAAGAATTTGTTCCCAAGATTTGGGCAGAGCTTTTCTTTCATTTATAAATCGGCCATTAACCTTAACGCTAACCAATTTTTAGCATTGGGCACATTCTACTTCCCGGGTTTGAGCGCCAATCATAACCTGATTGTTACCGCGGCACACCAGGAAAAGGGGCAGAACAACGTGATCGGTTTTTCTAACAACTTTGCTTTTTCGCGCGGTTACGAAGCCGAAAACCTTTACAAGATGAATAAGGTAGGAGTGAACTATCATTTCCCGATAGCCTATCCCGATGCCGGAGTGGCTAACACGGTGTACCTGTTGCGCTTAAGGGGCAACGTGTTTTATGAGTATACGCATGCATCTGACTTTTATGTAGATGGCAGCAAGTTTAAGGCTAATTTCCGCTCGGTTGGCGGCGCGGTATTTTTTGATACCAAGTTCTTTAACCAGGAATCTATCTCCTTCGGTATTCGCTACAGCCATTTATTGGATAGGGACTTGTTTGGCGGCAGCGGCAGTAATCGTATTGAGTTGGTATTGCCGGTAAGTATCTTTTAAAATACAAAAGCCATCATAAAATATTCGTTATGATGGCTTTTGTGTAGATCTACTTTATTTAAAACTTCAATTTATTCAGCAGACCTTTTAGTTTTAAATGTTTAACGATGCCCCTGATCTTACGTTCGTTTCTGCTGCCCGCGTCGAGCGCGTCAAATGCCAATCCGGCTGCGGTGGCGTATATGGCATGGTGAAAAGCGTCGATAGCAATAGCTTTGGGTTCTTCTTCATTAATAGGCGGGGCGGCTTTGTATTTAGGCAGTACAACCAGTGCTGTACCCCATATAGCTGCAAAATGTACCAGTGTTGCCGGCAATCCTTTTAAGCCGGTAAGTGATATTAAACCACGGGTAACACCCCAGGCAGTGCCATAAGCCCAGTGGATTTCCTGCGATACCTTTTCTTTTTGCTCTTCGCTAACAGGTTTTACATCTACCGTTTCTGATACTACTTTTACCGTGGCATCACTTGGTTCGCGTTTGGTTATTTTCATTTCTATTATTTGCGATAGGGTGATGGCTGCCGTACCGGCAAGTCCGGCTAATAAACCTTTGCCAATGGCGCTCCCTAATTCGCCAAGTACATTGTTTTGATGAATTTTCATATTCAATTTATAAGTTGATGTACCTGAATAACAATAGCTGTTAATTATTGATTTATATTTTTACTAAACATAAAACAGCAGCGGAATAATTTGCCATTGCAGAGACTTGTTTATTAAAGCTTCAGCAATTACCTTTGCCGCCAATATGTTTCGCAGCTTTATAGCCATAACTTTAATTACCGCATTGCTGATAAGCAACTTCACCAGGTTGTTTGTGTATGCGGGTTATGAGCTAAACAAAAAGTACATAGCTGCCACGCTGTGCGAAAACCGCGATAAACCTCAGATGCATTGTAATGGCCGCTGTTACCTGGCCAAAAAAATCAAACAAGCAGAAGAGAAAGAAAAAAGCCAGGAGCGCGAATCGCAAAAGAATCATTTTCAGGAAGCTTTTGTGAACACCGGCACCCGGTTCAATTTCACTGCAAAACTATTGCAGGAAATTAATTCGCCTTACCTATCCGTTGCACTTCCGCAGCATGCAGCTACTATCTTTCAGCCTCCGCGGGCTTAATCAGTTTCTCCCCATTATTTTTTGTTGATGCCGCATTAATTGCAGGCATTGCTATGTGTTGAAATTTACCATGCTGTGGTAATTCTCTGCACTCGTCTTTTATTATTCCTTATTAAAAAATCATGAAACTGAATAAATACATCTTATTGGTAATTACCGCT
The DNA here is from genome assembly GCF_039541195.1 of Mucilaginibacter gynuensis. Classification (NCBI taxonomy): domain Bacteria; kingdom Pseudomonadati; phylum Bacteroidota; class Sphingobacteriia; order Sphingobacteriales; family Sphingobacteriaceae; genus Mucilaginibacter; species Mucilaginibacter gynuensis. The sequence continues at coordinate 177,434 of NZ_BAABFT010000001.1, forward strand.
ATTACATCTGTTATATATACCTCTTGCAGCAAAAGCAACGATGCCGAACCAACCGTAAGCGGTACGGGTAAAGTACAGCTGGAGTTTGAGAATTTGGTAGGCGAGGAGCCATTGGTATTAAATACCGAAACCTATAAAAATGCCCACGGCGATAGCTATAACATCACCACATTTAAATATTACGTAAGCAATATTTCGCTGGTAAAGGAAGATGGTTCATCTTACAAAGTACCTGAAAGCTACCTGTTAATGGACGCTTCAGAACCGCAAAGCCGTTTTCAAACTTTAGAGGGTATCCCTGCGGGCGATTATAAAGCCATTAATTTTACAATAGGTGTGGATAGCGCGCGCAACTTTGCAGGCGCGCAAACCAACGCATTAGATCCCGCCCATGGCATGTTTTGGGCATGGAGCAGCGGTTATATTTTTGTAAAGTTTGAGGGCACTTCGCCACAGTCGACAGCTAAAGGTAATACGTTAACTTTCCATATTGGCGGTGCAAAATCACCCACCAATACTATACGTACCGCTACCCAAACATTTGGCGGCAACTTGTTACGTGTACGTGATAACAGCAAGCCCGAAGTGCATTTTGCGGTTAACGCGGCCACTATGTTCACCGGTAAGGCCAATGTTGATTTTGCAGCTTTAAACTTCACTATGGGTGGGGTTAATTCGGTAATAGTGGCCGATAATTACGCGAGTAGTTTTATTACTGTAGAACATATTCATAATTAGGCCGATGAACAGTAAATCAACAGTTATCATTATACTGCTTGTTTTAATTGCTGTTATCGCCTGCCGAAAAGGAAGTAATGATGCACCACAGCCTGACGATGTCAGGTTTGTGGCGCCATCAAATTTTCCACAACCGGTTTACTCTTTTGAGAACAATGCCGTAACAAAAAACGGTTTTGAACTGGGGCGTAAACTCTTTTTCGACAGTGGTTTATCTATCGATGGTTCGGTATCATGCGGCAGTTGCCACCAACCTTTCGCGGCGTTTGCCAATCTTGATCATTCGGTTAGTCACGGTGTAGATAATTGCCTGGGCACACGCAATACGCCGCCGCTGTTTAACCTGGTTTGGCAACAGGAGTTTATGTGGGATGGCGGTGTGCGCAACATCGAGGTATCGCCGCTTAACGCCCTCACCAACCCTTGCGAAATGGCTAATACGCTAACCAATGTGGTTGATGTATTGAATAAAAGCAATCAATACCCGGCGCTGTTCAATAAGGCATTCGGTACATCTACAGTTACGTCGCAATTAATGTTCAGGGCATTAACTCAATTCATGTCGATGCTGGTTTCGGCTAATTCAAAGTACGATAAGCATATTCGTAAAGAAACAGGCGGCGACTTCAGCATAGATGAGGAAGCGGGTTACCAATTGTTCATTCAAAAATGTTCGGTTTGCCACAAGGAGCCTTTGTTTACCGATCTGTCGTACCGGTCTAATGGTCTTGATCTGTACAGTGAAGATCGTGGCCGCGACAGCATTACACAAAACGAGGCGGACAGAGGCAAGTTCCGTGTACCAACTTTAAGGAATATTGAAGTAACCATGCCATATATGCACGACGGCCGCTTTAATACGCTTAAAAGGGTGCTCGAACATTACAATTCGGGCGTAAAGAATAATCCGAACCTGGATGCCGAATTAAAGAAGAATGGCGTATCGGGCATCCCGCTTACCCAAACCGAACAAACACAGATCATCGCATTTTTAAAAACATTAACAGATAATGATTTCATACACGACAAAAGGTTTGCCGAGCAATAAATTTCGCTTTGCATTGCTGCTTTGCGCAAGCTTATTTTTAAACAGCATAACCGCAAAGGCCTGTGATATATGCGGTTGCTTTATGGGGATAACTCCTTATGATAACCAAAGCAGTATATCACTGATACACCGTTACCGCTCATTCAACGGTTACCTGGGGCAAAAGCACGCGTTTTTTCCGGCGGGTGCAAGTTTCTTTCCGGCAGGTGCTAACCGTAACGGGGTGATTACTAACCACGCGGGTAACCCAAGCGACTACGAAGTATACCGTGCTACCGAAATACGTGCCCGTTATTTTGCAGCCCGCAGGTTGGAGATCAACGCTATTGTGCCTTATGTATCTAATACAGAAAAATATAACGGCAATACCAGTACCCTTGCAGGTTTGGGCGACATTAATATTTACGCAGGCTATCATTTATTAAGAAAGCTGGACAGGAAGGTAATTAACCAGCGATTGATAGTAGGCTTGGGTATTAAATTGCCTACGGGTAAATACAATGCCGAAAACTTTGAGGGTATTAAATATAACACGCTTAGCCAAACCGGCACAGGCAGCACCGATGGCTTCGTGTATTTTAACTACATGGCCGGATACAAAAAAGCGGGTGTAAGCTTAAGTGGCACCTATAAAGTAAACGGCGAAAACGCCGACCGGGTAAGTATAGCCAACAGCACTACAGGTTACCTCAACCTGTTTTATAATGTAGGCATTACCAATACTGTAAAAATGGTGCCATCGGCGCAGCTGGCTTACGAATATTCGGGGGGTGAAAAATACCGTGGCGTACGTACCGGCGAACACGTAATGAACAACCTGATGAGTGGTGTAGGGGTGGATGTATTTGTGAAGAATATCACTTTCAACCTCGCCGTGCAAACTAAAGCCTGGGCCGCGGCCGATGATCATCCGCAGCCATCGGGCAGGGTGGTGATTGGTGTTACCTATAATTTTAACCAGTTGTATTATTTGCTGAATTAAGGCAGATAGCCAGCTTTCGATACATCATGAATAATACCTGAAGCCATGTACAAATAGTACATGGCTTCATTTTTAAACATTGATCTTTTTGACAAAAAAGTCAGCTTTTGACGGTTAAACATCTATATTTATATATCTTATCATATTAATTATAAATGAATACAGTTATAGATCAGCAGGATACGAAAAAAGAAAAGATACTTGAGGCCGCGCACAGCCGGTTTCTACACTACGGATATTCGAAAACTACGATGAATGAAATAGCCGGCGACCTTGCCATGTCAAAGGCTTTGTTGTACTATTATTTCCCGGATAAAAGCCAGTTATACGTGGAGGTAATGCGCAAACTGGCTAATGATTATATTTATTTGCTCGAAAAACGTTCAGGTACTTTTGTAAACTTGCAGGAGGCCTTCTTCTACCAGATCAATACCAAGCACAACTTTGTAGCCAGGAACTATAACTTCTTCGATTTTTTCAGGATCAACGAGCAGAACCTGCCCGACATGATTTGGGATATATTAGCGCTCATTCATAAAAAGGAAGTAGAAATGCTGATGCTCAGTTTACAACAGGAAACAGACAGCGGCTCTATAAAACTCACCAAACACCCCGAAAACCTGATAGAGCTATTGCTTGATGCCCTGCACGGGGTACGCATGTGCGCGTCTTCGCATAAAAAAGTGGCCTTTCCTGATAAGGAACACCTCGAAGATATTCATCAGAAAAGATTATTGCTTGCCGAAATATTTATTAAAGGCTTAAGATAATTTATCATCGCAATGTCAGTTATAGGTAATATAATTGTTGTTTAAACAACTAAAATATTTTTTTTGTATATTTGACCATCATATTTAAATAGTCAGTAATTATAATTCAACATATAATTACTTTAAAGATACTTCTTTTGGTTAGAGGTGATTGTTTTAGAGTGATTGGCTCAGGCCGGGGTGGTTCCCGGCCTGAATTTTTTATACCCATCTCAAATAACCGAAGTATCAATCTTAATATTTCCTTCCAGTATTTTATGAATAGGGCATTTATCGGCAATATCAACCAGGCGGTCAATCTGCTCCTGTTTTAATTCGCCCTTAAACTGTAGTTTACGTTCTATCAGCGTGCCATTGCCGGTTTTAAACATTTCCAGGTCAACGGTTATTTCATCAACCACCCACATTTTGCGTTCAATATACATGCGCAGCGTAATAGCGGTACAACTGCCCAGGCTGGCCAACAGTAACGAAAACGGATCCATGCCGGTATCGGTACCGCCTTTGTCAGCAGGCTCATCAACTAATATGGTATGGTTAAGGCCGCTAACTGTAGTTTGGTATTGCGTACGGCCCATAACGGCTTTTGAGGTAAGTATCGATTCTTTGAATTCGTCCATTTTGTAAACTGTTAATTACGCTCAACACATAGTAATTGCTTTTGTGTGATGAGCCCGGCTTTTGATCTATAAACTATCCAAAGAATAAATAAGCAACAAAAATGGCGGTAATTACACCGGCCAGATCGGCCAGTAAACCGGCAGGAATAGCATAGCGTGATTTTTTGATGCCCACAGTACCGAAGTACAAAGCGACAATGTAAAATGTGGTATCGGCAGAGCCGTTGAAAATACTGCCTAACTGCCCGGCAAACTTATCAACGCCGAAGTTTTTCATTACATCTATCATCATCGCTTTTGAACCCGAACCACTTAGGGGTTTCATGTAGGCTACAGGCATGGCATCTACAAACCTTGTATCAAAGCCAAACTGTACGCAAACCCAACGTAAGCCATCGTTCATGTAGTCAAGCGCACCGCAAGTTCGAAAAACGCTGATTGCAACCAGCATGGCTACTAAGTAAGGAATAATTTTTATTGACGTTTCAAATCCTCCCTTAGCACCTTCAATAAAGGTTTCAAATACATTTACTTTTTTGCGTACACCACCCAATATAAAAGCGATAGGAATACTGAACAGAATCAGGTTACTGGCAACCGATGATACCAGGCTGATTTGATCTTTACTTAAATAGTAATGAAAATATAAAACAAGCAATGTAATAAATGTGGTAACGCCACCGAGCCAGGCAATTATTACCCTATCAAACAAATTGATACGTTGTTTAATAGCCACAGCTATCATACCCGCCACTGTAGCCACGTATGTTGCAATAATGCAAGGAATAAGAATTTCGGCAGGATTGGTAGAACCCATTATAGCACGCTGGGCGATAATAGTAACAGGTAATATCTGCAAACCAGACGTATGTAGCACCAAAAACATGATCTGCGCGTTTGACGCAGTTTCTTTATCGGGATTAATTTCTTGCAGGCTTCCCATTGCTTTTAATCCCAGTGGAGTAGCTGCGTTGTCGAGTCCCAATAAGTTAGCCGAAAAGTTCATCATCATTTGCCCGGTAGCGGGGTGATTTTTAGGTACATCAGGAAATAAGCGTTGAAAAAATGGACCAACTATGCGTGAAAGAAAATTAATGGCACCAGCCTTTTCACCAATATTCATTATACCCAGCCAAAAAGCCATATTGCCCAACAGAGGCAAGGCGATATCCATCACCGATGCTTTTGACGAATTGAACATTCCCTCAACCATCTGCTGAAAAATAAGAGTATCGCCTAAAAAAATGAGTTTAATAAGCCCTACCACAAAGGCTATAACAAAAAACGCGATCCAGATGTAATTGAGGGCCATATTTGAGAGTTGTTCAGGATTTGAAGATAATTGTTTTTTACTGATAAATCATAATCATAACTTCAAAGTGCCTAAAGCACACGCGCATTAATTCAGGATAACATCATTTTTAATACCTACCTGCACGGCAATGCAAGGCAAATTCATAACTTAGCTTTATATATAATACTACTATGCCTAAAATAGAACTTTCACGTGTACATGGCGATTTCGGTTTTGAAGCACGTGACGAATACGGACACTCCGTAAACATGGATAGCAGCCCCGAAAGCGGCGGCGAAAATTTTGGTGTACGCCCTATGCAAATGCTTTTAATGGGTATTGGCGGTTGCTCGGCTATTGATGTGATCAGCATATTGAAGAAACAACGCCAGGATGTTAAAGACTATAAAATGGTTATCAATGGCAACCGTGAAGCGGGCAAAGAGCCTTCGTTATGGCAAAATGTTGATATCGAGTTTCATTTATATGGCGATATCGACGAGGACAAAGCCAAACGTGCCGCCGAATTATCTATAAATAAATACTGTTCGGTAGCGGCTACCTTAGAAAAAGCCGGTGCCGAAATTAAATGGCAGGTATTTATCCACCCGGCCGAATAATTCTTTACTACCAAAAAAAGAATTTCATCAATGAGCAATCATGTCCCTATACCTACGCTGTATTTGTTCCCGGTATTGGATGGATTGCTCATTGATCTTTTAAAATCATTAACCGACGAAGAATGGCGCAAACCTACCATCGCCAAATTATGGACGGTAAAGGACATCGCCGCCCACTTGCTCGACGGTAACCTGCGTGTAATATCATCGGCACATCACTACAGCGGCAAACCTCCGCAAAATATCAATTCGTACCGCGACCTCGTAAATTACCTTAACCACCTGAACGCTGTTTTTGTAGAAGCGATGGATAGGGTAAGTCCGCAACAGTTAATAAGCATGCTGGCTGATACCGGCGAACAGTATACAGCTTACTTTTCATCGCTTGATCCTTTCGCGCCCGCACAATACGCGGTGAGCTGGGCAGGAGAGGAGCAATCGGTTAACTGGTTCCATACAGCACGTGAGTATACCGAAAAGTGGCACCATCAGCAACAGATTCGCCATGCGGTAAATAAACCCGGCATTATTACTCCGGAACTATTTTACCCTTGCATGGATACCTTTATGCGCGGCATCCCGTACAATTACCGTGAGGTTGAGGCCGATGCCGGAACCACCGTAGCCATTACCATAAGTACCGAAGCAGGCGGAACATGGTATCTTCAAAAGGCAAGCAACAATTGGCAACTCATCAAACAAACTGCAACCACGCACGATGCATCGGTTACTATTGACCCGGATACTGCCTGGCAGTTCTTCACCAAAGGCATCACACCTGTAGCAGCGGAGGGGAAGGCCATAGTTACGGGAGATTTTTCGCTTACAAAAAACATCTTTAGTACGCTTTCGGTAATGGCTTAACTTCACGGTTCTGTGAAAAAGTGTAACCAAATCTCGCATAAATGATACAAACTGTATATTATTAAGTCCATAATTATGCATGCGTTTGACTATTGGATGCGTTTGTTCAAATTAATATTAACAATCTTGTAATTGCCATACTTACATGCTGCAATACAGTGCATTAATGTTAAATTATGTTAAACTGTAGGAGTTGGAGTTAACTGTAAACTCATCTATAGTAAAATTCAATTAGGGTTACGTGGCATTAATGTTGCCTTTGGCTGTATAGCTTTCACTATATACGAAAGCATATATCAAACATTAATAATATGAAACCAAATTTTAAAAAAGCCTCGTTAATGCTCACCGGCATTTTGATAGGTGGTAAACTTTTCGCGCAAACAGCCGATACAACAAATAATTCTTCAAACTATGTTCAGCCATTCTCGGGCGGCGGTTCTTTTCGTACATGGTCGATAGGTGTACACGGTGGTATGTTGTCACCTTATACTATTTTCGGCAACATGAATAACCAGGATTTTAAAAGTCCGCACGAGCAAATTGGCTATGGTGCTTATGTAAAAAAACAAATACTTCATTCATTCGGTATACAGGCCGATTTCTTCAGGGGTAAATTAGAAGGTGCCGTTGGTCAAACTAATCCATCAGGCAATACCCCTACAAGCTTTAAAACAGATCTTAACTGGTCGGCAGCATTGAGTGCTAACTTTACGTTAGCAAATATCAACTGGAGACACAAACAAGGCTTTATACAACCTTACCTGAGTTTAGGTGGTGGTGTATTAGCATACAGACCATCAGTAACCCTTGCCGATGGTACTACAGAAAGAGCAGGATCAGATCTTCGTGAGTTCTTCATCCCGGTAGGTGCCGGTTTTAAAATCAACCTGGGTTCGGCAGTTAACCTTGATTTAGGTTACCAGGTAAATTTTGTTAACGCCAACAATGTTGACGGTTACAAATACGGCCTTACTAACGATAAATTCTCTTACGCTCACGTAGGTTTAGAATTTGCCCTGGGTAAATCATCAAAACCACAATTAGCAACACATAACCCGGTAAACTCAATGCGTACCGAGTACCTGTGGGAAGCACAAAGGTTACAATCACAAGTTGACGCGCAGAAAGCAGAAAATCAAAAATTACGTTCTGATTTAGATGCTACCAACGCCAACCTGTCAAAACTGACTACCGATAGCGATGGCGACGGTGTGGTTGATGTAAACGATAAATGCCCTAACACACCAGCCGGCACCAAGGTTGATGGTTCAGGTTGCCAATTAGCTAAACCAGAAGTGAAGGTTTATGTAACTGAAGAAGACAAACGTGTAGTAAAAGAGGCTATCAAAAACCTGGAATTTGATTTAGGTAAAGCGACTATACGCCCTACATCATTCCCAAGTTTAGATAAAGTAGCTCAATTATTGGTTGACAAAAACTTTAGTCTGAAACTTGCAGGTCACACTGATAACACCGGTTCAGCAGATTTGAACTTAAGGTTATCAAAAGACCGTGCCGAATCAATTAAATCTTACTTAGTAAGCAAAGGTGCAAATGCATCACGTATAGAAGCTACAGGTTATGGTAAAACCCAACCGATAGCAACTAACAAAACAGCTGCCGGTCGTCAGCAAAACCGCCGTGTAGAGTTTACTCTATATTAATAGCCGAAACAGTTTAGATAAACAATCAGGAAACGATCTGCTCCATGCCGGGAGCGGATCGTTTCTGTTTTATGGGGTGGGAAGGCGACTTATATTAAATTTATTGTATCATCATTAACCATTTCAACGTCTTGTTATATTAGGATCGCAAAATTTGATCTTTCAACTTAACAACATGAACAATTTATTGAATATAGGTGCCGAAGCATTACGAAAAGCCGCATTAAACCAGGAGGCAAAGGATTTTTTATTAGGTAACGAATTGCTTTTCAAAACAGTTAAAAAAGCTGCCAACCGTTACATAGGCGGCGAAACCTTAGACGAAACCATTGCAAAAGTAATTGCGGAGAATAAAAATGGTTTTAAATGCTCCATGGAATACATGGGTGAAAATATAAAAACTGAAGTTGAGGCTAATGAAGCAACAATCGAATTTATTAGGATATGTCACCAAATTATCAATCAAAACCTGTTCAGTACGGTATCGCTCGATCTGTCGCATATAGGTTTAGGTATTTCACGCGATTTGTGCTTACATAATTTAAATCAAATATGCGAGGCAGCCGCGGCCGGAAATATTGAAGTAATTATTAGTGCCGAAAGTACCAACCAAACAGATAACATTATAAGCGTATATCAGCAAGCCGCAAAACAACACACCAATTTATCAATGACCTTACAAGCCTACTTATATCGGTCGGTTGATGATTTTGAAGCGTTGCTAAACATCCCAGGCAGAATAAGAATTGTTAAGGGGGCTTTTGAAACTGAAAAAGGCCTATCAATACCAAGAGGAGCGGAGTTAGATAAGGTTTATTTAGGATATGTTGACAGGTTACTGGCTGCCAAGCATAAATGTTCGATAGCTACACATCATCACGAAATTCAACAGGAAGCAAAAAAACTGATCAGCGCCTACCAGACAGATAAAAACCTGTACGAATTTGAGAGCCTTTACGGTATACAAACACCACAGTTAGGCGTATTAAAAAATGAAGGCCATCCCACTAAAATGTATTTTGTTTATGGGAAAGAATGGTATCTATATCTATGCAACCGCATTGCAGAATATCCTATGAATTTATTTCAGGCATTGGCAGATATTGTTGAATAACATGCCAACGGCTTTTCGTAAGAAGTTATCTCGCAATTTGAGATAGCTTCTTTTCGTTTATATACCAATGAGTTCGCTCTGCTCATTTGGCATAATTCAGGTTAATTGTTTTAGCAGCCATAAATATTGACAATATTATGACCAATTGTGCGTTTTAGCACGTGTAAACTCGTTTACCCATTGTTATTTTTGCCCAACGCATGAGACTTATCATCATATTCTTACTATCACTGTGCCAGCTATCGCTAAACGCGCATGATATTCACCATAAGGTTGCCAGCAGCCAAAGGGTAAGTCGCGTTCAGGCAAATAGCAAAAATAATAATGCTACCTACAACAGTGTTGGCAATTTAAGTGAGCAAAACGAATACGTTATCGATATTGAAGATGATGATAATAACGATAACGCTTCGCTCAGAAAATACCCGGTACCGGGTAAATCTCCTTTCGTATTTTTTCAATCGCTGCTCTTTTTAAGTGAAGATCAGTTTGTATATAACAACCCGTTATATCATAGCAAGTCATCAACCCCCACCTCATACAGGTATATTACCCTACGGTCTTTAAGAATCTGAGCATAATACTGCATCAGTTTTCACATGTTGTACGGTCATCGTACTACTTTTGTGTGTACACGCAATATCTTTTACAATTAGCAATCCGGGTTATCTGGTGCTGCAACTGATGCTTTTTTAACAATCCCCACTGGCCCGTAGCGGCCCGCTATCTAATCAAATTAATATTTTTTATAATACAATGAAGAGGAATGTAATGTTCGTTGCCTTGTGTGTTTTGTTATACAACATCACAGGCTGTGCGTCAAACCAAGAAGAAAAAACCGAAGAAACCAGTACGTACACTGCAACAAGTCCGTTAAAAATTGATACCTCTTTTACTAAAGAGTACGTGTCGCAGATAAAATCGGTACGCAATATTGAAGTGCGTGCGCAAGAAAAAGGTTATCTGCAAAAAATTTATGTAGACGAAGGTCAGGTTGTAAAAGCCGGTCAGCCGCTTTTCCGGATCATGCCGCAGGCTTTCGAGGCCGAGCTGCAAAAGGCCGAAGCCGAAACCCGCTCGGCACAAATAGAAGTACAAAATACCAAAACCCTGCTCGATAAAAATATCGTGTCAAAAAACGAATACCTGTTGGCCGAGGCTAAACTTGACCAGGCCAAAGCCGAAACCAAACTCGCTAAAATGCACCTGGCATTCACCGAGATAAAAGCGCCGTTTGATGGTATGATTGACCGTATTCCTTTAAAATTAGGAAGCCTGATAGATGAAGGCGAACTGCTTACCAGCCTTTCGGATAACAGCCAGATGTTCGCGTACTTCAACGTCTCCGAACCTGAATATTTGAACTACGAAACCAATGTTAAAGACCGTGGCGACAAAAAAGTAGGCCTGCTTTTGGCTAACGGCGAACCTTTTAAATATAAAGGCGATGTAGAAACCGTTGAAAGCGAATTTGATAACGAAACCGGAAATATCGCCTTCAGGGCACGATTCAATAACCCTGATAAACTGTTAAGAAACGGCGAAACCGGTAAGGTATTAATGACCGTTCCGCTTAAAAACGCGCTGATCATTCCGCAAAAGGCCACTTATGAGGTGCAGGATAAGATGTACGTATTTGTGGTTGATCATAACAGTGTAGTGAGATCGACCATGATTGAGATTGCCGCACGCATGCCAGATTTGTTCGTGGTGAGATCCGGTATTTCGGCCAATGACAAGATTTTGCTTGAAGGGGTACAAAAGGTACGTGATAATGATAAGATCAAGTATGAATTTAAGAAACCGCAGGAGGTTATCTCTCAGTTAAAGTTAAAAGCGGAATAATCATTCATTCTAATAAACACTAATTCAATGTTTAATAAATTTATTCAAAGGCCGGTCCTGTCGATTGTAATATCGCTCATGATCGTCTTTTTGGGTGTGCTGGCAATAACAACATTGCCTGTAACCCAGTTTCCATCCATTTCGCCGCCAAAGGTGAACGTAACAGCAGATTATCCGGGTGCGAATGGCGAGTTGATGATCAAAGCTGTAGTTATTCCGCTGGAAAGGGCCTTAAACGGTGTTCCGGGGATGAAGTACATGACATCAGATGCCGGTAACGATGGTGAAGCTTCTATACAGGTTATTTTTAACCTCGGTACCGATCCTAACCAGGCAGCGCTAAACGTACAAAACCGTGTGGCCTCCGTAGTAAACAAACTGCCGCCTTTGGTAGTGCGTGAGGGTGTAAAGATCACCCGTGAAGAATCGAACATGTTGATGTACGTGAACTTGTACAGTAAAGACCCGAACATGGATCAGAAGTTCCTGTACAACTTTGCGGATATCAATATCCTGTCGGAGTTAAAAAGGGTGAACGGTGTGGGTTTCGCGGATATTTTAGGTAACCGCGATTATGCCATGCGGATCTGGTTAAAACCCGATCGTATGCTGGCCTACAAGATCTCTGCTGATGAGGTGATGGAGGCATTAGCTTCGCAAAGTTTGGAGGCTTCTCCGGGCAAAACAGGTGAAAGTTCGGGTAAAAGATCACAGGCTTTCGAGTATGTGTTAAAATATTCGGGCAGGTTCACTACCAAAGAGCAATACGAGAACGTGGCTTTAAGGGCCAATGCCAATGGCGAAATACTGCGATTAAAGGATGTGGCCGATGTAGAATTTGGTAGCTCGATGTACGATATCTATTCAAACCTGAATGGTAAGGCATCTGCAGCGATAGTATTAAAACAATCGTACGGTAGTAACGCGAGCCAGGTTATTAAGGATGTAAAAGCGAAGATGGAAGAGATCAAGAAAAATTCTTTTCCAAAGGGGATTGACTATGAGATCAGCTACGACGTTTCTAAATTCCTGGATGCCTCTATAGAAAAGGTAATTCACACCCTGGTAGAAGCCTTTATATTGGTGGGCCTGGTGGTATTCCTTTTCCTGGGCGACTGGCGATCTACCATAATACCGGCAATGGCCGTGCCTGTATCCCTGATAGGTACATTCGTGTTCATGCAGTTCTTCGGTATTACGTTGAACCTGATTACCCTCTTCGCATTAGTACTCGCGATAGGTGTGGTAGTGGATGATGCTATTGTGGTAATTGAGGCGGTGCATGCCAAAATGGAAGAAGAGCATCTTTCTCCGTTAAAGGCAACGCAAAAAGCCATGCACGAAATTGCAGGGGCTATTATCGCTATTACCTTTTTAATGGCGGCGGTGTTTGTTCCGGTGGCGTTCATGTCGGGGCCGGTGGGTATTTTCTACAGGCAGTTCTCTATCACCATGGCAACAGCCATTGTGCTTTCGGGTATAGTAGCTTTAACGCTTACGCCTGCTTTGTGCGCCATGATATTGAAAAACACGCATGGTAAGCCGAAGAAGAAAACCCCTGTAAACCGCTTTTTAGATGGTTTCAACAATAAGTTCAATAAAACACAAGGTAAATACCAAAGTGTGCTTGGGCGTATTGTAAGCCGCAGAGCAGTAACGTTTATTACGCTCATCGCTTTCTGTGCCGGGATCTATGTGCTCAACAACACTGTTCCGTCGGGCTTTATCCCGAATGAGGATCAGGGGATGTTTTACGCTATTATTCAAACGCCTCCGGGTTCATCTTTAGAGCGTACCAATGATATTGCCGAAAAATTGCAAAAGATTGCAGAAAAGGTTGACGGTGTTCAATCAGTATCAGCATTGGCCGGTTACGAAATTCTTACGGAAGGTACGGGTTCAAACTCCGGAACATGTTTGATCAACCTTAAAGACTGGAGCGACCGTAAACATTCTGTTCAGGAAATTATTACGGAGCTTGAAGAGAAATCAAAAAACATTCCGGGAGCTAATATTGAATTCTTCCAGCCGCCGGCAGTACCGGGTTACGGTGCCGCGGGTGGTTTCGAGCTGCGTTTACTGGATAAATCGGGCTCGGGCGATTACAAGAAAATGGAAGCCGTGAATAACGATTTTGTGAAGGAACTAAATAAACGCAAGGAGCTTTCATCGGTATTCAGTTTCTACAGCGCCAGTTTCCCGCAGTTTATGCTCAAGGTAGATAACGATCTGGCGCAACAGAAAGGTATCACCATTGATAATGCCATGAATACGCTATCCACCTTAGTGGGTAGTAACTACGAGATCAGCTTTATCAAGTTCGGTATCAACTACAAGGTAATTGTACAGGCGGGGCCGCAATACCGCGCGCAACCCGATGATATTTTGAAGCTGTATGTGAAGAACAACCGCGACGAAATGGTGCCATATTCCGACTTTATGAAGCTGGAAAAAGTATACGGTTTGTCCGAAATTACGCGGCATAACATGTACAACTCATCCGAGATCAGCGGTTCATCCGCGCCGGGTTACAGTAGTGGTACAGCCATTAAGGTAATACAGGAAGTGGCTGATAAGACCCTGCCGAGAGGATTTGGTATTGGCTGGGCGGGTATCTCTGCCGATGAGGTTGCACAAGGTAACCAGGCCGTTTATATCTTCCTCATCTGTTTAGGGTTTGTTTACCTCATCCTTGCCGCGCAATACGAAAGCTTTATCCTGCCGCTATCGGTGATCCTGTCATTGCCCGCGGGTATTTTCGGTGCCTTTTTGTTATTAAAAATAACAGGCCTGGAAAATAACATTTACGCGCAGGTGGCCATGGTAATGCTCATTGGTTTGCTGGGTAAAAACGCGGTGCTGATAGTAGAGTTTGCCGTGCAAAGGCATGCCGCCGGTAAATCGGTACTGGAAGCCGCGATGGAAGGTTCAAAAGCAAGGTTCAGACCTATTTTGATGACATCGTTCGCGTTCATTGCCGGTTTGATACCACTGGTATTCGCATCCGGACCGGGTAAAGTTGGTAACCGAACTATTGGTACAGCCGCCGCCGGTGGTATGCTTTTAGGAACCATTTGCGGTGTATTTGTTATACCCGGTTTATACTACATATTCGGCCGTATTGCAGAACGACGCAAACTTGTGAAAGATGAAGATGAAAATCCTTTAACCGAAGAAATTGATAACAACAATGTATAAGTTAAATAGATATAAAGGTATTGCTGTGGCCGGTGTTTTCCTGGCCATAGCAAGCTGTAAGGTTCCGGCTATATCGCAACTGCCCGAAAGCAAGCCTTTGCCGGGAGCATACAACGCCAATAGTACCGATACCACCAATACAGGGGCAGTACAATGGCGCAGTTTTTTTACTGATAATAACCTGATCAGCCTGATAGATACCGCGCTGAAAAACAACCAAGAGTTGCTGACCACCTTGCAGGAAATACAAATTGCCAGGAACGATATAGGTTTAAGGCAGGGACAGTTATTACCAAAGGTTGGCTTAAGGGCAGGAGCAGGGCTTGAAAAAGCGGGTCGCTACACCAGCCAGGGTGCTGGTGATGCTTCTACTGATATTACACCGGGCAGAGAAGTGCCTGATCCGCTGCCGGATTATACCCTGGGCGCTTACGCCGATTGGGAGGTAGATATTTGGAAGAAACTGCGTAACGCTAAAAAAGCGGCAGTTACCCGGTACTTATCAAGTGTGGAAGGCAAAAACTTTGTGCTCACCAACCTGATAGCCGAAATTGCCAATGCTTATTATGAGCTGCAATCGTTAGATAGTCAGCTGGCTATTGTAAGGCAAAGTATTGCAGTGCAAAAGAACGCGCTGGAGATTGTGAAGGTACAAAAGGATGCAGCACGCGTAACCGAATTGGCGGTGCAGAAATTCCAGGCAGAAGTATTAAGCTCTGAAGGGCTGGAGTTTGAAACCTTGCAAAAGATCAGGGAAACAGAGAATGACTTAAACCTTCTTTTAGGCCGTTATCCGCAGGAAATAGTACGCACTAAAGATGCTTTCCTTAACTTGACACCGGCAACTGTGCATTCGGGTATCCCATCGCAACTATTGGCTAACCGCCCGGACGTTAAACAGGCCGAGCTTGATTTGGTAGCTGCTAAGCTGGATGTAAAAGTTGCCCGCGCCGAGTTTTACCCGTCGTTCAGTATATCGGCAGCATTAGGTTTTCAGGCTTTTAAACCGAGTTATTTGTTTAGGTATCCTGAATCACTGATCTATTCGCTGGCAGGTGATATTGCCGGTCCGCTGATTAACAAAGCGGCCATTAAAGCCGAGTTTAATAGCGCCAATGCAAGGCAGTTACAAGCTATGTATAACTATCAAAGGGTGATATTGAATGCCTATATCGAAGTAAATACACAGCTCTATGCAATCGACAACCTGGAGAAACGCTACAGCCTGAAATCGCAGGAAGCCGACGCGCTTACCAGGTCGGTAGATATTGCGAACGCGTTATTTAAATCGGCCCGTGCCGATTACTTTGAGGTATTGATGACCCAAAGGGACGCGTTGGCTACAAAGCTGGAATTGGTAGAAACCAAAAAAGCGCAGCTTACAGCGGTAACCAGTGTGTACCGCAATTTAGGCGGTGGCTGGAGATAAATAGTAATAAATACCCCTATTAATAATAAGAGGTTGCCCCTGAAAAGGCAGCCTTTTTCTGTTTTTACAAATGATGAAATTTGTATATAGTTCACATTAGCAGGTGCTTATGCGCTCAATGTTTATTTACAATGTTTAACTATCACGTAAATGCGCGCTCTTGAATCACGATTGATTTAACTAAAAAGATATTAAATATTTTTTTCATAGGGTTTATATAGTAATTACATAACTTATAAAACTTTACTGTATCACACCGTAATCATGACCAATAAAAAACCTTCTGTATCAATTATTTACAATGCGATTTATAGCACTGCCGGAAGTAGTTTTACGCTATTGGTTATTGGAATTTCAACGTGCATTTTACTGCTGGGTGTTACTACTGTTAAAGCCCAAACCGATGCCGATTTCAATTTTAAACCGGCAGCCCCAACAAATATTGCTGCTTATAAGGCAGATGAAGCATTGCGTTTAAAGAACGAATACGAAGCACTGCTTGGCGAAAATGAATCACTCAACCAGCAAATAGAGAAACTTAATGGTATAATTAAAGAGCAGGAGTTAGAAATTAAACTGATGTACCTGAGGGAGCAAATTGAATTAAAGCGTTTCGGTTTTTTTCAAGATGGAAAAGTACTTGAGCCTTATCAGGATTTGGCCGAGGTGAAAACTGATGGTGCCGGAAAGATCAATAAGATCATCATAACTGTTAACTATAACAGAAGTGCAGATGAAAAGATCAAGATTTTTTTGGCCGATACAACATTCATAAAAAACTATCCCGTTACCTACAGCTTTTTTGAAAGTGGCTTTTTAGAGTATCATGATGAATCTTCCAGTATTACGGCACTCTCCATAAAACCGGTTAAATTCCCTTTCCTTATAACCGCTAAAGGCACACTTGAACAACGTAAGCGATACAATGAAAGCCTGTTCTATTTTTTATTAGCCGCTGATAAAGAAATAAAACCGGGTATGCTCTCCAGTTATATGACGGTAGAAAAGCAACGTGTGCCATCAGGTAACGTGGAGGAAACTATTGCATTAAGAGAAAAATTTATAATTCAATTTAAGGCCTGGTATGATAAGCAAAAGAAAGATTAAATACACACTTTTCGCGTGGATAGCAGCGATGTTATTCACCTTAATGAACGTGCCGCAAGCCGTTGCGCAAAAGGCTGATAGCGCCAAGGCCCTTGTAGACGATATAATGGGCAAAATAGATCAGGAAAAGGATAGTAGCCTGGTATCGATGCCCGAATTAACGCATAATGCCCATAGCGATTCCATTTTGCTTGATCAATATGTTAGGGTGCGCGTTTACCACATGAAACATGAGATGAGCGCGTATCATTTACAATATATTACCAGCATCGCTATTTTCATAATGGTGATCGTTATTGTTGTGTTGGGGTTAATCCTGTCGTACAAGCAGTTTACGCTCACCGAGCGAATGATGACCAAATCGATAAAGATCCATAAACAAACTGTTGGTGAAACCGCCCAGCAACCCGGCTTTTCCGATTCTACTTTTGAAGTAAGCAAGGATGGACTCAAGATAAACACCGCTGTAATCGGCCTTATGATCTTGGTATTGTCGCTGGTGTTCTTTTTTCTGTACCTTAAATTTGTATACCCGATAGATATTCATCAGTGATAATTATAAAATAGCTGATTGTATTCAGGCATTCCCAATAAAAGCGATTGTTTCCGTATAAAATACAAAGCCGCCTTACAAGTAATTATAAGGCGGCTTTGTATTTATTATGGATGATCACCCCTGAAACTATTTCGCGATAGCCGCTGATCTGTCCATCCTGATTTTTAAATATTTGCGTATCGGGATATCCAAAAATATCATCACCACATAAGCTAAGCCGATCAGTAATATTGTACCAATAGCCATAACGTATATCATTTCGTTTAGGGTAGGTTTTAGCTTTTCTACATAGCTCATAAACAGCCATATAAAAGGGTAATGCACCATATAAAGCGGGTAGGAGATATCTCCCGAAAACTTACAAAGTTTTACCAGTTTTGGTGCTAAATATGCTCCTGCGCCAAGCGCGATCAGGAAAGGGAAATAAAATATGATAACAGCAGAATCAACTATAAAATTAAACTTATCATTAAAAGGAATAAGAAATGCAGCCAGCAACATAATGCTTATGGTTATAAACCCGATACGCGATTTAATGATCCAGTTTGAACGGTATACCAGTATGCCCGCAGTAAACGAGTAAAGTACCCGTATAGCTCCGCCCGAAATATTATCACCACCCCAGCCTACGCTCAGATTTTTTGATACAACGGCCTCGTAACACAAGGCTATCGCGGCAATAAATAATACAACCCAGGTAATCTTATTACGCATCCGCACCAATACTAACGCATATACCACGTTCGCTACATATTCCCAAAATAACGACCATGTAGGGGGATTGAGGTGAAACAGGTTAAAATAACGCTCATGCACAAGCGGATAAGGCACCATTAAACACGAAGCAACAAACATTAAAAAAGTCTTGTCGGAATAGGTATTGTAGAGGTTACTAAGCGGATCAAAAACAAAGGCAACCAAACCGATTATCGATCCAATAATTACCAATGGATGTAAACGGATCAATCGTAGTTTCAGAAAGGTAGCCAATCCGATACTTTTCAATTTTTGATCGTAAGCATAGGCAATTACAAAGCCCGACAGGCAAAAGAAAAAGTCGACCGCAAGGTAAGCATGGGCGATAAAGCTTTTGGTATAATCGGGTACGGCTATTTCCATAAAGTGGAAGATCACCACGGCTATGGCCGCTACTCCTCTCAGGCCATCTAAAATTTCGAAATGTTGTTTTGTTTTAAGAAGGGGAGATTGAATTGTTGTTTCGTGCATTGTTGTATAATTGGTTTTAAATAGCTGTACAGCAAGGCATGTCATATACAGCGCTCCAAAGATGCTTTTTAAAATTTAGTTTAATCAATCATAACGTATCATTATTTCGAGCATTTCTCTCAAATAGTTAAATGCAGCTGCTTAATCTTCAAATAAATAACCACTATAGGCCAGGCCTGTAGCCACACTTTTAAAGTTATCGCCCGAATTAAGGTTAACATGCGGGAACCTGGTTTTGAAAAGTTTTTGAATGCTGCCCACCATTGAAGTACCACCCGTTAAAAACAGGCTATCAATATTTTGTGGTTCGATATTGTTTTGCACCATAAACTCTTCCAGGCAATTCGCAATCCTGTCTACATCTTTTGCAATTACCTGCCCGTAATCTGTCAAAGATATTTCCTCATCAATAGCTATATCCATTTTATAGTAACTGAATTGGGCCGCTTCCGCGCTTGTGAGGGTGATCTTTGTTTTTTCGATAGATTGGAATACCGAATAACCCAGGTTGTTTTCAATAAGGGTGATCAGGTTCTTAAACAATCTGTCTTTACCCGAAAAATAATAGTAATCTTCAATGTCCTTTTGGATACGCAGTCCGTTGAAAAAGTTCATCCGTTCCCAGGAGCAGATGTTTGCGAACAGCGATTTCGGTACGGTCAATACCTTGCCGGGAGTGGCTTCGTATTGGGTATATTTACCAAAGTAGGGCGTTCCTTTCTCCCACATAAACGCGGAATCAAAACTGTCGCCGCCTACGTAAATCCCGCTGTTGGCCATCATATCATTCTTCCGGTCTTTACTGCCAACCTTTTCAGGATCGAGCACTAAATAAGTGAAATCGGTAGTACCTCCG
Organism: Mucilaginibacter gynuensis; assembly: GCF_039541195.1. Lineage (NCBI taxonomy): Bacteria > Pseudomonadati > Bacteroidota > Sphingobacteriia > Sphingobacteriales > Sphingobacteriaceae > Mucilaginibacter > Mucilaginibacter gynuensis. Next base: position 197,369 of record NZ_BAABFT010000001.1, read on the forward strand.
CCCAAATCGGCAACCAGTACATTTTCTTTTTTCACCAAGCTCTTTTCATAAGCGAAGGCCGCGCCTATAGGTTCAAACTGAAAGCGAACAGCTGCAAAACCGGCAAGCTCGGCCGCTTTGCGTAAACGGGTTTGGGCCAGTGTGTCTTTTTGTACATCATTGTCGTCGAAAAAAACGGGGCGACCGATGATCGCTTTTTGGCAATCCTGACTAATCAATTTATCAGCACGGGTTTTCAGTTCCTTTAAAATGATAGCCACGAGGTCCGACGCGTTGTAGCGTTTATTATGGATACGGGTTTCGGTAAAGCTGCTTCTTGACAGTACTTGCTTAACCGATTTGATGAAGCGCCCTTTCATATCGTCGTTCAGATAAGCTGTTATCGCTTCTTCGCCTACAACATAACCCGCGCCTTGTTGATGATAGAAATAAATAAGCGACGGAATAATAATGGTGCTATGTATCTCTTTTGTGTCTTCATTATAAATAGCCAGGGCCGAATTGGTTGTTCCAAAATCAATTCCGTATAAAAAGTTATTCATAGCAGGGATTAAAACAGTAAAAAAATTAAAAGGGCGACGAAAATATGGAAAAATTGCCTGTGAACGAAACGATAATTAACTTTTAGCGAAAATTGCATCCACTTAATATTACTAAATATTATATTAGGAAGTATATTGCTAAATTTGCAGGAATGACAGACCTTAACGAGTATGAATGCGAAATGCTTGACACCCTGCTGGAAGCCTTCGGGATTCCGGACAGCCTGACGCGTTTACAATTACTTGAACTTTTTGATCAGGACGAGGCCGCGGCCTTTGCCATGGTTAAGGCGCTAACCAGGGAAGGGTTTATAGCCGAATCGGGCAAGCATGGCGATTATGAACTGCCTGAAAAACTCATTCTGAAACCCAAAGGTGAAAAATTTCTTAAAGAAGGCGGCTTCACCAAATGGTACCAGTTAGAGCAGCAAAAGGGTGTTGAGGTTGGCGGCACACTGGCCAAACTACAGCAGCAAAACATGAAGCTGCAAAACGAAAAACTATCCAATCAAACACAGATAGGTAACCTTGAAAAAATGGTTAATACATTAAAAGTACGCCAGTACATATTATGTATATTAATAGTTGTAGCGCTGATAGTTGGATACTTTATAGGTTCATTCAGTAAAGGCTAAAGCCAAAATACATGCTATATGCTGCTCATTAATAGCAATATATGTAATAAATAAGCATGAAAAAACCCTTGAGTTTGTTTATAGAATTTATTAAAGTGAAATAAATTCTATAATTTCTATAGATATTATAGTTTATATCATATATTTGCATCAGATAACACGTTCTTTATAGTACTTATCCAGAAAGACAGAGGGAAAGGCCCTATGATGTCTTAGCAACCTGTACATCCTAATACATGTAAAAGGTGCTAACTCCTGCTTCGCGATATGCGGAGATAGATAAGATGAAAAGATTTCCAGATACATAGCTGTCTCTTTTTGCCTCTCAGGATAAGTCAAATACCAGGAACATTAATTTGACATACAAAACAGCTATACAAGCATGAAAAAAATATACTTATTATCATTTATACTCCTACTAAGCTTTGGCGCTTACAGCCAGATACAGGAACCTGTTAAATGGGCTTACGCTGCTAAAAAAACGGGCAATAACGAGGCAGTAATATTTGTTAAGGCTACCATTGATAAAGGCTGGCACATTTACTCGCAAAACATTGCCGAAGGCGGGCCAACCAAAACAGAACTAAAGTTTGCCGCGTCGGAAGATATTTCGCTGTTAGGCAAACCATCCGAACCCAGACCCATTAAAAAGTTTGAAAAGTACTTTGGGGTGAACGTTGCCTATTTTGAAAAACAGGTAATATTTCAGCAAAAAATAAAGCTTAATAAAAACAACCCGGTAGTAAAAGGCACTATCACTTTTTTAGCGTGCAGCAACAAAGAGTGCCTGCCGCCCGAGGATATTGAATTTACCGTAGCGGTAAAATAATATACCCGTAATAATAAAAAATACTGCTATAATAATTATAGCTAAACCTTACACATATATCAATATACCACCGATTGATTTATAAATAGGAGGGAACAGTGCAATACCCGTGAAGCTGACCGATTAGGAAAGGCAGTGGGTTTAAATCTGATCCTGACAAACTGAAATTAAATTTATAAACAAATGAAGAACGGTATTTTTGATGATCAAACCGCATTGCGCTATTTAAACAGCTATTGCTTAGCAGTTTTACCCGGTTGCTGCTGTTGTAATTAAAGTTTTTACCTGTCTGTTAACCCGGATACCGCCTTGAAAAACAAGTCCGGCATCCTGGCTGTAAAGAGGTATTGCTTTATGCAATGGTGGTAATTTCATTCAGCTTGCTTTTCCGAACAGTCCAGGATGTTGGTCATCCATATTTAAACAATATATCAAACTAAATAAAAATAAATACTACTAATTCTATAGATAAACTTGTATTATTGATTTTTATTGTTACCTTTACGCCATCTAATTAACCCCACCATTAATTAGTTGATTTATAAAGAAGAAGGGAGAGGAAGTCTCGATGATCTTCTAGCAACTTTTCATTCAGTAATGAAATAAGTGCTTTACTTTTTTCCGAAGGGATGTTCCTCCGGAAATATAAATTAACTAGTGTTATGCAAAATTTGAATTATCTCTTTTTAGCCAAACAATCAAGCGCAACCACCGTGCGATGTTGTTGTATGTGCATGTAGTTCCCCGGGGTTTCTCCGCATAAAATTTATCGGAATTATTTACCGTGAGCTGTAGCTGTTTAGCTGCGGGTAAGGGACTGCTTATGCCTCAAATTTAAGCACACTACTTAATGTTCAATTAAGCAGTAAACAAAATTTAACAACTATAAATCACACAAAAAATGAACTTCAAAAATTATCTATCTAAAGCAAAATACCTTTCATTGGGATTGTTGCTAAGTGGTACAGCGTTAGCCGGCGATAAAAACCCGCCTGCAAAATTTATTAAAGAAGGTGTTTGGCGCGGTGTATTCACCGTAAGCGAATCGCAAGTGCCGTTCAACTTCGAGCTGAAAGGTAAAGATGCCGAGCATGCCGTATTTACCCTGTTAAACGGTTCACGCCGCGATAACTTCCACGTACAGCTGCTGGGTAAAGATTCGGTATTTATCAAAATGAATACTTATGACGCGGCCCTCGTTGCCAAAATAAACGATGACGGAACCCTAAGCGGCGAATATCGCAGCCTGGTGCCCAACTTCCGTGGTAACGCGTTGCCATTTACAGCTGAGCATGGTAAAACTTATCGCTTTGTTGAGCCTGGTAAAGATGTTGCTCCTACAGCAGATCTTACCGGTAAATGGGAGCTTAAATTATACAGCAAAGAGGCTGTGCCAGCTTCAATAGCCCTGTTAAAACAAAAAGGCAACAAACTTACCGGCGTGGTAATGACGGTGGTAGGCGATAGCCGCGAAATTGAAGGTACTATACAAGGCAACGAGTTCGCGCTATCGGGCTTTACCGGCCCAAGCCCTTTTATTATTAAAGGAAAAATAAACGATGACGGTACACTATCTGGCGAAGAAGGCTTCGGCATATACAAAAACCTGAAGTTTGACGCTACCAAAAACAACGATGTTGAACTCCCCGATCCTTATAAACTCACCTTTTTAAAAGAAGGCTACAAAAAGCTTGATTTTACCTTCCCCGATCTGAATGGCAAGCAGGTATCGTTAAGCGATAGTAAATACAAAGGCAAGGTAGTAATTGTTGAAATTATTGGTACCTGGTGCCCTAACTGTACAGACCAAACCGTGTTTTTATCGCCATGGTTCAACAAAAATAAAAAACGTGGTGTAGAGGCTATCGCTATCGGCTTTGAGCAAAAAGACAGCCTGGAGTATGCTAAATACACTTTAGGTAAACTGCGCGATAAGTACAATATCGGTTACGATATTCTGTTCGGTGGCCTGGCCGATAAAAAACTGGTAGCTCAAAAACTGCCTGCGATTAACAAGTTCATCGCTTTCCCTACCACAATAATTATTGACCGTAAGGGCGATGTACGTGAAATATACACTGGCTACACCGGCACGGTTACAGGCAAATATTTTGACGATTACGAAAAGAAATTCAACAAAGTACTGGATGCCTTAATAGCCGAACCGGCACCGGAAAGCGCGGCTAACACGCAGGATGCAGGTAATACAGTACAAGGTAAATAACAAACCGACCTCATATAAACAACCATTATGAAAACAATTAAATTTTTAAAAGGCACCGCGCTGCTGTCGGCAGGTTTACTGTTCAGCGGGGCTGTACTGGCCGGCGACAAGGAACCGGCTGCAAAAGTGATTAAGGAAGGTGTATGGCGGGGCGTATTTAACGTGAGCGAAACACAGGTACCTTTCAACTTTGAGTTTAAGGGGAAAGATCTGGAGCACGGCACTTTCACGTTGCTGAACGGTACCCGTCGTGATGATTTCCATGTGCAGCGCCTGGGTAAAGATTCGGTATTCATCAAAATGAATACTTATGATGCCGCCCTGGTAGCTAAAATTGAAGACAATGGTACCCTGAACGGTGAATACCGCAGCTTAGTACCCGGCAAACGCGGCAATGCCTTGCCTTTTACAGCCGAGTATGGTAAAAAATACCGCTTTGTTGAACCGGGTAAAGATGTTGCCCCGGCTGCCAATTTAAGCGGTAAATGGGAGCTTAAGTTTTACTCAAAAGAGCAGGTGCCTAACAAGGTAGCTATCCTTAAACAGAACGGTAACAAACTAACCGGCGTAATTATGCAGGTAACAGGCGATAGCCGCGAACTGGAAGGTACCGTGCAGGGAGATGAATTTGTGCTGTCGGGCTTTACCGGCCCAAGCCCTAAGATCTACAAAGGAAAGATCAATGCCGACGGTACTTTAAGCGGCGTAACCTCACAAGGTATTTATGATAATACCAAGTTTGATGGCGTAAAAGATGACAAAGCCGAACTGCCCGATCCCTACAAGCTTACCTATTTAAAAGAAGGCTACAAAAAGCTCGACTTTACTTTTCCTGACCTTACCGGCAAAGCGGTATCGTTAAGCGATGACAAGTACAAAGGCAAGGTAGTAATTATTGAAATTGTAGGTACCTGGTGCCCTAACTGTACAGATCAAACCGTATTTCTGTCGCCATGGTTCAATAAAAACCAAAAGCGTGGTGTTGAAGCCATTGCCATTGGTTTTGAGCAAAAGGATAGCTTGGCTTACGCCCAATACACTTTAGGCAAGCTGCGCGATAAATACAATATCAAATACGATATACTGTTTGGTGGCCTAGCCGATAAAAAACTGGTATCGCAAAAGCTTCCGGCCTTAAACAAGTTTGTGGCTTTCCCTACCACCATTATTATTGACCGTAAAGGTGATGTACGCGAAATATACACCGGCTACACCGGCACCGTAACAGGTAAATACTACAAAGACTACGAAAAGAAATTTAATACCCTGCTCGATCAGCTTTTGGCTGAAGAAGCGCCTTCAACCGCGGCTGTAAAAACAGATGAGCCTGCGCAAAAAGGCAAATAAATAATAAACTAAACCAACTCATTCCGGTGCGGGCTAAGGTTCGTGCCGGAAATTTTAACCACAAAAAAACAAACCACGATCATGAAATTCACATTAGCGCTTTCAGTTATTACAGTAGCATCATTAGCGGCATTTACAGGCCCTCTAACCATTCCGAAACCACACGCTAAAAAAGCCGACGTAGCCAAAGCGGCATCAAACTACACCGGTGTATCAAAACCGCAGGTATTTAAGGTTGATAACGAGGGCAGCAAGCTAACATGGCTGGCTAAAAAAGCGACGGGCGAGCACAGCGGAAATGTTAAGGTAAGCGACGGTAACTTTACTGTTGACAACAACACACTTAAGGCCGGTTCATTTGATATTGATACCCGCACCATTACCGATGTTGATATTACCGACGAAGCTTCAAACGCCAAACTGGTAGGTCACCTTAAAAGCGACGACTTTTTCAGCTCGGAGAAATTTCCGAAAGCGAACTTTGTGATCACATCGGCCACAAAAGCTACCGGCAACCAGTACAATGTAAAAGGCAAGCTTACCATTAAAGGCATTACCAACCAGGTTGAGTTTCCGGCTACCGTAGCGGTAAGCGGCAAAAAATTGACAGCAAACGCCAAAATCACTATCGACCGTACAAAATACGATATCAAATTCCGCTCGAAAAATTTCTTTGAAAATCTGGGCGATAAGGTGATATACGATGATTTTGACATTAACGTAGCCCTGGTAGCCAACGCTCAATAAGCGCGAAAAAAGAAAAAAGTTTTAGTAGGTGTAATCAATATAACTGTCCCTGTTCGGGGGCGGACAGGGCAGTTATTATCTTTTTTATCGCCCCTGATACTAACAGAACAGCAGTGTTAATAGCTTGATAGCTGCATGGATATGGTCATGAAAAAAAGCAACGTTATAATTGTACTTACAGGTTTAATTGCCTTATTGGTAACCCAGCAAAGCTTTGTTGGCGGTAGCGATGAGGTACAAACCAAAGAGCAGCTGGGTAGTAAACTGTTTTTCGATAATATTTTATCAAAAGACCGCACTATCAATTGCTCATCATGCCACAAGCCCGAATTTGCCTTTGCCGATACAGCAACATTCAGTAAAGGAATTGATAACAAACTTACCGCGCGTAACTCGCCGGGCCTCACCAATCTATCCGGCCGAACCCACTTTTTTTGGGATGGCCGTGCCGCCTCACTGGAGGAACAGGCCCTTGGGCCAATCACATCGCCTGATGAAATGGGCCTAACCATTGAAGAGGCGGTTAAACGACTTAACGACGATGAATTTTATGCAAACGCTTTTAAAAAAATATATAAAACAGCGCCGAATAAAGATAATTTGTTGAAAGCACTCGCGGCTTTTGAACGGACGCTTGAAACCAATAACAGCCCTTACGACCGTTATATTAACGGAGATGATAACGCGCTTTCGGCAGCGGCCGCGCGCGGCAGGTTGTTATTTATAGGCCGTGGTAATTGTAATAATTGCCACTCCGGAGAGGATTTTACGGCAGACAGGTTCAAGAGCATTGGCCTTTATAACGGTAAAAACCTTAACGACCAGGGCCGTTTCAAAATAACAAAGGACAGTACCGTACTCGGCGAATTTAAAATACCCGGTTTGCGCAACGTGGCTGTAACAGCGCCATACATGCACAACGGGCAATTTAAAACGTTACGCCAGGTGGTTGAGTATTACAACAACCCATCGGCAGTGGTAAGTGATGGCATTAACCGCGACCTGTCATTAGATAAGCCGCTGAATTTATCAACCCAGGATATTGACGATATAGTGGCCTTTTTAAAAGCGCTCACCGATGATCGTTTTGCCGGTAACATACCTAAAAACTGATCCTTTAATTAAATAATCCTTTACAGCATTTTATACTACGTGGTGCAGGCCGTTTTGGCCCGCAGGCAATCCCCTTGTGTTTAAACTAAACTCGACAACAATGAAAAAAATTATACAATTAGTACTATTGCTGAGCCTCTTTCTGGGGCAAAGCCTTTATGCCCAAAAGCGGGTAATAACGGGCGTGGTCACGTCGGCAGATGATAACCAGCCTGTGCCGGGCGTATCGGTACGCGTAAAAGGCCTTAACGAAGGCGCGGTTACCAAAAGCGACGGCTCTTATGAAATCAGCATCCGCAACGGTAAATACCTTGTTTTCTCTTTTGTAGGTTACGAAAACCAGGAAGAATTTGTTGATGGCAAAACCAAGATCAACGTAAGCCTTAAACCTTCAACCGGTTTATTGAATGAAGTGAGCATAGTAGGTTCGCACAATGCCAACCGTACGAAGCTAAACTCGGCCAACCCGGTAGATATCATCGATATTAAAGCCTTGCAGGAAACTACTCCGCAGGTGAGCGTTACCCAGTTATTGCAATATGTATCACCATCATTTCACTCCTCTGTATCAGGTGGTGGTGATGCGGCTTCGGCTACGTCAACAGCGCAACTGCGTGGTTTAGGGGTCGATCAGTTGCTGGTGCTCATCAACGGTAAACGCAGGCACAAAAGCTCCAACATCAGTTGGGGCGGTTTGGGTAACGGCGCTACCGGGTACGATCTGAACTCCATCCCGACAGGATCAATTGAACGTATCGAGATACTGCGTGACGGCGCGGCAGCTCAATATGGCTCGGACGCGATAGCGGGTGTGATCAACATCGTACTAAAGAAAAATACCGACCAATTATCACTTACCTCAACAGCCAGTACCCGGAGGCGCGGCGATGGTTTAACTACCCGTACCAGCAGCAACTACGGTGTTAAACTGGGCGAAAAAGGCGGTTATTTAAACGTAACCGGTGAATTTGCCACACAGGCGGTATCGTTGCCAACAGGTAATGATGATGCCGGTTTATACATTGGTCCGGCTTATGGCGGCGGTGCCAATACCCGTGGGTTCGACCAGATCTACACCAAAGAAATTGACGATGCCATTATCAAAAGCCGTGGCATTGATCGCCATTATTTTGATCAGCGTGGCAGTACCAATAAGGCTATCGATGGTTTGCTGTTCTTTAACGCCGGTGTACCGTTAAAGCAGGATGTTGAACTGTATGCCTTTGGTGGTATCAGTCACCGTAACTCACAGTTTACCGCGGTATACCGTTTACCGGGGTGGACAGAGCGTAATAACACCTTCATTTATCCTGACGGCTTTTTACCTGCCATGGATAATATCATCACTGATAAATCATTCGCGGTGGGGTTAAAAGCCAAAGTGAAAAACTGGAACGTTGATATATCAAACGTGTACGGTACCAATGGTTTCGGTAACGAGATCAGTAATTCACTTAATGCCAGCTATGGCCAGCGTACCCCACGTAAGTTTAACGCCGGTAGCTACAATGCAAGCCAAAACACCGGGAGTATAGATTTTAGCCGTTATTTTGATAAAGTACTTAAAGGTATCAACGTAGCCTTTGGTGGTCAGTACCGTGTAGAAACCTACCAGATAATAGCAGGAGAGGAGGCATCTTATGCCAAGGCAGATCTGCGGGCTATTTACGGGGTAGATACTACATCGGGCGGTATACCTTATACCACTTCACTGGGTTACACGCCGCTTAATGGTTTATCGCCGGGTTCGCAAATCCACGCGGGTTTCAGGCCATCTAACGAGGTTGATGTAAACAGGGCAATCTCTGCCGCTTATGCCGATGTGGAGTTGAACGTAACGTCAAAATGGTTATTATCAGGTGCGTTGAGGGTAGAGCATTATTCTGATTTTGGAAGTGTGTTCACCTACAAAGGCGCTACACGATACAGCTTTGCCGATTGGCTGGGTGTAAGGGGATCTATCAATACCGGTTTCCGCGCGCCCGATCTGGCACAGTTCTATTATACCGAAACTTCAACAACCTTTCAAAACGGTGTAGCTATTGACCAGGTAACGGCCAATAACGTAAACCCGGCTACCAAAGCGCTGGGCATACCAAGCTTAACACCTGAGCGGTCAAAAGGATACACTGCTGGTTTAACTTCATCGCCAATACCTAACGTGGAGTTTACGGTAGATGCTTACCAGATTGATATTAAGGATAGGGTAGGCAATACAGGTCGTTTTTCGGCTACGGATACCAACCTGCCGGCAGACGTAAGAGCTTTGTTTGTGCAAACCGGGACAGTACAGGCAAAGTTCTTTTACAACTCTTTTAGCACCACTACAAAAGGTATAGAGTTTACGGGCAGCTACAGGTTCTTGTTCGAGAATGGCGCTAACGCTACATTCCTGGCAGGCGGTAATTTCTTAGAAACCAAGCTGACCAAAGTAAACACCCCGAAAGGTTTGGAAGCGTATCGTTACATCATCTTTGATGAGTCGGAGAAAACAAGGGTGACCAGCAACATCCCGTCAAAAAAGATCACCTTGCAGGGTACTTACAACATCAACAAGTTCAACTTTTTACTGCGCACGGTATACTTTGGTTCGGTTACGCTGGCTACACAGCTGAATGCCACCTTCCCAAAACCCGATTATTACTATCAAACATTTAGCCCTATCTGGGTAACTGATATAGCCGCGGGTTATAAAATAACGCCAAACATACAGGCTACAGTAGGTGCCAACAACCTGTTTAATGTATTGGGCGATTATACCGTACCTGCGCCGGGCAGCAACATTACACGTAACCCGGGACCGGGCGCAACACAGGCAGGTACAACAACAGGTGTACAGCCATTTGTAAGATTTACAGCTAAGTTTTAATGTTAAAAAATAAAAAGATCATGAAAATATTCTATCATAAAACCACGCAGCTTATTTTTAACACAAAGCTATCGCGGTATCAATACTTACTATTCGCAGTTTTACTGGCTATTGGCTTCACTTCCTGCAAAAAGACCGACTATTTAGACACCGACAATGCCGACCGTCCTCCACTAAGCGCGAAGGTGAAACTGGTGAACGCGTTATCAATAACAGCCCCTGTAAACTTTTTAGATTTTACCCGGCAAATAAACGCCGCTACTGTAACCCATAACGTAGCTACCGATTACCTGGATACGCAATATGGCAAAGTACAGTACAATACTACCGAGGGTAGTAACACCAGCTACAAATCATCTTATGTATTTGGCGGCAGCGCCACCTTTGCTCAGGAAAATGATAAAGCATCATTCGCGGGGCCAAACGGACCGATAGCAAGTTATTACCATACCTTATTTACAGTGGCCAAACGCAAGCCGAGCAAAGCAAACCCCGGTAACAGAGACAGTCTGATATTGGTGTATGATGATTTGGAAGCGCCTGCGGCAGGCAAAGCCAAAGTAAGGTTCGCTAATTTTTCGCCCGATGCACCTGACTTGAGTTTTGGATTGGCAGGCGGCGCAGATGTATTCACCAATGTGGCTTATGGCAACTTTGCAGGTCAAACCGTTATCACTTACGATGCCAACGGCAAAGCACCTGCCACCATTGAAGGCTTAACCTGGAAAACATTAGGCCCGTTCAAAGAAATTGATGCCGCAAGCGCAAAAGATTTTACTATACGCAACGCGGCAACCAATACCGTTATCCCGGTAAACGGCTTAAGCAATATCAGCTTTGAGGCCGGTAAAATATATACCGTATTTATAAACGGTACAGTAAGTGGCTCAACCATCACTGCAACAGTGATTAGTCACGCTAAATAATATAAGTACGAATGGTGGTTATTTGTGCTTTAAGGAGCCAACCCGGTTTAGGCCGGGTGGCTTCTTTTTTTTTAACTTTTTTTCCGCCCAATACCTCACACTTTACAATGACAACTATAAAGCATCAGCCATTTACCAAATGGAAGCCTTATGAAAAGATAGCGTTACGCACATTTTTTATATACGCCGCCATTACAATTATTCCTTTAACAGTTTCTTTTTACAAGCAAGATTTTGATGCCGGGTTCTCGGTTAAAAATTACCCCTTCCGCTGGCTGGATGTGGTGAGCCAAAACAATCCATGGTTTTTTAGCAGCCAGGGCGGTAAAAATTACCTGGGTTGGGCAATTACCTTGCTGGCAAGTTTTGTGGCAGGCCTTGTATGGACTTTAATAGCCGCGCAAATAAACAAGAACAAAAATATACTGGAAGAAAACGGCGAAGCCGACAACAAACTCTATAACTGGTTCTTCATATTGGTGAGGTACCAGGTAGCCTTGCGGATGTCGTGGTTTGCCATTGCCAAGGTATTTCCGGTGCAGATGCCTTTCCCTACCATCAGCCAGTTAAATACCAACCTGGGCGATTTTACTCCCGGAAAATTGTATTGGTTAACAACGGGAGTATCGCCATTCTTTGAAGTATTCGCCGGGATATTTGAGCTGGTGGCAACTATCCTCATTTTATTCAGGCGTACTGCTACGCTTGGCGCGTTGATGATGATCGCTATTTTGCTGCCCATTTGGTTTGTAAATATAGGGTACGATGCCGGGGTAGAACTGGCCAGTTTACATTTACTATTGCTGTCGTTACTGTTATTAGCCAGGGATGCCGGTAAGTTTTACGATATCCTCATTAAACACCAGCAGGCGGCCATCAGTTATATAGCCGCTCCGGTTTTTAAGCAAGGCTGGCAACGTATAGCGCGTTTGGCATTAAAGGTTGCATTTATATTCCTGTTTTTGCTATACCGCGGATACCAATACGGGCAGCTTTATGCCAATGGCAAAACATTTAAACTGCCGTTAGACAATGGGATACAAAGCTTTGCCGGTTTTTATAATGTAGAAGAGTTTAGGCTCAACAACAAAGCTATTCCGTACTCGCCTACAGATACCCTGCGCTGGCAAAATGTGGTGTTCGAAAAATTTAATACCATCAGTATCCGGGTGGCAAAGCCATTTGTAGCCAACACCAAAAACAACATTCGCACTACCGAATATTATGGTAACATAGGCAGGTTATTTTATGGCTATGAGGCAGATACGATAAAGCACCGGTTCAATTTAGCTAACCGTGCAGATACATCGGCCAAAATAATACTCAACTATAGCCGCCCTAACGATTCTACCTTTATTGTAACCGGCATTAATGAGCATAAAGATTCGGTTTATGCCGTATTAACTAAAATAAACAAGAAATATCCGCTCGAACAGAAACGGAAAAGCAGTGCAGCTTCAGAGTAGTTTCACTGTAAAGCAAATCAGAACTCAATACTTTAATACTCTTATGTTTTGATAATATCAGGTTAATCTTCGGGATAATAGAGACATTAAAAAAATCCGGCAAAAGTTCAGTTGGAAATCACAACCTAATAACTGATTAAATAAAATACAATTATTTTTTATTTTCTTGTAACGTTTCTTAAGGTGCTACTGTCTTATAGGTATAAATTAAATAATTAAAAATTTCACATACCACCTTAAATATCAATATCATGAAAACTCTCAAATCAATTTTATTAGGCTTAGCCTTAATCATAGTAACCAACGTAGTTAAAGCTGATGACGTTGCAAAATTAACCAAAGATCACGCGGTATCTACTTACGTAGATGCACTTGCTCATGGCAAAATTGAGGGTCTTACCGAAGTGTTAGATAGCAACGCAAAATTTAGTATTATGCGTGGCAACAAAGTAATTTCATACGGCAAAAATGAAATGCTTAACTTCTACCAAACAACTGCTGATACAGAGCAAAATTGCACTGTAAATTCATCTACTGTAGAAAATAACGGTGAAGTAGCCATAGTAAAAATAGATATGCACTACAATGGTTTTACACGCAGCAACTTAGTTACTGTTGCCAATACAGGTGACGGCTGGAAAATAACTAACGTACACTCTGTATTTAAATAAGCTCCGGCTTCTTTATAACAACAAAAGTCTCTAAAAAGGGACTTTTGTTGTTATAAAGCATTTAATTGACCTTTACAGGTCGCTTTGTATTTATTAGCTTATTATAAATTTCCTATACCTTAACCGTAAAAATACTGTTCAAGTGTTTTCTCGTGTAATTCTCCTTTTTATAATTTATCACCACATTTTTCTGAAATTAAAAATTCTTTAAAAAATTTCTTATTTAGTAGACATCAATGGGGATTTTCTTAGTTGTAGATAAATAAATTTTAGATTTCGATAAAGACTAAAATCAAATCTGACCGTATAATTTAAAAATACAGGGATAAAGAAATAAAACTTTCTAAAGTACTTTACGTTTTACTATCGTTTTGGCAATCATCTGGAACGCCTAAATAGCCCTTATATAATTTAATACGTATGTTACTCGCCAAACAAATTTCTATTGTCTATTTTTTGAAGCTAATCAAATGGGATGTAATGGCCGTTTTTTTATATGCTTGTTTAGTTGGGGCAATGGATTACCTTACATTTTTTAAAGAACTCACTATACCACTGAGCGTATCTGCAATGATTGGTACACTTTTATCTTTGCTGTTGGCTTTTCGCACTTCTCAATCGTACGAACGTTGGTGGGAAGCGAGAGTGATATGGGGAGCTATAGTTAATGATAGTCGTACATTGATCAGGCAGTTGATACAATTTATTCCAAATGACAGTCAAAAAACAGATTACGTTAAACAATTTGCCATACGCCAATCCATTTGGTGCTATGCGCTGGCAGAGGGTTTAAGAAAGTGCCCGCCTACACAAAAGGTTGAACAATACATGCAACAATTGGGTGCTGATAGTGATAACCGACCTAATTTATTATTATCAAAACATGCGGAACAACTGGCCTTATTGAGTGATCAATATGATATTAATGCCAACAAACAGGTGCAGTTGGATAGTACTATCCAAAGATTAACTGATGCTATGGGCAGATGCGAACGTATTAAAAACACGGTATTTCCGCGTTCTTACAGTGTTTTAATTCATTTTTTAATATACGTACTTACCACTATTTTTCCTTTTGGTCTTGATGATCATCATTGGGCAATTGAAATTTGTTTAGCCACAATGGTGCCCGTTTTATTTATAGCAATTGAGCGTACTGCTATTTTAATGCAGGATCCTTTCGAAAACAAGCCAACCGATACACCAATGACTGCTCTTTCAAAAACAATTGAGCGCAATTTGATGGAGATGGCTCAAATGCCGGCACCGGAACAGGCAAGCCCTATTGCTACATTTTACCTTATGTAGGCCGGTGAAGTTTTATTATATTTTGTCGTAAACTTCCGGGTTCAGTATTTGTGGCATTTTACGTTTTTCAACGGCTGCAATTATATTTTCTGCTGCCATTATCGCCATCTTATCCCTTGTTTCAACCGTTGCGGAGCCTATATGTGGCAACACACAAACATTCATCATATTCAGTAAAGGATTATCCGGTGCCATCGGTTCCGGATTGGTAACATCGAGTCCGGCACCCCAAATTAACTGCTGTTGCAAAGCAGCTGTAAGGTCTGCCTCATCATGTAAGCCGCCACGTGCCGTATTTACAAAAATAGAAGAAGGCTTCATTCGCTTAAATGCCGCCATGTTAAAAATTCTTTTAGTTTCGGGAGATAATCCTGCATGAACCGATAAAACATCGCTCTGCTGTAACAGCGTTTCAAAAGATACATACCGTGCGCCGAGTATTTGTTCTGCCTCTTTGTTTGGCTTTCTGTTATGGTAAATGATGTCCATTTGGTAAACGGCCTTGCATTTTGCCGCCAAATCTGATCCTATCCTGCCCAAACCGAATACGCCCAGCGTTTTGCCGTAAAGCTCCCGCCCGAGATTGGCTGTTGGTTCATTAAATCCCCAATCACCTCGTTTAATGCTTTCATTCATGTAAAAGGCATTGCGCGATACAGCCAGCATCAGTAAAAAAGCGGTATCGGCTGTTGCCTGCGTCAATACATCGGGTGTATTGCTTACAGGTATACCAAAGCGGGTAGCTGCTTCCAAATCAACATTATCATGGCCAACGCTCAAAAGCGCTATACCTTTTAGGCGCCTGCACGTTTGCAAAAAATGAGCATCTATCACGTTAGGCCCCGAACTTAATAACACATCCTGATTGCGACACTGTTCAATTAACTCTTCCGGCGATAATTCGCGCTGCTCGGTATGTTGTTTTACCGTGCAACCGGCAGCCTTTAACAGTTCCAATCCTTTTTGCGGAATAACCCTTGTTATAAAAACATTCATTTTTCAAAATTACTTTTTTAGCGATTAAGCCTGTAAGCGGCAACTAAATTAGGTACTGTGGTACCCCAGTTGGCAAGACTAAACTTTATTAATTAAATTTCTTTTATTGTAACTAACTATTTATAAACTTTAGCACTTTAAATAAAATAGGCACAATCAACCTATAAAAACCAAACTGATTTATTTATACCATGAAATTGAGCAGCTACTATTAGCGTATGTTAAAAAAATTGAATAAGGTTTGGTTTAAGCTAATAGGTAACTCTTCGGATTTTTCTTTAGAAAGCAGGATTTTTCATTCCATTAGTATTGGCTTAATTGTATTGGCTGTTTTTTATGTACCCTACAATTTTTTTGCCGGGCTTTACGTGGCTTGTGTATCCAGCTTTTTGCTGAGTTTGTTTTTCTTATACGAGTATTATAATTCGCGCTTTAATAATAAACCGCATAGCACGGTTTTATTTGGAGTAATAGGGTTGGTTATTTTTTCGGTTAACTATTTTGCCAATTCGGGTATCAATGGTTCAACTGATATTATATGGCCTGCTTATTTGTTATTGGTATTCGCTATTTCGCCGTACCGGCAGCACCTTGCCTGGTTAATAGTTTATGTAATATGTTTTTGGGTTTTGCACCTGGTGGCCTATTACCATCCCGGCTTGGTAAAGCACCCGTTTGAGGCAGGCGAGGGGGAACTAATAGACAGGATAACGGCGTTCCCGTTGCCGGTGATCGCGATTTACATCGTTATTAAATACATCCGCAAAAATTACGACAAAGAACGTGTAGCCGTAGAAGAAAAAGCTAAGGCCATTGAAGAGCAAAACAGGCACATACTACTTCAAAAACAACAGCTCGAAAAAAGCGATACTGAAAAGAATAAACTCATGTCTATCATATCGCATGATATGCGCACGCCATTAATTAATATACAAGGTTACTTGCAGTTACTAAACGAAAATGAGTTGGAGGGCCCCACGCGTACAGTTATAGAGCAGGAATTACTTACGGCAACTAATAGCACAATGGATATGCTTACCAATTTGTTGCAATGGTCTAAATCGCAAATGGAAGGGCCTGTAGTAAGTTTGATGCAGGCAAACCTGCTTGACATATTGAAAAGCACATTAGATATGGGCAAAACGCAGGCAGCTAAAAAGGAAATCGCCTTAAATTACAAAATAAGCCCTGTGCTGGTGGTAATTGCAGATGTAAACATGCTGCAACTTGTAGTGCGTAACCTTATTAGCAATGCTGTTAAATTTACTCCTAATGGCGGCATTATTAATATCGATGCGCAATTAACTGAAAATGAGTGCAAGGTAATGGTAAGCGATAATGGCAAAGGGATAGAGCATAGCAAACAGGAAAAAATATTTTCAATTAACACCGAACCGGGTTTTGGTACAAATAATGAAAAAGGTGTTGGCCTGGGTTTACTATTGTGTAAAGAGTTTATTGAGCGCCAGGGCGGCAGAATAGGCTTTGAAAGTGTTTTTGGCCGGGGGTCTAATTTTTTTATTTTTATACCAAGAAATACCAGTATCTACTGATAGATAATATATTGGCTCATAATTGGTGGATATTTTTTCTAAGCAACTTCTGTCATCAGGCTATCGCTGGTACCGGTTCTGGCTGCAATCTCTATCGGAAATTTGATCATGATTGTTACCCCGATGCGATAATGGATATCAAATGTTCCTTTCAACTGGTCGGTTAGTCCTTTAATAAGGGTAACGCCCAGTGAATCTGCCTTAAATAAATTGAAACCTGCCGGCAGGCCTATGCCATTATCACGAACGCTCATTTCTATTTGCTTCCCAACTTGTTTAACGGACACCATGATCTCTCCGGTTCTGTCACCCGGAAACGCGTATTTCAGGGCATTGGTTACAGACTCATTTAGTATAATACCCAAAGGTATCGCCTGTGAAACATCCAGCAAGATATCATCAACATCGCAATTGATCACAACCTTATGTTTCCCTTTGTTAATGGAATCATCAAGGGATTGTATCAAATCGGTAATGTAGGATGCCAATGCTATCTCAGCAATCTTATCCGTATTGTACAGTGTATCATGAATAAGCGCTATGGCTTGAACCCGGTTCTGACTTTCCAGTATGGCTTCTTGTGCTTTTTTATTTTGCATATAGCCCGACTGCGATGCAAGCAGGCTCATAACAATTTGAAGATTGTTTTTAACCCTGTGATTTACTTCTTTCAGCAGCAGGTCCTTTTCATACAAAAGTTCATCTTTTTCGCCAATGAGCTGGTTCTTGTCATACACCAGGTGCTGAAGAGAAATATTCTGCTGATCGATCTCAGCTTTTTGCAGCATGAGCAGGGCGGTACTACGTTGTTTAAGACGGTAGCGGCTGTAAATTAACCCGGTAATGATCAATAACACGGCAGAGCCTGCAATGATCAGTCTTTGTATGAAATGATTACGTTTTAACTGATCGTCTTTTACCTGGCTTTGTTTAGTGAGGGCTTCTATATCGCTATTTTTCTTTTCGGTTTCATTTTCTATTTGTAATAATGAAATTTGGTAGGCTTTGGTTACATTATCAATAGAATCTTTTATCCGCTGCGCCACAAGGTAATGGTCAATGGCCGATTTAAAGTTTCCCTTCATCGAATCGAGCTTAAAATAGCGACTTTCCGCTGTTTTGATCCCTCCCTGAAAATTCATCTTATGTACAATTTCGGCATACAAATCTGAATAAAAAGAAGCAAGTTCACTCTGGCTGGTTTCTACATAATAATAGGAGAGGGAATTGTAGCCGCCCATAACTTCTTCGAAATTGTGTTTCGGCACTTTTGCCAATAATTCTTTTACTTCCTGCACGTAGGGTACTGCTTTTTTGAATTGTTTGGCATAAGTGAGGTTATTAAGGAAAACTGCCGCAACACTCAACTTATCCGGATCGGTATCGGAATAACTTTTAACCTCTTCGAGTAGCGCTAAAGCCTGGGCAAGCCTATTTGTGCGGGTATATTCGGTGGCCAGTGTAATAGCAACTGTAGCGATATAATCTTTATTATGATAATGCCGTGCTATTTTCAAGGCATTTAACGAATATGGTAGAGCCCGGTTATAATCCTGTATTTTTACATAAGTAACAGCCATGGTATGGTAAATGCTGCATAACAGCAGGGTGGTATCCTGCACCTCCTTCGCGGTTTTGATTGCTAACAGGTTATATTTTAAAGCATTAGGATAATCACTTAACTCCGTTGATGTTCTGCCGATGAGCCAATAAATTCCTTCTACTGTTCTACGGCTAACGGCATCGCCAATATTTAAAATTTCAAATAACAATTTAATGGCATCTGTTCTTTGCCCGGCCAAAAAAAGTAATTCCGCGTTAGTTGTTAGTGTATTGGCCAACCAGCGCAGGCTTCGTTCCTTTCTGAAAATGGCAATAGCCTTGTTATTGTAGTCCATGCGGGTACGAAGCCCCATTGGGTCAGAAACCTGGTAATGCTGGCCAATAATCAGATAGGATTTTGCTATACCATCCATATTGTTAACCTTTTTAGAAAAGGCAAGCGCCTGCTGTGCTATCTTAAAACCTCTTTCCGGGTCGGGTTTCTTGTTAAAACTCTCTGCTGAAAGCAACATAGCATTGAAAATGCCATCATTATAATTGAGCTGGCGGCTTAGTTTTACAGCCTGGTTTGCAAAAGAGAGCGCCGAGTCAATTTCTTTCTGTCCACCGCCCGATTTAAAAAGTATTAAGTGGCCCTGCGCCAGTTGGAGTTTAACCCTTGTGGTATCGTTTTTACTTGCTGCTAATTTTTGTTTTAAAACAGGTAATGGAAATTCGTCAAGATTACTGGTTTGTGCCAGCAACCGCGTTGCGGTAAGCAACACGACGAGGAACAGGTAAACTTTTTTCATTTTAAATTAGGGCTGTAGGTTAACGAACTACGTACGAGCCATCTAATTTACATTAAATTCTTATTAAATAATCGCCGTCATAATATAGCAATCCAAATCGTACATCAGGATGTATCCTTAAGCATCATTGCCGTGAGGACTATTGTTATGTTATATTGTACAAAACGGATTATGGAGACTGCCACTTGATATCATCTTAATTTGTCTAAAAAAACACATATAAGTTCCGCAACCTCTTTACCATATTCCTCCAATAAAAAGTGTCCGCCATCAAACAGGTGCAATTCAGCTGTTGGTAACGCGTTTTTATAAGCCAGTGCACCTGAACCCGGGAATATTTTATCATTCTTGCCCCATGTTATTAGCACAGGCGGCTGATGGGCGTGGAGATATTGCTGCCACTCGGGATATTTTGGAAAGTTGCTGCCATAGTTTTGGAAAAGGATCTTTTGTATCTGCTTTCTGCCGGGTTGCTCAAAGAACAGGTGGTCCATATAATAACTGTCGGGACTGATCAATTCGGGATGAAGTGTGCCGTGTGTATATTCTTCCTTGATCCCCTCCAGCGACATCATATAATCGATCACTGCTTCCAATGCTTTAAAATCGCCTGCTTCCGTTAACGCTCCAATTTTTTGTACATCGGGGCCAAGGCCTTCCATAAATATATTGGCGTTTTGAATGATGAGGCTTTTAACTAATTCAGGTCTTTTTTTGATGATCCTGAAACCAATAGGGCCGCCATAATCCTGCATATAAATATTAATGTCCCGAAGATTCAACGCATCGATAAATCCCTCCATCACCAGGGCAAGATGATCGAACGAATAATCAAAATCAGATGGGGCAGGGGCGCTGCTATATCCAAAACCGGGATAATCGGGCGCTATCAGGTGAAAATCGTTTGACAGCCATTCGATCAGGTTTCTGAACATGTGCGATGAAGAGGGGGAAACCATGTAACAATAACAGCGTTGGTTTTTGCGCATCGCCGGCCTCACGGTAAAATATCTCCACATTTTCAATTTCAACTTTTCGGTAGTAAGTCCGCTGAACAGGGGGAATATATGGTGTCTGCATAATTTCAGGTATAATTTTATCATTTGGTACACGGCTTTTGTTATAAGCAAAGCGTAAGCTACTCCATTTTTAAACTGGCGCAGCTTTTGGGCATCACAAAGCTAAGCGGTTAATCTTCTCCCGGTATTGATCTATCTATCACTTAAATTGTAATACTTATTGTTTTTATGATATACAGGGTGTGCAGAGAGCTATTGTGTTCTGGTATCTTGATAAATTAGTTTCAGCCGATTGTTATCAGTCCGGAAAATAAATACCTTTATCATGGAAAGATAAAAAAGTATTAAATTGCTGAACAGTCAAAAACAGATGGCGCAAAACCAGAGCGACAGCGTCTTGAAAAAGCAAAATTCGCAACACTGACCTAAAGGATGGCGCCGCTAAACAACTGGCTGTTAATAACAACTTTCGCCGCATGCAGGCGATGTCATTGATGTTATCAAAAGCTTTACCAGGATCAAAAACACATTGATGATTGCTATGCTTGGGCCGGGTACGTTACTTGGACGTAAGTTTTGATACAATAACAAGATAATTTTGAGCAGGATATTGATGGGTTAAACCTTGAGATGTAGCAGCTATCCCGCTGGGATTAATTGTAATGCCATTAAGTATGCCTTTTAAAATGGGCAAAAGAATATTATTAAACTGTATTGATATTGAAACCAATAATGGTTTTCATATAACGCTTAAATTAAATATTAAAATAGCTGAGGGTTTAACAAATAGCCTGTATAAACCGGTAAGGAAAATTTAACATGAGTAGTAAAATATTGATTGTTGAAGATGAATTTGTAGTAGCCAATGCCTTGCGTATGGTAATCAAGCAGGCAGGCTATACAGTTTGCGCTATTGTAACATCGGCGGAAGAAGCTGAACCCGCCATTCAAAAATATAAACCGGATATCGTGCTGCTGGATATCCATTTAAGCGGTAAACGAACCGGTATCGATCTGGCTCAAATACTTAAAGCGGACAATATCCCTTTTATTTACCTTTCAGCCAACTCAAGTCAAAAGATACTTGAAGAAGCGAAAGCTACCGAACCATACGGTTTTTTAGTTAAGCCTTTCCGCGAGAAAGATGTACTGGTAGCGCTGGATATAGCATCGTACCGTTGTAAGAACAGCCTGGAATCAAAACTGCGGCGGGAGCAATTTTTGCAGGACAAGTTGATCGATATCAGCAATGAGGTTACAGATCCGGTACAGGGCGTTTTAAAGATCACCCATTTACTGCAACCCTATGTGCCGAATGATCTGATTATATCAGGGCGCAAGCCTCTTCAAGGTGAAAACTGCACCGGCTTTGGATTTTTACGCACGGGGCTCGAAGAATATCAGGTGATAGGAAATGATGAGCTGATTGCAATTGCAGGCTTAACTCCGAGCTGTTTTTTCGAAAATGAAACGCTAAATAATAGTCCTAATTCCCTGGTTTATAATACCGGCATTTTCAACGATGTGGGTAAGCTAAATGAAATGCAGAAGAAATTATTCGAGCATTTCAAGATAGAATCTAATCTCATTTTTACAGTGTTGCTTAATAACGGCACAAGGGTCAACTATTTCTTTTACAGCCGTCAACGCGGCATTTATACCCAGGAGCATATCGCTTTATTAAATAGGCTGAAAATGCATCTGAAAGAAATTTCGGAAAAATTATTTGGTGAAAAAGCTAAACCGATGGTTCGGCCTCCGGCACAGGAAGTTCCGATCATTCTTCCGGCATCGCAGATTCCGGAATTTGATTGTATCGTAGGAAATCACCCTCTTTTAGTAGCCACACTTGACCTGGTAAAACAAGTAGCACCCTACAACTCTTCTGTTTTGATACTTGGCGAAAGCGGTACCGGAAAAGAGCGGATAGCGGAGTGTATCCACTTGCTTTCCGGGCGAAAACAGGCGCCGTTTATAACGGTAAACTGTGCCACAATTCCGGCAACTTTGGTAGAGTCGGAACTTTTTGGGCATGAAAAGGGCGCATTTACAGGCGCTACAGAAAAAAGAAAGGGTAAATTTGAACAGGCGGCAGGAGGGACCATATTTTTAGATGAGATTGGCGAATTGCCGCTGGATATGCAGGTAAAATTACTGCGTGTTTTGCAGGAAAAAGAGATTGCCTACGTTGGCGGCAACGTTACCAAAAAAATAGATGTGAGGATTGTAGCGGCAACCAACCGAAACCTTGAAAAAGAAATTGCTGCCGGGAATTTCCGGCTCGATTTGTATTACCGCTTGAATATATTTCCGATAACTTTACCGCCACTGCGGGAACGAAAGAGCGACATTAAGGCATTAGCCACATATTTCGCCAATAAATATTGTAACGAGTTCAACAAAAAATTTACCGGGATTTCACAGGTGATGCTATCAGAAATGCAAGCCTATAACTGGCCGGGCAATATTCGCGAACTGGAAAATGTGCTTGAACGTTCCGTTATTCTTAATGATGGCAGGGCTGAACTGAACCTAAAACAAAGCCTAACAGGTAACCCGGTTGAGGGCAATGTGCCGGTAAAGTTAACCACGTATGACGACGTAAAATATGTTCAACGGGAAACGGAACGGGATTATATTATTTCTATTCTGAAAAAAACCGAAGGCCGTATCCGGGGAACCAGTGGGGCAGCGGAATTATTGGATATCAAACCTACAACCTTGGAATCTAAAATAGCCAGGCTTGGCATCAGGCGAGACGATTTTATGCATTTATAAAGTAGTTCCAATATCAAATATCTGAACTAATTGGAGAATAAAACTGTTAACTCCGATATTTTCGGAGTCGTCGTAAAAAGAGTAACCTTTTGCTATAAAAGTAAATTTATAAATAGTTGATATTTAATATTTTATGAATAAATAATTGCGTTTTTTGTTTTTATGATCAGATGGCATGCTTTTGATATAGTCATATGCATGCATCCTACAGAAAAACAACGAACATCTACCTTCACCAGCCTTAATGGCGAGAAGATCTTTTTCAGGAACTGGGCAACGAGTACTAAGCCCAAAAGTATCATGGTTATTGTACATGGACTGAACTCACATAGCGCGTATTACCATAATTTCGCGCTTCAACTTAATGAAAACGGTCATGAAGTATATGCTTTAGACCTGCCAGGCAGGGGGCGGTCAGACGGTGAACGTTATTATATTTCCGATTATAAGCATATCGTAGCGGTAATTGATCAACTGATCGGCATTGCTCAAGCCGCACACCCAACTACCCCTGTCATCCTGTTTGGTCATAGCGCTGGTGGTGTTTTCGCTTCGGTTTACACCTTGTTCCACCAAGGTAAATTAAATGGTCTTATCTGCGAAAGTTTTGCATTTCAAATTCCTGCACCCGGTTTCGCGCTGGCTGCTATCAAACTGCTTGCCCATATTATTCCACATACCCGGCTAATCAAATTAAATAACAGTGATTTTTCGCGCGACGCGGCTTTCGTTTATAAATTGAATCATGATCCATTGTTGGAAAATGAAAAACAACCGGCTAAAACCATGCAGCAACTATTACTTGCAGGTGAGTTGTTAAAAAGGAAAATGCCGGATATAACATTACCGCTTTTCATACTGCATGGCACGGCAGACAAGGCCACTATGCCCAAAGGAAGCCGGTATTTTATGGAGCATGTATCTTCAGCAGATAAGCAACTTAAACTATACGAAGGTCATTATCATGATTTGCTAAACGATAAATACAACGAAATTATCGTCGGCGATATTCTAACCTGGCTTAACGAAAGGTTTTGAGAATAGGGCATCTGCCTGAAATTATAAAATACTCAACATACCTATATACATGAAAATACAATTTACTATCTGCTACCCGGTAAACTACTTTACTCTTCCCCCGGCAAGCGAATGCAACAAGGCTCATAAAGCCAATACTAATGATAAACTGAAAAATGTAGACCTTAATTAAACGGCGATGTTAAATTTAGAATGGTTCAGAACTTTTAAAGTAATTTACGAAGCAGGTACATTATCTGCCGCTGCACAGGCATTATTCATTTCGCAGCCAGGGGTGAGCCTGCATTTAAGCTCGCTTGAATCTTATACCGGATATCGCCTGTTCGACCGTGATACACGCAAAATGCTGGCTACAGAAAAAGGCACCATCCTCTATAATTTCATAATTGAGCACATGAATAAGCTCGAAGAAGCGGAAAATATATTTCACAGGAAGTGTAAGCTTGAAAAACCTACCGTTAGTATTGGTATGTCGATGGAGGTATTTCAGTATATGCTTGAATCTCATGTTTCAGCGTTACCGTTCAACCTGATCACCAGGTTTGGCGATCATCCTCAAATGTTGCAGGAACTGAACAATGGCACGTTAGACCTGATTCTCACACCGCAAAAAGGAACACAGCATAACCTCGATTATACGCCCTTTACCAAAGAACGAACCATCCTCATCTGCGGGGGGAAAACGGACACGAGAGAACTGGAGGAATTGCTTTTGCAGGATAATCGCAATGCGGTAAAAGAATGGCTGTCTACCCAAATATGGTACACTACAGCCGCTGATATGGGGCACCTGAAAAGATTTTGGTCTGCCTGTTTCAATGCCTTACCGGGTTTCCGCCCCAATTATGTGGTGCCTTATTATGGTTCTATATTACGATGCCTGTCAAATAACAGGGGTTTCGCGGTAGTTCCGGATTTTTTATGCAGGCAGGAAATCCTTGATAATGTGATCAAACTGGTTTGGGAAGGCAGCCCGCCTGTTGTGGATACCCTTTATTTTGGCAAAAGAAAATCTAATGCTTATCCCGAAGAGATCAAACAACTGGAAACCATTTTGTCAAAAAACTGGCCCGTATATGACGACAATGTTTTAGTCTGAAGATGTTATTATAGGCCAATAGTTAACAGGCTTTGAACCAGGCACTAACACACATATATATATAAGAACCCTTTGTGCTATATTACGGCAAAAGCTTACTTTGGTCAGGATCGAAGTCATAACGGTCGCAGCGATCTTCGTACCAACCCTGTACCAGTTGTTCCATGCTTTCCATGTACGCTTCGATGGCCGCTACGCCTTCAGCCTGTTTTTCGTCGTCGGTAAGGCGGGGTTGGGTAATATCAGGCTCTTCAATCAGCTGGTATTTTAGAAAAATGTTATCGAGGCGGTCTTTCCATCCGCTAATCTCTTTGCTATCAGCAGGAAAATATATAGTTATCATTTTGATGTTTTCTTTAAGTTTTCGAGTTCGGTCTTCAACCGAATGTTTTCGGCTTCCAGTTCGCTAATATGAACGCGTTGCGATGCATAAGCCTGATTGATCTCGTCGGTGGTATAACGCGGAGTGATGTGTTGCGGGCAGTTCCAGTCATACGCTATAATATCCAATACGAACATACGCTCGGGCCGGTGCTTGTAATCCGCAGGATCTATCCGCGCGAAAAGTTCAGGATCGTCTTGTAAGGTCAATACCCTGGCTTTGGCGTAAAGCTTTAACCGTGCCCGATGCGGATAGGAGATCATGATGATGGATACGTGAGAATCGGTTTCAATATTACCGGCCGTGATGTACTGCTTATTGCCGGAAAAATCAACAAACGCCAGTGTATGATCATCCAATATCTTCACAAAGCCCTCCGGCCCGCCACGATGCTGAATATATGGATAACCGTTTTCACCAATGCTGGCCATGTAAAAATGATCCTGATGTGCAATGAAAAGCTTTTCATTATCAGTTAACCCGTCTACTATATTTTGTTTTTCTACCTGCTCATAAATACGACGGCTGCCATATTGTACTTGCAATGCCTTGGCAGCGTCAGAAAACGCGAGTTCACTATAATTCATGACTGTAAATATTATATGCTTCAAATATACGGATGACTATACCCCTTAATATGGCATTTGCCGGTGCATTTGTGGTACTTTTCAACGATTCGTAGCTTTTAGTAAATTTTGGACCTTTGCCATTTTCGCAGAAGCATATAGTGCCTTTTATGCAATTCCGGGATGTTCCATATGCGGCGGGAAAGTGTAGCCATAATAAGTATCAGTAGTACCAGGAATACTATAGGAACAGCTTTGTTAGTGGCAAGCAACATAGTCATCAGCAGCGGACCAGTGCCATATCCGGCAAAAAGTATCCCGCTACCTATAGCTATTAGCCTGCCTGCATAAACGCCAGCCAGCGGTAGTTTGAGTATCCCGATGAACAAAGGCTGCGAGAAACAATAGCCGACAGACATGATGGCCAATAACCATTCGGCCATCCAGAGCGGCAGATTTGCAGTCATCACAAAAAGCCCGGCTATAGTTAAAATAAATCCGGAATAAAGAATTTTGATCACTTTACCATCAAGATGATAGCGGAACATCAGCATCGTTATTGTTAAACCAGGAAACCCGAAAATGAGCAATGGGGGAGCTATCTGAAATTCATCCAATTGGTATTGTGTACTGAAATAATAGATGATCCATACAAACACACCGGAGTGGAACACACCCGACAGATATACAAAGGTATAAATACCCCTGCCCGCCCAAATAATGTGCAAGCCTGATGTTGTTTTAACTATGGGTTGCTGCTGGTGCAGTGCTTGCTGATTCTTATTATTAATGAAAAGGTACGATAACCAAAGCAGCATGGCGATAATACCAATGCCCTGATATAAAAAACGCCAACCCAAAACATCGTTTAACCAGCCGCCGGTGCTCGGCGCAAAGGTCATGCCCGTTGCCAAAAAGAAAATGATCACCGCCAGGTTAGTGAACGACGCCCTTTTACCTACCGATCTTGTCGCGATGATAAGTGCAGCAGGCAGGAGAACGCCTGTCGCTAATCTGGTAAGTGCCCTGGTGAGCAGGAAAACCTCTGCGGATTGCACCGTACTCAGCAAAAACGATCCTATGCTCATTACCGCCAGCGAGAACGCGAACCATTTGCCGGGCTTTATGATAGCCGACGGAAAAAATGCCATTGCTGCAGCTGCTATGGAAAATGGAATAGCAAATGCCGGGATAGCCAGGCCCATCAGCGAAGAGTTAAATGTTATGGCATATCCCGGAATTAGCGGCGCGATAAGATAGAGGTGAAACATGAGCAATGTGCATGATGTACCCAGTATGATATTGAGGGCATACGGATAGTTTTGCACACGCGGCACATAAACCTAAGTTTCCAACGGGTAAATGTCCGGATGTTTGTTTGCTTCCTGCATCGCGATAAGGGAGTTCGGCTTTAAAGGATAATTTTGCTTGTTTTGTTACTTAGGGCACTTGCTGATCACTTATTTACCTGTCTTCCTGTCTAAAAAATCTCTGATAATTGCCGCGATTTCAATACCATGGCTTTCAAGGGCAAAGTGACCGGCATCGAACAAATGATATTCGAGGTTCTTTACATCTTTTTTGTAGGCCTCGGCACCAGCTATAGGAAAAATGTAGTCGTTTTTACCGTAAACAATCAGCATTTCAGGATTATGGTCCCGTAAATATTGCTGCCATTCAGGATATTTAGGCGGATTTGTGCGGTAATCGTAAAACATATCCAATTGTATTTGCCCGTTTTCCAGTCTTTCCAAATGGCGCAGATCGATCTCCCAGTTATCCGGACTGATCACGGAAGTATCACCAACACCATGGGTGTATTGCCATTTTAGCCCCTCAGGGTTATGAAAGGTTCGTAAGGTGTCTTCGGCTTGTTTGTCATTCCGGTCTTTCCAATAAGCCTTTATCGGGTCCCAAAAGGTTTCAAGCCCTTCTTCATAAGCGCAACCGTTTTGAACAATTAGCGTCTCAATCCTTTCCGGGTACTTTGAGGCAAGTCGCCAGCCAACAGGGGCGCCATAATCCATCAGGTAAAGGCTGTATTTAGCAATGTTCAGCTTAGCCAGCAGCTCTTCAATAATAGCCGCGTAATTATCAAATGTGTAGGCGAAATCTGCAATGGGAGGCTGCTCGCTTCTGCCATAACCCGGGTAGTCGGCGGCAATGAGGTGGTATTTATCAGACAGGTCCGCGATCAGGTTTCTGAACATGTGCGAAGATGCCGGGTAACCGTGCAAAAGTACCAGCGTAGGCGCGTCTTTCGGCCCCGCTTCACGGTAGAAAATATTACTTCCGTTGATGTCGATAAAATGATAGGTTGTTTGATTTTTCATGTTTTTTTAAATTATGCAGAGAAGAGATACAGCCTTGTTTTAGCAGGTGCTGTGTAATTATAGTTTAGTTATAAATAGAATGCTGCCCGGCTTTGGATTGATGCTCCTGTGGTAAAATTGCAGTAAACCAACCTTAAAAAGTGAGTGGGGTAGTAACATTTATTTCGCGCGATTCCAGCAGGGGGATTATTTTTCCTATCACTATTGCCTGAAAATGTTCAGAATTACGATGTTCGGCAGCGGCGGCTTCATCCCGGTATCCTTCAAACAACAGCAAAATGTTCTGATCGGTGTTATCCTGCTGTATTTTGTAGAACAGATTGCCCTCTTCAGCTTTGCTTGCCTTAACAACCTCGGGTAACCAGACGAGAACGTTTGTCAACTCGCCCGGTTTAACCTTCCATTTTGCTATAACGTGAATTGGTGAATTTTCCATTTGATATGGTTAAGCCTTTTATTTACTTGTTCCTTCCAGTATGGCCACAACTTTTTCACCAACGCCTGTTCCTGATGCAGGGTTTTGCCCGGTTACCAGGTTACCGTCTGTAATGCTGAAGGGTTGCCATGGATCAACCGTATGGTAAATTGCACCTTGTGCGGTCAGCGCTGTTTGCAGATCGAACGGCACATCTGCCTTTGCGTAGTTGTCTTCTTCCGCAGTGGTGAAGGAAGATATATTTTTACCGTTCACCAGGTATGAGCCATCGCTCAGCTTAACATTCAGCAGCGATACAGGTCCGTGGCATACAGCGCTTACAACAGCTCCGCGTTCGTAAGTTTCTTTAACTATTTTTTTGAGTAAAGGAGCCTCCGGTAAATCTACCATCGGTGCCAGTCCGCCGGGAACAAAGATGGCATCATAGGTACTTACGTCAACTGTTTCCAACTTAACTGCTTTTTGCATATCTGCCCAACCCTTGCCGGTAAGAAATTTAAGGTTACCCGGATCAGCGGCCAGGTTAAGCGCGTCCAGATAGGGGGTATCACCCGTTAAACTCGCGAAATCGATCTGATAGCCTGCTTTTTCCCATACTTCATAAGGGTGTGCAACCTCAGGCAAAAAGTTACCGGTCCTTCTGTTATGCGGACCTATTGCGTTAGCGTTGGATACGATGATCAGGATTTTATTTTTCATGACTTTTTGATTTAAATGGTAATGATGAGTTGCTTTTTCTTCGATTGTACAATTACCGATGTGGCTGATCAGCAAGCACTGCAACACGGAGCTATGCCACAACTAAAATGAAGTACATTTTATACGCATTCAGCTTTATCCGGCTATTAAGTATGATGAGGATTACAGTGCCGTATTCCTGGCTATTTATTTTACGACCGCTGCCTGAAGTATAAGGTCTGCTATTTTTTGAGGCTGGGCAAGCATGGCCACATGGCTGCTCGGAACCGATATGGTGGTAGAGCCTATCTTTTTTGCCGCCTGGCGCTCTATCTCCGGTGCAATGATGTGATCGTTCTCTGCCACCGCGAAATAACTTGGTTTATTTTTCCATGCTGGGTTGGTTACCTTTGTTTGAATACAACTAATGTGGAACCTGCCCTGGCCGGCGGCGATGAGGCGAGCTTCCTGTTCAGGAAGATCCTGAGCAAAATACTTGACCACCGCATCATCCTTTAAGCGGATAAAACCGTCGGCAATTATAGGGTCGGCAAGGCCGGGAACGGCCGGTATCTTTTTAACGTCATGTGCGTCTTTTTCAATATCTTCAATACTTTGGCCTTCATCAGGTGCATAAGCAGCAACATAAACTAAAGCGGCCACTTTTTCATTATTGCCCGCCTGGGTAATTACAACACCGCCATAGGAGTGCCCAACCAAAATTACTTTTCCGGTAACTTCAGCAATGGCCCTTTCTGTAAAGGCTACATCATCTTTTAAAGAAGTAAGCGGGTTTTGAACAGCAATTGTTTTATAACCTTTTTTTTGCAGTATCGGAATTACTTTGTTCCACGATGAGCCATCGGCAAACGCGCCATGGACCAGCACGATGGTCGGCTTTTCTGCATCATGTACAACACGGGCTTTCTCAATATCGTTTTTGGCTGAAAGCAATGACAGGCAAATGATAGAAGCGATGCCGGTAATTGAAACAGCGCTCGTAATGTTAGTTTTCATACGTATCGGTTTTAAATTTTAACAGTAGTGGTGACCGCCAAATCCGGGATACTCTGCATCCGTAAAGCGGCGTTTTGCTATGACAAATTTCGCGACAGGCATCATACAGCGTATATCAGCAGAATGATATGAGTTATCAAATCACTTATATGTATCATGCATGTAGAGAGTTAAGAAATCCATCGCAGGGTCATAGAATACCTCAAACGCGTCCGGCCTTATTGTATCTACTGTTGTTTAGCTATATAACTGAAAGAAGTCAAAAAATATCCTAAAAAGATTTTTTGACTTCTTTTTTTGATTTTACTGAACACTGTTCAGTATATTTGCCGCAGTAGATAATTACAATGGGAGTACCGGAAAGAAAAGAGCGCGAAAAAATGGAAATGAAGGAGCTGATCAAATCAGCTGCCTTAAAGTGTTTCCTGGAGGATGGCGTTGCTAAAACTTCTATCCGCAATATTGCCGACGAGATTGAATACAGCCCCGGTACTATCTACCTGTATTATAAAGACAAAGATGAGTTGCTATATGATGTGCAAAGCGATGCTTTCGGCAAGCTTTGGCAGGCATTTACAGAAAATGTAACAAGCAATAACACGGTAGAACGCCTGCAACAGCTTGGGAAAACTTATATCACCTTCGGCCTTCAAAACCCGGAATTGTACGATCTGATGTTTATCATCCGCGCGCCCATGAATGTTGACGAGGAGATACATAAAGCTAACGGAGGTAACTGTCTTGATTTTTTAAGCGAGTGCCTGGCAGCCTGCATAGCCGAAGGCTCACTTATTGTTACCGACCTGAATGCCGCCGTTTTGCAGATATGGGCTACAGCGCATGGTTTGGTGTCGCTTAATTTACGTTGCCGTTTAAAGGTGATGCAAACTAAAGAAGAGGAAGTTCCGGATACATTGCTGGCAACTATGGAAAATTATATCCGATCTGTAACAAAATAATATTTTTTTGCACTAATACTAAACACTGTTCATTTTTTAAACAATTATTAAAATATAATCGTCGGTTATTCGTCTACACAATAACACGTTGATTTAACGCATATTTTTTACTTCATTACTAAACACTGTTCATTATGTATACACTATTTATTAAGCGTTTGCTTTTGCTGGTCTTTATCGCCGGCATTTGGTATAGCGGGGCCAGGGCTCAAACCGCGCGACTCGACGGTTACATTGCCGATGCCTTTGACCGCAACGAGGGTTTAAAGGAACAACAGATAGATCTGAACAGGGCGCTTTACGCTTTAAAAGAAGCACAGGCCATGTACCTGCCCACGGTAAGTGTATTAGGCAGCTACACCAAATCATCAGGCGGGCGAACCATTGATGTACCGGTAGGTGATCTTATCAACCCTGTTTACGCCGCGCTCAATGAGCTTACTAACTCCAACAAGTATCCGCAGTTAGGCAATCAATCGTTCCTGCTTAACCCCAATAATTTTTACGATGCCAAAGTGCGTACCAGTCTGCCACTCATTAACGCCGAGATCTGGTATAACAAACAGATGAAACAGCAGCTCATCAATAGCCAACAGGCGGCGGTAAATGTTTATAAGAGAGCCCTGGTAAAAGATATAAAAACAGCTTATTACCGCTATTACCAGGCTTTGCAGGGTGTGGCCACTTATAACAGCGCCATGCTGCTCATCAAAGAGAATATCCGCGAAAACGAAAGCCTGCTGCGCAATGGTGTACGTAACGGAACCGCCCTGCTGCGTGCCCAAACAGAACAACAAAAAACCACGGCGGCATTGATACAGGCGCAACATGCGGTTACAAACGCGCGCTCATACTTTAACTTTTTACTCAACCGTCCGCTTAGCGATTCGATAATTGTTGATACTGATGCCCTTACCGCTGCACATGTTACAGCTGATACTACAGCAGGCACAGCAAAGCGCGAAGAACTGAGCCAACTGCGCACCTTGCAGCAGGTATATAAGCTTGATTATAAACTTCAAAAGTCGGGTTTCATCCCGAAGGTGAATACTTTTATCGATTTGGGTTCGCAGGGTTTTGATTTTAAGGTGAACGATAAAACCCGTTATTACCTGTGGGGCGTAAACCTGCAATGGGATATATTTACCGGAGGGCAGCGTAAGTACCGTGCCGCGCAATCACAAGCCAAAATACAGGCGGCAACCGCCCAGCTCGATCAAACTACACAGCAGCTGAATCTTCAGCTCGATCAGGCTTATAATAATTATCAATCGGCAAAGGCGGCTTACCAAAGTTCGGTCGCGCAGGTATCATTCGCGGGCAAATATTATACAGATCAGCTAAAAGCTTACCGTGCCGGGCAACTCCTGTACCTTGAACTGGTTGATGCGCAAAACCAGCTGACCAATGCCCGCCTCCAAATTGCCGATAGCCAGGCCGGCTTGCAAATCGCCCTCGCCGAACTGGAACGCGACCAGGCTACTTATCCTATTAACAACCTCAACTCAAAATAAAACGCTCATGAAAACTTTAAAATATACCGGTTTATTATTGTGCCTGCCGTTTTTACAGGCCTGCGGCCCAAAGCCCAAAGCAGTTACATCAAACATTAATAACGATACCATCCCCGTACAGGTGATGGCTTTGCAGCAGCAAAATGCAAGCGCGCCAATTACGGTATCGGGCAAGTTCACTACTGATGATGAAGTGATGCTCTCTTTTAAAACAGGAGGCATCATCAGCACCGTTAACGTAAGTGAGGGCGATGCTGTAAAAAGGGGGCAGTTGCTGGCGACCTTAAACCCAACCGATATTAATGCCCAGCTGCAACAGGCACAACTGGCCAACGAAAAGGCAGAACGCGATTACCAGCGTGTGCAAAACCTGTATAAGGACAGTGTAGCCACTTTAGAGCAATTGCAGAACGGTAAAACCGCCATGCAGCAGGCCCGTCAGCAATTGAATATGGCAGCCTTTAACCAGCAATACTCACAGATCCGTGCGCCTAAGGATGGTTATATCCTGAAGAAACTGGCCAATGTAAGGCAGCAGGTTACCGCGGGTACTGCTGTGCTGCAAACCAATGGCGCCGGTGCAGGTAAATGGATGCTGCGTGTAAGCATTAGCGACCATGAGTGGGCCATGCTGCAAGTGAATGATGAGGCAAGCATCGAAACCACCGCGTTGCCCGGCCAAACTTTGCAGGGCAAAGTAACCCGGCGTTCTGAAGGGGTAGATGCCGCTACCGGTACCTTCAGTGCTGATATTACGATTACGGCCAATAAACCACAAGCCATTGCGGCGGGTATGTTCGGCAAGGCTATCATCAGCGTAAAGCATGATAAAGTTAAAGGTAGCCAAACCTGGCAAATACCATACGAAGCCCTTTTAGATGGAGACGGCGCCAACGGCTATGTTTTTGTGACCGATGATAACAAAACTGCTCGTAAACTAAAAGTTAGCGTGGCCGGTATCGAAAAAAATACGGTTACCATTAGCGGTGGTCTGGCTGGCGCACGTTCGCTCATTATTTCGGGTTCGGCTTATTTAACTGATAACAGTCCCATTATTGTTCAACCATCTAAAACAGCTGCCAAATGAAAATATCTGAGTATGCTGTGAAGAACAGCCAGTTTACGCTGGTCATCTTTTTGATGATCATCGTATTGGGTATCACCACAATGCTGAACATGCCAAGGTCGGAAGACCCGGAGATGCATGCGCCCTCTTACCTCGTTATTGTGAATTACCCGGGTACGAGTCCGCGGGATATTGAGGACAGGGTGGTAACCCCGCTGGAAAAGGTGATTTCCGGATTGGATGATATTAAGCGGGTGCGTACCAGTATTTCGAATGGTGTAGCCGTAATCAGGGTAGAGTATAAATACAGCTCCAACATCGATTCAAAATACCAGGAGATAGTACGTGAGGTAAATAACAAGCGTGCCGAACTGCCTGCCGAAATAACCAATATTGATATCCAAAAGCAACAACCTTCGGATGTGAACGTGTTACAGGCCGCGCTGGTATCGGAGAATGCGCCGCGCAGCAAACTGCAATACTATGCAGAAAAACTACAGGATGAACTGGAAAAGGTATCGGCATTGAAACAGGTTAATATCTATGGCTTACCCGGCCAGCAGGTACGTGTTGAGCTGAACCTCGAAAAAATGTCGCAGATGCACCTGCCGGTAAGCGCGGTGGTAAATAGCCTGCACAGCGAAATGGCCAGCATTCCCGGTGGCAGTGTTGATGCATCTAAATTAACGTTCAACATAAAAACCAATGATTACAGTACGCTTGATGCCGTAAACAATACCATTGTGTATACCGCAGGCGGCAAAAACATAGCGCTTAAAGATATCGCCCGTGTATACTATGGCTACGGCGAAGAAAAGCACATTGCAAGGCTTAATGGCCACCGTTGCGTATTTGTAGTGGCTGCGCAAAAGGAGGGGGAAAACATTAACAATACCCAGGGACGGTACATAGAGGTGCTTACTGATTTTAAAAAGATACTGCCTACAAATATTGACCTGGTGCAAAATTTCGACCAGGCAGATAACGTGAACCGCAGGCTTACCGGCTTAAGCCACGATTTTATTATCGCTATTTTACTGGTAGCGGTTACTTTGCTGCCTTTGGGTATCCGTCCGGCGGTTATCGTGATGATCTCTATACCGCTTTCGCTGGCTATAGGTATTGTATTGCTGCAATTGTTCGGCTTTAACCTTAACCAGTTGAGTATTGTGGGTTTGGTGGTCGCGCTGGGGTTATTAGTGGATGACAGTATTGTGGTGGTAGAAAATATTGAGCGCTGGATGCTGGAAGGCCATTCGCGGATGGAGGCTACCCTGAAGGCTACCAAGCAGATCGGTATGGCGGTTGTTGGCTGTACCGTGATCCTGATCATCGCTTTTATGCCTTTGGTATTTTTACCCGAGGGCTCGGGCGATTTTATTCGCTGTTTACCGCTTGCCGTTATATTTTGTGTACTGGCCTCTATGGCGGTTTCGTTAACCATTATTCCTTTCTTATCAAGCCGTTTGCTAAAGAACCATACCGGCAACCCGGAAGGTAACCTGCTGATGCGCGGACTTAAAAGGATGATACATGGCAGCTATGCGCGTTTGTTGGATAAAGCGCTGCAAAGGCCTTTCATCACCATAGGTATTGCCTTAGTTATATTTGTGGCATCGCTGAAATTATTCGGGATGATTGGTTTCAGCTTGTTCCCGTCGTCTGAGAAACCACAGTTTCTGATCAATATTACTACCCCTAATCAATCTAACCTGCCTTACACCGATTCGATAACGCAGGCTATTGAAAGTCAGCTAAAGGAAGAGCCGCTAATTAAATATTATGCCACCAACGTAGGGCACGGTAACCCACGGATCTATTACAACGTGATCGCCGAAAATAACCGCAGTGATTTCGCACAGCTGTTTATTCAACTGAATGAAGATACCCGACCGGACGTTAAGTTGGCGCTTATTCAAAAATTACAGAACCGTTGGGCACATTATCCCGGCGCTAAGGTTGAAGTGAAGAATTTTGAACAGGGGCCGCCCGTTGTTGCCCCGGTAGAGGTGCGTCTGTTTGGTGAAAACCTCGACACCTTACGCGCGCTATCGTTCAAAATAGAAAAAATGCTGCACGCAACGCCCGGAACCATGTACATCAATAATCCGGTGAGCTTGCTCAAAAGCGATATCAGGGTGGCGGTTAATAAAGAAAAGGCACAGCAACTGGGCGTTTCATCGCTTGCTGTAGACCAGATTGCCCGCCTTGCTGTAACCGGGCTGGATATGGGCACCTACTATAATAACGACAATAAATATGGCTACGCTGTATTGCTGACCAGGATGAAAGAAGGCCGCCCCAACCTGGATGCCTTCAGTAACCTGTATGTGAACAACGCGGAGGGGAACGCTTTACCGCTAAACCAGATTGCTAACCTTAAACTTGAAGCATCGCCGGCGATAATCAACCACCAGGAAAAGAAACGGGTGGTATCTATACAAGCTAACGTGCAGAAGAACTACCTGGTAAGCCGGGTGCTTGAAGATGTGCAGCAAAAAATGGATAACATGAAGTTGCCCGTTGGTTACAGCTATGAAATGGGTGGCGAGGTTGAATCGCGCAATAACTCATTCGGTGGTTTCCTGAGCATTATTGTGGTTACCATATTTATGTTTGTTGCCGTATTGGTATTGCTGTTTAAAACATTCAAGAGCATGCTCATTATACTTTCGGTAATTCCGTTGGGGGTAGTGGGCGCGGCGGTAGCGCTTTGGGTAACCGGTAATTCGCTGTCATTTGTGGCAATTATCGGGTTGATCGCATTGGCGGGTATTGAGGTAAAGAATACCATTTTGCTGGTTGATTTTACCAACCAGTTAAGACGGCAGGGGAAAGGTCTTCAGGAAGCGATTCGTGAAGCAGGAGAGGTGCGTTTTTTACCTATTGTGCTTACCTCCTTAACAGCCATTGGTGGTTTGATCCCTATTGCTATCTCCACCAATCCGCTTATTTCGCCTTTAGCCATCGTGCTTATCGGCGGATTGATCAGCTCAACACTGTTATCGCGTATTGTAACGCCGATCGTTTATGAATTAATCCCTCCCGCGATAGAACCCGTAGAAACGGAATAAAATTAACAGACGAGAATAACAACACCAACCAATTGGTGATGTAGCGTTATAAAGTAAAGCAACAAAAGCCCGGCGTAATGTCGGGCTTTTGTTTTTCGTGTTGACGAAGTGATTAAAAGGTGCATCTGTTAAACATGTCTAACTTCCCTTGCAGATGTTGTCGCCCAGTCGTTAATTGACAACTTTATTTTATTGCCGCTTTCATTACAAAGCAATACTATCTATACCTTTTTGTAAAGCCGCATCTGCTTGCCCCGGATAGGCGACACCTTCAGCGCGGAAAACACTAAGATCGGTCATGCCTAAAAAGCCAAGCAAACCAGTCAGGTAACTGGAAACGAAATCCATGGCCTGGTAAGGTCCGCTTGAATACACAGCACCGGAGGCCATCGCCACGTAAACCTTTTTACCTTTGATCAACCCTTCCGCGCCCGTTTCGTCATATTTGAAAGTGACACCGGCCCGAGCGATGTGATCTATCCATGCCTTCAAAACCGAAGGTATACTAAAGTTCCACAGCGGTGCGCCGATGACCACAATGTCTGCCGCCCG
Source organism: Mucilaginibacter gynuensis (assembly GCF_039541195.1). NCBI lineage: Bacteria > Pseudomonadati > Bacteroidota > Sphingobacteriia > Sphingobacteriales > Sphingobacteriaceae > Mucilaginibacter > Mucilaginibacter gynuensis. The sequence goes on from NZ_BAABFT010000001.1 coordinate 235,460, forward strand.
AATCTCCGCGATAGCATCGTCGGAATGTTTAAGCGCTTTTTTGTTTTCGGCTGTATGGTTTTCGGCAGGTGTATAAAAAGCTGCCAGTGTGGCTTCTTCCAAATGAGGGAAGGGATTTTTGGTATGGTCGTGTACCTTAACGGTGCTGCCCGGATTAGCCGCCGTAATCTTCTCTACTATAGCGTTACCCAGTTTAGTGCTAAACGATTTTTCGCCATTAGGGCTGGAAATAATATGCAGTATCTTTTTCATTTTGTTTGTGTTTTTAACATTAGCAAAACTATCTGTACCAAGTATCAAAAAGATATGAGTTTCCCAAAGGATACCGGTATCGTTTGGGATACTGCTTATCTTCAGCGCATGAAAACGGATCTGACGAATGGCTTAGGGAGTAAACATCCCTGCGCCCATAATGCTTGTGCCGAAGGTGTTACCGGCATTAGGGATGCCCTGTATGTATTGAATGGCAAATGGAAACTGCCGTTGGTTTTCGCGCTCACCGAAGGCCCTATGCGCTTCAAGGATATCCAGCGATCGGTAGGTGATATTACGGCCAAGGTACTATCTAAAGAACTAAAGGAACTGGAGTTGAACGAATTTGTGGTGCGAACCGTGCTGCCTACCGTACCCGTGAGCGTAAGCTACGAACTGACGTCCTACAGCTGTTCACTGGAGAGTGTGCTTATGGCGTTGAAAGATTGGGGCATCCGGCACCGCCGACGGATAATAGCCAGCAGGAAAACAGGGCTGAGCGATTGAGTGTGGACATCAACTTTTATAATGACTCGCCATAGATACCAATACTTACAATACATGACTTTTCGCTGATACTCAAGTTGACCTACTATTCCTTAATTTTGTAACTACATGAAAAAAATTGGCTTTTTATCGTTTGGCCATTGGTCTAACCATCCTGCCTATAAAACCCGTACAGCAGGCGATACCTTGCTTCAATCCATTGATCTGGCTGTTGCAGCTGAGGAGATAGGTTTGGATGGTGCGTATTTCCGCGTTCATCATTTCGCGGCTCAGTTGGCTTCGCCATTCCCATTGCTTTCGGCAATAGGCGCTAAAACAAATAAAATCGAAATTGGAACCGGCGTGATCGATATGCGGTACGAAAATCCACTTTATATGGTGGAAGATGCCGGCGCTGCTGACCTGATATCAGGAGGGCGTTTACAATTGGGGATAAGCAGAGGTTCGCCAGAGCAGGTGATAGACGGCTGGCGTCATTTTGGTTATGAACCTGCAGAAGGGGAAAACGATGCTGATATGGGGCGAAAAAAAGCACTTGAGTTTTTGGCTCAACTAAATGGAGAGGGGTTCGCTGAACCTAACCCGTACCCGATGTTTCCGAATCCGCCGGGTTTGTTACGCCTGGAACCATACGCTGAAGGATTGCGGGAACGAGTTTGGTGGGGAGCTGCATCTAATGCAACGGCTGTTTGGGCCGCCGAAAATGGTATGAACCTGCAAAGTTCTACCTTGAAATTTGATGAAAGTGGTAAGCCGTTCCACGTACAGCAGGCCGAGCAGATCCGCCTGTACAAAGAAGCCTGGAAAAAAGCCGGACACGAACGCGAGCCAAGAGTTTCGGTAAGTCGTTCCATTTTTGCATTAGTAACAGAGCAAGACAGATATTACTTTGGCCAACAAGCTAAAGGAAGCGATAGCTTTGGTTACATAGAAGCTGATAAGCGGGCTGTATTTGGAAAAAGTTATGCAGCCGAACCGGATAAACTCATCGAAGAATTAGCGAAAGATGAAGCTATCCAAGAAGCAGATACAGTACTGTTGACCATACCCAATACATTAGGGGTTGATTACAATGTGCATGTACTGTCTTCAATCCTTGAACATGTGGCTCCAGGATTGGGCTGGCGTTAAAAGTTGATTCCGTTTATATAGAATATAAACGGAATCAATTATAGTAATGGCAAGTAAATGAAAATAAGATTTTTTATTATTTACCGTGATTAGGGAGTCTGCTTTTTAATTCTGATATCGGCATAGTAACAAAACGCCCAACCGGTGTTTTACCACGATATGCGATCACGCGCAATTGCGTAGCATCAATAGGCACAGTTAATATTCCTGTGTACTTTGGATAAAACCTGTCGGGATAGGAATTATCAAAACTATAATATAGATCAAGGCCCGGTACTTCCGAACTGAGCGTTACATTTATCGTGCTATCGGCATTTCTGCCTGCCTTAAAATCGGGCTCATACGCGCTGGGCGCATACTTAATTTCCGCTTCGTCAAAACGCGCGAAGTGCTTTTCAACCTTAGCGAAAAACGTGGTAAAGTTTTTCTTGGCAGGCGGCGACCATACACTTTCTGCCAGTGCAAATCCGCGTGGCCATGTCATATATTCGGCCTGGCGTATGTTGTACACCTGTTCTGTCCATAAATTGGCCTGCCCACCTTTTATCAGTTTGGCATCAACGCCGGCCGGTACTGGTTCAAATTCGTACGTTTTGCTCAGGCGTAGGCTGGCGTACACATGCGGCTCCATCACGCGGTCGCCCTGCATATAATCTATGTATACAAAAGTGGTAGGGCTCATTACTACTTCGTGTCCCAGTTTTGCCGCTTCAATACCACCCGCTATACCTCGCCAGCTCATCACGGCTGCATTAGGGCCTATGCCACCTTCGAGTATTTCATCCCAGCCCATAAACTTTTTGCCCTTTGATTCTACTATCTTCTCCAAACGTTTCTCAAAATAGCTTTGTACTTCTTCCTGCGATTTCAGGTTTTCTTTCTTCATCAGCTCCATTACCGCGTCGCTTTGTTCCCAAAAGTTTTTGGCACATTCATCGCCCCCTAAATGGATATACCCGAAAGGGAACAATTCGGCTATCTCACCAACCACCTTATCTAAAAACTGGTAGGTAAACTCGCCGGCAGGGTTCAAAGTATTGTCTACCAATGCAGGGTGACCGGGTTTTGACCAGTCCATTATTTTTTCACCCGAACGTACCGCGTATTTGTTTGCGCCGGGCGTGGCCGATAGTTCAGGATAAGCTGCCACTGCTGCCAGGCTATGGCCGGGTACATCCACTTCCGGCAAAATGTTCACAAATCTTTCCTGAGCATATTTGATCACTTCAAGAATATCGTCCTGAGTATAAAAGCCACCGTAATTGCGAGGTTCATCAGGCTTCGGCGGAATAAAATCTCCAAAAGTTCCTTCCCTTTTCGCGTTGAAAGCGCCCACGGTTGTTAGTTTGGGGAAGCTTTTTATTTCGATACGCCAGCCCTCATCATCTGTTAAGTGCCAGTGAAAAAGATTCAGCTTATACCTGGCCATATTATCAATATAGCTCATCACTTCTTTTTTAGTAAAGAAATGCCTCGAAACATCAAACATCAATCCTCGCCACGCAAAGCGCGGATAATCTATGATTTCCACCGCAGGGATAAGCCATTGTACGTTTTTGGCAACTTCTTTACCTTCAATCTCTTTTGGTAAAAGCTGAAATAAGGTTTGTAAACCGTAAAATAAACCGGCTTCGGTGTTCGCCTTTATGGTTACGCCCTTTAAGGTAGATGACAGGTAATATCCTTCGTCGCCAATAACCTTATCGGTAACCTTGTTCAGGATCAGTTTAATGGGTGCTGCCGGCGCGCTTACCTTAATATGCACCAATTTGCCGGTAGCGGTAGAGAATTTATTTTTGATGAGATCAAGTACCGGTGTCATTTTAGTGCTCAGTGGTGCTTGTACCGTTAGTTCCCGGGGTAAAACAAAAGCCCCGGTATGCGGGGTGATTTTTACAGGTTCGGGAATAATGGCTATGGCGCTATTTGTTTGCGCAAAAGCGACAGGTGCCAGCAGGCAGGCAAAAACCAGTAATGATAATTTCTTCATACGTTATGAGTGATTCAACCAAGGTAGCATTTTGGCATATATCCTGCAAACTTCATTGCCTTATGGCCTAAATAGAGGATGCCATTATTTCTTTTTTAAAAGTTTTCTATAGTAACCAAATTAATAAATTGGTATTAGAATGCAGTAAAAATGATATTGGCAGTTGGCGGTTTGGTGAGTAAGTTTGCAAAGCGAGAAGAAACGATATTTGTTTTCATTACACGAAAACTTATTCGGTAAAATTTCATTGTACTACAAGTAGTCCATTCAATAAGGAAAGTACTTAAAATCACCAACCATGAACCTATTTACAGATCCCTTGGTTACAGCGCTTTTGGCGACACCGGTGCCTACGCTTATCCTTGCTAATGATGCGCCGGATTTTACAGTGATTACCTACAACAAAGCATACGAAGAAGCTACCTATATAAAAAACAGGAGCATCAGGGGGATGAGTTATTGGGCTGCCTTTGATCCTGAAAAAGCCGGGAGTTACGGGCCAACTTTGCTTATCGAAGCCTTTCATGAAGCCATTTATGCTGGGAATACTGTGCAGATGAAACCGCTGCATTACAATATTCCGTCGGCCATTGTCAGTGTCGGTGAGTTGTGCTGGTGGGATATCAAAATAGTACCTATCGTTTACAATGGCGAAGTCACCTATTTACTGCTGAATGTATATAACATTACCGATAAGGTAGTGCACCAGGATGCTATTGAAAAAGCCATAATTAAAGAACTTACTTTGGCAGAAGACCTTGCCAGCTCAAATGTTAAACTGCATACCGCGGTTGAAAAACTGGCTCTTGTTAATTATGAGTTGAGCCTTACAAAAAGTCAGCTGGAGGAACTGAACCAACACCTGGAGAACCGCGTGTTTGAACGCTCCAAAAAATTATTTGAAAGCGAAGCCAAGCAAAGGCAGTTGATTGATAATGCCCCTGTAGCGATAGCCGTACTAAGAGGGCCCAATCATATAGTAGAAATGGCGAACAAAAAGATTGTGGAGTATTGGGGCAAAACGAACGGCGTGGTCAATAAACCTTTATCAGTTGCCCTGCCCGAGTTGGAAGGACAGCCGTTTATCAACATCCTTGATTCGGTACGTGAATCGGGTGTGCCATACATCAACCCAGAACTATGCGCTTTCCTGAATTTTAACGGCGTGTACCAGCCACGTTATTACGACATGATCTATCAGCCTGTACAATATACGCCGGGCTTAACAGATAGTATTTTTATAGTGGCGGTTGATATTACCGATCATGTTAATGCCAGGAAGAAGTTAGAACAATCCGAATCTATGCTTCGGCTGGCCATTGAGGCCGCCAATATTGGTACATGGTCAGTCTCCACTGAAGAAAAGATCCTGAAATATAACCCTATCCTCGCCCGCATAGTAGGATGGGAGCATGAACGGAGCATGACCTACGAAGAAGCCATTGGCCAGGTAACAGATGAATACCGCGATACCATTATAAAAGTTATTGAACAAGCCATAGCTGATGGCAGCGACTACGAATTTACTTACACCCAAAAAAGATTTAACGATGGCCGCATCATCCGCCTGAAAGCAAAAGGCCGGGTTTTATCAGGCGGAACTGATGGAGAAAGGTTGTTTTCAGGAGTTGTTATCGAAATAAAGGAAGATCAATAATGATATACTTGCGGGTGTTAAATTCAGTTTAATTGATTCAAAAGCCATAACTTCAATTAAGATATTGCCCTATCCCTTATAGATTGTACATAATCAGATAGAAGGAAATCTCAAAACCTTCAACCAGTTGAACTTTTTTCCGGTGACAGGCGGCGACCTTTGTGCTATGGAAAACATCAAAAACATGGAAGAAACCATGCTCACCTACACAAGTGCATGGAACGAAACAGAACGCGAAGCCATAATGGCAAAGATCAAAGCATGCTGGGCTCCGGAGGGTACTTATACCGATAAACTTACGGATACCATCATCGGTCAGGACGCGATCATTGACCTGATCATTAGCTCTTACGGGCAGATGGGGCCAAGAACGTTCAAGGTATTAAGTCAGCCAGAAACACATCACCGTAGCGGTCGCTTTAGCTGGCTGGCCATCCGCCCGGAGGGCTATCCTGTTCAGGGTATGGATTATTTTGAATTTGACGAGCAGAACCGCATCACCCGAATAGTCGGCTTTTTTTAACCCATAATTTTATAGTAATGATCTCATTTCCGGATATTGAAGAGGGTAAAGGCCCCGTGCTGATGCTGAACATGTTAAAATTTAGAGACAGACAGCTGTATTTTGAAGAGTATATCCCTGCCTTTAACAAGGTTGTAAGCCAATTAGGGATAGAAGGCGTTAAGGTAGCTTTGGTAACAGAAGTGCTGGGCAATATCATAGCCACCGAAGGCGAAGTTTGGGATGCCATTGTTATGGTAGAATACCCCAATGCCGAAACATTTAAAACCATAGCCATGAGTGCCGCTTATCATGACATAGCCGAACCATTACGTGTGGCCGCGTTAGATGAGCTGAAGTTGTTCATGACCCGCAAGACAGACTTTTAATTATTATCTTGGTGCATGTCTGAACTGATCTTGTCAAATTTCGCGATGCATATTGCGCTTGCTCCTGAAGAACAGGAGCAGGCGCTTGCTTTACTACAGCATAAAACAATTGCCAAACGTACCTTTTTGCTGCAACCGGGCGATATTGATAAGAACATCTATTTCGTAGTGAAGGGTTGCCTGCGGATGTTCCATACGGATAAGAATGGGCAGGAGAACACCATTTGCTTTTATCCCGAAAATTGGTGGGCTTGCGATATCGTAAGCTTTTTCAAGGTAAAACCGGCAATGAACAGCATCCAGGCATTGGAAGATACGGCGGTGTACTACTTTACCCTGCCGCGGCTGGAAGAGCTTTTCTTAAAGGTGCCTAAATTTGAACGCTTTTTTCGCATCCTTACTCAAAACGGCTTTGAGATGTACCAAAGGCGTATCATTTCCAATTTATCAAAAACTGCCGAAGAACGCTACCTGCTATTTCGTAAACACTACCCCGGCCTTGAGCAGCGGATAGCTCAAAAGCATATAGCCGGTTACCTGGGTATTACTCCTGCTTTTTTAAGCATGATGCGAAAAGATAAAAATCTGTAGGTTTCTTGTCTTGCCGATTTCGCGGCCGTAGATTACAACACAACAAGCGTAGATTTGGTTATTAATGCTTTTGCTTTGTTGCAGACTTTTGATTCATAAAATTTAATTTATGAAAATCATCGTAACAGGTTCATTGGGGCACATCAGTAAACCGCTCACACAGGAGTTACTTCAAAAAGGCCATGCGGTAACCGTTATCAGCAGCAATGCTGAAAAACAACACGCTATTGAAGAATTAGGAGCTGCAGCAGCTATTGGTTCTGTAGAGAACGCGGATTTTTTGGCACAAGTCTTTTCCAGTGCAGACGCTGTGTATACCATGGTGCCGCCGGTAAGTTACCTGGATCCCGGCCTCGATCCGGTGAAACATTTCAGCCGTATTGGCAATAATTATGCATCGGCTATAACGCAAGCAGGCGTTGGCAAAGTAGTAAACCTGAGTAGCTGGGGAGCGCATAGGGATAATGGCACCGGCGGAATTGTTGGCACATATTACCTGGAGCAGGTAATGAACGGGCTGCCGGGCGGGATAAGCGTTAGCCACATTCGTCCGGCTTCTTTCTACTACAATCTTTTCAACTTTATACCGGCTATCAAATATACCGGCAAAATAGCCGCCAATTATGGTGGGGATGACCGCACCGTACTTGTGGCACCTGTTGACATTGCTGCGGCAGTAGCCGAAGAACTGGAAAATACTACAGCAGGCCGACGTATACGTTATGTAGCAAGTGATGAACTGACCTGTAATGAAGTCGCCCGTATTTTAGGCGAAGCTATCGGCAAACCGGATCTTCAGTGGGATTTAATTTCTGATGAACAGGCACAGCAAACCCTGGAGGCAGCGGGTTTACCTGCAAGTTCAGCAGCCTTATTAGTTGAACTACAGGCGGGGCATCATAAAGGCCTGATTGCGGAAGATTATTATAAGCACCGGCCTGCATTAGGTAAAGTAAAATTAACGGATTTTGCTGCCGATTTTGCAAAGGCCTTTCAAAAACAGGTATCTTAGTATATGACAGATCACCGGCCTGAACATATTAAAACCATTGCGGAGTTTCACCGGTTTCGGGGTTTGCCCGGCCCAGTGCATCCTTTAGTTAGTGTGGTACGCTTTGAAGATATGCGGCAGGCAACAAATAATCCGCAAAGCTGGGTGCTCGATTTTTATGCCATCGCGCTGAAAAAGAATTTTCACGCGAAGCTTAAATACGGCCAGCAGGTATATGATTTCGATGAAGGTATCATGACCTTTATGGCACCGGGACAGAAGATCGGTATAGAATCTGACGCGGACGAACTTGCGGAACATTCAGGTTGGTTGCTGATCTTCCATCCTGATTTTTTGTGGAACACGCCTATGGCCAAAACCATCAGGCAATATGAATACTTTGACTATTCCGTTAACGAAGCGCTTTTCCTTTCTGAACAGGAAGAAACAATACTTAATGGTATTATGCTGAACATACAAATGGAATATGTACGGGGTATCGACCAGTTCACGCAAAATATTATTATAGGCCAGTTAGAAGTTTTGCTGGCTTACGCGCAGCGTTTTTATCAACGTCAGTTTATTACACGCAAAATAAGCAGCCATGATGTGCTTACACGTTTGGAAGATGTTCTGAGTAAATCTTTTCTTAATTTAAGCGATGAGGGGCTGCCAACTGTGTTGTCTGTTGCCGAGGGGCTTCATGTTTCCCCCAATTATCTGAGCAGCTTATTGAAAACACTAACCGGTAAAAGCACGCAGCAGCATATACACGATAAACTGATTGGCCTGGCTAAGGAAATGTTGTCAACCACCGGTATGTCTGTAAGTGAAGTGGCTTATGCGCTGGGCTTTGATTATCCGCAATCATTCAGTAAATTATTCAAGAGCAAAACCAAGCTTTCCCCGGCAGAGTTCAGGCAGTCTTTCAATTAACCAAAGCAACTAATCACCATCTTTTCATTTTGGTTACAAATGTCCTTGATTTGGTTATGACGGCCATGTATTGATTGCTCAAATTTGCTTTGTTCATTTATTAATTATCATTCTAATGGAAAATCAAATTGAGTCATCAACAAATAACCAGCTTATTGCGCTGGTAACCGGTGCCAACCAGGGTGTGGGCTTTCAAATAGCAAAAGAGCTTGCAGCTAACGGGTACATTGTATATGTAGGATCACGTAACCTAAGCAATGGCGAAAAAGCCGCTGCTGAAATTGGTACTAACGCGCATGCCATCCAATTGGATGTTACCCAGCAGGCAACCATTAGCTCTGCGGTAGAACGTATTGAGAAAGAAGCCGGCCGCCTGGATCTGCTGGTAAATAATGCTGGTATTTCACATGCCGGTAAACCGGGCCGCACTGTGGAGGAAGTAATGGAATCGGGCAGAGCCGTCAATGTATCTTTAGACGAGGTGCGCACTGTGTGGGAAACCAACGTGTTCGGCGTTATTGCCGTTACGCAGGCAGCCTTGCCTTTGCTGCGAAAATCATCGGCAGCCCGTATTGTCAATGTATCCAGCGGACTGGGCTCACTTACCTGGGTCTCTGACCCTGAGTGCTGGGCAAGAGAACACTTTGGTATTGTTTACGCTGCCTCAAAAACGGCCCTTAACGCGGTTACCCTGGCCTTTGCTTTGGAGCTGGAGAAGGAAAACATCAAGGTTAATGCAACCAGTCCGGGTTATACGGCTACGGCACTGAACAATTTTCAGGGTACAGATAGCCTCGAAGTTGGATCGCGCGAACCTGTTCGCGTAGCGCTGGAAACCGATGGCTCTACAGGTGGCTTTACCGGTCCGGACGGACCGCTGCCTTGGTAAGCAGGCAGTTTTAACCGAAAATAGTTGTAATGTAATTTATAACCGGCGGCATAATGGTCGCCGGTTATACTTATTATCTTTAAAAAATGAAAAACGAGTCTTCAAAAATAAGTAAGGTAGAAACTATCACAGAGATCCACCGCATGCTGGGTGTTCCCGGCCCCGGTCACCCGTTGATCAGTTTGCTGGATGCATCGCAACTAATCAATCTGTGCAGACTGCCAACCAGTTATATTATTGGTTTCTACAAAATCACCTTCGTTACCAAATTAGGCGGAAAATTCCGATATGGCCAGGGTTATTACGATTTTGATGAAGGCAGCTTGCTGTTTACAGCACCCAATCAGGTGGTAGGCCATATAGGCTCTTACCAGGATAACGAAGGCATGTCGCTGTTCATCCACCCGGATTTTTTGCAGGGGTATCCATTGGCCGCGAAGATCAAACAGTTCGGTTTTTTCTCGTATGCTGCAAATGAGGCGTTGCACCTCTCCGAGCAGGAAAGGGCAAGCATGCTGGCTATTTACAACATCATCCGCGAGGAACTTAACAGCCGCATAGATGATTTTAGCCACGAAGTGATCATCGCCCAGATAGAATTGCTGCTAAGTTATGCCAAACGTTTTTACAAGCGCCAGTTTCTTACAAGGCAGGTGGTTAATAATGAGCTGCTTCAACAAGTGGAAGAGTTGTTGAATACTTATTTTAATGAAGAGAAGCCGGTTGGCAACGGTATACCTACCGTTCAATACCTGGCAGAACGATTGAATTATACCCCTAATTATTTAAGTGATATGCTGCGTTCGCTTACCGGTTTAAACGCCCAGCAGCACATCCATCAAATACTGATAGAAAGATCGAAAGAATTGCTGTCTACCACAACTCTCACCATTAGCGAAGTGGCCTATCAATTAGGTTTTGAGCATCCGCAATCTTTCAGCAGGCTGTTCAAAATGAAAACAAGGACATCTCCCGTACAATTCAGGTCAGCTTTTAATTGATCAGTTAAGCTGATTTAAGAATAAGCCTGGCCTTTTAAACAGAACCGGGTACTTCCTAAATGGTATTGCTACTCTTATTCGTTATACTAGCAATACGGAAATCATCACATTAATAATTTTAAATTAACGTATCCATCTAATGAACATTTTGATGGCCAAAATAATAGCGACAGGCACGTAAGTTCAGATACTACGAATCATTCACTATGCTCGATAACTTTTCCGACTGATTTTAACAAATATTGGAGATATATTAAAAAACGAAAAAGCCCTTAAATTTGATATTAAGGGCTTTTTCAATTTAGAAAATTCTTTTTGGCGGAGAGTTAGGATTATAGACCTTAACTCTTGTATGCTGAACCAGTAATTTACATTTTAAAAAGTCTTTTACTCTACGAATAGCGCAATAGCAAATGACTCTAATTGTTAATTCTAATATAGAAAACCAATTATTGATTAAAGTCTTTTTTATGCTCCTTAAGGTGATTTTCTATTTCCGCTTGGCATTCAGGTGATATCAACTCTGATTTTTTTCATCAAGGTTGGTTTTTAGAAACTGCCGCCAGTAGTAGGGGAAAAGATATATTCTGTAATTCCGTGACGCCATTAGGCAGGTTTCAAAATAAAAAAAGACGCTGGAGGTATAACTGATTTGAAATTCTCCAAAAAGGTTGATTTCGGTGCGGTGGGCGGTATTGGCTATCAATCTAAAATAGGATTAGGAATAGATGCGCGGTACTATTATGGTATACAAAAAGTATCTGAAACACCATCCGCAAGCCTTGGCGACTTTAAAAACAATACTATACAGGCCAGTATCTTTTACATTTTCTAATTTAGATGTTTTTTTCTTTTTTTATCCCGGTTCGTTCAACCGGGATTTACTTTTTTTGGTTATGATTGAAATATTAAAAACCATAGGGTGTTAACCTGTATACTTCATGATGATAGCACAATTATCAGATACGCTCAAGGACATTTTACATTCAAGTCGTTTTAAATGATGGAGAATTTTACCTGTAAGGAATATTAAACTTGATCGTCGTACCTAAACCTAAATCACTGTTCAAATTAATCTCACCACCCTGCTGACGGATCAGTTCACGGCATAGGTACAAGCCAAGACCCGTACCGGGCTGCTGACACCCAGCCTGGTAATAAGGAGAAAATAACTTTAACTGCATGTTTTTTGCAATTCCGGCACCGGTATCACTTACCTCCACATCAAGCAGTTGTCCTTCGTTTTGAGGTAATAATTTGGCATGGATATTCACACCGCCCGTTTTCGTGTACTTGATAGCGTTACTTAACAAGTTAAGTAAAACTTGTTTGAGGCGAAAACTATCCCCGTTGACGGTTGTGTCTGCGTTCGCAGCTAATTGCAGCGTAATGTTCAGCCCTTTGTTTTCTGCCATAAAACGCATGGCTTCTACCGCTTCTGTGATAGCCTCAGTTGGGTTGAAAGGTCCGCTTTTTCGGGTTTCGGCATAGCCCTGCTCAAGTTTGCTGGCATCCAGTACATTATTTACGGTTTCCAATACCAATCCGGAAGCAAGATTGATAGCGCTAACTTTTTGTTCCTGTTGTGGCGAGAGCGGCGACTTTTTCAGGGTAAATACAGCGCCGTTGATCGCCATTAGCTTGTTACGGATCTCATGACTCATAATAGCCAGGATCTCTGATTTTTGTACCGCCAGTTTAATAGCACGGCTGCTTTCTACACGTAAGCGCCGTTCTGCCCAGCCGGCTCTGCGTACATAAAGCAATAATAAAATGATAAAGATGAGCACGGCCACCAATGCAACACCGGTGAAAGTATTGAGGTCACGTGTGGCAGAAGCATAGGCTTTTAAAGTGGCTTCCCTGCTGCGCTCATAGGCAATGTGATCAATGTCTTGTAACTGCCGGGTGATCTGGCGGAGTTGCGTCAGCAGATTCAGGTTGGCCAAAACCAAAGCCTGGCCCGATACGGCCATACGGCCGTACTCGGAACTAAGCCGGGCAAGCAGCCGTTTGGCATCATTGCCGGTGAGGCCGGGTTTGATGCTGTTCTGCTGGCGAACGGTGACAACTTTGACAGACTGCGTGGCGCGAAGTGCCTCTCTCAGCCTGTGCAATATACCAGACTTATTGGTTTCTTTACGCGTAGATACGATCGTATCTACCCTGAATTTAGGTATCTCCCTTAAATCTTTCTGATCAACAGGCCGGTGGATACTTTCAAACGTAGTTATGCGCAGAAGGGAATCAAAGTTTTTGCGAAGGCTGAACAGTTGTTGCGATAATTTCAGTTTCTCCTGTAAACCTTTTTCAAGTTGACTGCGACTCTCTGGTAATAACGTATCTCCGCCTTTTTGATAATGAACAAGGATCGCTGTCATCCCCCGGAAGATCGTGTCCAGACGATGCTGATAAGCAGTCAGGTCAGTTGGTTTACCATCAGCACTGGCTTTTTGAAAACTATTTTCTGCCAGATCAAGCTCTACCAGCAAGGCGCTGATATCTTGCTGATAAGAAGGGGCCTCCAATTGTTCACTTAGTTTATCCAGCTTAACACTGATGCTATTACGCAATATGAAAGATCCTGCCGTCACTATTAAAGTGAACGACAGGAATATGATAAACATCCGGTTGAGGATGCCGGTAAAATTGCCTGATTTTGTTGTCATGGATCGTTCGACCTAAAACGCAGGTACAGGTTAAAAGTTTTACACCTCCTGCTGTTGCAGTTTTTCTATCTTTTCCCGGGTTTTGTCAATGTCCTTGTTCAGGTCTTTTATCTTTTCCTGGTCTTTCTCCACCTTTTCGGTTGCATCCTCCGCGTCATTGGTTTCATTGGCTGCCTTCTTAGCTGCTTTAGCAGCCTTGCGGGTATCTCCACCGTCGCCGCCTACTGCGGATGCAGCTTGTTTACGGCTTTTCTCCTGTGCTTTGTTAGAGTCCTCCGCAGCTTCCTCCGCTGCCTTTTGTTCATCAGGTAAACGGTTCTGAACTTTGGTTAGTTCCGCTTGCAAGTCATTCAACTTTTCATTTAGCTTACGTACTTGTTTATTGATTTTGGCAGTATCCCTTTTGGTTGAATCGTTCTGATCTGCAGCCGAGCATACAGTATGTAAACCGAACATCAGGGCAATAAATAGTATCTTTTTCATGGTCGTTCATTTTAATTTTGATCAAATGAACACTTTGAGAAGGATGTTGACAAAGCGGTTCGACTGAAACTGTACGCGAACCGACGAAAAGCCGTTGCGATCCGTTAAAGCCAATCGCGAAATGCTGCGCGGAATGCGTCCCTGTACTGCTCGGTTACGGGGATAATTGTATTGCCGAACCGGACAGTGAGGTGCTGAATGGTTTCTATTTTGTCGAGATTAACAATAAAAGAACGGTGAATTCTCATGAACCGATGACCTGCCAGGCGCTCTTCCATCGCTTTGAGTGTAGACAGCGCAGTGATCACCTTATCACCTGTAAATACCTTTACATAGTCTTTAAAACTTTCGAGGTAACTGATATCACTGATATTTACCCGTACCAGGTCATGCTCCACTTTTAGAAATAAGTAATCTGCAGCGGGTTCTGTTTTAGGTGTAACCATCAGGCCACGTGCTTTCGCGGCTGCACGGTAAAAGTCTTCGTAAGCAAATGGCTTAACGAGATAGTCTACCGCATCTACCTTATAACCGTCAACCGCGTATTCCCTGGAACCGCTGATCAGGATTACACGGGGGGCCGGCAGACCGGGGGCAGCCTTTAAGGTACCGGCAAAAGTTACGCCATCTATACCGGGTAAATTAATATCAAGTACCAGCAAATCAATAGCTTCGTGCTCCAGTTTGTAGAGCGCAGCGGGCGCGTTATTATAGCTGCCAGCCAGCCGTAGGAAGGGTGTTTGATCAACCATCTCGCAGACATAGGCGTTCACTTCAGGATCGTCGTCTATCACCAGGCAATTAAGCACTTGTTCCATATCAGCTAATGTAAATAATCCCCCTAAGTTTTCCGAAACTTAAGGGGATTAATTTGAATCGCCGAAGGCTATTACAAAATAGTAACATTAAATGTAAAGGTGGCCTGCGCGCTTTTATTGTTTGCTGTGGTGTATACGAAGGCTTGCTTTAGTATAAATTTATCACCGGCCTTCACGTGTCCTGGATATTGGCCCAAAGTAAAATTAAAGTTCTTCTCATCGTATTCAGACCAAACCGTTGCACCCGTGCCCCAGCTGATCACGTTACCGGAGGCATCAAACCAATGACCAAATCCGTTAGCTGTGGTGGTGGCATTCAGTTTTCCGTTGCTTTCAATAGCATAAAATTTAATGCCCGACCCCATCAGGCTGGTCAGTTGATCAGGTTGCAACAAAAACGCACTGATCAGTTTTGAAACATCAACACTTACCTGCGCCGAGGCATAGTTAATATTATCGTGGGTTATAGATACATCATAAGAGAAAGATACATCTTTAGGCGATGCAGCCGTTCCCGGATTTACGTAGCCTAAAAGGTTGGTATTGGCAAACTTTATCTTGTAGGGCCATTGCTCATCGTTGCTGTTATTATCGTCCCAGGCATGTCGCGAATAGGTTTTAGGTGCTCCCGTGACCACAAACCACAAACGGTCGGAGTTAGCCGGTACCGCAAAAGTTGCTTTACCCTCTTTTGCACTGAACATGCTGCTGTATACCCGGGTTCCGTCTTTCATCAATGCCACAAAACCATATCGCCAACCAGCGTTGGAAGCATTGGTGACCTGATTAAACCCGGCAGCATTCACCATACCCGCAAAATCAGCAGTTACTGTCGCGCTTCCGTCGGGTACATTGAGTGGGAGCACATTAAACCCGGTTGTTTGCGGGCAAAAACTGTAATCGGGCTGAAACCATCCGTCGTTCAGCGCGGTCATCTTATAATCCATTTTCCCTATATATGATTTGCCATAGCTTCTCAAAACATCCAAGTCCCAGGTAACTACTTTGCTGGCCTGATCGTAAACTTCATCATTAAATTTCTCGTTATCAATTCCTGTTAATCTTTGGTAGGCCTGGATCGGATCTTCGGGCTTAACCGATTGCCGCCATATTTTGGCGACGATATCTATACCGTGTTTCTGCGCCCAAAAGGTATTGAGGATATAACTGGCATAACGATAATCTTCATGAATAACATGTTTATTGTAGTTCTTGAAATATCCTGCAAATTGCCAGTTAGTAAATATTTCTGCCGGATAAGCCTGGTAGGCCTGCCATTGCGCGGTTTGTTCCCAATACCCGTTGCCGCCGGAAGCATCCGTTCCGTATCCATATCTGAAACCATGTGTCAAACCCAGGTCGCATGACACCTGGTATTGAAAGCTATGGCCTATCTCATGAGCGATGACCGAACTTACGGGCTGGCAGGTTGACGGACTCACCCATAACGCGCCAATGGTATCATCGTATCCCGCGCCTGTTGCCAGCCAGGTATCCTGATGGTAAAGAAATATCATCATTTTGTATTTACCCAGGTTGGAAGTTCCGCTGCTGATGTCGGCAAATTTGAGCTTATTCACGTTCAGGTCGTAAAAGATTTCCGCTTTACTTAAAAGGTCTTCAATGTCTACCCTGTAGGCATCGGGTACTGTACTTGCAGAGGGGAGGTCTTTTCCGTATTCTTTAGACCAAAAGAGAATAAAGTGATCTGATTGTTTTGAACGAGCATAGCAGAACTTGCTGGTGTCCGAATCCCAGTTCATATTCTGCATCTCTTTCGGTTTATATATTTTAAGTGACTCAGGTTCGGGCTTTACAACGGGTGTTTCGGGATTGTTTGGTTTGGTGGCTTGTTTTTTGCAGCCGTTAACGGACACTAATACTGTTAGAAACAATATACAGAAAAGTGCTTTTACAGTTGCAGTGATAGAGAGTTTGTACATATTTATTTGGTTTATAATTGTTCAGGAATTTGATAGAGCAGATTAAACGCGTACACCAAAGCCATACTATCTTCGGTTATTGCTTTTTAAGGCCGCTTAAATACCAAAGCAATTTTCTTAAATAATTGATTATTACTTTTTACGGAAATTATCTGCTATGCATTAGTTATTACCCTTTTATAGGTTTAGGTACTAATTGGGTAATTAAAAATGGTATCTGCTGCATACGGAATTGTATGCGCAAAAAAGTGGTTAAACAGGGGCGTAATTGCCATTTGTGTGTTTTATCATTTACAATGCTGTACGCAATTGTGCAAATGGTACAAAGCTAAATCCCGCCAACCGGCATACATACCGCTACCGAAGATCGTTTACGATAACTTAGTTTTTTTAAAGGGATGATATTGATTGCATTGCTGCCTTCTGTTATGTGCAAAAATTGATTCGGTGTGATGTTTTTAAAACGTTGCAGCGTTTGGCTACCGGCCCATTTTATCTCTATTTCAGTTATCATAGATGCTTTACCAATGCCGATTTCCTGCCGCAATGGTAATGAGCCGAAACTGCCACCCGAATTAACATCTTTATAAACTGTTCTGTTTATTCCGTTTTCGGTAAATGATATTTTTATATGACTGCCAATGGCCGCTTTGTTTGCTTTTACACCTTCGAGCTTCATACTTATCCAATTATTACCGTATCCGGGGTTTTCATATAATGAACTGGTGTACGAATCGCCTCTGAACGCGCCGCCCATTTCAATAAAAATATCCTGTACGCCGATGTTCCTGAAATCGGCAAATGCCACACCATGGCCTTTTTGCAGGTTACCGGTTCGAGAGGAAAGGGTAACGTCGGCAAATCTTTTTCCGTCGATATTTTTAAATAACTTATTGGGCACCAGCGAGCCGAAGTCTGGGTTCCCCGTACCAAAATACATATCAGGAAAACCGTCATTGTCAATGTCGCCAAAATTTGATCCCATGCTGTACACAACCTTATCAAGACCTGTCTCTTTCGTTACATCGGTGAAAGTACCATTGTGTTCGTTTCTGTATAAAAAAATATTTCCGGCTCCCGCAACAGTTTTGCCCAATGCTTCGGCTGCTGCGTAATAACCCAATGCTTTATCAAATTGATAATCGCCAATGAGCAGATCGGGCCAGCCATCATTATTATAATCGTAAAACCAGGTTATAAAAGTCCGGTTGGTGTTTTTGTCAATACCTGATGCAACAGTCACATCTTCAAAAACAGGGACGTTACCTGCTTTACCGCTATTTTTTAACAGGTATTTTTTACCGTTGAGGGTAGATATAAAGAGATCATTCCACCCATCATTGTTATAGTCGGCAGATGTAACCCCTTTTACAAAAGCGGTGATATCACAATGGGCTTCTTTAGCCACATTTGTAAAAGTGCCGTCGTGGTTATTGATGTATAACATAGATACATGCGTACCACCTGCATCCATTCTGCCCGAATTTTCTGTGCCAATGAATACGTCGAGCCAGCCATCATTATTCAGGTCGGCCCATACGGCTGCTTGCGTAGGATGAAAAAATAGCAGGCCGCTGGGTATAGTAACATCGGTAAAAGATCCGTCGCCATTGTTACGTAATAACGAAGCCGGTTGGTTACCAAATCCCTGAACACTCCAGGCACCCCGCAAAACAAAAATATCCGGGTTACCATCATTATTATAGTCTGTTTGTTGGATGTTTAACCCACCGGTCAGTCCAGTTAATCCACTTTTCTTGGTTTGGTCGCTAAATGTGCCATTTTTGTTATTTTCATAATAATGCATGGGATCATCAATTCCCAACCCCGATGTAACAATATCCAGGTAGCCGTCATTATTAAAATCATCGGTAATTGTACCACCTGCACGTCCGTTTATATTAATTCCAACGTCGGCAGCCACATCAGTAAAGGATTTTATTTTAAAACCGGTATCTGTAGCTAACCCGGGGATCAAGTATTCGGCGGGTACATTCGGATACCGGCCAAGCGACATGTAAGCGATATTAAGCAACCAGCGCGATTCAAGATCATCCGGGTTTTTGCGGAGTATGCCCTCGTAAATTGCTATTGCTTTTGACGAACCTGTTTGGAGTTGATGTATCCCGCCATCTTTAATGGGGAATATGCAAGATGAGCCGTTGTGCACACGCCTGCAATTACCGCGTTCGCCCAAACCGCATGTAAGCTAAGGCCATCGACGGCATGAATTTGTTATAATATAAGCTTTGTTGGTCTTTGATCAGACCCTCGTAGATGGCTACGGATTGTTCTTCATTACCCGTTTTAAGTAAAAGTGAGGCTTTTTCTGCAAGCAGTTCAAAATTATGCTCATTCCCCGGTGTATCAATCATGCTGTTGCATTGGCTTAACTTAGTTTCGGGGCTAAATATGTTCGATACGTTATAATTCTTTTTGGTAAGATCATGCAGTATGCTGATCATCTGTTGATGCGATGATTGCTGACATGAAAACACTACAGAAATAATGAATAATAGAATACCGGTATATAAAAATTTCTTTCAGGCATGGTTTATTAACAAATGTTCAGGCAACTCACAGCCTTCGTTCACAATTGAATATTCAAATTTATATTTCTGAAAATCAGTGTTTTAATAATTTTTTATCAATAGGTGATATTATTTATGCAAATCAGCGCTTTTTCAGGATAGGGGAGTAAACAAGAAGTAATTAGTTAACATTCCATAGTTTTAGGCATACTTATGCAACCCTGCAACTTGAATTTGGAACGGATGTATATTCAGTTTCAAAAATGCTCGGCCTTAAACGTATTAAAACTACCTTGGTTTACGAAAGGATTGTTGATCTAAAGAAAAATCAAACTGTAAACAAAATCAAGGTGAATATTAGCAGCCTGAAACGATTACTAAAACCAGTTCTTTATTTTCACTTTGTTATGATGGCGTAAATATCGGCTGTTGATATACTGAATAGTTTTACTCAAAGGTTCAAGATGACTTTATATAAAAGTCCACTTCGAGATCTCTAATTATACCTGCAGTCTCCATAAATTGGAGTAGCGGTCAGAAAAAAGAAAAGTCCTTTAAACCTTGGTGTAAAAGGTGGATAGATTTTGTGCAGATTTATTAATTTAGGGCACCTCTTATATGATCTGCCCAAAATGACACTATTCCATTTTAACTTTAACCTGATTAAATCTTCGCCAATCAAAATCTCAGCATGCCTGGTAATTGGTGTATTGCTTTGTTTTGTTAACCCGGCGAAAAGCCAGGATCTTGCCCAGCAGGATGAGATTTTTTGGCACACCAATGCCGGTAACGGAATAACCTGGAGCATCTTAAATGAGAAGCGATTACCCCACGACGATAATATGGAGATGTCGGGTTTGCTGGTATCGGGAATTGTGAAATATAAAGTTGATCAGGCTAAACAAGTACAAATTATAAGAGATGTGATCTTTCCGCAGCTGCGGAAATACAGCAAATCCAATGAGTCGATGTACAGGGCTTATTTGCGGTCTGAATACAGCGACGATATATTGCCGGTGATCACCCTTGAAAAAAAGAAATTGGAAACCGGTGTATTGGATTCGGTATGTATTAATGGTAAAATCGCGTTTTATTTTAAAGCAAGGGATGGGGTTAGGGTAGTAAGATCTTTCTTCCCATCTATGGATAAGCGGTGTTTTGTAGAGAAATGGACGCTGATCAATACCAGTTCAGACTCACAAACGCTGGAGATTGGCGTTACAGAACTGAATCAGGAAGAAGCAGGCTGGCATGGCCGCTATCACAGAAAGATAACTACCGATGCACAGCGCGAGGTTACTATTGCGCCCGGTAAAAAATACGAATTTGGTATTTACTTCACGGCCACATTAAACGATGAGCCGGAGCCGGCAAGGTCTTTCACCGACATAGAGCATAACCGGGATTTATTTTTAGACAGTGTTTCCAACAACCTCGTTTTAAAATCACCTGATGATGTAATAAATACCTTGTTTTATTTTTCAAAGATCAGGGCGGCAGAGAGTATTTTCAAGTCGCGGCTTGGCTTGATTCATTCACCGGGCGGTGGCAATTACTACGTAGGTATCTGGGCTAATGATCAGGCTGAATATAGCGGCCCGTTTTTTCCTTATCTCGGTTATCAGAAAAGTATACAGGCAGCCATGAATGCCTACCGGATATTCCAACAAAATATACCTAAAGACGGGAGTAAAATATGGGCCTCATTTGAATTAGATGTAACCTTCCCCTTTGGAGCAAATGACCGTGGCGACGCTGCGATGATTGCTTACGGAGCAACCCATTATTTATTGGCGCAGGGTGATAGGGCAAAAGCTGAGGAAATATGGCCACTGATTAACTGGTGTTTGGAATACACTAAAAAACGGGTTACTCCCGACGGAATTGTAGCTTCAGAAAGTGATGAACTGGAGGGGCGGTTTCAAACGGGCTCGGCCAATCTGTCAACATCATCACTGTATTACGGCGCATTAGTTCAGGCCGGGCGGTTAGCCAAAGCAATGGCTAAGCCGACTTCTTTAGTTGCCGATTACGAAGCTCGTGCAAAAAAACTATCGCAGGCTATCGAAAAATATTTCGGTGCAAAAATGGATGGGCTCGATACCTACAAATATTATAAGGAAAATACTACGTTAAGAAGCTGGATATGCCTCCCTTTGGTAGTAGGTTTAAATGAACGAAAAAATGGCACCCTGGATGCCTTGTTTAATAAATTATGGTCGGCGAATGGTGTACTTACCGAATTAAACCTCAATGAAAGTGACGCGAAGGTGTTTTGGGACCGGGGGACGCTTTACGCGTTTAGAGGTGCTTTTAAGGCGGGAGCGGCTGATAGAGCTTTGGAGCGGCTTGCCTCGTATTCAACTACCCGTTTAACCGGCTTCCGTGTACCCTATGTGGTGGAAGCCTGGCCCGAGAACGGGATGGCTCACCTCTCTGCCGAAAGCGCTTTGTATTGCCGCGTGTTTACTGAGGGCTTGTTAGGTATTGAACCTACAAGTTTCAATACTTTTCTTTTGCGCCCCAATTTGCCAGCGAAGTGGACTCATTTAGAATTAAATAACATCCGCGCCTTTAATGCTAATGTAAACATTAGCTTAAAACGTCAAAAAGATAAACTCAGATTGAGGGTTCTTCAGGATGGAAAAAGTATTGTTGACCAATTAATTAAGAACGATACCCAGGTAGCGGTAAAGATTAAATAGGTATTCACCATTCGGGCGGTAATTTAGTAGGGCATTGTTTCGTTGAAATTTTGGTTTATAAAAGTTTTGCAACAAAAAAATTACAAAAAGTTTCAGATTACATTTTAATTTTTTAGATTGCTAAACCAATTTAATAACCAACAATCCATGACTCCCAAGGATTATCAGTTGAACGATCTGTTGCGTAATGTTGCAGTTTTTAAAAACGAGCAAGATTACCGTCGGTTATTTAATGCGCTTTTTCCGTGCCTTAAGGGGTTTGCATTTACCCTGCTGAAATCGGAAGATCTGGCGGAAGAAGTAGCCAGCGACGTGATGATCACCATTTGGCGTAAAAAGGAGTTGTTAACCGAGGTGCAAAATATAAAGGTATACGCCTTTGTTATCGCCAAAAATCTGTCGTTAAATGTGTTAAAACAGCAGGCTCGTCATAAACTGATCAGTCTGGATGATATTGACGTTAACCTGGCCATGTTTGAGCGCTCGCCCGAAGAAATTTTGATGTACACCGAGCTTAAAGAAAAAATAAAGGAAGTAACCGAAGGCTTGCCTGCCAAGTGTAAGCTGGTTTTTAAACTGGTGCGCGAGGATGGCTTTTCGTACAAGGAGGCCGGCGAGATCCTGAATATCTCTGTAAAAACGGTAGACGCGCATTTGGTAGCCGCTGTACGCAAAATAACAGCCGCTTTAAAGCAGGAATTTAACCTGTCAAAATATTAATCAAATTTATTTTCAGGCGGAATAGGGAATAGGGTGAATTTTTTTGTCCTTGTTGTAGTTACCCAATTATAACAGCCTGTATGTACGAAGAACGAATCACTTTATTACTCACCCGTAAAATTGCCGGCGAAGCCACTGCCGACGAATTAAGGGAATTAAATGATCTTCTTCATAAGCATCATGACGCTGTTTACTACGAAGAATTTTTAAAGGAACTATGGCATCCATCGGCCGATACTGCACAACAAGCCGATAAAATTAATTCGCAATACGAAAAGCATATTGCCCGGTTTAAAGACGAATTAGACTTTACCTCACCCGAAAATGATGGTTTAATATCTCCGCCGGATAGGGGCAGCCTAAGGCTCAAATTAGTGCTGCTTATTTTGCCGCTTTTGTTAGTAATAGGTTTAATGCTGCAAAAGGTTTACCGGGCACCGTCAAATAAAGCTTTTACAACCATTATGGCAGGTAAAGGCATGCGTAAACAGTTTCAGCTGCCCGATGGTACCAGGGTTTGGCTAAATTCCGAAAGCCAGTTATCGTACGAAGGGGACATGCTGAATAAGGAAACCCGTACCGTTAAACTTGTCGGAGAAGCCTATTTTGATGTTACCCATAATAAACAGCACCCCTTTATTGTAAATACCGACAAAATATCTATCAAAGTATTAGGTACAGCTTTTAACGTGGAGGCTTACCCTAATGCCGAAAAATCAACAACAACGCTTATTCGTGGTTCTATCGAACTTTCGGTAAATAATGTAAACTACTCCAAAATAAAATTAAAACCTTCAGAGAAATTTGACCTTATTGAACAGAAGGTTCCGGCCAAGCAAGCCGCGGCCGATCCTGATCCTGTGCGTAACCTCACCATCAGGCTGGGCAATATTACGCCATTACAGGTAGGCGATGAACAATATACTACCGAAACATCGTGGAAAGAGAACAGGCTGATCATTCAGGATGAGACTTTTGAAGAACTGGTACCAAGGCTTGAAAAGTGGTATGGTATTCAAATTAAGGTAAGCGATAGCAAAGTGCTTGCTTACAGGTTTACCGGTGTATTTACCAATGAAAAGCTTGGCGAAGCCTTAAAAGCAATGCAAACAATCAAACAGTTTAACTTTAAAATAGATAACAATGACGTAACCATTTACTGAAAAAAGAAAAGACAGGAATGCTTCCAACATCCCTGCCTTTCATCTTCATGAGCAGTATAACTGCTAAATCCAATTTTTAACCGTAAAATCCAAAATTATGAAAAAAACGGAACTATTAAAAAAAGTTCTATTTGCTGTCCTATGCCCCAATAAATTCGTCTTAATGTTGAAGTGGACCCTATTCTTAACCTTTGCAATTTGCATTAAGGTGTCAGCAAACAGTTACTCTCAAAAACTGAAAATCAGTGTAGATTTAAAGAACGCGTCGCTTAAAGAGGTGTTTTCTGTATTGGAGAAAAAGGGGAGTATCCGCATTTTATACAGTGAACAGGATA
The DNA here is from genome assembly GCF_039541195.1 of Mucilaginibacter gynuensis. Classification (NCBI taxonomy): domain Bacteria; kingdom Pseudomonadati; phylum Bacteroidota; class Sphingobacteriia; order Sphingobacteriales; family Sphingobacteriaceae; genus Mucilaginibacter; species Mucilaginibacter gynuensis. The sequence continues at coordinate 259,663 of NZ_BAABFT010000001.1, forward strand.
TTCCTAAAAAGCAGATCACGCTAAAAGCCGATAGCATAGCAGTAATTGAGGTGCTTGAAAAAGCGATAGCAAATTCAAACCTTAAAATTAACGTTCAGGAAAACGGACTTATTACCGTAGCTCCTTTACTTGTTGCCGCCCCCATAGTGGTAAAAGGGGTAATATCCGACTCGCAGGGCCCGCTACCCGGGGTGAGTATCACCGTAAAAGGAACCAAGGAGGCAACGGTGAGTGATATTAACGGTAAGTTTTCTATCACGGTAGAAAGTAATGCCGTGCTGGTATTCACCAGCGTGGGTTATGATACGCAGGAAATACCGGTAGATGGTAAAACCGCGCTAACCGTAACCCTGCTGTCATCTAACAAAAACCTGAACGAAGTGGTGGTGATTGGTTATGGTACAGCCAGAAAGGTATCGCTAACCGGCGCTGTAGATCGTGTATCGGGCTCGCAGGCTGTTGATGGTCGCCCTGTTACAGGTGCTATACAGGCGCTTCAGGGCGAATCGCCTAACTTAACCATTCAGCAAAAAGGCTGGAATCCCGGTGGCGGCTCGTTCAATATCAACATACGTGGTACGGGTACTACCGGTAACAACGATCCGCTGATTGTAATAGACGGTATTATAGGTGGCGATATCAATACCCTCAACCCAAGCGATATTGATAATATATCTGTACTGAAAGATGCCGGTTCGGCAGCCATATATGGTTCACGTTCGGCCAACGGCGTTATATTGGTTACCACTAAAAAGGGTAAGCTGGGCACTAAACCTACCGTTACTTACAATGGTATTTATGGTACGCAGGTACCTCATTTTACCTTTCACCCGGTAAGCGCTTATGATAACGCCCTTGATAAGAATTTATCACTGGCTAATTCGGGCAAGCCTGCTCAGTATTCAGATGATCAGCTTGCCGCTATAAAAGCCAAAGGCGACGGCGATTGGCGACTGGAAACCATTATGCACAACGCGCCGCAAAACAACCAGAATGTGAGTATCAGCGGTGGTTCGCCAACCAGTACCTACTTAATGTCGTTCGGTTATTTTGATCAGCGCAGCTATTTTGAAAAAAGCGAGCTGAACGGCACTTATGGTTTGCGCCGTTTTAACTTCCGCCTTAATCAAACGGCAACACTGGGTAAATTCAGTACCGGGTGGAATCTTACCTACGCCAAAATACAATTTAACGAACCGTTTAATGATGTGGTAGGCGATGTGATACGTGCACCTTTAACCGATAGCTTTCAGGATGCGCAGGGGCGTTATGTTACAGGTTTCGTAACATCAAACCCGCTTGCGTTGCTGCGCCAGGGTGGGTACAGGTATACCAATAACGATGAAATAAACGGAGCCTTTAACGTAGGTTATTCTATAACGCCTGATTTAAAGATCCGCGCGGTATTTGGTGGTACGGTAAAGGCCGGTTCGCAATTGCAGCGGCAGGTAGATCTGAAGTATTTCCCTACGGGCGAATCAAACTCAAGCAGGCAAACAGCCAATTATAATGCTAAATCGCTTGCTACCAATACCAACCTCATAGCCGAATATACCAAAACCATAGGTAATCATTATATCAATGTTTTGGCTGGTGTGGCTAATGAGTCTTTTACATCTGAAGGTAATGGTGTGCGTAAATCACTGACCGATTCACTTTTAGGTGTGCCTACAAGCGGAACCATCATCGATCCGGGTAACCCGAACGATGGCTCGTACAACTCGCTGAGCAATACTAACGAAAGCAGCCTTAACTCGTATTTTGGCCGTGTTTCCTACTCATTCTCCAATAAATATTTTATCGACGGAACTTTCAGGGCTGATGCCTCATCAAACTTTCCGAAAAATAAACGCTGGGGATATTTCCCATCTATAGGTGGTTCGTGGCGCTTAACTGAAGAAAACTTTATGCGCCATTTTAAGGATAAGGTTGGCGATATCCGCATACGAGCAAACTATGGTATACTGGGCAGCCAAAACGTTAACCCATACCAGTTTGTATCTTCATATAATACCAATGCCAACGTTTATACCTTTAACAATGTAGCAACAGCCGGTTCCACTCAAAATTTGGCCAATCGCGATCTTACATGGGAGAAAGCTGCGACCTTTGATATTGGCGCTGATGGTATTTTCTTTAACGGAAAGCTAACTGTAGGGCTCGATTACTTTAACAAAGTAACACGCGATATATTGGCATCGAGGCAGGATGTGCCTACCATTTTTGGTTCAGGCTTCCCGTCTTACAATGTTTCAAAGGTGCAAAACCGCGGTTGGGAGGCTAAAATTACCTATTCAACCCGTGGCGCTTATTCGCAAAACATTACGTTTAGTATTGCTGATGCAAAAAGCAAGTTGCTGGCTTTCAGTTTTGGTCAAACCGAAAACGTGTTTCAACGTGAAGAGTTTGAGTTTGTGCGCAGGGTAGGCTACCCGATCACTGTTTACCAGGGTTACAAAACCAATGGCTTATATCAAACACAGGCCGAGGTTGACAGCTACCCAAGGTTTGCAAATTACACAACAGGCCTTGGCCCCGGCGATTGGAAATTTGTTGACAAGAATGGCGATGGAAAAATTGACGCGCAGGATAAATTTGTGCTTGGCGACCCGTTCCCCCGATACAACTTTGGCTTTAATTACAACGCGAACTATAAAGGCTTTGACATTACCATATTTATACAAGGTGTGCTTAAGCGTGATGCCTTTATACGTGGCGAGCTGATAGAGCCATATCACTTTAGCAATTACGGCGGAACGATATATGACAGTTCAAGCGATTTCTGGACACCGCAAAATACCGATGCCAAATATCCGCGCCTGGCCGAAAACGGAACGGTTTCAAACAACAATAACTACCGTACCGGTTCAGATATGTACTTGTTTAATGCCGCTTATGGCAGGCTTAAAAATTTGCAGGTAGGCTATAGCTTCCCTAAAAAATGGCTGTCAAAAGCAGGTTTACAACGGGCTCGCGTATATTTCACAGCGCAAAACATAATTACTGTTTCACCATTAAAGTTTACCGATCCGGAAGGGACCGAATTTGGCAACAACCTGGATAATACCGTGGGTGCCAATAGCCCAAGGGGATATCCTGTGCCGGTTTTTTACGGTATGGGCTTAGACTTAACTTTTTAACAATTAATTATCAATCATTATGCGTTTAAGATATTTAAATAAAACAACCATCATCATATTAGTTACGGCCGCATTGTTTGGCTGTAAAAAATTAGACGTGAGCAGGAAAGATGTGTACACCGATGATAACTTTTGGCAGGTAAATGCCAATGCTTTTAATGCCCTGTCTACCTGTTACAGCCAGCAGATCAGCGGTGGCTATGGAGGCTCAAGCAGCGCGTCGCAGGCGTATTTTTATAATGAAGCACTTTCAGATAACGCGTTTTGCCCGCTGGATGTGAACGTGGGTACGCCTACACAAATATCAAGCGGCAGCGATGCCAACTTTAACCCCGGCATTAACCGTGTTAAGTATGAGTGGGCAAGCTATTACACCAATATCAGGTCGTGTAACTTGTTTTTAGAGAATGTAGACAAGAACACCACTCTTGGTACCGCGTTAATAACCCGCATGAAAGCCGAGGCCCGTTACCTGCGTGCCCACGCGTATTTCAGGCTGACCAACTTTTTTGGAGACGTGCCTTTGATTACCAAAGTGCAAACACCTGAAGAAGCAAAAGTAACCCCCAAAACGCCAAAAGCTGAGGTGGTAACTTTTATACTAACTGAACTGGACGCTGCCGCTGCCGATCTGCCAAAAAAGGAAGACTTTGCTGCCGCGGATAAAGGTCGTATCACCAAAGGCGCTGCCAAGGCCATGAAGGCAAGGGTATTATTATACAATGCCCGCTGGGCAGAGTGCTCGGCAGTTTGCGAGGATTTAATGAACAACCAATCCGTCAACGGTAATTATTCGTTACAGGCCTCTTTTCCTGATATATTTTCGGCAACCAATAAATATAATTCTGAGATCATATCAGATCTTGGTTACCAGCCGAAAGATCGCAGGTGGACCGACTGGGCCGATTTTGGACCGTTTTATACCGGGCCAAATGCTACCGCCGCTACAAACAACAACCTGGTGCCAACGCAGGACCTGGTAGAGAGCTTTCTTACTTTAGATGGTAAGAACATATTTGAAGCCGGTTCAGGGTATGATGTTGATAATGCCCCGTATGCCAACCGCGACCCGCGTTTGGGTTATACCGTAGTATATGATAAATATGTTTGGGTAAACAACCTGGGCAACTCGCAAATTATTTATATTAAACCGGGCACAGCGCCCGATGCTTCTAATAAAAAGAATGAAGCAGGCCCTACAGCTACCACTTCGGGTTATTACTGGCGCAAATATTTTGACCCTACTGCCGATAACGGCACCTTCAACTACGGCGAAAACATCATTATACAAAGATGGGCCGAAGTATTATTGATGGAGGCTGAAGCGAAAGCCATGCAGGGCCAAATGGACGCGACCGTTTGGGATAATACCATTAAAAAATTACGTGAGCGTGCAGGGTTCACCAAAAGTGTTGCCTTAAATTATCCGGGTAATACCACCATGACTATGATTGACCAGGTGAGAAACGAAAGAAGGAGCGAGCTGGCATTCGAATCGTTACGTTACGACGATATTAAACGTTGGAAAATTGCCGAAACCGTGCTGAACCATCCGCCGGGCAACGAGGTACGTGGCGCTAAGTTCGCGGCCGGTAATACCGCGTTTTTGAAACTGGTAGTGCGCACTTTTAATCCTGCCAAGCATTACTTGTGGCCTATACCAACAGAGAGTTTACAAACCGACCCAAATCTTACCCAAAACCCCGGCTGGTAATAAAGGATAACCGTTAAAAGTTACTTATTATTATCCGCTCGTGATGAAGATAAAGTGAGCTGTTTAGCTCACTTTATCTTACTTTATCAAATCATCTTCTGAAATTACCTACTATGAAAAAAGGCGCAATATTTACCGTTTTGTTTTTATTGGCATTAACTGTGCATGCACAAAAGCCGTTGGTGGATTATGTAAATCCGCTATTGGGCACGGCTACATTATGGGATGCCAAGGATGCCGGGTTTACACCTACACGCCGGGTTTGGGGAGCCGAAGTTTTTCCGGGTTCGTCAGTACCGAACGCTATGGTGCAGTTGAGCCCGGTAACTAAATTTCACAGCGGCTCGGGCTACCAGTATGAAGATACCGTTATCTATGGGTTTATCCATACCAGCAAAGGGCACTGGAACTTATGTAATGTGCCCTTAATGCCTGCCAATGGCGCGTTCACTGCCGATGATTATAAATCGGCCTATAGCCACAAAAATGAATCGGCCCATCCCGGTTATTACCAGGTTTACCTTGAACGTTATCATATTAATGCCGAGTTGACCTCTACACTACGTTGTGCCTTTCATAAGTATACATTTAAACAAAACAAGGGTAAAAAGCTTATCGCTGATCTGGCAATGGCTAACGAGCGTGTAAGGGCATGGGATATTAAACAGGAGGGGGCAAACGTATTTACAGGTTTTCAGCAAGGCGGCGAGAAGATCTATTTTTATGCCGTTGCCAACCATCAGATAAAAAGTATCGATTCGATTAAGCAGGAGACGAAGGTTGTACCGGTGCTTAGTTTTGTTGATGCTGATAAGCCACTCGAACTTCAAATTGGCTTCTCCTACGTAAGTGTAAAAAATGCGAAAGCAAATCTCGAAAAAGAGATGTTGGGTAAAAATTTTGCCCAGGTGCGTAAAGAAGCGAGTGCGGCATGGACTGATCTGCTCAGCAAAATCACCGTGAGCGGCGGTACCGAAAGGCAAAAAGGTATATTTTACTCCTGCCTGTACCGCTCGTTTTTATGGCCCGCCTTGCGTAGCGACGCCAACGGCGATTTTACCGACATGAGCGGCAAGGTGGTTAACAAAGGCTTTAATTATTATACCGAGCCATCTTTATGGGATGATTACCGCAATAAGTTAGTCCTTTTAGGTTTGCTTTCACCAAAGGTGACCAATGACGTTATCAAATCGCTGATTGATAAGGGCGAGAAAAAGGGTTTTATGCCTACCTATTTCCATGGCGATCACGCGTCGGCTTTTATTGCCGGGTCGTATTTAAGGGGCTTGAAAGATTATGACGTAAAAAGCGCCTATAATTTATTGCTGAGAAATGCCACCGTAGAGGGCGGAACCAGGCCCTTCATCACCGAATTTAATACCAAAGGCTACATCGCCGAACTTGATGTGCCCAATCCGGTTACCAATACCGTAACTAAAGCCGCGGTGACCAAAACTTTAGAATATGCTTATGATGATTACGCGGTAGCCCTTTTGGCCAAAGCGCTGAACGATACGGCCAATTATACAATGCTGATGAGCAAAACCGGCAATTATAAAAACGTGTTCGACCCATCAACAGGTTTTATGCGTGGCCGTTTGGCAAATGGTGATTGGGTAAAGAACTTTAAACCCGATTATCCTTATTTTGAATACATGTACCGGGAGGCGAACGCCTGGCAATCATCGTTCTTCGCTCCGCATGATCCTAATGGTTTAATAGGCCTTTATCCCAATAAAGCTGCCTTTGAGCAAAAGCTCGATTCATTGTTCTCGGTACCATGGAAAGGTTACGAGGCCGAAAATATATCAGGCTTTATTGGCCAGTACTGCCATGGTAACCAACCCGATCATAGCTTTCCGTTCATGTATTATTTTGTGAATAAACAGCAGAAATCGCAGGTGGTGCTGGATAGCATCATGAACCATTTTTACGATATGGGTAAAGAAAAGCTGGCCTATGCCGGTATGGATGACGCGGGTGAAATGTCGTCGTGGTATGTTTTTAATGCTATGGGTTTCTATCCTTTCTCACCCGCCGACCCCAAATACATTGTTTCGGTACCCCTTTTTAACCGGATAGATATTAAGCTGCCGTCAACAAATACCACTTTTTCTATAACTAAAAAAGGCGCAGGGAATAAGATCAGCAGCATTAAAAGCGGCAGCAAAACCGTAAATGATTACTTTGTTGCCGACGAAGATTTGAAAAATGGAAAACAGTTAATTATAGAAACCCAATAATTTTTTCGATATAAAGTTGGTCGTGCTACCTTCAAAAATAAAATCTCTTGTAATGTAATGCACAGCGTCAAGCCCATGCAAAATCAAATTATTGTAAGTGCAATTGTTTTAAACCACGAATGCCCCAAGCGCATTTTGAGAATGACGAAAATTAAAAAAGCCCTTAAATATCATATTTAAGGGTCTTTTTGATTTAGAACACCCTCGACAGGCCGGATTATAAGGCCATAGAAGCCATTATAAAGCAACATAAGCGCAGTGTCAGATACCTGATCATATTAGATCACGACCGTTTTAGCCGGAATTTGCCGGAGGCGCTGATGAAGATCGATCAGTTGGAAAGCAAGTTTGGTTTAAAAGTAGTAGCAACTAATGAGTCGTTGAATATTGATCCGTCAGATCCATCCGTTTTTATGCAACGCGCATTTAAGTACCTTGTAGCTAATCAAGAGTTATTTTAAATAATACGTAGGACGCGTATGGGTATTCGTCAAGCTCAAGGGTCGGGGCAATTTGTCAATCATGCTCCTTATGGTTACGAGAATGCGAAAGAAAGTGGTTACGACGGTTCATATTGTGTTAGATAAATGTTAATGTTGTTGTGATGGCTTTGCAGGTGCGCCGGCCATTTTAACCGGTCTGATTAATGTGGAAAAAGTAAGTGAGCCCATTTTCCATTTACCATCTTCTTTAAGATAAACCTCTGTTACCATAAAAGCATGAACCACTTCGTTGCCGCCAACTACAGCCAGCAGGTCGATATCATTTAAAAGTATGGCCGTATTACCAAAAATATTTACCGATGCGCCATATACTTCCGCTTTCTTATACCAGATAAAACCACCTTTGATCGTGTTAAGCTCCTGATCTTTGCCCCAGCTTCCACCCATATGAACAAAAACGCATTTTTCGGTAAACAGATCTTTGAGCTCATCTACCTTTTTATCTGTCATCCATGCCCACTTCGTTTTAGAGAGGTAGAGTAATTCCTGTTCTTCCTTTGTCGGAGTTTTGGGCACGCTCGGCAGATTGGCCTGTGCCTGGCATAATTTTATGCCTGAGGTTAGCAAGATCAAAGCAAAGAATAATTTTTTCATGTGTCTCATTTTTTAGTTTGTCAATTGGAGTTAATTACCGCTTTTCGGTTTTATTTTATAAAGATAGGTGGAGCCGTTAGCTTCACCCATCTCTTGATTACTTACGTCCCAGTAGTTTTTGTGCATCGGCGGAGTAACGATGACCTTGAACCTCGATATCATCCAATGCACCTTTTATAATATTCAGGTCAGCATCAGTAAGCGCTATATCTGCACCACCAAGATTTTCTTCCAAACGATGAAGCTTAGTCGTGCCAGGAATAGGGACTATCCATGGTTGCTGTGCCAGCAACCATGCCAAGGCGATTTGAGCTGGAGTTACATTTTTATCATTGGCAATTTGCGTGATCTTATGGACCAAGACTTGATTCGCCTTACGGTTTTCTTCTGAAAAACGAGGTACGGTATTGCGAAAATCCGTTTTATCAAAGTTTGTATTTCCGTTGATTGCCCCTGTTAAAAAACCCTTACCCAGTGGACTGAACGGAACGAAACCAATGCCAAGTTCTTCAAGCAAGGGCAGGATTTCTTCTTCAGGTTCCCTCCACCATAATGAATATTCACTTTGCAAAGCAGTAACTGGCTGTACGGCGTGTGCCTGGCGGATTGATTCAACACCAGCCTCAGAAAGGCCGAAGTGCTTTACTTTACCCTCGGTGATCAAATCTTTTACTGTTCCGGCCACATCTTCCATAGGTATGTTGGGGTCGACACGATGCTGGTATAGCAAATCGATGCGATCTGTCCGCAAGCGCTTTAAAGCAAACTCCGTTACTTCCCGGATACGCTCCGGCCGGCTGTCAGTACCCAAACCCGGCTTGCCTTCTTTAAAACCAAATTTAGTTGCAATGACCAGTTTGTCGCGGTATGGTGCTAAAGCTTCTCCTAATAATTCTTCATTCTCAAATGGCCCGTAAGCTTCCGCCGTATCAAAAAAGGTTACACCGCGTTCTACCGCAGCATGTAATAATTTGACAGCTTCTTTATGATCTGTAGCGGGACCGTAGCCGAAACTTAAACCCATACATCCAAAGCCAAGGGCTGAAACTTCTAAACCGCTGTTTCCTAATTTTCTTGTTTTCATTTTGGTAGATTGTTTAATATTTAATCTTTCAGTTCACGCTCGCCCAACCATTTTACCATTTTGGGATCACGATGATTAAAGAACAGACTGGCGTTAGTATCAAGCGTTTTGATCTTTTCCATTTCATCTGCGGTTAATTTAAAATCAAGGCTGTTGAGATTTTCGGCCATACGTTCTTTTTTAACCGATTTCGGAATAGCAACAACGCCTCTTTGGGTAAGCCAACGAAGGATCACCTGGGCAATTGATTTATCGTATTTTTTACCGATGTCCTTCAAAAGCTCATTCTTGAAAATATCATTCTTGCCTTCCGCAAAAGGTCCCCAGCTCTCTATTTGTACATGGTTGTCGATCATGAACTGCTGGGTATCGATCTGCTGGTGAAACGGGTGCGTTTCAACCTGGTTAATAGCCGGTACGATTTCGTTATGGATGATCAGGTCGATCAGTCTGTCGGGTTGAAAGTTACTTACACCGATTGCTCTTACTTTGCCTTCTTTATACAACTCTTCCATGGCGCGCCATTCGCCGTAAACATCACCGTAAGGCTGATGGATCAGATAAAGATCGAGATAATCGAGCTGAAGCTTTTTAAGCGATTTTTCGAATGACTTTTTAGCTTCCTGGTAACCGTTGGATTTTATAAACAATTTGGTCGTTATAAAAAGTTCTTCTCGTGCCACACCGCTTACTTTAATCGCATTGCCAACAGCCTGTTCATTCACATACGACTCGGCGGTATCGATTAAACGATAGCCGGTTTCTATAGCATCAATAACACTTCTTTCACATTCCGCCAGATCTGTTACCTGGAAAACGCCGAATCCCAGGATTGGCATTTCGACGCCATTATTCAATTTTACTGTTTGCATAATTTTTTCTTTTCTAAATCAATACAAAGGTCATACCCCATATCTAAAAAAATAGGATATAAATTACGGGGATGTCTACCATTATCACTGATTAATGCAGGTTGCCCGAGGTAACAGCTTTTTCGATCAGATCCAATTTTGCTTTTTTAGGATCGGGTTTACCCACAGCTGTTCCTTCTGATTGAAATTCAATCAACTCATTCCGGTTGGGGTCATAAACAGGCCATTTTGGACTGTTTCCGCCATTGGGGTTCCCTATTTTTGCAAAATTTGTCCAGTAGGGTATTCATGGTTTTGGCAACCTCTTTGTCTTTCGGCGCTATAGTCGCGCCATTCCTGCTAACCAAGTTATCAAATCCGTAAGCGATCTATGAAGCATGCGCTGCGCCATAACGCATCCACTGCTCAGCACTGTTAGATCTGATCATTAGCGGCATTTTGGGTGCCCGGCCTGCCTTGTAAGCACTTTCGGTAGTCTCCGTAACCAGCTTGCCGTCAAGTATAGGGCCGGAATAGATTGATGCTCCACCCTGACCATCAGTTTCCTGCGCGCCATCAACGATCTCTGATACGCTTAACGAGCGCAATTTTTCTAATGCGGCTGCATCCGTTCCCTGGATGTGATGCTTTTTTGCAAAGTTGATACCTATTGCTTCTGCAGGCACAGGATAATAAGTATCAGAGTTTTCCTTATTAATGGGCCGGCCTGTTAATACCCCGTCTCGGCCACCCCCCGGATTCTACAATTGCTTTTTGAAACAGGCCTCTTGCCGCAGGGATAGTTAAGAGCGACTGAACTGATACTCCTCCGGCGGATTCACCGAATATCGTAACATTTTTAGGGTCGCCTCCGAATGCATCAATGTTTTGTTTGATCCATTTAAGTGCTGCGATTTGATCCATATAAGCATAATTGCCTTTGGATTCCTCCGGATGCTCTTTACTCAAAGCAGGGAATGCGAAGAAGCCAAGCCGCCCCAAGCGGTAATTGATAGTTACCAGCAATACACATTTATCGGTAAAGGATGCGCCATTAAAATCGCCTTGATTTCCGCTGCCTGCAACAAAGCCACCGCCATGTATTCAGACCATTACCGCAAGCTTTGCGCCGGCTTTCGCACTTGACGGTTTCCAGACATTCAGGAAAAGACGATCTTCAGAAGAGGTTTTTGAGATCTCCGTGTCGTCACGCGGCCAGCCCATTTGGGCGCAATCCGCTCCATATGTAGTGGCTTTGCGTTCGCCTTGCCAGGCTGGAAATGGTTGCGGGGCACGCCAGCGTAAAGGGTCGGCAGGGGCAGCCGCAAAAGAATGACTTTAAAACTGGAAACTTTTCCTTCTGTTATACCTTTTAACGTACCTGAAGCAATCTAAACCAAAGGCCCGGATGTTGGACTTGTATTATTTTGCGCCCGGGCAGAAAAGGCAATCAGGAAAGTAAACCCTAATAAAATTCTATTCATGGTGATCGGTTTTATAACGTGAAAGTGTTTGATGGGTTTCAAACACCGGTTCGAGAGACTAAACCTATACAAAATTGTAACCTTTTATAGGTGTTGATATGATACATATTACGGATGTTTCTACCATTATCACTGATTTTGAGTGATTGAACATCATCGCGTTAATAATTACTGTAAATTCGGATATAAAGAAATAGCTATGGAAATGATGCGCCGCTTTGATTCAATTTACGATTACAACGTGTTTAATAATAATGAAACGAAACACCCATTGGTTACTGTAGTCGATCTATCCAAGGCTGACCCAAGAAGTTTATCCAAAATGTATTTTGGCTTTTACATCGTTTTTCTAAAAGAGGTAAAATGCGGAGACCTGGTATACGGCCGTGATACCTATGATTACCAGGAGGGTACTTTAGTATTCCTTGCGCCGGGACAAGTAGCGGGATCTAACGATAATGAAGATGTTTATCAACCTAAGGGCCACGCGCTCGCATTTCACGCCAACCTTGTACATGGAACATTACTGGGCAAACGTATTCATGAATATACCTTTTTCGGTTATCAGTCCAACGAGGCTCTTCATCTCTCTGAACGGGAACGAAGCCTAGTTTTGGATTGTTTTTCAAAAATAGATTATGAACTGGAGCGTGGCGTTGATAAGCATAGCAAAAGGCTGATCGTTTCCAATATTGAATTGTTCCTGGATTACAGCGTACGGTTTTACGAGCGCCAGTTCCTGACCCGCGAAAATGTACACCAAGGTTTATTGGAACGTTTTGAAAACCTGTTAAACGAATATTTTGAATCAGATAAACCGGAAATCATAGGTCTTCCCCAAGTCACCTGGTGCGCAGAACAGTTAAATCTATCTCCAAACTATTTCGGTGACTTGATAAAGAAAGAAACTGGCCACACAGCCCAGGATTATATACAGGCCAAATTGATTGATGTAGCCAAAGAAAAGATCTTTGATGGGAATAAAACGATCAATCAGATCGCCGGCGAATTAGGATTTAAGTATCCGCAACATTTCGCAAGGGTTTTTAAAAAACGGGTTGGCCAAAGCCCCGTGGAATACAGATCAATGAATTGATAGCTATCAAACAATTGATTAGTTATCTGCTTATTAAAGGAGCCGCTAATTTATATCAACATATAAATCTATGATCAATATTAATGTAAACGGAAAAGCCCATCAAATAGATGCCGACCCCAATATGCCGCTGCTTTGGGTGATCAGGGATATTATCGGGCTTACAGGAACGAAGTTTGGCTGTGGAGTAGCACAATGCGGAGCTTGTACTGTGCATTTGAATGGCGATGCCGTTCGATCCTGTGTAACTAAGGTAAGCCGCGCCGAAGGCCAGAAAGTGGTAACCATCGAAGGGCTCTCGCAGCATAATGATCATCCGGCGCAACTGGCCTGGAACAAGGAGAATGTACCGCAGTGTGGTTATTGTCATTCCGGCCAGATCATGTCGGCGGCTGTATTACTACGTGAAAACCCACACCCGAACGACACAGAGATTGATTCGGCCATGGCGGGAAATATCTGCCGTTGCGGCACTTACCAGCGCATTCGTAAGGCGATTCATTTAGCTGCTGAATTGCAGAGAAAGGAAAGTACAAGCAAATGAAAGAACAGGTAAATAGTAACCGGAATTATAAAAGTTCTCTAAGAGCATTTACTGTGATCGGCGTGATCTCGATCATGATCGGTATTATGGCGTTTACGATGACCAATTCCAGTGAATCGAAGAAATTGGCTGTGCCAATTATCAAGAAAGACAGCATTGCATCGGTTAAGGCTTTTAAACAAGTTTATACGGTATTAATGAGCTCACGTTGTATGAATTGCCACCCATCCGGGGATATTCCATTACAGGGCGACGATAGCCACTTGCATACCATGTCACCGCGAAGGGGTATCGATGGCAAGGGTGTTTATGCGATGAAATGCTCCAACTGTCATCAGCCCACCAATACTCCCGGGCTGCATACTCCGCCGGGCAACCCTAACTGGCATTTACCACCGGCTGATATGAAAATGATTTTTCAGGGAAGAACTCCCCGTCAGTTAGCACAGCAGTTGGTTGATCCTAAACGTAACGGGCATAAGGATATGAAAAAGCTGATCGCACATGCGGATGATGGCCTGGTGTTATCGGGCTGGAATCCGGGTGAAGGCCGCACGTTACCACCGATGAGCCATGCGGCGTTCAAAAAAGCGTGGTTGACCTGGTTAAACACTGGCGCTTATGCGCCGAAGAAGTAATCCTAAACGCTATCAATATGTCAGTACAGGAGAAACAAAATTTATCAAGAAGAGGCTTTCTTAAAATAGCTGGTATCAGTGGTACCGCCCTTTGTTTGGGATTATATATGTCTGCAGAGGCTGAGGCAAAAGTGGTTAATCCAGCACAAGTACCCGCAGAGGGAGATATCGAGTTGGCCGTCTGGATCATCATTAATACAGATGGTAAGGTGACGCTGATTTGCCACCGCGCTGAAATGGGACAAGGAGTGTATCATTCAATAGCCCAGATCATTGCGGAGGAACTGGAGGTGGATCTTTACGGAGTAGATATTCAATTGACGCAAGGCGATGAAAAAAAATATGGCAGCCAGCTGACCGGTGGTAGTTCCACCATTAGAGGTAGTTATAAAAACTTATTAAAACTCAGTGCGACCGCCCGGGAAGTCTTGATCATGGCAGCTACTGCACGTTGGACTGTACCTGTTACGGAGTGTTATGCTGAATTAGGCCATGTAATCCACAAACCATCCGGCAAGAAATTCCATTATGGTGAGCTGGTAGCCGAAGCAGCTAAACTAACCGCCCCAAAAGATGTTAAACTTAAAGCCCGCGCCGACTATAAACTCATCGGCAAGCCATCGCAGCGCCGGGATTCACCTTTGAAAACTAATGGCGAGGCTATTTTCGGCATTGATAAAAGAATTCCTGGCTTGCAATTCGCTGCCGTAGAGCGCAATCCCCGGTTACGTGGCAAAGTTAAAAGCTTTGATGCTTCAGCTGCTTTAAAAGTACCGGGTGTAACACGCGTTTTTAAAGTCGTGATGGGTATATGGGATACTGATCGCGAAGGCGTGGCCGTAGTGGCTAACTCTACCTGGGCGGCTATGCAGGGGAAAAAGGCCTTGAAAGTAGACTGGGATGACAACGGTTTTGAGCACGTTAGTTCACCGGAGATATTTAAACATCAGCGTGAATTATTGCAAACCAGCGAAGGATTGTCAGTGAAAACACAAGGTGATCCTAACGGCATCATTAGTTCGGCAAAAGATAAACTGGATGTATTTTATGAAACTCCTTACCAGTCACATAGCTGTATGGAGCCTGTCAACTGTATTGCGCATTGGCAAGGTGATAAGGTAGAGATATGGGGGCCGGTGCAAGCGCCAAACTGGATACAGGATTATATCAGCAAAAAAATGGGGTTAGCCCGAGAAAAAGTAATTGTTAACATGACCTTTTTGGGCGGCGGGTTTGGACGTAAAGCGATGCCGGATTATCCGCATGAAGCCTGTGTGATCTCTAAAGAGATGGGGGCTCCGGTGCAAGTAGTATGGTCACGGGAAGATGATGCTACGCAAGGGCCGTACCGTCCGGGTATTTCCTATCGCGGTGAAGGTGTAGTTGAAAACGGCACGATCAGCGCAATCAAATTTCGCATGGCCGGCCAAAATAATGATCATTGGCGCAGTGGCGATAGTGGCCGGCCAAACCGCAGCACAACCGAAGGCTTTTTAGCATCTTATTTCGCAAGTATCAAAAATATCAGTTTTGCAGATGTGCCTTTCAAAACACCTGTACCAACCAGCTTCTGGCGTTCGGTATATGCCTCCACCAATGGCTTCGCTTACGAAAGCTTTATGGATGAGCTGGCTCATAAAGCCATGAAAGATCCGCTGGATTTTAGGCGGGAATACCTGAAGGATGAGCGGAGCCAAAAGCTGATTGATAAAATGGAAGAAGTATCCGGCTGGAAAAGCAAAACAAAGAACCAGGGGTATGGCGTAGCGATCACGGAATGTTTTAGCAGCACTGTGGGCCATATCGTTAAAGTATCTAAGAAAAACGCAGGCGGCATACATATCGACAAAGTTTGGGTAGTAGTGGATTGCGGCTGGTATGTAAATCCTGATATTATTAAAGCCCAAGTGGAAGGAAGTGTAGTAATGGCGCTGGGAGCGGCAACTATTCACGAGATTACATTTAAAGATGGCAGGGTAGAACAAAGTAACTTCTATGATTATAAAATGCCGCGTATCAATGATATCCCACCAACAGAGGTTTATATCATGGAAAATGATGCCAATGCCGGTGGAATGGGGGAGCCTGGTTTGCCCGCGTTTGCGCCTGCGTTAACAAATGCCATTTTTGACCTGACAGGCAAACGTATTAGGAAACTACCATTTAGTTTGAATATGGTTTAAATAACTCGAATTGTTTCGATAGCGGCTATTAATTACGATGAAGGAAATCATAGACATTGTATCAGCCTATGAAAAGGCCACAAAGGCTAACATTAAAACTGCTTTGGCCACAGTTGTCTTGGTTGAAGGTTCTACTTACCGTAGAGCCGGAGCTCGGATGTTGATCACCGAAGACGGGCAATTAACAGGCGCAATCAGCGGAGGGTGTTTGGAAGGCGATGCTTTGCGTAAAGCCCGGATGGTCATTCTTCAGCAGGAACCATTATTGGTTACTTATGATACGATGGATGATGATGATGCTAAGCTCGGCGTTGGTCTCGGCTGTAATGGAATCATTCATATTTTAATAGAGCCCATTAACGACAGTCAAACCAATCCAATTACATTATTGAAAGCAATAATTGAATCACGTGGCTACTCGGTTTTTGTAACACTGTTTAATATCGAGAATCGTAAAGCACCGCAACCCGGCTCATGCTTATGCCTCGCAGATGACCGATTGATAGTAAATGGCTCAGCTACGTTACCTTATAAAAGTGAGCTGCTGGAAGATATCAATAATGTACTGGATACAAAGCGGTCAGCTATTACGGCTTATGAAGGTTACACTGCATTTATTGAAAGTTTAAAGCCATTAATTTCATTGATTATTGTCGGGGCCGGAAATGACGCGATTCCATTAACCAAAATTGCATCAGTGTTAGGCTGGAATATAACCGTAGTTGATGGCAGGCCGAACTATGTTACAGCTGAGCGGTTTACATCAGCTGACACCTTATTGATATCAAAGCCAGAGAAAGTTTTAGAAAGTATTGAAGTGAATGAGTGGACTGCATTTGTGCTGATGACGCATAACTACAATTATGAGTTCGTTCTTTTAAAAGAACTGCTGCCATTACATCCATCTTATATTGGATTATTAGGGCCGAAAAAGAAAATGGAACGCATTTTGGACGAGCTTGAAGAAAGCGGAACAACTATCACCGAGCGAAATCTCGAAACAATACATGGCCCCGTTGGCTTGGACATAGGTTCAGAAACTGCTGAAGAAATCGGGTTATCTATTGTAGCTGAAATCAAAGCGGTGTTTTCTGAAAGAAACGGATACTCATTGAAATTTAAAACATCGGTTATTCACAGTGCTAAATGACAGAAGTTATCATACTTGCGGCGGGTGAATCAAGCCGCTTAGGCTTTCCCAAACAAACGCTTTTATATAGAGGCAAAACTTTGCTTGAACTGGCTGTAGAAGCAGGAATTAAATCAAAATGCTCTGAAGTAATGGTTGTACTTGGCGCAAGCGCAAAGACCATTGAAATGGGAATTCAGCATTATGGAGTAAATATTTTGGTTAATCCGAATTGGACAGATGGTATGGCATCATCAATAATTTGGGGACTAAACTCCTTTAAAGATAAAACGGGGATTGATAATGCAGTGATTATGTTGTGCGACCAGCCATTTGTTTCATCTTTCATCATTGATAAATTGATTGATAAACATCAGGAAACCAATAAAAAGATCATTGCATGTGAGTACGACAAAACTATTGGCGTACCGGCGTTGTTTGATCGTTCGGTTTTCCCTGAGCTTCTGTTACTGAAGGGACAGGAAGGAGCAAAAAAGATCTTAGCTAAATATCCTGACGATGTTGCTACAATACCGTTTGAAACTGGGAGTGTCGATATAGATACGATTTCAGACTACCAAGCTTTTCTCAATACATTTAAGTAAAAAATTGTTGTCTTTAATTATCTCGCCTTCCATCCAGATCTACCTGCTAGGGTCTAATGATCAAGCACAAAATTGGGAAAAATAACAGGAAAGTCAGATGTTTTATACGATGCTTTTTAGTCAAAAAATACATTTGGTGAGTCATTTTTCCGATCAAAAACGCTCCCAAAGACGCTTATGAATTTTGGGATTCAATACGAGTTTTGATATTTACCTACAAATCCCCCAAACAAAAACCCTCTAATTAGCAAAATTAGAGGGTTTTTGTTTTTTAAAAGTTAGGTTCGATATCAACGCATGTAATTAAAAAATCCCTGTAAATATTTTATTTACAGGGATTTATATTATCAGCGGAGAGTTAGGGATTCGAACCCCAGGACCTGTTACAGTCAACAGTTTTCAAGACTGCCGCAATCGACCACTCTGCCAACTCTCCGGGGACAAAAGTACAAATCCGGGCGGAATTGGCAAATTTGAATTTCACTTCTTTGCTCAGGAACCGGCTTTTTACAATCACTACGGCATTTAATTGCAACAATATTAATGTGTTATAAAATATATTATTTTTGAAAAATAATATAAAAACCTGCAAAAAGCCGTTTAAACAGGCATTTTAAATACTGTATAATTAGATTTTGAAGGGACAATTATTGAAAAAATATGCCTGTGATAGTCAATGTATAAGCGATTATCTACAAAAGTTATTTAAAAATATGTAATTATTGCATACCATAAACGTTAGAGAGAACACTATCTTTACCGCCGATATGGGACTGCCGCTTAGGATCACTTATAATAATAACGATATTAAATTTACCTTGTTAACCGAAAAACCATCTACAGGCGTTGGCGATCTCGAAATACTGATCGATGGCAATACGCACAGATTGCGTAGGTTTGGTAATGATTGGGCTGAGGCGGGGGAGACTACGCTGTTAGATTCGGGGTTGGTAAAGGCGATTGGTAAAGCGATAGCTTTAAGATACCGACTATGATTTTCATCATATTTAATGTAAATTAGCAAGTATATAATTAAAAAAATGGCCAAGGTTTTTATAGGCGGCTTTCCGCTTGATGCTAACGAACTGCAAATTGTTCAACTGGTTAGCTTACATGGACAGGTTGATACCATTAAAATAGTACGCGATAAAAAGACGCGTATCTGCAAAGGCTATGCTTTCCTTGAAATGAAGGATAAGGCTGCCGCCGACGCGGTTATTGATGCGCTTGATGGTACCATGATGGGAGACAGGGTATTAAGCGTAGCTATTGCACCTGATGTCCCCCCTGCAAAACCTTCCCGTCCGTCAAATAACGGCTCATTCCGGAAGCCTTTTAATAAATCTGCTGCTCCGTATGGCAATAGTTCTTCAACTGGTGATCGCCCGAGGCGTCCGCGTAAATAAATATCATTTTTTATACTATTAATATCAGTTTGTTATACCCTTAAATATTAACCGGCGGTTTCAGAGCGTACCAGCTTTCCAGCTTGTTTATCAATTCATCTATTCGTACCGGCTTGCTTATATAATCGTTCATCCCGGCTTCAATACATTCTTCGCGATGGCCGGTTAACGTGTTCGCCGTTAAAGCTATGATTATTGGTTGTTTAATATGATCATACAACCTGATATGCTGTGTAGCTTCTAAACCATCCATTACCGGCATTTGCATATCCATCAACACGAGGTCGTAATCGTTTTCAATTACTTCTTTTATTGCCTGCGCACCATCTTCCACTACAGCGGCTTCGTAACCCATCTTCATCAGCATGTGCATAATCACCTTTTGATTGATCTTGTTATCTTCGGCAATCAAGATCTTCATTGGGCATTTAATACCCAAATCAGCAGGTATTTTAGGCTGGGTGGTACGTGTAGTATTAGACGTCTGCGGCTCAACTTGTAAGCTGCTTAATATATATTTGCTTAAAGCATGTTGTTTGATAGGCTTAGTGAGTATATGGCTGAATAGTTTAGAATTTTCGCCCCTGCGTTCGTCGCCAATTGAACTGAGCAAAATGATAGGGATATGCGGCAACTTATTTTTGATGAGGCGTGCAAGTTCCATACCATCCATGTTAGGCATTTGCGCATCGGTAATAATAAGGTCGAACCGGGCATCGGCATCCAGTAAATATAAAGCTTCCTGACCTGATGATACGGTTATAGGCTCCAGTTTCCAGTTGCGTAACTGAATGTTCAGTATGTTACGGTTGGTTAGGTTATCATCCACCACCAATACACGTTTACCTTCGTGCTCGCTCATATCATACTGCACGTAGGGCTGCAATTCTTTTGTGCCTGCACTTGTGATAATGGTAAAAGAAAATACCGAGCCTGCGCCTGCCGTACTGCTGACACTTATCTGTCCGTCCATTAGGTTTACCAGTTTTTCTGATATAACCAATCCTAAACCTGTACCGCCATATTTACGGGTGGTTGATGAGTCAACCTGGCTAAATGCCTTAAATAAACGTTCACGTTTCTCTTCAGGGATCCCAATACCTGTATCGCGCACTTCAAATTGAATCTTGAGCGCATCCTTATCAGTGCTATCCAGCGTTTTTACCTGCACAATAACTTCACCCTGAAAAGTGAATTTTATCGCATTGCCCACTAGGTTGGTGAGCACTTGCTGCAAGCGTACCTTATCACCGATGATCTGCTGTGGCACATCTTCATCAATAACATAAGCTATCTCAATGCCGCTGTTTGCCACCTTAGTGCTGAATATATCCAATACCTCTTCGATACAACTGCGCAGGTGCAGATCTTCCTGCTCCAACTCCATACTACCGGCTTCAATCTTCGAAAAATCGAGGATGTTATTGATCACCGTAAGCAAACTTTCACCGCAATTGGTAATGGTTTCGGTATACATACGCTGCTGATCGGTGAGCGCCGTTTCGGCCAGTAGGGTAGACATGCCGATAACGCCGTTCATCGGCGTACGGATCTCATGGCTCATGGTAGCTAAAAACACGCTTTTGGCTTGATTAGCCTCTTCAGCTTCCCTGCGCGAATGATCGAGCTGCTGGTTAGATAGCATTAACTCACGATTGAGTTTTTCCAGTTTTTCCTGGTTTTCTTTTCTTTCTTCGGCAAGGGCTACTTCCTGTTGCAGCTCCGTCATTTGAATAGTTTGTATTATCTGCCGTTCGCTTGCACGGTTAAACTGGTAAGCCCATAAGCCGCAAACAAAAAATATAACCGTAGTTAATAATATGTGTATTACAAAGGTTTGAAAATCGAAATAATTGAGCTGGGTAAAGTAGATGTCCTTAACACCTGAATTTTGCAGGTAGCTGAATAAAGCGTGATGCAGGCCAACCACCAAAAGTATAGGTAATTGAAGTTTCCAGTTTTGATAAGTAATAAGGATCGCGCTGCCTATAAATGCAAAAAAATGCATTTCAAACATGCCATGCATCTGGTAAATGAACTGAGCCATAAAAACACCCATAACAGCACTCAATACATACTGATACAGGGTTGATTTCGGCAGCAAAAACTTTACGCCATAATAAGCTATTAAACACAATGTGCTTATACTGATGGCAATTGTCCAGGTATCGTAAAAGCCGGCAATTACAAGGCCTAATATAAAATAGCCCGCCAAAAAGTAATCCATCAGCGTGTCTGATCGTTTTTTTACTTCGGCTTTTAATAAGTTACCGTACACACTATGCTCGGCAGTAGGGGTATGCTCTAACATATTCTTTTATTGACGACAATTTGGCAAACTACAGCCGTAAGCCGTAACCGCCAAAGGGTTGAATTTTACAGGTTGGGCATTATTTAATAAAGCGCTTAATGCCATACGCGCGTATTCTGTTTTGGTATCACTACAATACCGGCTGCTATTGTAATTTCCCCGGTAATAAAGGTTATGCTTATTATTTAATATTGCTGCCTGGGGTGTTGAGTATACACCACAAGCTACGGCTAATGCGGGATCTACAAAAACGGGAACATCCAGATCGAACTTCTTTTTTACTTCGGCAGGGGTGTAGTATTTATCAGTCATTAAAATCACGGCAAAGTTGGTTTGGTTACCATATTGCTTTACCAGTGTTTTAAAATGTTTGATATTGAATTTTGAGCAGGGGCAGTCGGGATTGAAGAAGTGCAGGAACAGCGGCTTTTTATTATCAAAGCTAAGCGCGTTACTTACATTGATATGCTTGCCATTATTTACGTGAAGATAATTTGCAGGGATAGGAGTGGGCAAATTATACACGTAATCGTTATACCAAAATATACCAGCTATGGCGCCCGATATTACTAAAAGCAATGAAACGGCTAATATTTTCCTTACACGGGTACTAATTGTCAACACTTAAATTATGAATAGGGGGTAATATGGGTGTATTACGTACAATCATATATATAAGTTTACAAACAAAGTATTATTTTGACTTATTACAACCTTTCTGTTTAAGATTATCTTGTCACTAAAATCATTTACAAATCAAGCTATGTGCGTATAACTAATGGTTAATCGCAGCAATGCAAACAACTTGAAAACCTGACTTATATTTATTTGGTGGCTACAATGAATAAGCGTGGAAATGCAATAATACGGCTCCGCTTTTTAACTGCGGATAGGCGTCGGCAACGGCGCTTTCGTAATCGGCTAAAAATCCCTTTTGCTCTGTTTTATCTAAAGCATCAAGATAAGGCCTTAAGCCTGTCCCTTTAAACCACTCAACTATGGAGTGCGCTCCGCCTTCAAGCAAATGAAAGTAAGTGGTTCGCCATATATCAATATTTGATACCTGGCTATGCAATAGTTCATAATACCATTGGGGCGATTGCCTTGCTATACGGTTAGTGGCGTCAGTCAACTTTTCAACCCACGGACCGGATGCAGCAACTTCGCGCATCAGGCGATGTGCGGGCTCATCAAAATTATCGGGCATTTGCACCGCCAGGCTACCGCCGGGTGTAAGTTTATTTAACAAGGACGGGAAAAGCAAATCATGATCGGGCACCCATTGCAATGATGCATTAGCCAAAATAACATAAAAACGATCATTTGTTTCCGAATGGTTTATATCTGCTATTTCGAAATTTACGTCAGGAAAACGCTTACGGGCAGCGGCTATCATATCCGCCGAACTATCTATACCTGTAACATCTGCATCCGGGTATTTCGCTTTTAAAAGCGCGGTAGAATTACCCGGGCCACAACCAATGTCAGCTGCTGTTTTTATTGTTGTATTTGGTATACGGTTAAGCAGATCATAAATGGGGCGATTGCGTTCTGCCTCGAATTTGGTGTATTGCGTGGCAGACCATGTATCGATTTTTGAAGATGATGTCATAGAGATGAGGTATTATAGACATAAAACCTGCAAATTTTACAAATATTGCCTATGAATATTGTGTTTTAAATCTGTGCAGTAAATGACTTTTATTATATTCAGCAAATGAAAAACCTTGCCTGTCTTTGCCTCTTAATTGCATTTTTTTCTGTTGGTTGTAGTAATGCTATAACATATCACAATACAAGCATCACAACGAATGGCAGCAAAGCTAAGAAACGCATTCTCGCTGTAAATGCCGATCAATTCACGACCGCGGCATATAAAGATATTCATTATCGTTTGCTTAGCCCGGCAAATACCATATCAGCCGCAAAATATCCTTTAGTTTTAGTTCTACATGGTTCCGGCGCCATTGGTACTGATAACCAGGCACAATTAACTTTATTAGCAAAGTACTGGGCGCAGCCTAACATACAACAAAAATATCCTGCATATATTTTAGTACCTCAATTTCCTGTCCGGTCGTCTAACTATACGAATGATGTTACACGTAATACACTGGTTTCTGAGCCTGATAATTGCCTTAACAGCGCTTTGGAACTTATTGATTCTTTGAAAAAAGCATTACCCATAAATCCTGATAAAATTTATATAATGGGCTTTTCTATGGGCGCTTCATCCACAGTCAATGCCATTGGCATTCGGCCGGATCTTTTTGCCGCGGGTATCTCAGTGTCGGGCATCCCCGATTTTAACCATATTAATGAACTTAAAAACATCCCACTTTGGGTGATACATGGTAATGCTGATACCGAAAATCCAGGCAGAACAGATTCATTTCTTTACCATCAACTAAAGGCAGCCCGTGGCAAACTGAAATATACAATAATTGAGGGTTTAGCACATGAAGTATGGCCCCGCCTATATACCGGTGAGGCCATGCCTAAATGGCTTTGGAGTAAACAAAGAAATCTGAATTAACTTTAAAACGCCTCGTTCAACCCAAGGAATAGCCCTTTTGAGCCATACTTACCAAAGGCGTAATCAATACAAAGGTTGGTGCGAGTGGCTTTGTTAAACAATACACGTAAGCCCGCGCCACCGCCCGGCTGCCATTGATTGAATATCTTTGTACCCAAATCGTCGTTAGCCGTTTGGATGTTAAAGAAAGTAACCCCGCTAATAAACTTATTTTTCATGATCGGGAAACGGTATTCCATCTCCGAATAGAAATACTGGGTACCCTTAAAATAAGTCACCGTATACCCGCGGCCGCTCCTGAAAGCCGGATCGCGACCGGTTCCCGGTAATTCCAAATAGGGTAACGCGCCGCTTAACAAGTACGATCCCCAATTCCAAAAGGCGATAACGTGTTCGGGATTACGTTCCGATAAACTCCAGTATTTTCTAAAATCGGTAGTTAGTTGCACCGCGTTCTTTGAGCTACCTATCCACGTTTGGTTAACACGAATACCGGCATCGGCATAAATACCCTTGTAAGCACGGTTTTGGTTATCGCGGGTAGTATATTGAGCGTTAAATAAAAATCCGTTCGACATGTAGTTATCCCTATCAAATCCATTACGGTCGCTGTAAATATTGTATGGCGTTAATTGCCCCGCGGGTGTTTTACGATCTTCAATCTTCTGCCTGATATCGAAGGATACACCGGCTCCCAGGAATACACTTTTATGCACCTGCTTGTAAACCTTCTCGCGCAGGTTATAATACATGGAGTGCAGTACATAAGGCTTTCTCGATGGATTGCTTAATACCTGGTCCTCCTCGCTTCCGGTAGAGCCGCGGCCAATACCGATACCAAAATCGGGCGTAAGCGTTTTGGCAGCTACCAAACTTCCCTGAAAGTTCCAGCGGTTGCCTGGCGTATATACGTTATGGCTCAGATAAAAATAGATGATACCTTTAGTGGTGATGGAAGCCGAGGTTGCCGCAACCGACATCAATGTATTAGGCTCACTACCCAATACACGGCCCGCTACTGCCTTAATACCTATTTGAAAGCCGATACTTGGGTTGGATGCTACGTTTGGCATCACCGTAATACCCGATTTCTTTTTAAGCGTGTCCGCTTCTTTACCCGGATGAAAAATATCACGGATAGCATCGGCAATATCATATTGCTTATTGATGTTGTCTGCCGGTTTTGCTATTTTTTTAGCATTGGCATCCAGCGAGTCGGCCTTTACTGAATCAACGGGAGATATCTGCGCGTAAGCACTGCTGTATATCACCGTAAAAACAGTGATGATAGTGATCTTCAACAACAAGGCAAAGCTTTTGCCGCCTTTAAAATAACCGGTATGTAAACGATAATGGCTCAAACCTGAAATATTTAATGTGTAAAGTAGCAACCTTAGCTACAAGTGTTTAAACTTCAAAAGCCCTGAAATGTTTTTGAACTATACGTGTTGCTCTCGCTAATCTGAGTTTTGATAAATTATAATCGTTATTTGTTATGGTTTGATGTATTGCAAAATATTGTATTTTAGGGCATGCACCACATCCTCATCCAATACACCTGCCTGCTTATCATTATCCTGTTTTTGGTAATGCTGGCGCAAAAAATGAAGATCGCTTATCCTATTGTACTGGTACTCGCGGGCTTGCCTTTAGGTTTTGTGCCTTTTTTAAAAGGGATTGATATTAAACCCGAACTCATCTTTGTAATATTTCTGCCGCCGCTGCTGTACGAATCGGCATGGAATACCTCGTGGAAAGAGTTTTGGAAATGGCGGCGGGTAATATCCAGCTTCGCGTTCCCGGTGGTTATTATTACCTCGTGCGTGGTGGCATTCGTATCCTGGGCGGTTATACCGGGTTTTACTTTGGCCACAGGTTTTCTTTTAGGCGGCATCGTGTCTCCGCCGGATGCGGTATCGGCCAGTGCTATACTCAAAAATGTAAAAGTGCCTAAGCGCTTTGTAGCTATAGTAGAAGGGGAGAGCCTGTTAAATGACGCTTCGAGTTTGGTAGTATTCCGCTTTGCCTTGGCGGCTATATTAACCGGTCATTTTGTTTTTGGGGAGGCTGCTTTGAGTTTTGTATTGGTGATAGTGATGGGCATTGCCTGCGGATTGGCAGTGGCCCTGATATTTTATGCCATACAGCGATGGCTGCCAACATCAGCAAATATGGATGTAATATTGGGTTTAATTACGCCTTATGCCATGTATATGGTGGCAGAAGAATTTCATTTTTCGGGTGTATTAGCGGTAGTTTCGGGTGGGTTATTCCTATCCGCAAGGCGGCAAACCTATTTAAGTCACCGAAGCCGCTTACAGGGTATCAACGTGTGGGAAGCCGTAGCTTTTGTACTCAATGGTTTTGTATTTATACTGATAGGCTTGGAGTTTCCGGTGCTGATTAAAAACCTTGGTCCCGATGGTTTGCCTATCGCCATAAAATACAGTTTGATTATTACCGGCGTACTCATCTTTACACGCTTTGCCAGCACATACGGCGCTATTGTAGTCACTATAATTATGGCAAACTTTATTACCGTTGCCGATCGCAACCCGGGCTGGCGCGCGCCTATTTTATTGGGGTGGACAGGTATGCGAGGTGTGGTTTCATTAGCTGCTGCGTTGAGCATCCCGGTGGTTATTAAAACCGGCGAAGCCTTCCCTAACCGGGATATGATATTGTTTATCACCTTTGCCGTGATACTTGTTACACTGGTTTTACAGGGCTTAACACTGCCGGCTTTAGTGAAATGGGTAAATATGCCCGATCCTGATTATACCGTTTCATTCGGGCAGCAACAGCAAATGGTACGCAAAAAGTTATCGCATGTGGCACTGCAATTATTACAAAACGAATATGCCGATCAATTGGAACATAACGATTTGTTAGTATCTCTGAAGATAAGACTGGAGGCCGACCGAGAGATACTCAAAGACTGGGAAAACGACAACAACCAGGAACGTGTTGACAGCTTTTATAAAGATTACCGTTTGGTAATGGCCCGGGTAATGAGCGAACAACGCAAGTTTTTACTCACCCTCAACAAAAAAGAAAACATTAACGACGAAATAATACATCAGCAGCTCGATCTGCTTGATTTGGAAGAAGAGAAACTTCGCCAGCATTTCAGTCATTTTGAAGATTAATTGTTTATTGCCGTATATCTGCTATATTTGAACCATAGCATATTTTACATGAAGCTGTACCCAAACAACAATATCGTTAATACCACCGCGCTACCTCCGCCAGTAGTAGTTTATAGCTCAATTTAGGGTTATAAATAAACTGGTTCATACAATCATACTGGCCCCAAACCAGTGTGGTGATTGTTTATTTATATCCCTCTCCATCCAACAATTATTTATTTACATCCATTTGTGCACCTGCATAAGCATGTTGTGCAATTACTAATTGCTATAAAATGAAAAAGGCATATATTAAACTTCATATCGCGTTATTACTCGCCGGGTTTACCGGTATATTCGGAAGATTGATCACATTAAACGAAGGACTATTAAGCTGGTACCGCCTGCTTATTTCGGCCATCGGCATGTTTTTGTTTTTAGTTGTTATAGGGCGAATGTCGGCAGTCAACAATAAAGGGAAACTGCATATTGCTGGAGCCGGGGCACTGCTCGGTTTTCATTGGTTATTCTTTTATGGCAGTATTAAATACACCAATATCTCTGTTGGGGTAGTGTGTTTTGCGCCTACCAGTTTCTTTAACGCGGTAATGGCGCCGCTCATTAATAAAAAGAAGTTTTCGGCCGCCGAACTTTTATTAAGCAGCCTCACGCTTTTTGGTATCAGCCTCATATTTGGGTTAGATGCAGGTTACCGCAACGGTATCATTCTCGGAATCATCTCTTCAACATTCGGCGCTTTGTACACCATATATAATGAGCGACTTGTACAAAAGTTCACCAGTGAAATGATCATTTTGTACCAAATGTTTGGCGGACTGGCGGCACTTACATTGGTAATGCCCTTGTTTTTAACGATCTCACCGGCAAAATCATTGCTACCTTCAATTACCGATTTGGTTGGTTGCTGGTGCTCTCCCTGCTATGTACACTGTTATTGTATTTTCTAATTACGGGAGCTTTAAGGCATATATCATCCTTTACAGTGAGTTTAACTTTTAATCTCGAACCCTTGTATACCATATTGGTGGCCATACTGATCTATAAAGAGAACAAAGTGTTATCAACAGGTTTTTATGCCGGGCTTATGCTGATCGTAATTTCGGTGATACTGCAAATGTACCGCGTGGCATTTCGACTTAAAGCGATGCCGACCACTGTTAATTAAACCGAATAATCTCAAAGAGCCGGACAAATTGCCCGGCTCTTTTGGGGTTTAGTATTATGATACTAAAGCCTTGAATGGGTTAAAACCTTTACTTTATATGCCGTTAGTAGCAATAACGATAGTGAAATAAAGGCTGAAATATATTGCCTTTCAAACAGATATGTAAAAAGCAATACCGCAAAGAACAATAACAGGCTGATTTGGAAGATAGAGCCTAAGTAATTCTTTTCGCACTTTTTAAGGGCGGCTTCGGGTTGATTGTAACGCATGCTGATGATGGCGCCTTTGAGCATAACCAGCGCGGCAAGCAGTGTATATGAGAATATTTTGGGGAAGAAATGCCAGATGAGTAAATTATACAGAATTATATATATACCAATAAAAATATAGATCATTAACGCTGCTGCCAGTATACTTTTCACTTTTTCCATGTCACTTTTTTTGTTTGACAACTATTAGGGGATTTACCCCCACAACATAGTCATTCTTTTATCTTTTGCATAATAAAAACGTTGATATATATTACACCGCAACAGTGATGCCGTAAAAAACATATAACCACGAAAAATTTGCTTTAACCGATTAAATTTTTTACCCTTGAAGCATAATTTATTGTTTATACAAACGAAAAATTCGCTATAAATGATACACTTCAAGAGCGTTTAATGATAGCCAATATCCGTTAAACCTTTAGCATAATTATTATCAGGCCGTTAATTTATAAACCTTACAATGCACAAAAGCTTATGAAAAAACTGTTATTGCTTGTCACAGTTATGTTGTGCGTACTATCAGCTACCGCGCAAAAATTGGGCGTACAATATGATCCCACTATTCAAGTCACCAAAAACCTCCAGTATTTCAGGCCGAAAGGAAATTTATTTGTGGGCGATTGCATGCCATTTGAACATAAGGGGACTTATTATTTCTACTGGTTGTTAGATTCGGCCCACCATGCGAGCCTGAATGGCTTGGGTGGTCATCAGTGGGGGCTAAGCACATCAACCGATCTGAAAACCTGGAAACAGTACCCCATTGTATTGGGTATTGATGAGCCCTGGGAGAAATCGATCTGTACAGGTTCAATAGTGTATTATAAAAATAAGTTTTATGCCTTTTACGCTACACGCCTGATCAATGCCGAAGGTAATGTAAATGAGCAGTTGAGTTATGCCATTAGTAAGGATGGTATACATTTCGATAAGCAAAAACCTAATCCCTTTTATACATCGGCACCGGGTTACAGCAAACGTGATTTCAGGGACCCGAAAGTTTTTGTGGATGAAAAAACAGGGGAGTTCCACCTGTTTGTATCCAGTTGGCAGGAAAATTCGGTATTGCAGCACGCGGGCGGAGCGTTGGTACACCTCACCTCAAAAGACCTTAAAAATTGGAAAGTACTCGACCCGATCCTGACCGGGCAGCCATCGGTACCTGAATGTCCTGATTATTTTGAGTGGAATGGCTGGCACTACCTGGTTTACAGCGATAACAGTGATACCTATTACGTAAAATCAAAAAGCCCTTACGGACCATGGGAAGAGCCACGCTACCAGGCACTGAATGAATCATGGGCAAACGTAGTAAAAACGGCTGCATTTAAAGATAATCGCCGCATAGCGGCAGCCTGGGTACCATCGCGAAGGGACAATAAAGACAACAACGGGGAGATATTTGGCGGCAACGCTATTTTCAGGGAAGTTACTCAACAGGCCGACGGCACACTGGATACCAAGTTCCCTGCCGAAATGATACCCGCCAGCGGTGCCGCTATGGATGCAAAAATTGTCACTAAACTTTTTGCTACGCTTACCGATACTGATAACTTAACTATTGATGCCCCCAATGGCGTTGGCTCGGCATTCATAAACAACATACCTGCCAGATGCCGCATCACTATGGAAATTGAACCAGGTAACTCGTTCGACGAATATGGTTTCTACCTGCGCTCGGACGACCGGGCAGATGGGGGATACCGCGTTAACTTTTCAGCCAATAACAGGATAGTATCATTAGGCAATACTGAAATAAAAGCGGTTGCCGGTTTAGATAAAGTCATTAAGATAGACCTGATACTAAACGATGATATTATTGATATCTGTATTGATAATAAGCGTTGTATAGTTAACCGCACGGTTGAGCAAAAAGGCTCGTTTATGTGGTTTTATGCCAAACATGGCAATGTGAAGTTTAGGTCGGTGAAAGTTAGCCCGTTAGAATAAACCTTTATAAAATATAAAAACTCCCTTTGCTACACCCTTTTAAGGTTTCGCAAAGTGGAGTTTTTCTATTAACTACCCCAGTTATTTATCGGCTTAGGCCTGATTTAAAATGTTTAATACTTAGTGTCTTTTGCTGATTACCAAAAGCAAAGGTCGCCAGCTCATCATCTTCTTTGAATATGCGTGTGCCGCTCACGTTAATAAGTATATTAGTAGGGTCGGCATCCTTTTCGGTAATACGCAGGCAATCAGTCCAGTTAGTTATCCCTTCGGCGGTTTTGGTACCCGATATAATAGTTAACGATTTATAGTTTATTCCCCTTGCTATGCCTTTGGTTACAAAAAATGCGCTGAACTTGTTGCCATTGCCCGAGATAAAAGAACCTACACCATTAGCCACATCTGTTCTTCCATCTATCTCATAATCAATATCAATGGTAAGATCCTCATTTTTTTGGTTATAGAATTTGTAAGTATAATTACCACGCCATTTGCCTATTTTAACAAAATTTGAGTTATCGAAAAAGCAGTTACTATCATTTGTATAATATGAACCTTCAAGATTTGGCGGGGTTGTACCTTCGTTAATTACCATACCAAAGCTGCGCAAACTATCAATGGTATGCTTTGGTATAATGTTCAGAATTTCTTTTGTAAATTCTTCTGCCGGTTCATCGGGCTTAGGATCGGCTTTTTTGTCTTTTTTACACCCGGACAATAGCATCGGGACAAGGCAAACAGCTATGACTGTTTTAGTAAGTAAGTTTAAAATTTTCATGGTGTTTTATTTAATAGCGTAATTGTTTATAGCTCAAATTTGAGCTTTTAAACAGCGCAGGTAAATAACCCATTGGGTGATTTTGTTGCCTTATTGTTAAGTGATTTAGCGCTTTCAGTTGTATAATAACTTATAACATGGCATCCCACAATTAAATGCTAAAAATTGAATGGTCAGTAAGATAATAGTTGTATTAGATCAATCCCTGCTGGCGGGCTTTCAGTATAGCCTCGGAACGGCATACTACGTGTAGCTTTTTGTAGATGTGCTTAACATGTGTGCGTACGGTTTCGTAACTGATAAAGGCCTTATCGGCAATGCCGCGATAGTTATAGCCTTCAATCATAAAGGAGAGGATCTCTTTTTCGCGGTCACTCAAATCATAGTCAGCGGTTGTGGGCTCTACCAATATTACGTTTTGCCGTACAAAAAACTGAAATACCTTTTGCGCTATAGCTGCCGACATAGGGCCGCCGCCACTATAAACCTCCTGCAAGGAACGTATAATTTTTTCGGGCGAATCGGTTTTTAGTATATAACCTGATGCCCCGGCACATAGTGCGTTGAAAATCTTCTCGTTATCGTTAAAAACCGTTTGGATCAGTACCTTAATATGCGGAAAGCGTTCTTTGATGATCTTGGTTGCTTCAATGCCAGTTCGGCCGGGCATTTCAATATCCATCAGTACCACATCGGGCCGGTTAAATTCTATATCGGCTTCAACCTGGTTCACGTTAGTAAATGTGCCGGTGCAAATTAAATCGGTTGTGGCATTTATAATAGTTTGTAAAGCCTCGCGGATAAGCTTGTTGTCTTCAAATATGGCAACCTTTATTTTCATTGTATGTGACACCTCCAAATATTATTTATTTGCACCCTCCGTACAATACCTCATCAGGTGATTTTGCATTGAAGTCTTACCTTGGTACCGTTGCCAATTTCGCTGTTTATCTTCAAATCCGCCCTTATCTCGTTTGCCCTGGCTGCCATATTATTTAATCCATTGCCTTTGTTTATTAAAGCAGGTGCAAAGCCTTTACCATTATCTTCAATAAATACGCTTAAATTTCTGTTTACCACTGATATATCAATTTTAAGTAAAGTACATTCACTGTATTTCACAGCGTTGTTTATGGCTTCTTTGCAAATAAGATAAATGTTCTTGCGTTTTTCCATTGGCAACTTCAACGTGGCTAATGGATTATTAGCTGTAAAGTCCAGCTTTATACCTTTTACAGAAGTAAGCTGTGCTGCAAACTCTTTCAATCGTTCGGCAATGGTGTAGGCATTATCCTGTACCGGGTTTACGGCCCAAACAATATCATTCAGTTTGGCCACCATTTCACCGGCATTATCTTTAATAATATCCAGCGAGTTATTAACCGATTCATGTTCCTGGTTTTTGATCTGCTCTTTAGTAATATAACTATACATGGATATCCCACTCAGGGTAGCGCCCACTTCATCGTGCAGGTCCTGGCTTATTTTGCTGCGCATATTGGCCAATTTAAGGCGCTGTTTAGTATAATACCGATACGCGATAAAAGCGATACCCAACAACAGGAACATCAGCAATAAAATATACAAACGTGTATTGGCAAGGTTTTTCTTATTATCAGCTTCGGCAAGTTCCAGGTTGAAGATGGTTTTCTCGTTACGTAAGCTTGTGAGCAGTATGGTTTGTATCTGCGTGTTGTTGCGTTCGTATACTGCTGTTTGTATGGCTGTTTTAAGTTCAAGTGTTTTTAATAGTAAAGCCTGTTCATTATATCTGCGGTATATCTTGATAGCTATCTCTAAGAACATGGACGAATAAAAGTCGTTCAATTGCGGGTACTCCTTCATCAGCGCGAAACCCGTGGCAAGATGTTTTAACGCGGCGGCTTTGTTTCCTGTACGTTCTGCACATTCGGCTAAACCACTATAGCTGTTCAGTTCTACATCAAAATCATCGCTTTTAATGGATAACAGGCGGGTAAGCTCAAAATATTTAAGCGCACTATCGGTTTTTTGCTTCAGCAGATAAGCACTGGCCAAATTAAGGTTTGCAGTAGCAGTTCCTCTTTCCGATTTTATCTCTTCAGCTTTCCTTAAGGATAGTCGCGCATAGAAAACGGCACTATCTGGCATTTTTAACTTTTCGTAAGCTTCGGCCAGATTGCCAAAAATATGGTGCGGTTTCGATAGCTCGATGTAAGGCCGACTGTATGGCGGCTGACGGGTATAACGTAATCCCTTTTTGTAATATTTAACCGCTTCGGGCAAACGGTTATTATTCATGTAGAATAATCCGATGAAATTGCAGGCATCTGATATCAGCAGACTATCCTTCAATACACCCGCTATATTTTCGGCTTTAAATGCTTCCTGTAAACCTAACTCATGCAGGTTGTTATAATAATAAACTTCGGCTTGTCGCGAGGTGAGAAAATAAGAGAACAGTGAGGGTTTACGGTAGCTTACCTTGGCATATATTTTATTTAACCATAGCTGCGCCGAATCGTAATGATCGGTGTTCATGTATTCATCAGCTCGGTTAAAGGCATTTAAGATGAAGATGCTATCTGCATTGCCGTTTTTTTTAGCCGGGGTGCCTGTTTGCCAACCCGATGCAATAAGCGGGATTAATAAAACAATAAAAAGCAGCCGTTGCATCATATACGCTAAAGATATATAATACAATTGATGATGTTAAATTTTGAACATCACAGCATTACATCCATTCCAATAAAGTTGTATTAAATCCTAAACCGGCAGCTTTTTCCAGGAAATGTTCTTTGATTTCATCAGGAATAGTAGTTTCCCTGGATAGTATCCACAAATGATCCATACTATTACCTGCTACCAACGCGTATTGATAACCGGCATCCACATCGAGTATGTTATAGTTGAGATAAATGGGTAAATGATAAGCTACTTTAAGGCGCCCTTTATTGTGGGCCCCGGCTAACTTCATTTTCCCTGTAGCTTCAACAGGTTTATTCTTTTCAAAGTTGTAGGCACGGGTAACTACATTTATGGTACCGTCGGCGTTTAAGGTATAGTTTTCGGTAACGTCTTTTAAGTTTCTTTCAATATGATTGGGCAGGCGGGCTATTTCGTGCCATAGGCCAAGGTATTTATTTTTATCAAAGGGTTGTACTATGGCGTTACCTGGTATTTTATTTTTCGGCCAAAATGCATAAATAAGTCCTGCAGTGCCTACCCCGGCTGCAAGTGCTATGAGCCATTTATCTTTCTTCATAAATTTAATAAGGTGTAGTGGTTTTGCTTGTTATAAAGATAACAGAATTAGCCTTTTGAGTTATACGCTACATGCTTGAAATTATTGCAGGCGAGAGAAATATTAGCAGAAGATTTAAAAATAGAAAGCCCCTTGCACTCGCTGCCGGGGCCTTCCAACCTAAACCTTATCACATAAGCAGGCAGGATGCCTGCGTTGATACAAATGTAATAACAGAAAGCATATACCGTATATATTTTAATAAATTCTAATGCTATTTTAATACGATAATGACAGGCCGAAAACAAAAGCCTCAAAATGTGATTTATACGAGGATTTATCCGAACATTTGAAGCTATATTCAGCTAATTGTATTACGGCATAAACAGATCAATTACCGATTTTTAACAATTAATAATTGGCTGACATCTATTAAAAACAAATATTAAATGGAAATTATAACCCACGAAATAAACAATACCAAAATAGCCGAAGTAACCTCAAGCGATATGATCATTAAAAAAACCGACGATGGTTTAGACTTACTCGGCAACTTATACTACCAAGGCTTCGATAAGATCATTGTTCATGAAAGCAACATTACCCCTGATTTTTTCGACCTGAAAACAGGCATTGCAGGCGAGATACTGCAAAAGTTTTCGAACTACCGCGTTCGTTTATCCATAGTAGGCGATTTTGCCAAATACCCGGGCAAAAGCATAAGAGACTTTATTTTTGAGACCAACAAAGGCGCCCATATCAACTTTGTGCCTTCGGTTGCCGAGGCATTAAGTAAATTTTCAAAATAAGCAACAGTGTTTTATATTAATCAAGGCAACACAACCCGGTATAAACGAAGATGATCTCCTTCAGTTGTTGTGATATTTTCCTGGTATATAAAGCCGCATTTTTCTAATAGGGACTGTGAACGGATGTTAGCATCGGTAGTAGTAGCGAAAATACTATTGAGCGCGAATTTTTTCCGCAACGTGCCAAGCACGGCTGTGCAACTTTCATAGGCCAGCCCCTTGCCTGCAAACTCGGGCAAAAAAGCGAAACCTATATCGGGCAGCTCAAGGTAATCACGTTTAAAAAGACCGCACATGCCAATGGGTTTGTTCCCTTCTTTTAGCATTACCAGCCATGGCCCGTAACCATATTTATCGTAATAATTGGCAAGTACGTTATTAATGTAATTTACGGCATCCTGCAAAGTATTAATGTTACGCTCGCCAATGAACTGTTTCCAGGTAGGGGTATTTAGCAATTCAAAAATAAAAGCGGCATCATCAACCGTGAAGCGGCGCAATATCAGGTTGGGCGTTTCAAGCATTCGGCTAAACTAATAAACGGGGTATCAAAAAAACTCACCGAAATGCCACAATATCCCCGATGGATCGTGTAAGAAACATTCCTTGCCCCACTGCTCGGTACGGATAGGAGATAGCCTTACACCGACGTATTTATCGGTTAATTTTAATGCGGAAAGTTCAGCGAAATAACTGTCAACGCTATTCACCTCTAAAAATATCATGGTATTATCCACCCAATCCTGCACGTAAGCGTTTTGCAGGTAAAAAGCGATTTCCTCGGTTTTAAAAACGGATAGCTGCGGCGACAAAACGACTTCCTGAAAACCCAGGTCGCGGTAAAAGCTCCGGGATAATTCAAAATCCTTTGCACCGATAAATGGTCTGATCGATTTAGTTTTATGTTCCATGGTGTTACTAATATAGGGCAAATTGTTTAAGTATAGTCCATTTGCCGCCATCCTTTTGTTCTATCAGGCTAATGGCATCAAAGTTAAGCTGCACAGGCAGTTCATATTGAATTATCTGTTCAAAAATTTCATCAGTACAGGTTGAGTTTCGGGGATGCATCAATGTAATATGCGGGTGTTGCTGATAGGGATCGGCATATATACCTTTTAAAACAACTTTTCTCAAATTATAAAATTCATCATTACGTTCTATCGCCGGTATCAATACACCTTTACCATCGGCAAATCGTACAGGCGACTCAAACTTAATAATCAATGGCTTATGAATATTAACAGGCCTGATATTCTGAATCACTTTATCAAGCAAACCTATTTCGTTTTCCCTGCACAGCGTAACGTGAGCGGCAATAAGATCATGTTGTGCCGGGTTAAACTTTGCCCTGATCAACTCAATAGTCTCTTTTCCTTCGGTGATAAATAATGTCAGCTGTCTTCTTGTTTCGCGCATTATAAAAATGCTTTTCTGAAAGGTTAATATACAGGTCTATTTAGCTAATTTCCGGAAAATTAACCCATCTGCCAATAAGTAAATTTGAACATCATAGTTCGGCCAATATTGTTAAAGTAAGCGGCCAATTAAATCAATTTTATGAAAAAACAGAAAGTTGTATTATTTGCAGGGATCTCATTCGCAATAACCTTATTTGCATTTAAATATGATATGCTCGGTACTGCTAAAGATAAGCACTTTACACAGCTGATATCTACGGCCGATAGTACTGCTGTAAAGCCCATCTATTATCCTGCAAAAGTATGGATGGTTGCCGACAACAACAATTATAACAATAACAACAGCGATTACAGTAATTTGCGGAAAGCCGAAGGCAATAACATCGCTATTTTTTGGAGTAAGAATTATGGCGATAACCCCGCCGCAAATCCAGACTCGATCAGGTTTGATCCAAAATCCGCAATGCTTGAGCTGGACAGGTTTTATACTTGCTATCGCGATACATTGAAGTTTGTGCAGAAAGGAAAATCGTTAACGGATAAGTATAAAATGCTAACCTACGTTATCCCGAATAGTCATGGTGGTACAGCATTCGGTGGCGGGGTAGAAGATAAGATAGGTATTCTGTGGACGCCCTCTACCCGCATAGCATCCGCGCCTTATGGGGCTTTGGCTCATGAGCTTGGTCACTCATTTCAGTACATGGTACATGCGGATGGGCATTGGGGTTTTACATCGGCACCGAAGGGTAGCAGGGGGCAAAGCATCTTTGAAATGACCTCACAATATATGCTGTTCCAGGTTTACCCAAGTTGGATGACGTTTGAAAATTACCACTTAAAAAGCTTTATGCGCCAAACTCACCTGGCTTTTCTGCACGAAGATAATCAATACCATTCGCCTTATGTATTAGAATATTGGTCGGGTAAACACGGGCGCGATTTTATAGGAAAATTATGGCGTGAAGCAATTAAAGGAGAAGACGCGGTAACTACCTATAAAAGGTTGACCGGCTTAAACCAGTCGAAATTTAATGATGAAATTTTTGATGCCGCCCGCAGGTTCATCACCTGGGATATGCCGCGTATTGAGCAGGCAGCTAAAGTCTACGCAAATCAGCATATTGCTATTTTAAATGATATTAGCGATGGCTGGTACCGCATAGCGGAGAGTAATTGTCCACAGAACTATGGTTACAATGGTATCAAGCTGGATGTACCAGCAGCCGGAACCAAAGTTAAACTTGATTTTAAGGGCATAGCCGGTGCGGAAGGCTTCAGGGCGATTAACACCGATAAAGCCGGTTGGCGGTATGGTTTTTTGGCAGTAAAACAAGATGGCTCGCGGGTTTATGGCAAAACATATTCTAAAGTTAATGCTACTGAAAGCTTTACTATACCTAAAAACACCGCCCACTTATGGCTGGTTGTAAGCGGCGCGCCAACGGAGCATTGGGAACATTTAACAGATGGCAAGGCACAAAACGACGAACAATGGCCTTATCAAATTAAGCTGACAGGTACCGCAATTGATAAAGCTTTTATAAAGTAATAGAAACAGATTCGCTTCCAATACAGGCTATCAATCCTCTTTCAGTTTCAGAAAATGAGCCGGCACGTTGTCTGTTAACCAAACCTTATTTGCCGATAAATAAAATACATAACCTTGATTGTGCATCTCGCCGGCAAGTACTTCAAATACCTTGGGTTTACCATGCCTGCTTCCTACCTGAACGGCCGTTGTAATATCCATGCTCAAATGCACATGTTGCCTCTCGCGCTTGATCAGCCCATCTTGTAAAATGGACTGAACCGATTGCGCGCCCGTACCGTGAAACAAAATATCAGGAGGTATTTGCGGCTCATAACCCAGTTCAACTTCAATAGAATGCCCCTGGCTGGCACGTATCTTTCGTCCATTTTCGTCAAAAGCGAAACGTTTCTTGGCATTGGTTTCTACAACGTGTTTTAGTATTTCAGGGGTCAATTTATTTCCGTGAGCATTGGCCTTTGTTAATAGGTCATCTACACTTACCCAGCCTTGTTCATCAAGTTCAATACCTATCAGTAGCGGTTGGTGGCGCAACACCAGGCTTAAAAATTTGCTTATACCGGTAATCTCTTTATCGCTTATCATACCCAAATTAAAGCATTTGTTTAGCACTTATACTCAATAAGCTGATATTGTTTATATTTAGCTACCAAACATTCAAACATGACCACCCTAAAAACCACCACATTATGCGCGTTATGCTTATTGCTTGCTAAAATAAGCTTTTCGCAAGAACAACCGGATACCGCCGTTTTCGCTAAAATAAAAGCAGCAGAGCTAAGCAGTTCACAAATTCCGCAAATAGCACATTACCTTACCGATGTTTCGGGACCAAGGCTGACCAACTCTGCGGGCTATCGCCGCGCGGCCGATTGGGCTATAGCCA
The DNA here is from genome assembly GCF_039541195.1 of Mucilaginibacter gynuensis. NCBI lineage: Bacteria > Pseudomonadati > Bacteroidota > Sphingobacteriia > Sphingobacteriales > Sphingobacteriaceae > Mucilaginibacter > Mucilaginibacter gynuensis. The sequence continues at coordinate 298,929 of NZ_BAABFT010000001.1, forward strand.
CATTTAAAAAATGGGGCTTAACAAATTCAAAGCTTGAACCATGGGGCGAGTTTGGCAAACAGTGGGATTTAGAAGATTTCAGCCTGATGATGCGCTTACCCTACGCCACGCCGTTGAGGGCGTATGCTTGTCCGTGGAGTGCTAATACCGATGGGGTACTAAAGGGCAGTGTGGTATTGATAGCGCCGCAACAAGCTATGGATACTACTTATTTAATAAGCCATGCTGCCGAGTTTAAAGGCAAATTTATACTGATAACCGGCAGGCCATTGCAAACTCAGGATAACTTTAATCCAAGCGCGACCCGCCTGGCCGATACCTCCCTAGCTAATTTGAAGGACAATTACATGGTAAAACGTTCGGAAATTGAGCAGGAACTTGGGCAATTGAAATTGATACAGCAGTTTGATTTGATCTTAAAACGATCAGGGGCCTTGGCGGTGCTCTCTGCAGGCAGGCGAAGCGCTAATGGATCTGTATTTGTACAGGCTGCATATGGTTATAAACTTACCGATGCACAAACTTTGCCGCAGGTAAATATGGCTTTGGAAGACGCGCAACGCATCAAACGGTTGATACAATCGGGGCAAGCGGTTGAATTGTCGCTTAATATTCAAGGTAAGTTTTCTACCGCGGATACCAAGGGCTACAATGTTGTTGCCGAAATTCCGGGCAGCGACCCTAAATTGAAATCGCAGGTGGTAATGCTTGGCGGGCACCTCGATTCGTGGCAGGCTGCTACCGGGGCTGCCGATAATGCGGCGGGTTGTATTGTAATGATGGAAGCCGTGCGCCTGCTCGATTCGCTTGGCCTAAAACCTAAACGAACCATTCGCATAGCACTGTGGGGCGGTGAAGAGCAAGGACTTTATGGCTCGTACGGCTATGTTAAAAATCATTTAATTGACGCTCTTAAGATGACTCCTAAGCCCGAACAAGCCAAAATATCAGCCTATTTTAACCTTGATAATGGTTCGGGCAAGATCCGGGGAATTTATACCCAGGGAAATACCGCTTTGCAGCCCATTTTTACCGAATGGTTAAAACCATTTCATGATTTGGGCGCTGCCACGGTAACAACCAGCAGTACAGGCTCTACCGATCATGTTTCGTTCGATTGGGCAGGTATCCCTGCTTTTCAATTTGTACAAGACCCGCTTGATTATGAAACCCGTGTACACCATAGCAACCTGGACGATTATGACCACTTAATAATGGACGACCTGAAACAGGCCGCCATTATTGTAGCATCTTTCGTATATCAAACAAGTATCCGCCCCGAGTTGCTTCCGCGAAAGCCATTCAAAAAAGAAGTTTTCGTTTTCGACGGTTTGTAGCAGAATGCAGAGTTAATTTTTCACCCTGCTTTGTTCACTTTCAGCACCGTTGGCATCATGCTGTCGCTGGCCCGAAATTGCTTTACCAAACCGGTAACTAAGTGAAAGTACAAAGTTGCGTGTATCGCTCAGGTTTTGCCAATTGGCCGATGTGCGGTTAAGGTTATTGATTACGCCTGTATTTTTAAACGTGTAAAAAATATCGTTCACCGTAAATTTAACCGTAGTAGCTGCAGATAGCTTTTTAGATACACCGGTGTTTACACGCCCTCTGCTGCCAATAACAAATTGCCCGCTGGTGATCTTGCTTTGGTATCCGCCTTCGGCTTGCAGCTGCCAATCTTTCTTCAGCTTAAATGTAAGCGCGGTACGGGCGAAAAAATAAGTACCGCGGGTATCTAATAATCCGGTATAAAAATCGCTCACCGAATGGATGTTGGATACACGGCTATAGAAAAAGATATTCAGCCATTTGGCGGGGTCAAAGGTAGCATCAAAAGAAAGCGTGATCACCGTGTATTTACCAATGTTACCCGGGCGGCTGTAATATATACCGTCAACAATTTCAATGGTTTCGTTTACATCATCGCGTGTTTTACTATAGCTTAAAGTAGTGTTAAATTTTTCTTTGTAAGAGTGTATCAGCTCAATATTATCAGTAAACGATGGCTTTAAAAAAGGGTTGCCGGTGTAGTAAGTAAACCTATCCAATGGAGAAAGAAATGGGTTCAAATCCTGGTAATAGGGTCGATTGATACGCCTGCCATAATTTAACCGCAACTGGTTAATATTACCTGTATCCAGCTTGTATTGAATATAGAGAGTAGGGAACAGGTTGGTATAATTACGTTTAAAGGTGGAGTCCGGCTTTTGTACGTTGCCAAGCTGGTGCCCGTCGGAGATCGTGTTTTCTAATCTTAAACCAGCCTGAAATGACAAGCGCTTATAATCTTTTGTGGCATTTAAATAAGCCGCGTTAATATTTTCCCGGTAAATAAAATGATTGGTTTTGTCATAGTCAGGTTGCGTAATCTCGTTCTTCGTCAAAAAATAATCGGCTACATTATCGGTATGTGTATAGGCCGTTTTTAACCCGGCAGATAATTTAATACCATTGCTCAAAGGATGATCATAATCTGCCTTGGCGGTGTAGATATTGATATGCGCGGGCAACATCCCGGTTAACTGATCGATATTGGTAGCCGTGCCACCCGGCAAATAAGTACTGTTGGCAAACAACTGATCTGTTTTGGTATAATAGTTCAGGTAATCAATATCGGCAGTGAACTCGCGACCGGTTTGGTCATATTTATGACGATAATTAAGGTTGATGCCGCCATTTTTAAATACGTCGCGTTCGGTATTTTGAGCGATAATAGTAGAATCGGGCCTGTTCTGCGCATCAGAGAAGTTACTTGTAACCGGCGAAGTTGTGCGGTGCGGATTGTATATGCCATTCACGTTAATGCCAAGCGTGCTTTTATCTGATAAGTAGTAATCAACACCCAACCTAACCGTATAATTGTTACCTGTATTACGCAGAAAAGAATTTTGTAAAAAGTTGGTAGTTACTACACCGTTACCATCTTCAAAATGGCGGTTGATATCAAGATCATTAAAAGTATTAGCATGGTTATAACCAAGGTTTCCGGTAACGTTTAACTTGTTGTTCCGGTAATTAAAGTTGAGGCTATTGTTTGTACGGGCATATTTTCCCTGAGTGTACGCGAGGTTAATGCCACCGTTAAATCCTCTTACTTTGTTTTTCTTTGTTTTAATATTGATAACACCACCGCTGCCTGCCGCATCATACTTGGCCGGTGGGTTAGGCATTAATTCGAGTTGGTCAATAGCCGCCGCGCTCAACGAGCGAAGATAATTTTCCAGGTCCGCGCCCGAAAGATAAGTTGGTTTATCATCAATAAAAATAGTTACACCTTTGCTCTTCAAGCTTATAGCACCATTTTGATCAACTATTACTCCCGGCGCTTTCTCAAGCACATCTAATGCGGTGCCGCCCGCGTTGCTTATCATAGCCTCGGGGTTAACAAGGGTACGGTCTATCTTTTGTTGTACAAAAGGCCGGGTGGCGTTAATGCTAACTTGCTGCAGCGTGTTGCTGTTTATCCTTAAACTAACCGACTCTAAAACCCTATTAGCGCTCAGCTCAAAACTCGCGCTCCTATAATTTTGATAACCCACCATGCTTGCCGATAAACGGTAATTTGCTTTTTTCAGGTTGATAAAAATGTAAATACCAGTGGTATCGGTAAACGTTGTTTTAATGAGTGTTGAATCTTTACCATTGAGCAGGTATACTGTAACGCCGTCAAGAGAATGCCCGTTCGCGTCAGTCACTTTGCCAGAAAGTTTCAGTGTATCTTGCGCAAAAGCTAAAGTTGAGGCAATAGTTATCCAGGCAGCTATTAAAGCCGCTATTTTTAGTTTCATGATGTTTGGGTGATTAAAGGTTAAATGTCTGTTTAGCGTATATCGGACAATAGTTGTCCCGTTCTCGTTTTTTAACGTGAATTAATTTGTTATTTGATGCTTTTGGTTTGTACTTACAGCGTTGTGGTTGTAGTTACCTTAGTGCTGGTATCGTAGTTATAGTAAACTATGCTACGTTTCTCGAACGATCTTATATAATTATTTTTAAAGCGCTTAAATGTTTCATCCGGTAATTTCTCGCCGTTAATAACCAAATCGTATTCCGTTAATTTATACGATTGTACCTTGGCGGCTAAACCTTCGCTGATAATAGCTTTGAGTACTTGCCTGGTTATATCGGGTTCCTGCTCGTCGTTATTCTTCATTAAAACGGGGACAGCATTGGTTGAAGGATTCTCTGCCGATAATGTTCTGTCATAACCCGTTTTGCGCGACCTGTAGTTGTTGGTGTAAGCTTGATAGCGCTTTGCCGAATCTAAATTATACAAGGTATACTGGTTTTGGTAAGAGAGTTTAGTATTTACAGGGCCTAACTTTTGCTTCACACTGCTTAATGGCGATAAACCACCTTGCAAGCTTTTAAGTGAATCGGCCAGCGCGGTTTGGGCGGCTAAATTATTCAATGATAGCGGATCACCTGTTTCATCCGGCTTATTTACGCGTTTTTGTGTAGTATCTTTAACTTTACTTGTTACGGTTTCAATAACCGACATTCTCGATTCAGTAATTATCGTCGTCGTTTTTTTCACGGCAGTATCAATATCCTTTTTTTGTAATATAGCTTGGCTTACACGAGCCACCGTTTTAGATGTTTTGGTAACGAAATGTTCAATATTATCCTTTTGGGTAAAAGCTGTCGTCAGCAAAACAGCGGTTACCAAACAAACGGCCAGCAACGATCTTTCCATCATATTGAGCGACGGATTTCGGCTACTAAGCAAACGCTGAACCCGGCCTTTAAGATGCTGCTTATTACCGTTGAGTGCCATAGCGAAAGCAGGGGCCGAAAGCTGATATTCCTGGCTGGCCACCAAAGCTTTAATATAATTTACTTTGTTACCGGTGTACTCAACGGCGATATCGTCGCAGCAATTTTCACGTTCGGCCTTTATCAGTGCCGCTATCCACAATACGGCCGGGTTAAAAAAGAACAGCAACTCTACAATACTCAATAACACATTGGTTAAATAATCGCGACGGCAAATATGGGCCAGTTCATGTACCAATATAGCCTCAATATCGGCAGGGGACAGGGCAGTTATCAAACCCACAGGTATTAATATCAACGGTTTTAAGTGCCCAACAACCATAGGCACACGTGCAATTCCGGATTCGGCAATGGTAATTATCTGCCTAATGCCCATTTGTCCGGCCAGTTCTGTTACACGGTGCTGCCAGCTATTGTCTATAGAAAATATTTGCCGTCTGCGTAAATGGTAGATCACCTGCAAGCCGGTCAACAATTGCAGGCTTCGCGCCAACACGATCAGAAACCATATGAGTACTATTATGTTGGAGTAGCTACTCAAAAAACTTAAAATATTCCGGTATTCACTTGGTTCAGTAACTACCGAAGGGTAGGATGGAAGGGCGTTATGAATAACTAACGAATTTTTACCGATTATCGCCAGTGAAGATTGCGCCGCCTTCAGTTCCTGCGCAAACGTAAAAGCTACCGTAACCGTGAACAGCAACAATGCGGCAATCAGAAGGTTATATCGTTTCGAGGCACTCGCCTTACGGGTGCCTATCACAATTAATCCTGTTACTACGGCAAGCAGCATGCCCTGCCATAGAGAATGGATCAGCGTATTACCCAATGCTTTAATCAGGTAATCGGGCAGTATATTTACCAATGAAAACGCCATAACCGGTTAGTTTTAAATGTAATTATTCTTCAAACTTTTTAAGCAGATCTTTTATCTCATCCAGCTCTGCCTGCGATGTTTTTTTATTGCCAAGCAGCTGCATCACCAGTTTACTTGCAGATCCTTTATACATTGAATCGACAAACTTATCCAGCAAGTGCGATTTGGTTTCCTGTTCTTCCTGCACCACACTATATATATGTTTCATCTGGCTTTCGTCACGTTTCAGGATCCCCTTATCGGCCATGATCTGCATTAGTTTCAAGGTTGTGGTGTAATTAACATCCTTTTGTTTAACCAACTCATCATTCACCGCGCGAACTGTTGATGGTCCGTGTTCCCACAATACCTGTAATATTTCCAGTTCAGATTTTGTGGGTTCTATCGGTTTATTTTGTGCTTCCATAATTATCTCAAACCAAAGGTAGGAAAACTTTCGTACCAAACAAATAAAAGGTAATAAATTTTTCGTAGGTTGAGTAAAGTATATATTATCCGATCATAAACCCAATGGGATAGAAACCAAAACAATTTCATTTTCAACACAATAAATCAACTGCAACTTATCACATATCGTCATCGCCCGGTAAAAAGCATTTGTAATTTTATTTTTTTCACAAATAAACATCTGATGTTTATACATACATCGTATGTTTGTATTGTAATTGATTGCAACATGGCAAAAGAGAAATTATCAGAAATGGTGGCCGAAAGAATAAAGAAGGATATCGCCGCCAAAAAATATAAAACGGGAGAGAAGATCCCTGCCGAGCCTGAACTGATGGAGGCATACCAGGTTGGGCGTTCATCCGTTCGTGAAGCCATCAAAAGTTTGGCTATGGCAGGGGTACTGCGAGTACAGCAGGGTAACGGAACCTTCGTTAACGAACAAGCCACCGCTCAACCATTAGATCAACGCCTGCATAATGCCGATTTTGATGAAATTAACGCCGTGCGTATGCTACTGGAAACAGAGCTTGTAAAATTGGCGGTTGACCATCATACCCAGGCCGATCTGGATGCCATGCATCAACACCTTACCGATCGCAGGCATGCCATTGAAACAGAAAATAAACAAGCCTGCACCAATGCCGATATCGCTTTCCATACCGCTATAGCGACTGCCTCACGTAACAAAGTCCTTGCCGATCTGTACGATTACTTTACACTGAGCATCAGGTCTTTATTTTCAAAAAGGGAGCAGCAGGGTATCGCGCATTTTGCCATGAGCCATTATTTACACGATGCCCTTTTTGATGCCATTCGTGGTAAAAAGAAGAAAGAGGCATTAAAGATCATCCAACAAATTTTATCCAACAACTATTAATTATATGAGTATTTTAGTTTTCACCCTCCTGTTAATTCTTGGCGCTTACCTGGCCGGGCTGGTGGGTTCACTTACAGGTTTGGGCGGGGGAGTAGTTATCATTCCGTTATTAACTTTAGTTTTCAATGTAGATATCCGTTATGCCATTGGCGCGGCCTTGCTGGCATCCATAGCTAATTCATCGGGCGCGGCAAGCGCTTATGTAAAAGAGGGCATCACAAATGTACGCCTCGGTATGTTTTTAGAGATCGCTACTACCGTAGGCGCGGTTGTAGGCGCTTTACTTGCCGTTTATACGCCTACCAATACCATCGCTATACTTTTCGGTGTTATCCTGTTGTTCTCGGCAGCCATGACGATTCGCAAAAAGAACCAGGACGCCTTAACCGAAGGCAGCCACGCGGCAGAAGTATTAAAGCTGAACAATTCTTATCCAACCAAAGATGGCGAGGTTGCCTACAAGCTAAAAAACGTAGGCGCTGGTTTTTCTATCATGACCGTCGCCGGGGTATTTTCAGGTTTGCTGGGGATAGGTTCGGGCGCGTTGAAGGTACTGGCGATGGATTCTACTATGCACATTCCCTTTAAAGTGAGTACAACCACCAGTAACTTTATGATAGGCGTAACTGCCGCTGCAAGCGCGGTGGTATACCTGCAACGTGGTTATATGGATGCCGGTATTGCTTTCCCTGTTGTGCTGGGCGTATTGGGCGGGGCATTTACAGGTGCAAAATTACTTAGCCGGATTAATGTAAAGGTGTTAAAATACATTTTTTGCGTAGCGATATGTTTTGTAGCGGCAGAGATGATTTACAATGGCTATAACCATAAATTTTAAGCAGATGAAAAAGAATACGATACTTCAAAATAAACTGGCAGATCACGACATAGAACGTTTCATTGGTTTGCAATTACGTGTAGGTGTGTTATTATCCAGCTTTATTGTGCTGATGGGCGGCTTGTTATACCTGTACCAGTTAGGTGGTGTACCCATGCCATCTTACCATACCTTTGCGGGAGAGAAGACAGGCATAACATCTTTCACCTCCGTGCTTCATGGAGCAGTCAGCTTAGATGCCCGTGCCATTATACAATTAGGCGTGGTGATTTTGGTGGCTACGCCGGTGTTCCGTATAGCGCTTTCGCTGGTAGGGTTTCTGCTGGATGGCGACAAAATGTATACCCTCATCACGCTGGTTGTTTTAGCTATTATGCTGTTCAGTGTATTTGGCGGATTAAAAATTTAATTATCATCATCATGAAAAAAACAATCAACAGCATAGCAAGGCTCTTCAGTATGGCAGCACTATGTTTTATCTTCTTACTAAGCAGTACCCGGCCAGCTTCGGCACAGGCTCCCATTAAAAACATTGTGCTGGTACACGGCGCCTTTGTTGATGGTTCCGGCTGGAAACCGGTTTATGATATCCTCATTAAAAAGGGCTACAATGTGCGTATAGTACAGCATCCGCTAACATCTTTTGATGGCGATGTAGAGGCCGTTAAACGAGTGATAGCAATGATGGATGGTCCGGTTATTTTGGTAGGCCACAGCTATGGTGGCGCGGTAATTACTGCCGCCGGTAATGATCCGCAGGTTAAAGGTTTGGTTTATATTGCCGCCCACGCGCCTGATAAAGGCGAAAATGAGGCTGCCAATGGCAAGCTATATCCGCCCGCCTACAAATCCCTTCAAAAAACAGCAGACGGATATGACTATATAGCACCTGATAGTTTTCATGCTGATTTCGCAGCCGATCTGCCAAAAAATATAGCTGATTTTACAGGCCGCGCCCAGGTATTAACCAAAGATGAAATATTTCACGCGGTAATTACCGAAGCCGCCTGGCGAACAAAACCAAGCTGGTATATGGTAGCCCAGGCCGATCGTATTATTAACCCCGACTTGGAACGCATGTACGCTAAACGGGCGGCAAGTTATACAGTAGAAATTCCGGGTGGCAGCCACTCTGTATATACATCACGGCCAAAAGAAGTAGCCGCTTTAATTATAAAAGCCACCGAAGGTGCATTTGCTCTGAATAAAAATTAATACTTTATTATTGGGGGAGAATGCTCATAAGATTTTGCTTATGAGCATTTTTTATAAATGGCGATAAAGTTTGTTGAGTGCACTGTTTTTGAATTTAGCAGCTATAGGCTTATATTACAAGCTAATTTGTACTACACACAAACACAGCCATAGATGCACTATATTTTATTACAATTTCTGATCCTGCTTTCTGCAACCTTTTTATTGATCATGCTGGCCAAAAAGCTAAAAATAGCCTATCCGCTGTTTTTGGTGATCGCCGGTTTGGTGGTAAGTTATATTCCGGGCATGCCGGTTATCGCCATGGATCCTGACCTGATCTTCCTGATATTTTTGCCTCCTTTGCTATATGAGGCCGCGTGGTATACCTCATGGAACGACTTCTGGAAATGGAAACGCCCTATCAGCCTGCTGGCATTTGGTTTGGTTATTTTTACTTCAACCATAGTAGCCTTTGTATCATCGGCAGTAATACCGGGCTTTACATTATCGATGGGCTTTTTATTGGGTGGTATCATTTCTCCACCTGATGCTATTGCCGCTACTTCGGTTTTAAAGTATGTGAAGATCCCCAAACGCATCTCCATTATTTTAGAGGGCGAAAGCCTGGTGAACGATGCATCCAGCTTAATTGTATTCAGGTTTGCTTTGGCCGCGGTTTTAACCGGCAGCTTTTCTGTAAACGAAGCCGCTACCAATTTTTTTACGGTTACGTTGATGGGCATTGTTATAGGCCTTGCTATAGCTCATATTGTTTACCTGATTCACCGGTTTTTACCTACCACTTCAAATATTGATGCCGCGTTTACGCTGGTATCGCCCTATTTTATGTACCTGGTTGCCGAGCATTTTCATTTTTCGGGCGTGATGGCGGTAGTGAGCGGTGGTTTGTTTTTATCATATCGTTCACACGAGGTATTTCAGGATGGACAGAGCCGTTTACAAACCATAAATGTATGGTCGACTGTTATTGTTATTTTAAACGGACTGGTGTTTATTTTAATAGGGTTGGAGCTGCCAGTAATTGTTAAAGGGCTCGATGGGTATTCATTGGGCGAAGCTTGGCAGTATGGCCTCATCATCAGCGTGGTAATTATCACTATCCGGATGTTGTGGATATACCCAAGTACATTCATTCCCCGCTGGTTATTTAAAAGCATACGCGCCTCCGAGCCAAATCCGGGCTGGAAAGGATCATTCGTCATTGGCTGGGCAGGTATGCGCGGTGTAGTATCGTTGGCGGCGGCTTTATCATTGCCTCTACTGGCAGATGATGGTAAAGCATTTCCACACCGTAACCTTATCATCTTTATCACTTTTGTGGTGATACTGGTTACGCTTGTTTTTCAGGGTTTAACTTTGCCCTTTATTGTAAAGGCCTTAAAAATAAAAGAAATTGATCCTGTTGTACCGGCAGATCAGCAGGACCTGGGCATCCGGTTAAGGTTGGTTAATCAATCAGTAAAACGTTTGGAGGAACACTATCCGAAAGAAATAGCAAAAAGCGAGTTGCTGCAAAACCTGAAGGAAGAATTACAGAACAATGTTACCATTATTACGCAGCGTTTGGAATCGTTAGATTGTGATCAATCACAACTTAGCGAAGTGAAAATGTATAACATGGTCCTAAAAGATCTATATGCTATACAGCGCCGCGAACTATATCATATCCGCAAGGAAAAGGCCTTTAGCGACGAAGCAATACGCAAGCAGGAAATGCAGATAGACCTTGCCGAAGTAAAGGTCAGCTCGCAAAACGACTAAAGATTAGTTTATAAAATTAAAGGCCTGCAATTTCTGCAGGCCTTTAATTTTATAGTTGCTTCAGTTAGTTCAAACTTAGTCTTTGGCTACTTCAATAAACTTGCCTGTGCTGTCAAATAGTAAATCTTTACCTGCTACTTCTGCTTCGTAATTTACTTCGCCGCCTGTTTTGGTAATTTTGGCAGCTTCTTTAATGCTTTTGCCTTTATAGTTGTCTTTTACATAAGCCAGTACCGGTGCAGGCAAAGCCGCTGTTTTTATCTCAACTTCCGATTCAAGCATTTTGCCATCGGCAGTAAATACTGCTGATGTTTCTTGTTTTTGACTTACGAAACCTGCTTCGTAATTGCCTTTTTCCATTTCCCATTTTACTTTGGTAACGGTAGGGTAGGTTTTCATAAAGGTTGCTTTTACAGGTGCCGGTACTTTTGAGGCCGGTACTGATTGCGCATTGGCTGCTGCATTAAAAGCTACTGCCACTATGGCAACTGCTAATGTTTTTCCGAATGTTTTCATAAATGATTTTTTTAGTAAACTTAACAGCCAATTTTGGATAAATCCTGTAGGTCAGTGAGTAGGCTTTTAAAAAATCACTTTGAAGGTATGTTGTTCATCAGTAAAATCATATTGCAATTTAAAGCCGCAATTTTCGCACACTTGTTTACAAAGCGCTAAGCCCAGTCCTGTACCCTCTGATTCGGCTGATTTTTGAAAGCGTTTTGATAGGAGCTTCATATCCAACGCGGAAGGTTTACCGGTATTATTGATGCTGGCATATGCCTGTGTAAGGGTAACATGCACATGGCCTTTCCGATGATTGTGTCTGATCGCGTTACCGATCAGGTTATTGAACAATACTTCTACCAAAAAACGGCTTGCCTTAATACTATGCTCTGTAAGGTCGGCTGTTACCGAGATCTCCAAGCCTGAAAAAAGTTCATCAAACTGATGCAATAAACCGTCAATAAGTTCTTTTAGATCGATCACTTGCTCATCGGCGATGAGCCTGTTTTCAATTTTGGTTAACAACAACATCGATTTATTGAGCCTGGTTAACCGGGTTACTGTATCGTAAAGATCTTTTAATAATACACTTTGATTTTGGGTAAATTCATCAGTTTGCAGCAGCGAATCCAGCTTTGAATTAATGATAGCTACAGGGGTCATCATTTCATGCGCCGCGTTTTCGGTAAATGTTTTTAACTGAATATAGTCATCTACCGCACGTGCCGACATGGTGCTTACCGCTTTGTTAAGATCATTAAATTCATCAATTTCAGATGTGGCATGATCAAGGATAGTTTGATTGCTCGGGCTAAACACTTTTAATTGGTTAAGCACAGTATAAAAGGGCTGCCAAAGCTTAGTAAGTATCATACGGTTAAATACCTGCAATACAACAAGTAAAACAATGATCACTCCTGCCGTAATCATGAAAATCACCCTGATCAGATCTTCCGTTTCAACAGTTGATTGAACAACACGGATCTGGTAACGCTGGCTATTTAAAACTACCGAACTGATGAGGCCACGGGCGGGTTCCATCGCGTTTTCATCAGGGTCTTTGTATTGCGTATCTATAAAACGGCGCTTTACGGGTGATTTTACCGGGGTAAGATAAATAAACTGGTGATTGGAAGGGTACACTACCGGCAACTCATGGTTCAGTTTAACATGCTCAAATATTTCCTGTTCTTCTACCTCCAGGTCACGGTCTACCTGGCTGGTAAGTATCCCGCTGATCACGTAATAATAAATAACGCCCAAAACAAGCATCACAACAATGGTGAGCATAGTAGTTGCGCGGTTATAGCGGGTAAAAAGTTTCATTATTGATCAATAAATTTATACCCTATGCCGTATGCGGCGCTGATGTAATCTTTACCGCCTGCCTCCGTCATTTTTTTACGCAGGTTTTTAATGTGCGAATAAATAAAGTCGAAATTATCGGCAATATCAATTTCATCGCCCCAAAGATGCTCAGCGATAGCATTTTTAGAAACCACTTTGTTTTTATTGGCTAAAAAGTAAAGCAGCAGGTCGTACTCCTTACGGGTTAACTTGATAGCCTGTTTATTAATCTTTACCTCTTTAGAAAATATATCGATATTGATTTCATTAAAGATGAGCGAGTTGCTTCCGTCGAAGCTTTTACGGCGCACTATTGCCGCCACCCTTGCTTTTAACTCTGATAAATGAAAGGGCTTGGTAAGATAATCATCAGCCCCCAGATCGAGGCCATTCAAGCGGTCATCCAAGGAGTTTTTAGCAGAAATAATTAATACGCCATCTGCATGGCGCCCCTCCTTAAGGGCCTTTAATATTTCGAGGCCGCTGCCATCGGGCAGGGTAATATCCAGCACAATACAATCGTAACGGTACAGGTTTATCTTGGCTATCGCGGTATTATAATCAGAGGCCGATTCGCACACGTTGCCATCGCCGGTAAAGTACGACTCTATACTTTCCCGTAACCCTGCCTGATCTTCTATGACTAAAATTTTCACGGTTTTTTATCCAAACGTACCAGTTAATGTTGTAGAAAAACTGGAGAATTAAAGACTAATTTACTACTTAAACTTTAATTAACGCAGGATGAATAATGTGAATGCCCAATTCAATACTTACAGCCTCAATTGTGCGGAAACCTTGATACCAAAATTTTTAGGGTTTACATCAGGTGCCGGAGCATGATCACGGTAGGTGATGCGATGAATAAAATCGACACGTAAAAATTTAAAGATATTTTCTACTCCGTAACCGGTTTCAATATATGGTTTGCTGCCCAGTCCGCTTAAAGATATACTCGGATTTTGGTTGATGTTGTAGCGGTTTGCACTTGAAAGATCGCCGTAAAGCACATTGGCGGTACCTACTAAACGCCATTTCAACTTAGCAATAAATGGAATTTCATTAAGCAATAAGCCTTCAAAATGCTGTGTATAACTTAAGTTGGCGTATTTATCACTGGCAAATTCAAAAAAGTGCATCAGGTTAAATGCATTCGGGTTATACAAAGCAGTTTCGTTACCCAAATGATTTTCCAGTAGAGGGAACGGAACCGTAGATGGAATATATCCTGCAGAAAAAGAATACTTGCCACGCCCAAACCTGCCGGTTTTTAAAGTTTGAATAACGTTAACACTAAATTTCTGGTAATTAATATCGCTGCCTAAAAAGTTTTTAAAGCCAAGCGTATACCTGAATGTAAATACCGGCGCGGTGGCCTTGCTTTTTACGCTTAAAGGCCTGTTCACCGTTTCAGAGATCAGTGGCTGCGAACCCGGCGACCATTTGGTTTCTAACTGCAATTCTGATACCACCATCTTTTGGCTTACATTCGGATTATTGTCCTGAAATCGAAATGCAAACAGGGGATCTAACGACCAATTTGATAACGTCACCTTTTCGGTAAAACCTTTGAACAGATCGCGGGAGATGTAGGCTGTAATTAAATCCTGGTCAAAAGGCTTTCGTTTAGCTACCGGCCCAAAGCGTGTAAGCGCGGCAAACAGATTATTACGTTGATATAAATAACTATCGCTCAACAGGGCTACCTGGTTCAAATCGTGCGAATAGCTGATACCGGCCTCGGTCCAGTGCTTTCGTGAAAGGATGTAATCTACACTTGCCCCAAATTTTATTTCTTTATCCTTCATCCCATAAGCAACATAGCCGCCCAGTATCCATTTTTTATCAAAGCTCGAATTAGTGCGGAAACCTAAACGGAAGCGCGGGCCTTCAACATTATTTACGCTGAAAGTATTGAGGAAGGGGCCATAGCTGATCTTCCCGGCGCGGTAGTACCCGTTGATGAGCAGATCGGCCACTATAAGATAATTTTTTACAGTGGGTAATGATTTAACCGTATCAATTAAATGATAAACCGATTTCTCCGCCGCGGTGATCGAATCGGGGCGGTTAGTATCCCAAAAGTGTTCATCAACTGCCTGCGCGTCATCGGCAACAGAAATACTTTTCTTAAAAAAATCGCTCCCGTAAGTTTTTCCTGTGGTTATATCTGTATTTGTGGTATAAAGTTTGGCCAAAAAGCCGGTGCTGTTTTTTGTCAGCTGATCAACCTCTACCAATATGCGTGTTTTATTAGGTAACAAAGGGCCTTTGCCATTGCCGCCCATTTGCTGTTCTATTTTTATTTGGTTGATAAAGTTTAAATTGGAGGCGGGCTGAACTGTGGCTTTAATGCGGTATAACGCGTAAGTATCTTTCACCACCCATATAGTACCGGTAAAAGCTAAATCCTGCGGGCGTTTGGGCTTAAAGGAGATCTGAAAACATTTCACATCGCCAACCATGGCATCCCTATTGTCCAGCTCATAATCGTACCAACCTTTCCAGCTATCGGTAATAGGCGAAACAAAATCTTTACCGGCAGCGCTTACAAAGTTCTTATAAAAGTTGTATTGCTGAAAGGTACTGCCGGTAAGCTGTGCCAGCAAGGTACCATCTTCAAAGCCTATGCCTTTGGTACGGGTATGTATTATATCCTCTTTTTTAGCCTCCGGCGATTTGCGGTAATAATAGTTGGAAATGGTTTCTGATAAGAACAATGGCAATACAGGCACATGATCAGCATCAGTAACATTCAGGCTATCGGCCAGGCTTAAAGCCTGACCAATAAACTTTTTACGGAGCAGTTTATCACTCAAATGGCTCGCGTCAAGTTCAATCCTGTTATAACTTTTATATTGATATGATTGTAAATTAGCCGGATCATTAGTTGCTTTATGTTTTACTATCTCCCTTAAAATTGCCCATGCCGGGTTAATATATCCCTTCGGTCCAACCCTTACTTCCTGCAAGGTTTGTGCAGACGGTTGAAGACGGATGGTTAAATTTTGAGTGGCTTTATCACTTACATAAACCGACTTTTCGCGATAGCCAACACAAGTAATAGTAACAGAATCTTTTGTACGGGTAAAAGTTAAGTGAAAAGAACCGTCAAAATCGCTGCGTGTGCCTGTGGTAGTACCCTTAACCGAAATGGTAGCGTATGATACAGGCTCAAAAGTTGCCGCGTCGACAATTTTGCCCGACAGGGCTATTTTTTGCGACCAGGCATTAGTTGCACCGATGAAGAAAAGAGTAGATATAATTAATAACCTTAACAGGTATCTCATAAAATTCAATGTTGATGAACGACAACAAGTTCGTTGCAGATTCTGGATACATTCTGGTGAATGCCTGCTCTTTTCTGGTAGAAAGAATGTCGTTAAATAAAGCTTAGCCTTAAAAATACATCTTTTTGCGTGTGTAGCGCTACAATTATGATTTTTATTGCCTGCTGAAAAAAAATAAAGACACAAATAAATATTGTTTCATTAATTGATGTATCCCCGCAAGTCGGAAAGTTTTGAAAAGCCTGTTCATATTACCCTGTTAAACGGTTTATGTAACAAAAAGGTAACATCAAACTAAAATTCAGCATAAATCCAGAATTGGCCGCTAATTTTCCGATTTGAAACACATGAAATATATTATAATAACTGCCTCTTTTATTTTTTTAATGTTTAACGCCCTTGCTCAAACTACCATTAACGGTAAAATAACGGGCAAGGTAATTGATTCGGCCACAAAGGCTCCCGTTGATTTTGCTACCATCAGTGTATTTAAAGCAGATTCTAAAAATCCGGTTAATGGCATCAGTACCGATAGCAAAGGTAATTTTAGCCTATCTGGCATCCCGGCCGGAGAATATCGTGTTACCGTTGATTTTATTGGTTACCGCGAGAAGGTATTCAATAAAGTGACCATTAGCAGCAGTACCACCACTGTACCGCTCGGTACCATATTATTAACCTCGGCAACAACGCAGCTAAACGCGGTTAATGTTACAGCGAAGGTGCCCATTGTAGAAAATAAGATTGATAAAGTAGTATACAATGCAGCTAATGACCTCACAGCGCAAGGCGGTGTAGCCCTCGACGTACTTAAGAAGGTACCCATGGTAAGCGTTGATATTGATGGCAATGTTGAATTACAGGGCAGTTCGGGAATCAGGTTTCTTATCAATGGCAAACCTTCCACCATATTTGGCGCCAGCCTTGCCGATGCGCTGCAATCTATCCCGGCCAGCCAGATCAGTACTATTGAGGTAATCACCAGTCCCGGCGCTAAATACGATGCGCAGGGTACGGGCGGTATCATTAATATTGTACTTAAAGACAACAAATTTCAGGGCGTTAACGGCAGTGTTAACCTTTCCGCAGGTATCCGTTTGGAGAATGGCTCTATAAACCTGAACGCCCGTAGAGGAAATTTTGGCGTAGGTGTGTTTTTTAGTGGAAATACACAGCTAAATACAACAGCAAAAAACACAACCAACCGCACCGCTTATAATAATGCCCGCGATACCGCCACAAACCTTTTTCAATCGGGCAGTAATCCATTTACGCGCAATAGTTACAAAACGGGTATCAACCTCAATTGGAGCGTAACCCCTAAAGATGAACTGACTGCCACCTTTGGATATAACGATTTTCGTAACCATGGCACCGGCTTCACTTCGCAAAATCAAAGTGTAATGGCAGGAGGGGATGTATCATCTGCCATTTCAAGCACGCGCACATCGGCAAGCAGGTTTGGTGAAAAAGCGGTAGATTTTAGCCTTGGGTATAAAAAGACATTTAAAAGAGAAGGACAACAGCTGGATTTCCTTTACCTGTCCAGCTTTGGTACAAATATAGCCGACGCGTCGCAACAAACAGATTACCTCACGGGAGCATACCCATCGGCCGGATTAAGAAGTAACAACCCTGGTAAAGACCGCCAAACGGAAATTACATTAGATTATGCCCAGCCTTTAAGCAAATCGTTCACGTTAGAAACCGGCGCGAAAACCTTTATGGGTAACTTAACCAGTAACGTTTTTACCGATACATTACAAAATGGCGCTTATGTAGTTAACCCAAGCCAAACCTACAGCTTCAATTATAAACGGAATATATATGCAGGTTACGCGTCTTTATCCTTCGCGTTGTTTAAAGATTTTTTTACAGGTAAAGCAGGGCTGCGTTACGAGCGCACGCATACCACCGGTACTTTCAGTGGCGCAGGCATACCCGATTATAATACTTTTGCCCCGGCCTTTACGCTTCAACATAAGCTGGACGATTCGCAATCGGTTAAATTTTCTTACAGTTACCGTATAGAAAGACCCGATTATGGCGATCTTAACCCATTCTACAATATCAGCGATCCGCATAATATAAGCACGGGCAATCCTCTGCTTAAGCCCGAAATATCAAAAAACTTTGAATTGGGTTACAGCAAAAACTTTAACAATGGCGGCAATATTTATTTGGCAGCTTTTTATCGCAACAGCCCCGATAATATACAGGCGCTATCAACCTATTATGATGTGCTGAATGTTAACGGTACCGATTATACAGCAGTTTCTTTAACCCAACGTTTCAATCTTGGGTCGCAAAAAAACATCGGCGCAAGTATTTTCGGTTCGGTACCGGTTACGGGCAAATTAAATCTGCGTACAAACATTCAATTAGGCCAAAGACAAAGCAGCAACGTTGGCTTAGCTACGGTTAACGCGTTTGCGTACCGGGTTAACCTTAACGCTACGTACCAGTTTCCGCACGATTTGGTGGCAGAAGTGTTCGGTAACTACAATTCGCAGCAAAAGAATATTCAAAGCATAAGGCCGGCATTTTTCAATTATAACCTGGCTATCCGTAAACAGTTCTTAAACAAAAATGCCAGCATCGGGTTAACAACAGCCAACCCATTCGCGTATTATATTACACAACGGCAAACCCTTTTCGGCTCAAACTTCAATCAAACCAATGTGCGATTAATACCGTCGCAATCATTCGGTGTTACTTTGACCTATAAATTTGGTAAACTAAAATTTGATAAGGAGAAGGACACTACACCGCAACTTCCGGATATGGGGCAGTAAGGAAATCAATCTTTTAAACAATGACGTTTTAAACAAAGTAAATTGACGCTATAAACAAAGTCTTGTTAGGTGGGCAACGGTAATTTTGTCTTATAAAATTTAAAGAAATGATTTTAAAAGACAATTATAATGGCAACCTTCAACGGGCTATCCATTCCGGCTTTAACGCGCAATCAACTACGCATGATGTAATTAAAGGAATTGACCTCAGCGGCAAAACCATTATTGTTACAGGGGGCTATGCGGGCATTGGCTTGGAAACAGTTAAAACTTTTGTTAACGCAGGCGCAAAAGTAATTGTACCTGCCCGCGATGTAAACAAAGCCGTGGCCAATTTAAAAGGCGTAAAAAATGTGACCATTGAAAAGATGGACCTGATGGATCCGCGATCTGTTAATTATTTTGCCGAGAAATTTTTAACCGCAAATGATAAATTACATATACTGGTTAACAATGCCGGTATTATGTGGGTACCCTTACAGCGAGATAACAGGGGGTATGAATCACAATTGGCAACCAATCACCTTGGTCATTTTCAACTGACAGCTAAACTTTGGCCTGCGTTAAAAAAAGCCAATGGAGCACGTGTAATCAATGTTTCTTCATTCGGGCATCAAATAGCTCCATTTAACTTTGAAGATCCTAATTTTTTAAACCGCGAATACGAAACCCTGCAAGGTTACGGGCAATCAAAAACAGCCAATAATTTATTCACGGTGGAGCTGGACCATCGCGGTAAAGAATTTGGTGTGCGTGCTTTTTCGCTTCACCCGGGTTCGGTGAACGGTACCGATCTTGGCCGAGTGGCTCCTATGGCCTTATTTCAGCAAATGGGTACGCACGACGAAAACGGCGATATTAAACCCGAAGTAGCAGCCACGCTCAAAACTGTGGAACAAGGCGCGGCCACCACGGTTTGGTGCGCAACCAACCAGCAATTAGATGGCATAGGAGGAGTGTATTGCGAGAACGCTGATGTAGCTGAACTTGACGAAGGCGATATAGCGCATGATTATAGCGCCCCATCAACATTGCGGGGTGTAAAACCGTATTCGGTAAATGCGGAACATGCCATTAAATTATGGAAACTAAGTGAAGAAATGACCGGCATACTATTCCCCGCAAATTAATCTACTGATAATAGATAGTACAAGCCGGATAAACCGTTCGGCTTGTTTATTTATACGCTTATATTTGAGTTAATGGAATTTGAAACTAAATATATCACGCCCGATATCAAACTATCGGAATATAACGGAAAGTTATTTAAAACAGAGACCATGTTTGAGCACCATCTTTTGGTTTGGTTTATTTCGGGCGAAACCAAGATCATTCAGGCTGATGCAACATACACCTTTACAGCAGGCGACATATTTCTTATTCCGCGTAACCAATTGGCTACCATTATTAATTATCCTAAAGTTGGCCTACCTCATAAAGCAGTGGCCATGCACCTTACCAAAGAAAGATTAAAAGACTTTTATTCGAGGCACCCGACTAATGTTAAAAAGCAGCAACTGCAAACTATACAACGGTTTAACAAACATCCCTTACTGGAAAGTTGCCTTGCTTCATTGATCCCTTATTTTGAACTGGGCGACAAATTGCCTGCGCAAATAGCTGCCATTAAAATTGAAGAGGCTATAAGTATACTACGATCAATTGATAGCGAAGCGGATAGCTGGCTGGGTAATTTTGATGAGCCGGGTAAGATCAGCTTACCCGATTTTATGGAACGGCATTACATGTTTAATATGAAGCTGGATAAGTTTGGTTATCTCACCGGTCGTAGCCTGGCAACCTTCAGGCGCGATTTTCAAAAAACCTACAACGTAACGCCGCAACGATGGCTTACCGAAAAGCGTTTAAAACTGGCACATTATGAAATAGCCGAAAAGCACCGAAAACCAAATGATGTTTACCTGGAAGTAGGCTTTGAAAACCTGTCGCATTTTTCGCACGCGTTTAAAAAGCTATTCGGTTATCCGCCTAACGAGATACTGGTTGGATGAATAACGCAGCCCGCTAACAAAACAAATATTTTAGTGATGTAAGGCTTTATGGGCAAGGCAGCTTACCACTTTTTCGTAAAAATAAGCTACTTCAAACGGCATTTCAATATAATCGGTAAAGCCATAATCGGTACTGAATTTTTGAATAGAAGAGGAGCAACCTGCAACAATTACCGGGAGATCTTCACCGGCAGCCCTTATTTCGTTTAGTAAGGATTTGCATTCGGTTCCGTTCATATAGTAATCGAGCACTACTAAATCGGCCTTCACATAGTGGATATAACTTGCAAGCCCTACCGGGTACCCATTAAAAGGGTGGACCTCAAAGCCTTCGATCTTGAAGATCAGATTAAGGACATCCAAAACATCCTTATCGGTTTGGTGGATAATTAATACAGGCATATCAATATATTTCAGGTTAAATCGGGGAAAGCGGAGGCTGATGCATTAAAGGTATACAACTTTTTAGAATAATCAAAATAAATTTATAATTTAATTAATTAACTCATAAAATAGCAACTACCTGATACAAAAGCACTAAGCTTTAGCAGACATACATAACAAAGCACCGGTATTTACCACAGCAAATACCCCGAATTAATCACATTAAAATATCGATCTGGTATACAGAAAAAATTATATTACGTCCGCTGATTACCTATGAGAAGAGGCAAAACATGAGCATATTTTTAACACAGACAAGCCATCTGTGCCCTGAAATTTAAATAACAAAAGATAACAGCGAATCAGCACGTAAAATAGAGTAGGGGAGTGATACCCTATTATTGTAGGAATAGTTATTCAGTGAAAGTCCCCCTTTTACTTAAGCAACTTTTTGATGACCAACCAGGGTACTAAAATCAACCTCCAAAATTTCTGCAATATGAAAAAGGCGATCGACAGTGATGCGGGTGTAGTTTAATTCTATCTTGCTGTAAGCATTTTGCGATATGCCGAGTTTGTAAGCGATATATTCCTGGGTGTAATTGCGGTGCAGGCGCATACTTTTTATATTTCCGGCTACAGCGTTCAATTGATTTAAAATGGTCCTTTTCATGATTGACTGATTATTTATACGATATACGCAGCGAATATTAATACGGATTGTGGAGATATAAACTAAATACAAATCATTATAATTGCTTAATTTAGAAGCATTTTATAAAAATCGATTGTCATGGAAATATAATTCTTGAAAAAAGTGCAGAAAAAATTTGCAGAACACCTCACTTAGTGTTACTTTTACACTAAGTAAATAAAATAGTCTTCTCATAATTTAGGTTTATAATTGGTTAGTAAGGCTTCTGCCCATCAGAAGTCTTACTTTTTTTTAAAACCAATTCTTGAATTAAATCATCATATAATTTTTGAGAACATCGGGTTTTGCAAAAATGCTAATCTAACTTGCATATCTCATTCCGTACAACAAACAACTTGTTTATAATTGCGTTAGCTAAAGCGGGTTAATCATTTAATCTAAAAACCGATCAAAAATTGAAAATCAAAATATTAGCTGTCATTACTATTTTATTCAGCCTGACAGCCAACGCGCAAAAAACCAAACCGGATACTGTTAAAACCGGCATTTACATCACCAGCATACACAACATCAATTTTAAGGATAAAGAGTACACCATAAATCTTTGGTTGTGGATGAAGTACAAGAATAAAGATTTTGATTTTGAGCATAACCTTGAAGTCCCTCTCGCCAAAACGGTAGACAAAGCATTTTCAACTGTTGATACTACCAATGGGCAAATCTACCTGATGATGAAGCTGCAATGCGTAATGAAGGACACCTGGGCCATTGATAATTTCCCCTTTGATAAACAAACATTGCGTTTTTCGATAGAAAATTCACAGTTTGATTCGGATGCACTTGTATTTGTTCCGGATACATTGGGCAAACATTTCGACCCACGTTTTACGCTACGCGGGTGGACAATTGACAGCATCAAAGTAAGTAATGATATAAAAGTTTACGAAACCGGTTTTGGCGACGAATCGTTAACTAAACCACATACCGAGTATAGCAGTTTTAAAACAAAGCTGGTTATACACCGTGATGCGATGGGCTTGTTCTGGAAGATGTTTTTAGGCATGTATGTAGCTTTTTTGATTGCCTATATGTGTTTTTATATTCATGCAGATAGCATTGATTCACGCTTCGGTTTGAGTGTGGGTTCGCTGTTTGCCGTTATTGGTAATAAATACATTATTGATGCATCATTGCCCGATTCAACTACTTTTACTTTAGTAGATACGCTGCACGGCATTACCTTACTGTTTATTCTGGCAGTAATTATTTGCACCGCTTACACACTAAAGTTTATTAAGGAAGACAAGCTAAAACAATCGCGCCGCTTCGATTTTTTAGCAGCGCAAGTACTGCTGTTTACTTATATTATTCTGAATGTTTATTTTATTTACACGGCCACCCGGGTTTGATCATTTAAATGATCAATCTCACTACCTGACATAGGGTTGTCATTAGGCCACAATACATTTGCTTTAGCAAAATAAACTAATGCATAACATGGCTACTGAGACAAATAAAGGGATGGTGGTTTTTCAGCCAAAATCAAGGAAAGACTGGCGAAAATGGCTGATAAAGAACAGCCAAACGGCGAAAGAAATATGCCTGGTTATATCGCACAAACGCATTACCACCGGCATACATTATGCAGAAGCTGTGGAAGAAGCCCTGTGTTTTGGGTGGGTTGATTCATTAACCAACAACCGTGATGAGGGTAGTTTTTATCAGCGTTTTTCGCCGCGTAAGCCTAAAAGCAACTGGAGCGAGATCAATATAGAAAGAGTAGAAAGAATGATCCGCGAAGGATTAATGACGGAACAAGGTCAAAAAATGATTGATATAGCAAAGCAAAATGATACGTTTAAACCACGCGTGGTGGTAAAAATACAGGTATAACAAAATGCGAAAAGATAAATTTTTAAGCTTATGTTTAGCCAATTTTAAACCCAACCTATATGTCAAACCAATCGCGCCGTTCATTTATCAAACAAACGGCACTTGTCGCCGGTGCTGCCGGTATGCCGCAACTTATGCTTGCCAATAATAAAACAACAGCTGCCTCTACCGATATGAAAATACTCTTTCAGGGTGATTCAATTACCGATGGCAACCGCACACGCGACAACGATTGGAACCATGTTATGGGCCATGGCTATGCTTATCTAATATCGAGCAGGTTATGGTACGAGTACCCCGAAAAAAAATATCATTTTTTCAATCGCGGTATAAGCGGCAACAGGGTGACAAATTTGGCCGCCCGGTGGCAAACGGATACACTTGACATAAAGCCTGATATATTAAGCATATTAATAGGGGTGAACGATGCCAATGGTTACATGACTGGAGATACTACTTGCACTACAGAAAATTACGAAGCCGGCTACAGTGCACTTTTAAAACAAACCAAAGCGGCTTTACCCGCCGTTAAACTGGTAATTTGCGAACCGTTTATATTACCCGTTGGCAGAATTAAAGATGATTGGGCGAAATGGAGTGAAGATATAGCGAAAAGACAGGCGATAGCTAAAAAACTGGCTGTTGAATTTGATGCTGTTTTTGTAGGTTTTCAAAAGACTTTTAACAACGCGCTTAGCAAAGCCCCCGCCGATTATTGGATATGGGATGGGGTGCATCCAATGCCTGCCGGTCATGAGTTAATGGCCCGCGAGTGGCTTAAAGCAGTGAAAGGGAAACTGCTTTAATTTACAACTACAATCAATTAAATATCAATACCATATAAAAATAGAAGAGAGCAAATAAGCTCTCTTCTATTTTTTAAAAAGCTATTTTTATCTAAAATGCGACCTCAGCATCCAGGCCATTTCCTCGTGGGTTTCCAGCAAGCCTGTAATATAATCGCTGGTACCGGCATCATGATATTTTTCGGCGAAAGGGGTAATATTTCCGCGCAAAAATTCGATGATGCTTTCATGGTCTTCCAGCAGTTCTTTTAAAAAGCCCAGGCTATCATTCTTGCGGTCGCTTTGCTCAGTTAAATGGGTAAGCTGTAATAGTTGTGCTAATGTACCCGGTGCGTAATGACCTATTTTACGCATACGTTCGGCAACGCTATCCATTAATTCGTCAAGCTGTTCATACTGGCTTTCGAAAAATAAGTGCATCGAATGAAAGTCGGGCCCTTCAATGTTCCAGTGCGCGTTTCTTGTTTTGGTGTAAAGTACAAACTCATCGGCAAGTAATTTGCCTAATTGTTCTGCAACAGCTTGTCTGTTAGCTTCGCTGATACCGATATTGGTTTTCATGATATTGTGATTTATGTTATACGAATAAAGATAACAACTTGCAGTTGTATTATAAATGATGGCAGTGTCTGAATATCGTTTTTATTTGATCATTTAATTATTCATATAATTAACATTATGTTAAGTAATATCATTTTTTAATAGAGGCTGTTACCAAACAGCCCCTATTAATTATTTAGAGCTTAAAGCTTCTATTTGTTTTTGAGTTTTAGTTGCATTAGCAGCATCTTTTGTACCTAAGTAGTAAGATTTAAGATTGGTCAATGCCTCAATTGATTTTGGATTCAGCTCAACTGCTTTTAACATATATGGTTTTGCTTCTGTAAACAAAGCCGCAGCCTTAGCTGAAGCTGCTTCATATTCTTTTTGTTTATTGGCAGGAACCGCGTTTGCAGCATTGTATGCATCAATAGCCGGGTTAATTTTTACATAACCCAGGTTTAAAGCAGCATCCGCGTAATTCGGATCAACTTCTAAAGCTTTAATGTACATGCTTGATGCTAACGCGTAGTTTTCAGTTTTTTTCTTTAAAGCTTCTGCCTTTTTAACCGGATCTTTTGTTTTTGCCTGTTTTTCAGCAACATCACCAATTTTCGCGTAAGTAATACCTGCGTAATAGTATAATGATTTGTTTTTAGGGTCATTAGCTATCGCGCTTTGTATTTTTGCAATAGCATCTTCCTGTTTACCTGTTACCAGGCTGATCTCAATTTCGCGTGAACGCAACTGTGTGTTGGTTGGATATTTCGCTACACCGTCAGACACCGCTTTTAGAGCTGCAGTAGTATCTTTAGCAGTTAAATATAATGTAGAAAGCTCGAAATAAATATCAGAATTTTTGCTGTATGCTGTAGTTAACAGTTTATTGTAATTAGTTATTGCAAGAGGCAAAAATTTAGGGTCTTTTGGTGAAGCATTTGCAGCTGAAAGACCTGTGTAGTAAATAGCGTTTGTATCTTCAGGCAAGATTTCACGGAAGCTATTGAATGACGCATAAGCCAAATCATATTTGCCGCTTTGATATTCATTAACCCCTTTATTTAATTGATATTGCGCCAGTGTTTTTGATGCAATTTCAATAACGTCTTTGTTCTCCCCTTTTGTATCTGTTTCTTTTGCTTTTTTGTAAGCTTCATCAGCAGTAGTGTAAAGCGGTAATGAGGTAGTTGCTACCGAATCTGCAATTGCATATGCAGCATATACAGCAGCTTTAACAGCATAAGTTTGCGGCAAAGTAGCGGTTTTTTCATTTGCTGCGGCTTTGTCAATTGACTCTCTTGCATTTTTTAAACTTGCATTGGCAAGTTGAGGTGTTGTGCCACGTAGATTTTCAAATTTTGCATATTCATCTCTGGCTTTGGTAAGTTCGTTTTTTTGAGCAAACGTTGTTGCCGATACTAAGCCTAACAGGCCTGCCATCAAAAATTTTAGCTTCATAGTGTTAAATGGTTAACTGTTTGATTTTGCTATTTATCTTATTTAGTTGTTTCGTGTTTCCTGTTTGGGTATAAATATGTTGCAGAATCTGCAATGATTTTATATCGTTAGGCGAAATTTCATTTGCTTTTTCAAGCCATTTAGCCGCGTAATATAAGTTTTTAAGTACGTCATCTTCCGCTTTATCGGTAACGCTTTTACGGTAGTATAACAACCCCAGGTTAAAAACCGGGTCGAACGCAGTACTGTTTAAGTCAACCGCTTTCAGATAATAATCTTCGGCCTTGTCATACTGGTTAAGATGATCGTAACAATTTGCAGCAACAAATAATATATCCGGATTGTTTTTATTATCAGCAAGCAAATTGCCCAATAATGGTTCTAACGCTTTATAGTCCTTTTTGTTGTTATAAATATTGGCTTCGTCAAGTATCAGAAACTTATCGCCGGGCATTAAGGCCCTCCCCTTTTTTATGATCTCCAGCGCCTTAACCGTGTCCCCTATCGCTATATTGATATTGGCGGCATTCTGAATATACTCGGCTTTCATGCTGTCGGCTGCTACCAGGTTATTATAAAACCTCGCGGCATCTTGCAATTTTCCCAGTTTGTTATTTGAATAAGCTATGTAAGCATTAATAGGCTTATATGCGGGTGCATATTGCTGCGCCATCCTGAAATAAGTATCGGCATTCAAAAAGTCCGATTTATTCATATAACCAAAACCTCTGCGGATGCAGTAATTAGCAATACATTGACGTGCGAAAGCCAATTTTTCAGGGTGATTTCGAATCCTGCGATTGGCAGATATTTTCTCTACAATGTCAACCGTTTTCGGGAAAAAATCGGCAGGTTGATTTAGTTGATTAAGTGTATCAACATTCAGAATAGTGCTGTAAACCAAAGACTGGTATACTCTTTTTTCGAGATTGGCCGAATCTTTCTTGGTAACAACAAGGCTGTCGATAGACTTTTTTGCTGCGGCAAGATACTTCAGATCTTTTTTCTCTTTATAAAAACCAAGGTAATTCACCACTACCTTTAGCGGTTCGGATTGGCCGAACGCTAAAGAAGTGGTGAACAATGGTAGTAAAACCAGTAATATGAATTTACGGCACTGCATTAAATTACTTATTCGTTATCGCTTTCAGGTGTCGCGGCTGCATCAGCTTCCGGCTCGGCACCAGGTGTGCTTTCCGGATTTTCCACGCCTTCAACGCCTTCTGTTTCTTCTTCGTCAGCCTCGTGGTCAACTTTAGTTACCGAAGCAATTTCGTCATTACCTTTCAGTGTGATCAAGCGTACACCTTGCGTTGCACGGCCCATAACCCTTAGCTCACTAATAGCTATACGGATAATTACGCCCGATTTGTTGATGATCATCAAATCTTCCTGATCGGTAACACCTTTAATGGCCACAAGGTTTCCGGTTTTTTCGGTAATGCTAAGTGTTTTTACGCCCTTACCACCACGGTTAGTAACCCTGTAATCTTCAATATCGGTACGTTTACCATATCCTTTTTCTGATACTACCAATACCGTAGTGTCAGGGTTATCGATACTGATCATACCTACAACCTCGTCGTTATCGCTATCTAAAGTAATACCACGTACGCCGGTAGCGGTACGTCCCATTGGCCTAACGGTTGATTCGTTGAAGCGTATTGCACGGCCCGATTGAAGCGCCATTACAATTTCGCTGCTGCCACTGGTCAGGTTCGCCTCTAATAACGAGTCACCCTCGTTAATGTTGATAGCATTGATACCATTAGCACGCGGACGAGAGTACGCCTCAAGTGAGGTTTTCTTGATAGTACCTTTACGGGTACACATAATTATATAATTATTTTCAAGATACTCCTGGTCTTTCAGGCTGGTAAGCTTAATGTAAGCTTTAATCTTTTCTTCCTTAGGTATGTTGATGATATTCTGGATAGCACGGCCTTTAGAAGTACGTGTACCCTCCGGAATTTCAAATACCCTTAACCAGAAACAACGGCCGGCTTCGGTAAAGAACAGCATGTAGTTGTGGTTTGATGCCACCAGTAAATGTTCGATAAAGTCTTCATCGCGGCTATTGCTGCCGATAGATCCTTTACCGCCTCTGCCCTGCCTGCGATACTCCGTTAATGGCGTACGTTTAATATAACCTTCACGTGAGATGGTTATTACAACGTCTTCATCTTCAATGAAATCTTCAGTTTGCATTTCTGCCGATGAGTGTACCATTTCGGTTTTGCGCTCATCACCGTATTTCTCTTTTATCTCCAGCATTTCGTCCTTGATGATTTGCATGCGCAAACCTTCGTCGGCCAAAATAGATTTCAAGTATTCAATTTGCTTCATTAAAGCAGCATATTCATCTTTGATCTTATCGCGCTCCAGTCCGGTTAAACGGCGAAGGGTCATGTCAAGTATGGCACGTGCCTGAATATCGCTCAATCCAAATTGGGTCATTAAACCCTCACGTGCTTCATCAGGAGTTGATGACGCGCGGATCAGTTTAATTACCTCATCCAAATGATCAAGCGCGATAAGCAAACCTTCTAAAATATGGGCGCGCTTTTCAGCCTCAGCCAGTTCATATTTAGTACGTCTGATAACTACCTCGTGCCTGTGCTCAACAAAGTGATAGATAAGATCTTTCAAGTTAAGCAACATCGGCCTGCCATGTACCAGCGCAATATTATTTACGCTGAACGATGTTTGCAGCGATGTATACTTATACAGGTTGTTAAGTACGATGGCTGCGTTGGCATCACGTTTTATTTCGTAAACCACGCGAATACCTTCACGGTTCGATTCATCCCTGATGGCAGATATACCTTCAAGTTTTTTCTCGTTAACCAGTTCGGCAGTACGCTCAATCATTACCGCTTTGTTTACCTGGTAAGGTATTTCGGTTACGATGATACGTTCACGATCGTTATTATAAGTTTCAATTTCAGCTCTCGACCTTATCACGATACGGCCACGGCCGGTTTCAAAAGCCTGGCGTGCGCCTTCGTATCCGTAGATGATACCACCGGTAGGAAAATCCGGGCCTTTGATGTATTGCATCAGCTCACCCACTTCAGCATCGCGGTTGTCAATATAAGCTAAAGTAGCATCTACAACTTCGCTCAGGTTGTGCGGCGGCATATTGGTAGCCATACCTACGGCAATACCTGATGCACCGTTAACTAATAAGTTAGGCACTTTTGCCGGTAAAACTGTTGGCTCCTCTAAAGAGTCGTCAAAGTTTAACTGGTAATCAATAGTATCTTTATTGATATCGGCCAGCATTTCTTCGGCAATCTTTTCAAGCCTTGCTTCGGTATACCTCATCGCTGCCGGTTGGTCACCATCAATAGAACCATAGTTACCCTGTCCTTCAACAAACGGGTATCTTAAGCTCCAATCCTGTGCCATACGTACCATGGCATCGTAAACAGACGTATCGCCGTGCGGGTGATACTTACCCAGTACCTCGCCCACAATACGGGCCGATTTTTTATATGGTTTGTTGTTGCTTAAACCCAGATCGAGCATACCGTAAAGTACGCGTCTGTGTACCGGTTTTAAACCGTCGCGAACATCGGGCAGCGCCCTTGATACAATAACAGACATTGAATAATCAATGTATGCTGATCGCATTTCCTCATCAATATTTATCGAAATTATCCGGTCTTCTTTGTGTGGGTTGTCGTTTTCTGTTTCGTCAGCCATTTTTTGTTTTTATGTAGAATCTTCTCGTTTGTCGCCGGTTTAAAAAATGAATTTTAAGCGACCTGCGAAGTTAAGAATTTATATGATTTATAGTATAAATGTTAGTAATAATATGGTGTGTTAAAAGCTTTACAGCATACCAAAATACAACATACTAATACGTAGTACATTGCACTGTTTATTTTACCTTTTTCCAGTATGATTCTACCGTATTGCCATTGGGTAAAATGCCCTTAAAAGTAAGCGTATCGTTTATAATGGTATAAGTATAAGTAATGGTTTTGCCAAGCGTAGCCGATTTTTGGGCGCAAAAAGTTTGCGTTTCCAGGCAGGTATCGGCATTAAGGCTGTAATCGCCAGATTCATAAGTGTATGGCTTTTCGCCTTTCTCCAGCACAATCGCTTCGAAATGTTTTTTATCGTATTTACGCTGCAAGGTATAATCTGCCGACGCGGCATTTCTTTTGCCGTTGAAGGTTTCACCGCAATACTGCCACAAGCCTTTTAAGTTAGGGCTGTTGAACGATGATAATAATGCGACTACCAAAAAAGCGGCTAAGATCTTTTTCATTATGCAACCCAGTTAATTCCTTTTTTTAATAAAGATAAGGTGCGCTCTTCTTCGCTACCAAGCTGTGGCTGATAGTTGTACACCCATTTAGCCGTAGGCGGCAAGCTCATCAGTATCGACTCGATGCGGCCATTGGTTTCCAGGCCGAACTTGGTACCGGCATCATAAACAAGGTTAAACTCGGTATACCTGCTTCGGCGCTGGTACTGCCATAGCTGCTCATTATCGCCAAAAGGTGTGTTGCGGTTACGGTTAACCAGTTCGGTATAAATTGGCGCGAACGAACGGCCAAGCGCTTTAGAAAATTCAAATATTTCTTCCCAGCTAATATCATCAGTAGCTGCAAGCCTGTCGTAAAATATGCCGCCTATGCCGCGGGTTTCGTTGCGGTGTTTTATATAAAAGTAATCATCGGCCCATAATTTAAACCGATGATAAAAGTCGCTGTTGTAAGTATCGCATACTGATTTAAGATGGGTATGAAAATAGCTGGCATCCGCATCGATAACATAATGCGGAGTAAGGTCTATCCCACCGCCAAACCATCTTACCGGCGGGTGACCGTCAGTAGCGGGCATTTCAAAGTACCTTATGTTCATGTGGATGATAGGCACCCATGGATGATTAGGGTGAATAACGATAGATACGCCCGTAGCGAAGAAGTTATCATCTTCTACCTTCAAAGCTCTCTTAACGCTATCGGGTAGCTGCCCATGCACGGCTGAAAAATTCACGCCACCTTTTTCAAGGATGTTGCCGTTTTGGATAACGCGGGTAATGCCGCCCCCGCCCCCATCACGTTCCCATAATTCCTGCTCAAAAGTCGCTTTGCCATCTAACGCTTCAAGCGCCTGGCATATTTCGTTCTGGATATCCCGGTAGTCTGCCGCTATTTGTTCTTTGCTAATCATTGCTGCAAAAATGCACAAAAAACCCCGCTTTATGAAGCAGGTGTAATCACATCCTCTTCCACATAGTTGAGGTCTTTACCAAAACTTTCTTTTAACTGGCTTAGCGAGAACAGCGACAAGATAGTTAATATCCCCATCATGATATAGCCGCTTTTAACCATACCATAGTGCGCTACAAACACGTTAAACAATAAATTAATGGGGATCAATAAGCCACGTACAAAGTTGGGGACAGTGGTGGTTACGGTAGACCTGATATTGGTACCAAACTGCTCGGAAGCTATGGTTACAAAAGTAGCCCAGTACCCTACCGAAATACCCATAAAGAAACAGATCCACACAAATTGGGATGGGGCGATACCTTTGGCTGTTAAATAAACCACTACGCTCACCACCGATAACAGCTGAAACAACAGCATGGTCAACCTGCGCGAGCGTGTTAACTGCGAAAGCACACCCGCGAAAATATCGCCAATGGCAATACCCACATAAGTATACATTATGCCTGCACCGGCACTAAGCGCTTCGGTTGCGCCAAGCTCTTTACCAAATTCCGGCGACAAGGTAACCAACACGCCTACTATATACCATAACGGGGCGCCTATCAGTATGCAATAAATATATTTAAGTAGTCTTTTACGATTGGTGAACAGCATAAAGAAGTTGCCTTTTGACACGCTCTTTTCTTCCATGCTTTTGAACATGCCCGACTCAAATGTGCCTACACGCAGCAACAGTAAAAGAAAGCCCAACACACCACCTACAAGATATGCCGGTCGCCAGCCCAGTTCGCTAACCTGCTTGGCCGCTACAGCGCCAAACAAGCCTACAGCAGCAACAATCATAGTGCCGTAGCCGCGCTTTTCCTTACTCATAGTTTCGCTTACCAGAGTAATACCGGCACCCAACTCGCCGGCCAGGCCAATACCTGCTATAAACCTTACAAGGGCATAGGTATTTACATCATGCACATAACTATTAACTATATTGGCTATAGAGTATAGCAAAATAGAGCCGAACAACACCTTGATACGGCCAAATTTGTCGCCGATAATGCCCCACACTATACCGCCCAGCAGCAAGCCAAACATTTGAATATTGATGATGAATTGCCCTTGCAGCTTAATTTGATCAGGATCGGTAACGCCGATATCCTTTAAGCTGGCTACACGAACAATGGAGAAGATCAGCAGGTCATATATATCAACAAAGTAACCTAAGGCGGCCACCAGCACTAAAAAAATAACATTACGCTGCGACGCCTTTGAAGCGGAAATAACGGTCATAATAATTGGTAATTCTATTTGTGGCGCTAAACATAAATATTTTTTCACAAAAAAAGTCCCTGTAGTTATTACAGGGACTTCCAATTCTTTATCAGACGTAGTATTTTTATATCTTCTTAACTTTTACAGCTTGCAATCCTTTTCTGCCATCTTCAACGTCATACTCAACACTATCATTATCTTTAATAGCGTTTACACCGCCTTCTACATCTTTAAAGTGCACAAAAAGGTCTTTTCCGTCGTCGGTTATGATAAAACCGTAGCCTTTTTGTGTGTTAAACCATTTTACTTTTCCAGTTTTCATAATAAATATTATCGTATTAAAAAATTCTTGTTTAAATATTCAATTGCTTATACCAAACTGTATTATAAAACGGTTGATAATCAGAACAGAATGAATGAAACTATCTTTTCAAATATATAAAAATAATAATCCAAATAAAATTATTTATTTGGCTGCGGTGTTAAGCGCAAATAAGGTTTAACCTGGGTAAAACCTTTAGGAAATTTGGCAGGGATATCTTCTGTCTTAATCGCAGGCACTACTACCACGTCCTCGCCTTCTTTCCAGTCGGCAGGTGTGGCTACGCTGTAATTGGCGGTTAGCTGCAATGAATCTATCACCCGTAATATTTCCTGAAAATTCCTTCCGGTTGATGCAGGGTAAGTAATGATCAGTTTAATAGTTTTATCGGGCGCTATGATGAACAATGACCTTACTGTTGCGGTTAATGATGCATTCGGGTGGATCATATCGTAAGCCTCGGCTATTTCGCGGTGCTCATCAGCTATGATCGGGAAGTTCACTTCCACATTCTGGGTTTCGTTAATGTCCTGTATCCAGCCTTTGTGCGATTCTACTCCGTCAACGCTCAGGGCAACTACCTTTACATCGCGTTTATCAAACTCATCTTTTAATGATGCCGTGCGGCCAAGCTCGGTAGTACATACCGGCGTATAATCAGCAGGGTGCGAGAACAGCACTCCCCAGCTGTCGCCTAAAAATTCGTAGAAATCGATTTCGCCTAATGATGTTTGCGCCGTAAAGTTGGGCGCTTTGTCTCCTAATCGTAAACTCATGGTGATGCGGTATTAATTTGGTTATGTTTTATACAGACTAAGGTAGCGGGATTGTTTTAAAAATCAAGGCTTCATTATCACTTATTTATAAGCGATACAAATAAGTGATACAGTATTGACAAAGCGGCCATAAACTAAAAAAGGCCGTTCACTTTGCAGTGAACAGCCTTTTTGTTATAATTTTTTACGCTAACTGATTACTCAGCAGCAGCTTCTTCTTCAGTAGCTTCTTCTTTTTTTGCTTTTGGAGCAGCTTTTTTAGCCTTTGGAGCTTCTTCAGCGGCTACAGCTTCAACTTTAGCAGGTGCTGCATCTTCAGCAACTGTTGCAGTTTTGAAAGGAATAACTGATACGTATGAACGGTTATCTGCTTTCTTTTTGAAAATAACTTCGCCATCAACTAAAGCGAATAAGGTATGATCTTTACCGATACCTACGTTAAGACCCGGATTGTGCGGGGTGCCACGTTGGCGAACGATGATGTTACCTGCGATTGCTGGCTGACCACCAAAAATTTTGATACCTAAACGTTTGCTATGCGACTCACGACCGTTTCTTGAGCTACCGGCCCCTT
This sequence comes from Mucilaginibacter gynuensis, assembly GCF_039541195.1. Lineage (NCBI taxonomy): Bacteria > Pseudomonadati > Bacteroidota > Sphingobacteriia > Sphingobacteriales > Sphingobacteriaceae > Mucilaginibacter > Mucilaginibacter gynuensis. The sequence continues at coordinate 333,543 of NZ_BAABFT010000001.1, forward strand.
TTTTATGTGCCATTTCTTATATCTTTATGAAAGAGTGAAACTCCTTCGGATTAAACATTAATTATAAGGTAATACCTGTGATCTCTATTTTGGTGAATTGCTGGCGGTGACCATTTTTCTTTTTGTAACCTTTTCTTCTTTTCTTTTTGAAAACGATCACTTTATCACCTTTTACATGAGACACGATCTTAGCTGAAACTTTAGCGCCTTTCAAATCAGAACCTAATTTGAAGCTGCCTTCGTTTTCTGCTAACAATACCTGGTCAAATTCAATACTAGCGCCTTCATCTCCCTGTAAGCGGTGTACAAAGATCTGCTGGTCTTTAGCAACTTTAAATTGCTGTCCGGCTATACTTACTATTGCGTACATTGTTGTTAATAAATTATGTTTTTAAATTTTTTCGAGGTGCAAATATAGGCATTAATTATACAATAAGCAATACCGTGTTATTTTTTATGTTTTATCTCCGCGTCGTTCAAAATGCGTTGAATTTCTTTGATCAAACGCTGGTTGGCGTCTTTTAATGTTTCGGGCCCATCAAAATCAGCCGAGTAAAGTACCGTTTTACTTTTACGATCATAATTGTACTGTATCTTATAATGCGGCGCGTTTTTATCCGGGCTGCTATGATTTTTTTCTACAGCCGGAAAGTTCCAGAAACCAAGGTCGGCCGCCTTGCGGTGCAAGTATAACAGTTCATCTTTATTTAAACGAAGATGTTTTTTGATCAGCGAATCGCGCGCGTCAACATATTGATAATCGCCGGTTGCTGAATTATACTTGTTAAGCAGGCTATCACCGGTACCGTATTCAAACACTATCGATTTAAACTCCGAAAATTTATAGGGCGCATTACCCACCATCATGGTATAATAATATAAACAGTAAGCTATAAACGGCACAGCTACACTTAGAATCAGAAATATCTTTTTAGAACGAGAACTTGACATTATTTAATTATTGAATTATTTCTATTTGATTAACGATCATCGGTACGAGGCAGGGAAAATTTAATTATCGATCTCTCCCTCCCATTTACTTACTACCGCGGTTGCCATGGCATTACCCAATACATTGGTAGCCGAGCGGCCCATATCCAGTAAAGGGTCAATACCAATCAATAGCGCTAAACCGGCTTCCGGGATATTGAACATGGATATTGTACCTGCAATTACCACTAACGAAGCACGCGGAACCCCCGCTATACCTTTACTGGTAAGCATCAGTATCAACAGCATTGATAATTGATGCTCGAAAGAAAGATGGATATTATATGATTGCGCAAGGAATAAAGAAGCGAAGGTCATGTACATCATAGAGCCATCCAGGTTGAACGAATAGCCCAGCGGCAATACAAAACTTACAATTTTATTATTGCAGCCAAAGCGTTCCAATTCCATTAAAACACGTGGATAAGCTGCCTCGCTGGTTGAGGTACTGAACGCCACTAACATGGCATCCTTAATATTGTTCACCAGTGTAAATACGCGGTTCTTCAATACAAAATACCCGGCCAGTATAATCACCAACCATAGTATTAGTAAAGAAAAATAGAACTCGCTGATAAATATGGCATAAGTGGAAAGTATGCCTAAACCCTGCTTGGCAATAACCGCCGTAATAGCACCGAATACCGCTAAAGGAGCTACCTTCATTACATAGCCGGTAATTTTAAGGATAACGTGGGCTATAGCATCCATCGCTTTGATCACTATTTCGCCTTTAGGGCCAATAGCCGCCGTAGCGACACCAAAGAACAGAGAGAATACCACAATTTGCAGGATCTCGTTATTGGCCATAGCCTCAATAAAACTTTTCGGGAATACGTGGCCAATAAAATCGCGCAGGGAAAGGGCCGTTTTTTGGATGCCTGTACCTATATGGCTATCGGGCAACGGCAGGTGCATGGCCTTACCCGGTTCAAAAAAGTTAACCAGTACCATACCCAGCAATAGCGAAACCAGCGTCGCGCTTAAAAACCAAAGCAGTGTTTTACCACCTATACGGCCTACAGCCTTAATGTCGCCCACTTTGGCTACACCAACCACAAGCGTTGTGAATACCAGCGGCGCAACTATCATTTTTATCAGACGCAAAAAGATGTCGCTTAGTATATTAAAGCCTACCAGTTTATCATCCCGAAGGGTATCATTCTTTTTACGGATTGAGGATAGTTCAGCGCGTTGCAGCTTCAGATCTTTATAAACCGCTGTGGTAGTATCAGTTGCAGCGGCTATTTTAACATCGATGGTTTTGATACCGGCTTCGGCTTTTGACAGCTCCTTATTAATATCATTAATAACAAGGCTATTGTAAGCATAGCCTACAATTACACCTAAAACGAGTGCGATAAATATGTAAAGGGTCAGTTTGCTTTTGCGCATGTACGTTATTTGGAAAGGTACAAAACTACAAAATGCAAACTGATTATTTCGTTGTGGTCAAACTTAAACCTTTTCTACCTTAACAGCAGTGCCATAAGCCAATACTTCGGTTACCCCCTGCATTACTTCATTGGCATCGTACCGCATATTAATTACCGCGTTCGCGCCGTGCTGGTGGGCGTGCTGCATCATCAGGTCGTACGCTTCCTGGCGGGCTTGTTCGCACAGATCGGTATATACGCTGTTACGGCCGCCTACCAAAGTTTGCAGTCCGCCCAGGAAATTGCCGCCTACCCCGCGCGATCTTACAGTTATGCCGCGTATTACGCCTAAATGTTCGGTTACTTTATAACCCTCTAAGTGTGTGCTTGTTGTTACTAACATATTGATAAATGATTTATAGTACTCAAACATAAGTGTTGTAAGCTTAGTTTTGTAAGTGTTTACAATTTATTAATTTGCCACAGCTATAACAATACATGAGCGTAACAACCTACGGTTTACAGCAAATAAAGAAAGAGATACAGCACCTGCCGCAAGAGCAGGTAGCCGAGCTTTGCCTGCGCCTTGCCCGTTATAAAAAGGAAAATAAAGAACTGCTGGCCTACCTGCTTTTTGAAGCGCATGACGAAGCCGCTTTTATTGAAAAGGTAAAGGCCGAAGTTGGCTTTATGTTTAGCCAGTTACCCGTGCAAAGCTATTTCGCGGCTAAGGGACTGCGTAAAATATTAAGGCTGATCAGTAAGTACGTAAAATTTACCGCGTCGAAAACGGCCGAAATAGAACTGCTGATCAGTTTTGGCAACAGCTATTTGCAGTATACCGACAGGAAGACATCGTACAAACCCCTGCGCCTTATTTTATCGCGGCAGCTGGATAAAATAAGAACCGGTATCAACAAACTTCACGAAGATTTGCAGTATGATTATAGCCAGGATTACGAGCTTTTACTGACAGAAGCAGACAAAAAACTATCGTGGATAAATAAGAATGATTACTTGTTGTAACATATTTATAAATTTGGCATCTAACCTCAAAACAATTAACTGCAAGTGACCGAAAAAGAAGCAGCTTTTAAGAAAATATTTGAAGCTAATTCAAAAAAGATATTTCACCTGTGCTATGGCTACACGGGTGATGACGACGCGGCGAACGATTTGTTGCAGGAAACTTTTTTGAAGGTGTGGCAAAATCTCGATAAGTTCAGGAATCAGGCCATGATATCAACCTGGATATATCGTATAGCGGTAAATACCTGCTTAACTTACTTACGGTCGGAAAAGCGACAAGCCAAAGATGAACTTACACCGCAGATAGCGGAAACCAAAAGAGAAGAATTCTCGGAAAAGAACGAGCAGGTAGCCCTGCTGTACAAGTGTATTTCAAAACTGGAAGAATCGGAAAGAATTATCATAACTATGGTACTTGATGAGGTACCGTATCCCGAAATTGCTGATATATCAGGTATATCTGAAGGTAATTTAAGGGTAAAGATTCATCGTATTAAACAAAGGTTAACAGAGTTATATAACCAGTATGAAAGACTTTGATCAATTAGTGTCGGTTTGGCAAGGACAGCCAAAGCGGGATCAGCTTTCGGTAGACGAGGCGCTGAAGCAGGTGAAGAAAGGAATGGGAAGCCTTAATAAGAAATTATTGCGCGGTATAACCAGTATGATGGTTGGTTTTATATCGGTATTTTTGACTATGCTTTTCCTGGCATTTGAATCATGGGTTACCTATTTAGGTATAGGCATTATGCTAAGTACCATGTTGCTATATGTTTTAGTTATGGTGCGCGATTACAGGCTGATCACTAAACAGGATGTAACTACCAACCCTACAGAATATTTACAGAGCCTAAAAGAATACCAGCACCGCCGTGCCGATATGTACGGCTGGTTATACTACTTATATGTGTTGTTGCTGAGCATCGGCCTTTCACTGTACTTTTTTGAAGTACTGCAAAGTTCAAGCCCTACGTTTAAATACTCGGCTTATGGTATTACAGCCGCGTGGTTGCTGTTCTGTACCTTTTATTTAAGAGGCCGCATTTTAAAGAACGAGCAGGAGAAGCTGAATTTAATGATAGACAGGCTGGTGAGGTTGCAAGGTCAGTTTGAATAATATTGATGTACCCCGTAATTACATTAGTAAAAGCAAGCCCGGCTGATGCCGAAACACTGCTCAACCTGAGCCGGAAAACTTTTTTTGACGCGTTCGCCCATCAAAACGATGCGATAAATATGGAGATATACGCTGCCAAAGCGTTTACGTTGACCAAGATCAAAGAAGAACTTAACAACCCCGACTCCGCGTTTTATTTCGCTTATCTTACCGATCATATTGTGGGTTACCTTAAGTTGAACACCGGTGATGCCCAAACTGAATTTAAGGAGGATACCGCGCTCGAAATAGAACGCATTTATGTATTGCAAGATCATCACGGCAAAAACATAGGCTCACAGCTCATTGATTTCGCTATTGAAACCGCTACAGAAAAGCGGTTCAAATATGTATGGCTCGGCGTTTGGGAAATGAACATTAAGGCCATCCGTTTTTATCAGCGCCATGGCTTTGAAGGTTTCAGCACCCATCGTTTTATGCTTGGCGATGAAGAACAAACAGATCTGCTGATGAAACGCGCGCTGACACAATATCCCAACTAAAATCCCTTCATCACCCTTTTAGAAAAGGGTTGAAATTTCTTGTACCTATTTCCATACCTGCTGCACGGCATACGGTTTTATCGCCAAATTTAAAATTGATATTATCCATAGCCTGGTATAAACGAATCCGTTCTTCGTTATCTTCAAACAGATTGATCTGGTAACTGCCTGTAGTAAGATTGCTCAACCGCACGCCTATCAGCCTGATGGGCCGGTGCTGATCCCAGGATTTGCTGAGCAGGTTTTTAATACCGGGTATTAATATATGTTCGGCAGCGGTAAGGGCAATTTTCTCCTGCTGGGTATGGGTTTCAAAATTGGCATACCGTATTTTAATAGCCAGGCACGATGCCAGCTTATTTTCGCGGCGCAGTTTTGAGGATAATTCCTCCGTCATGCTCACCAAAATAGTTTCGAGCGTACGGCGGTCTTTTACATCGGTACCGAAGGTGTGCTCTGTAGAGATGGATTTACGATCGGAATGCGGCACCAGTTCGCTATGATCTATCCCACGGGCCTTCTCCCAAATGAATAATCCGGCTTTGCCGAAAACAGTTTGCAAAAAGCGCAGGTCTACACGTTGCAAGTCGCCAATTTTTTCGATACCGTATTCATATAATTTTTGACAAGTTTTTTCGCCCAGCATAGGTATTTTGCGAATTGGCAAGGGCGCTAAAAAAGCCATTTCCTTTCCGTGAGGAATTTGCAATTGCCCGTTAGGTTTGGCCTGATTGGTAGCCATTTTAGCAACCACCTTACTTGAGGCCATCCCGAAGGATATGGGCAGCCCGGTGTCTTTAATAATCTTTTGCCTGAGATCAGATGCTATCTTATAGCTATCGTGAAAGCGGTCCATGCCCGAAAGATCAAGGTAAAACTCATCAACCGAAGTTTTTTGATACAGCGGAACGGCGTCGTGAATGATCTGTGTAACCTCATGCGATGCCTCTGAATATCGGCCATGACTGCCGGAGATCAAAATAGCATCGGGGCATAATTTGAGCGCCTGACGGGTAGGCATGGCCGAATGTACACCAAACTTGCGCGTTTCATAACTGCACGAGGCCACCACTCCCCTGTCGGCAGATCCGCCTATAATAACAGGCTTACCTATCAACGAGGGATTGAACTTTCGTTCGACAGAAACGAAGAAAGAATCAAGGTCGATATGTACAATATGGCGTTTGGTATCCATGTCACAAATATCAAAATAAAACTTTAAAATACTAAAATAATTAGCAATTTTGTTTTCTCAAAACCGCAATAATTATGATGGGATATGCCGACTACTACCTTTTACTTTCGCCGCCCGAAGAGGTAAAACAACAAATAAGCAGGTATAAAAAAGCGTCGATAAATAAGATAGGCGCTTTTGAGAGCATGAACTCCCCTGCCCATATCAGCATTGTAAAAACTGAAAGGCAGAAAGCATTTATTGTAGAACCGGCTTTTGAGCGCATGGAAAAACGCCTGAACACCATGCCGCCAATAGTATTGCATATTAACGGTTTCAACTATTTTAAACACGGCGACAAGGCCATGAGCATTTATGCCGATATAAGGCAGACCGATTCGGTAAAGAAATGGTTCCGGTTGTTGTTTAGCTGCATTAATGTAAAGCACGCTTCGTTCACGCCGCATATTACCATAGCAAGAAACATACACGTGAGCGACTTTTATACCCTGTGGCCGCACTTTGAAAAAGCGAAATATGTGGAACCTTTTTGGATAAAAGAACTGCTGGTACTGAAAAGAGAGACGTTTACGCACGAACCAAAGTGGAGCAGGTATAAGACAATCAGCTTTAAAAACGAGTTTGCAGCACTTGCCGAAAAAATTTAATATCTGTAATAAAGCAGGTTAACACTCATTTAACACTGCTTTGCGTTATTTGTACACCGAAAACAAAATCTTTCCTATATTTGCGGTGGGTAAGTCTTTTACGACCAGCTCCTCTTGAACTCCCCCAGGGTGGGAACGCAGCAAGGGTAGAGAGTTGTAGCGGTGCGATAGAAGTAGCTTACCCATTTTTATTTTTTTAGTAACCAGACCTCGTTACTATCGCTTACCAAATCATTAATATGGTAAATGCTCTACAAATGTTAACTCAACAAACCAGCATAAAATGAAATTTTTTATTGATACAGCAAATCTTGCACAAATTAAAGAAGCACACGAATTAGGCGTTTTAGATGGCGTTACCACCAACCCTACCCTGATGGCCAAAGAAGGCATCACCGGTCAGGATAATGTGATTGCCCATTACAAAGCCATTTGCGAAATTACCGATGGTGATGTAAGCGCCGAAGTAATTGCTACTACTTATGACGAGATCATTGTTGAAGGTGAAGCTTTGGCTAAACTGCACGAGCGTATCGTAGTAAAAGTACCTATGATTAAAGATGGCGTTCGCGCTATTAAATACTTTACTTCAAAAGGTATCAAAACCAACTGTACCTTGGTGTTCTCTGCCGGTCAGGCTTTATTGGCTGCTAAAGCAGGCGCTACTTATGTATCTCCGTTCATTGGCCGTTTAGATGATATTTCAACCGATGGTTTGCAATTGATTGAAGATATCCGTTTGATCTATGATAACTACGGTTACGAAACTCAAATCCTGGCTGCTTCGGTTCGTCATGCTATGCACATTATCAATTGCGCTAAATTAGGTTCTGATGTAATTACCGGTCCGTTAAGCGCTATCACTGCTTTATTGAAACACCCTTTAACTGATAATGGCTTAGCCCAGTTTTTGGCAGATCATGCTAAAGCGGCAGGTAAATAATATTGCAATAACGTTATAAAACTTATAACGCCTTATTAGTTCTAAAATAATTAATTTGTCATTCTGAATAAACGGGTAACATTACCTGCTATTCAGGATGACATTTTTATTTAATATATGCTCGATATACTCATTATAGGTGGTGGCCCCATAGGTTTAGCTTGCGGGCTTGCCGCTCAAAAAGCCAGTTTAAGTTTTCTGATAGTTGAAAAAGGTTGCCTTGTAAATTCGATATACAATTACCCTTATACCATGACGTTCTTCTCCACATCCGAACGTTTGGAAATTGGCGGCATCCCTTTTGTCACCATCAACAATAAACCCAACCGTGCCGAAGCATTAGAGTATTATCGAAGGGTGACGCTATCCAATAACCTACCCATCAATTTATTTGAGGAGGTAACCGAAGTAAAACGGGATGGCGACCATTACAACATCAACACCTGCAAAGCAAGCTATCAAGCCAAACGGGTGATACTATCTACCGGTTTTTATGATGTCGCGGTTAACCTCGATATTCCGGGTGAAGATTTGCCGAAGGTGAAGCATTATTATAAAGATCCGCACTATTATGCCATGCAAAAGGTGATCGTTGTGGGATCAAGCAACTCGGCTATTGATGTGGCTTTAGAAACTTATCGTAAAGGCGCTGAAGTAACTTTGGTAATCCGCGGAAGTGAGGTAAGCAGCCGTGTAAAATATTGGGTAAGGCCCGATATTATTAACCGTATTGAGGAAGGCAGCATCAAGGCCTACTTCAACGCTGAATTGGCCGAAGTACGCGAATTTGAGGCAGATATCCGTACCCCCGAAGGACTTATTACCATTCCGAATGATTTTGTAATGGCTATGACGGGTTACAAACCTAATTTTAACTTTCTGAATAAGCTGGGTATTAACTTATCAGCAGATAAATTCATCCCCGAATACAATCCGGATACAATGGAAACCAACCTGCCGGGCATGTATCTCGCAGGTGTGGTTTGCGGCGGCTTGGATACGCATCTTTGGTTTATTGAAAATTCGCGCATCCATGCGGAAATGATCATTAAAGATATATTAAGTAAACAGCAGGCTTAATAAAGGCCGTTATGCCTCCTGGTGATGCAATACGATAGATAAAGTATTTTGCACCTGCACAAAATGTCGTTGCTGGTGAGCAATTAAAAAACGAAAGGCATCCTCTGTTTTTATCCTGATCAGTTTATTGAGGCTGGTAGGTATCCTGATCGCGTTAAGGTCATAATTTGCCGCCCGATCTAACAATTGCAGCAATTGCTGCTGCCCTTTAATATAATTACCGATCACTTCATCGGCATTGGTATTCAATGGCGCATGCCATTTGGCCGCTTTATATTTTTTAGTAATGCTACCCTCAGTATCGGGCAGCATCATTTTCACAAAGTAATTGCCCAGCAAGCCGGGCTTAAATACTTCGCTTTTGTTAAATGGTGATATGGTTGATTGGCTCAGGGCTTTTTCTATGGCAGGCAGATAATAATTATTATAAGTATTCAGGTGCTCAACAATTTGTAAAACACTCCAACTGTGTTCGTTTGGTTTTATATTGAGCGAGGTGTAATGATCGCGGATAAGTACCTCAAAAGTTTGCAGGTTTTGCGTAACCGTGATACTAAGCTCTTTTAATAATTGCGCCTTGTTTAATTTCATCTCTTATTTTTATGCAAATAACCGGGTTTGGCAATTAATAAAAGTTGATGTATACCATCATTTTACAGCTTTTTATTGTTGAGCATCTTACTCAATGTTGCCTTATCAACCCCAATATACGAGGCGATATATTTATCGGGGATCAAATTAAAAACATGCGGGCTACGCTTAAACAGCACTTCCAATTTTTCGGAAGCGCTGAAGATGCTTAGTTCCTTTTGGCGCTCCAACACAGCAGCTAACACATTACTAAGCATAATACGCAGCCACTTTTCAAACTCGGGGTGCTTTTCAGTAAGCGAAATGAAATCTTTATAATGTATCCGCAACAAGCGGCTTTGGGTGAGGCTTTCAAAAGTCAAAGTTGATGGCCTTTGCAGCAGGAAACTATCTACCACACCCGTGAAAGAAACCGGGTAACTGAAAATGGTAGTCGCCTCTTTACCGCCATGCGTACAAAAGCAACGCTGAATGCCTTTGGTTACTATGTACAAATAGCGTTCGGTATCGCCTTCGGCGGATAATACTTGCTTGCGCTTAACATCTATTGCCGACCACTTTGGCAGCATTTCTTCAAAAAAATCATTGCCCAAAACAGGTACCGCGTTAAATACCTGTTTTATGGTTGCAATTTCTTCCGGACCGGGCCTGTTATTGAGCACTTTCAAGCTGATGTAATAAAACGTTATTATAATGTTATTTGTGCACTTTTTTCTTGCATAAATAAAAATTAATGCGATACTTTGCACAAAATTTAAAAACGTAAAAATAATATCAAAAAAATGAACCAGCAAAGCTTATATAAGCCCGTTTCAAGAGCAGTTTTTGCTCCTGTTACCGCTGCTTTGGTTTCAGTTATTTTTATATGCTCTCCGTCACGACGACGATTGTACATCCCCCGGGTTTAATCTGCATATTCTACAAAACCCAACCCTGAGCTTACTATACCCAAGCTCTACCAAACACACCACCATTTAATTAAGGCCATTAAAAGCCAATTAATTTACGGTAATCTTTCTATTTTAATGACTATACAAGATTTTGACATAATAGTTGCTTCAGGCCAGCACGTTGATTACGCTCCGCAAATTTGCGATGAAATGGCCGAATCAGCCAAAGCCCGTGGCACCGGTATTGCACAACGCTCGCCGGAGTATGTCGCCAATAAAATGCTGGAAGGCAAAGCGGTTATCGCTTTACATAAAAATGGCACCTGGGCCGGTTTCTGCTATATTGAAACCTGGAGCCACGGCCAGTTCGTGGCCAATTCGGGCCTTATTGTAAACCCGGAGTTTCGTAAAGTAGGTTTGGCGAAAGCAATCAAGCATAAAGTGTTCGAGCTATCGCGTAAAACTTATCCCGATGCTAAGATATTTGGCTTAACTACAGGTTTGGCGGTAATGAAGATCAACTCTGAACTGGGTTATGAACCCGTTACCTACTCTGAACTTACGCAGGACGAAGATTTTTGGAAAGGCTGTAAAAGCTGCGTTAACTACGATATACTTATGAGCAAGGGCCGTAAGAACTGCATGTGCACCGCCATGCTGTTCGACCCGGAAGAGAAGCGTAAGGAATATGAGAACAAAATGAAAAAGATAACCCACAAGGCTACCTTACTTGAGCGTATTGAAAACGCGTTGAGAGGCCCGGGTAAATTATTGACACTATTTGCAAAAGCTTAACATTAAGCTGATTGATTAAACATAATATGAAGAAAAAAGTAGTACTGGCTTACAGCGGCGGCCTCGATACATCATTTTGCTGTATCTATTTAACACGCGACCTTGGTTTAGAGGTGCACTCGGTAATTGTAAACACCGGCGGTTTCAGCGAAGAAGAACTTAAAGGTGTTGAAGAACGCGCTTTTAAAATGGGCGTAACCTCACACCACGTGGTTGACGAAACCAAGAACTTTTATGATACCTGCGTGCGCTACCTTATATATGGTAACGTGTTAAAGAACAATACTTACCCGCTTTCGGTAAGTGCCGAACGTGTTAGCCAGGCTACAGCTATTGCCAACTATGCTCACCAAATTGGTGCCGAGTACGTTGCCCACGGCAGCACAGGCGCCGGTAACGACCAGGTGCGTTTCGATATGATATTTAACATATTGGCACCTAACGTACAGATACTTACCCCTATCCGCGATCTTAAACTGAGCCGCGAAGAGGAAATTGAGTACCTGAAGAAACATGGTGTTGAAATGAACTTTGAAAAAGCGAAGTATTCTATTAACAAAGGTATTTGGGGTACATCGGTAGGCGGTAAAGAAACGCTTACTTCAAACCTGGGCCTACCTGAAGAAGCATGGCCTACACAAGTAACCGAATCGGCTGTAAGGGATATCGAACTTACTTTTGAAAAAGGCGAACTGGTGGCTATCGACAACGAAAAATATGACCACCCAACTAAAGCCATTCAGGCTTTGCAGGCTATCGCGCAGCCTTATGGCATTGGTCGTGACATTCACGTGGGTGATACTATTATAGGTATAAAAGGCCGTGTAGGCTTTGAAGCCGCCGCGCCAATGGTGATTATTAAAGCGCACCACACATTAGAGAAACACGTGCTTACCAAATGGCAATTAACCTGGAAAGACCAACTATCATCTTTCTACGGCAACTGGTTGCACGAAGGGCAATTCCACGATCCTATTATGCGCAACATGGAGGCATTTTTGAGTGATACCCAAGCCAATGTAAGCGGTAAAGTATTTGTTCAGTTACACCCATACAGGTTCCAGGTGGTAGGTATCGAATCGGATCACGACCTGATGTCGAACAAATTTGGCAGCTATGGTGAAATGAATAATGCCTGGAGCGGTGAAGATGTTAAAGGATTTTCAAAAATATTTGGCAATCAGGTAATGATCTATCATAAAGTAAACAGCCCTCAATAATGAGCGAAATCGTCTTTTCAAAAAGTGATTGTATAACGCATTATACCTGGGGCGATGACTGCCACGGATGGACATTCATAGAAACGGATGCCCTGTCTGTTAAGCAGGAACTGATGCCGCCTGATACAGCCGAACAATTGCACTATCATGAAAAGGCCAAACAGGTGTTTTTTATACTGAAAGGGCGTGCCACATTTATAATTGACGGCGTAGAGCATTTGTTACGTGAGCAGCAAGGTATAGAGATACAGCCGCTGCAAAAGCACTACATAAGTAACAAAGGCGAAAACGACCTTGAGTTCATTTTGTACTCCTATCCAACTACAAAGAATGACAGAATAACCCCCTAACCCCCTGAAGGGGGAATTACAAATACGTCATGAGCGAGATAAATAAAAATATTGATATAAACCCAACTCCCCCTTCAGGGGGTTGGGGGGTAATAAAAGCAGGTATTGTAGGCGGTGCCGGGTATACCGGCGGCGAAATGCTGCGGATCCTGATCAATCACCCTAATGTTGAAATTGCTTTTGTACATAGCAACAGCAACGCGGGTAATTATATTTACGAGGTACACACCGATCTGTTTGGTGATACCGATCTGAAATTCGCGGCCGAGCTATCAAACGAGATCGATGTGCTGTTTTTATGTGTTGGCCATGGCGACGCGAAGAAATTTTTAGCTGCCAACCCGATACCCGATACTATCAGGATCATCGATCTTAGCCAGGATTTCAGGTTGAATCAAAATGCCGAATTCGGTAGCAAAAAGTTTGTCTACGGTTTGCCCGAGCTAAACCGTGATGCCATCAAACAAGCGCAAAACATAGCCAATCCGGGTTGTTTTGCAACTTGTTTACAATTGGGTATGCTGCCATTAGCTTCAAAAGGCTTACTGACTGCCGAAGTAAATATTACTGCTACCACAGGTTCTACCGGCGCTGGCCAAAGTTTATCCCAAACATCGCACTTTACATGGCGTAATGATAACCTGTCTGTGTACAAGGCCTTTGATCATCAGCACCTGAACGAGATCGGCGAATCGCTAAAGCAATTACAGGGTGACGGCGTGGGCGCAATTAACTTTATCCCTTATCGTGGCGATTATACCCGTGGCATCATCGCTTCTATTTATACCGATAGCGATTTAACTGAAGAGGAAGCATTGGCATTGTATACAGCGTATTACGAAGAGCACCCGTTCACGCATGTAACCAATCGTAATATCGATCTGAAACAGATTGTGAATACCAATAAGTGTTTTTTACAAGTAAAGAAACACGGGAATAAATTATTGATAATAAGCATTATGGACAATTTACTTAAAGGCGCGTCGGGCCAGGCAGTTCAAAACATGAACTTGCTTTTTGGTCTGGATGAACGCGCCGGCTTACGATTAAAAGCAACCGCGTTCTAAGCGGAAAGCTTAAAGCGGAAAGTCTAAAGCTTTCGAGCATTTAGGAAAAAGAAATTCAATACGCTAAACGCTAATGAGAGATTATAAGAAACTACAGGTATGGAACAAGTCGCATGAACTTAACCTATTCGTTTACAAGTACCTGTTACCCAAACTGCCTAAAAATGAGCAGTTCGATCTTACCAGTCAAACAAAGAGAGCAGCGTATTCGATTCCTTTGAATATTGTAGAAGGCAGTGGAAGAAATACAGAAAAGGATTTCGCACATTTTTTAGACATAGCTTTAGGTTCTGTTCACGAATTAGAATACTGTTGCCTATTATGTAAAGACTTGAGTTATATAGAAATTGAATTATATAGCTTAGTAAATCAACAACTTAACGAAGTAAAAGCCATGTTAATCGGCTTAATCAAAATATTGCGAAAATAGAAGCTTTCAGCTTTAGACTTTTCGCTTTTAGCTTACAAAGAAATGAACTTATTCGACGTATATCCTATCAATAATATAAATATAGTTAAAGGTGTAGGCAGCCTTGTTTATGATGACAAGGGCACTGAATACCTTGACCTGTATGGTGGCCATGCGGTTATATCAATTGGTCATACCAATCCGCATTATGTGGCGCGTTTGGAGAAACAATTGCATCAGATTGGTTTCTACTCAAATTCCATCGAGATCCCTTTACAAAAAGAACTGGCCGAAAAACTGGGCCATGTTTCGGGTAAAGAGGATTATCAGTTGTTCCTGTGTAATTCGGGTGCCGAAGCTAATGAGAATGCCCTTAAACTGGCTTCTTTTTATAATGGTAAAAAGAAAATTATCGCTTTCAAAAAAGCATTCCACGGTCGTACTTCGTTGGCGGTTGCCGCTACCGACAACCCTAAAATTGTCGCTCCGGTAAACGAAACCGATAACGTGATATTTTTACCTTGGTGCGATGAAGCAGCTTTAGAACAGGCTTTTGCCGAAAACGAAATTTCATCGGTAATTATTGAAGGCATACAGGGCGTAGGCGGTATACAGGTAGCTACCGAAAGCTTTCTGCAAAAAATACGCACTTTGTGCGACGAGCATAACGCGGTTTACATTGCCGATTCGGTACAGTGTGGTTATGGCCGTACCGGTAAATTCTTCTCGCATGATTTTGCCGGTGTTAATGCCGATATATATACTATGGCTAAAGGCATGGGTAATGGCTTCCCTATTGGTGGGATCATTATTGCGCCAAAAATAAAACCTGCTTACGGAATGCTGGGTACTACCTTCGGTGGTAACCACTTAGCCTGCGCGGCAGGTTTAGCGGTGCTGGAAGAGATTGAAAGCAATAATCTGATGCAAAACGCGGCCGAAGTTGGCGCTTACTTGATCAGCGAGTTAAAGAAATTTGAGCAGGTAAAAGAAGTTAGGGGCCGTGGTCTGATGATCGGTATTGAACTGCCCGAAGAACTGGCCAACGTGCGTAAGGACCTGCTATTCAAACACCATATATTTACGGGCGAAGCTAAGCCAAACGTGATCAGGTTGTTGCCTGCTTTAAATTTGACAAAAGCGCATGCCGATAGATTTTTGGAAGCGTTTAAATTAACATTAGCCCCCTAACCCCCTGAAGGGGGAACTTAATGGGCGTATTATAAAACATATTTAAATTATCGCCTCCCCTTCAGGGGAGGTTTGGAGGGGTTATATGAAACTATTTTCTTCTGTACACGATGTTACTGATATTAACGCGCTGGTTGCCGAAGCTTTAAAGCTGAAGCAAGATCCGTACGCGCATCAGCATTTGGGTAAAAACAAAACGCTGGGCCTGGTTTTTCTTAACCCAAGCTTGCGTACCCGTATGAGCACCCAAAAGGCAGGCCTTAATTTAGGTATGAACGTAATGGTGCTTAACATTGATAAAGAAGGCTGGGCCCTTGAACTACAGGATGGCGCTATAATGAACGGCACAACCGTTGAGCATATCCGCGAAGCGGCAGCCGTAATGGGTCAGTATGCCGATATTATAGGCGTGCGCTCATTCCCTGGCCTTAAAGATCGTGAGGAAGATTATAGTGAAGCCATATTCAACAAATTCGTTAAGTTCTGCGGTGTTCCGGTGGTAAGTCTTGAATCGGCTACACGTCACCCGCTGCAAAGCCTGGCCGATTTAGTGACCATTCAGGAATTAAAAACTACAGCCCGCCCTAAAGTAGTGCTTACCTGGGCGCCGCATATTAAAGCGCTTCCGCAGGCTGTACCTAATTCTTTTGCCGAATGGATGTGCAAGGCTGATGTCGACTTTACCATCGCCCATCCGGAAGGTTACGCTTTAAGTAGCGATTTTACCAGCGGTGCTACTATTACCCACAACCAGGATGAAGCATTGAAAGATGCCGATTTTATATATGTAAAAAATTGGTCGGCTTATGAGCCTTACGGGCAAATTACCGGTGGCAATGAAGACTGGATGCTAACCAACGAAAAATTAGCGCCAACCAACAATGCCAAGGTAATGCATTGCCTGCCTGTTCGCCGTAACCTGGAACTGTCTGACGAAATACTCGACGGACCAAACTCTATTGTGGTGCACGAAGCAGGTAACCGTGTTTGGGCAGCGCAAGCGGTGTTGAAACAAATGCTGGAAAGCTTATAATATGTACACGCCGGCAAACAATCGTATTGATAATCTAAACGAAGCTGTAATGTTTATGCAGCGTTACAGCTTCGCTACTATAATTAACGTGATTGATGGCAAACCTGAAGCTACACATCTCCCATTTTTAATTGAGCAGCGTGATGGTAAGATCACACTGTCCTCACATTTCGCTAAGGCAAACCCGCAGGCCAAAGCGATTGATGGCAGCGAAGTACTGGTGATATTTACCGAACCACATGCTTATATTTCGCCATCGCATTACGAAAAAGAAACCAACGTGCCTACGTGGAATTATTTGGCTGTACATGCTTATGGTAAAGCAAAAGAATTGGCAGAAGTCGCCGATAAATTCAGATTACTGGCCCATACCATCAACCAGTATGAAGCAGCCTACATGCAACAATGGGAAAGTCTGCCGGATATCTATCGCGATGGTTTGATAAAAGGGATAACAGCTTTTGAGATTGAAGTAACAAACCTTCAGGCTAAAAAGAAACTGAGCCAGAATAAAACCGAATTGGAGCGTAACAATATCATCAACGCGCTAAAAAATAGCGCAGATACCAATGAGCGTGATATTGCAGCTTACATGCAAGCCCTCGATAAAAAGTGATCGCTATTTATCTTTACGGTACGAGGCATTGATCACCTTGTTTAAGGTAAGCCCCTGCACAATAATAGAGAAGATCACCACAAAATAACAAGCCGATAAGATGAGGTACCGATATTTTGATTCGGGTAGTGAAAGTGCCAATGCTATTGAAATCCCTCCCCTTACTCCTGCCCAGGTTAAAATATTAATGGTACCATAGTTGATATTCAGCGTGCGCCTTAACAGTGTTACCGGCAATAAAATACTCAACCATCGCGATAGCAAAATAATACAGATGGCCAATATACCGGTAAGCCAATAGTTATTAATGTAGGGTACCACGATCATCTGCAAGCCTATCATCACAAACAATATGGTATTAAGCATTTCGTCGATCAGCTCCCAAAATTTTTCTAAAGCCTCGTGCGAATGCTCTTTGTTATCCCTGTTGATAGAACGGTTACCCGCAAATAATCCCGCCGTAACTACTGATAATGGAATTGACAAATGCAGAAATGACGCTACCAATGAATTGGTAAGTACTAACGCCAACGATACCAGTACGATGGTTTGAAAATCGGTGATAGATCTCATTAATCGATATGCCAGGTAGCCTGTAAATGCCCCCAAAGCAATCCCCCCAAATACTTCCTGTGCAAACAAAACAGCCGTTTTAGCTACATCAATATTATCTACACCGGCATTTACTACTTCAAGTATCACGATGAAAAGCAACAGGCCGATCCCGTCGTTAAACAAAGATTCGCCCGAAATAATGGTTTCTAAATGCTGCGGCAAGTTTGAACCTTTTATAATGGCCGATACCGCCACCGGGTCTGTTGGTGAAACCAACGCGCCGAACAAAAAGCAATAAACAAGCGGTAGCCTGATATCGAAAAAGCCGGTGATCCAGTAAAAAAGAAAACCGAATATAGTAGTAGAGAGGATAACACCCAGCGTACTTAATATAAATACCGGCCGCATGGCCTTTTTCAACTTATTGGTATCCAGATTAAACGCGCTGGCAACCAACAGAAAACCCAGCATTACATTGAGTACCGTACGCGAAAAGTTGATGCTTTTTGCCAATGCCGTCAGGTGCTTAGCCATACCGGGGTTGGTATTATTGATAACAATAATGGCTACCGACCCTAAAATAGCAATACTGATTACCCCTATGGTACCCGGCAACTTAATAAAGCGGGCATTGATATAGGAATAAACGGCGCTCAAAATAACGAGCAATGCTATTATTACAAAAAGATCCATATTGGTTTATATTGACAGCCTGATGCTACTTTGCAACCGGCTCTGTCATCATGGTTTTAATATTAAAAAATCGAATAATCAAGCGGTTATCGCTATTACGGCTAAAATAACCTATCGACCAGTTCAAGAATACGATGGCCTTATTGGTGAATCCGGCTAACGACATAACGTGCACCACCATCCACAGCAGCCAGGCAAAAAAGCCCTGAAAACGCATTTTACCAATGTCTGCCACAGCCTTATTAAGGCCAATGGTAGCCATAGTGCCCTTATCAGTATATTTAAAAGGCACAACAGCCTCGCCATTGATAATACGGACAAGGTTTTTAGCCAACTGCTGCCCTTGCTGTACTGCAACCGGCGCGACACCGGGATAACCATTCGGCGCGAGCGGAGTTACCATTGATGAGACATCGCCAATGGCGAATATATTTTGAAAGCCTTTTACTTTGCTAAACTCATCCGTTTCAATACGGTAGCCACTACTGATGATCTCTTTGGGTATGCCTTCGGGTACTTCGCCCATTACACCGGCCGTCCAAAATACGTTGCGTGTTTTTAACGTAGTACCGTCGTTTATGGAGAGTGTAAGGCCATCATAACCCAGCACCCTGATACCGTTAGATACGTGAACGTGCATATCCGTCAAAAATCTTTTTGCCGCGGCTGATGCCTGCTCCGTCATGGCGGCAATAAGGCGAGGCTTACTTTCTATCAGGTAAACCTTCATCTCATCATTATCCAACTTCGGAAAATCTTTATGTAAAATATACTTACGAAAATCAGCTAATGCACCTGAAAGCTCTACACCCGTAGGGCCGCCGCCTACTATAACAAAAGTGAGCAATGCCCGGCGTTCTTCGGCATCAGTAGTAATGTTCGCTGTTTCGAGGTTTTGAAGGATGAGGCTGCGCAGGTTCAACGCTTCAGGAACATTCTTCATCGGCATGGTACAGCTCTCCAATTCCTTATTGCCAAAGAAGTTGGTATTTGAGCCTGTGGCTATTACCAGGTAATCATATTTAATATCGCCCGTACTGGTGATAACCGTATTGTTTTCCGCATCTATCTTTTGTACTTCGGTAAGCCTGAAGCTGAAGTTCTTTTGCCCGGTGAAGATCCGCCGGATCGGGAAGCCAACGGAATCGGCCTCTAATGTACCGGTAGCTACCTGGTATAGCAGCGGCTGAAAGGTATGATAGTTATGCTTATCGAGCATTAAAACCTCAACAGGTGCTGATTTTAAACGCTTTGCAACCTGTATGCCGCCAAAGCCGCCGCCTATAATAACCACAAGTGGTTTGGCGGTAGTATTTTCGTTGCTCATCATATGTTATAATAGACAACTAATTAAGTGCTTTTTTGTTGAGCCAGTGTTTAAAAATTGTAATTTAATAACGATTTAACACCGTAATATTAAATAAATGCCGCTTATTTGCTAATTTTGAATCATATTTATCAAAAACAGGGCGTTAATTCACCAAATGGGCATTGATAAGAAGTATTTAAAGACTACTAACAAGGTGAATAAACTATATATTATTAAAATTGGCGGCAATGTGATAGATAATTCTGAAAATTTGCATAATTTTCTTCAGGATTTTAGCTCACTTGACGGCCACAAGATTTTGGTACACGGGGGCGGAAAAGTAGCCACCCAGCTTTCGGCCACATTAGGCATTGAAGCAAAATTAGTTGACGGCAGGCGCATTACAGATATTGAAACGTTACGTGTGGTAACCATGGTTTATGGTGGACTGATCAACAAGAACATTGTGGCCCAGCTACAGCGTTTTGGCACTAACGCGATAGGCTTAACAGGTGCCGACGGGAATTTTATCCGCACTAAGAAACGCCCCGTTAAAACTATTGATTACGGTTTTGTTGGTGATATAGATGAAAATTCTATTAACCCGGAAAACATACAGCGATTGCTTGAGGCAGGCTTTACCCCCGCTTTTTGCGCGATAACCCACGATGGCGAAGGGCAGTTATTAAATACCAATGCCGATACCATTGCTTCGGCCCTTGCGGTATCGTTATCAAAACTGTACGAAACCACGCTGATATACTGCTTTGAGAAAAAAGGCGTTTTGCACGATATAAATGATGAGGAATCGGTAATACGAGATATCGATCCGAAGCGTTATGAAGAATTGAAAAAACAGGAAATTATACACAGCGGCATGCTGCCAAAACTGGATAACGCTTTTACGGCAATTGCCTGCGGCGTTAAATCGGTGATCATTGGCCGGTCTGACGATTTGGGAAATATTAAGGGACAACAACCATTTGGGACACGCTTAAGCAACAATATATGAATGCACAGCAAAACATTGCCATTTTAGGCAGCGGTAATATAGGTTTATCATTAGCAAAGGGATTAGTGGCGGCTAATATATGTAAGCCCAATCAGGTTATACTTACCCGCAGAAACGTTGCTGCGCTTGATGAGTATGCCGAGCAGGGTTATCAAACCACCTCTGTAAACACAAAGGCAGTTAAAAAGGCTGATATTGTTGTACTGGCAGTTTTGCCGCAGCAGCTTAACAAACTGCTCGATGAAATTAAGCCTGTAATAAAATCAGAAAAACAACTGCTGGTATCGGTTATATCGGGTGTTAGCTGCGAGGATATTCGCAAACATTTAGAGGTAAATGTACAGGTGATAAGGGCCATGCCTAATACCGCTATAGCTATTGGGCAATCGATGACATGTATTGCTACTGATAACGGTACACAGAAGAACATCAACTTAGTAAGATCATTATTTGATACGGTAGGTGTAAGTATACAGATCAATGAAGAACTCATGACATCGGCCACCGCGCTTTGCGCCTGTGGTATCGCGTTCTTCCTGCGTTCTATCCGTGCGGCATCGCAAGGCGGTACCGAGATCGGCTTCCATGCGCACGATGCATTGCGTATGGCCGCGCAAACTGCTAAAGGCGCAGCAGATCTTCTACTGCAACTATCATCGCACCCCGAACAGGAAATTGATAAGGTAACTTCACCAAAAGGCTGTACCATAGCAGGTTTGAACGAAATGGAACATAATGGCTTTAGTTCGGCTATGATAAAAGGTATTAAATTTTCGGCCCAAAAAGCCGGGGAATTGTATCCGAACGACGAGGCGTAAACGCATATTAGCTTAGACAACTTTTAAAAAGTTGTCTAAGCTTTTTCAATATAGATTGTCGACTCACATTACGAAGAAGATTTCTCTTCGTACCTCATCGAAATGACAATGTGGGTGCAATGTATTATTCCAGGTAATAATGTCTGATGGTATTCAGTCCCTCATCCAGTTCATAAATCCAGGGTGTAGCTGTAGGGATATCGAGATTAGTCACATCCTCATCACTAAGCAGATCCATATATTTTATAAGTGCCCGCAGGCTGTTACCATGCGCGCAGATGATCACTTTTTGGTTTTGGCGCATGGCCTTCACAATCACTTCACTCCAAAAGGGTAATACCCTCTCCATGGTTTCGCTAAGGTTTTCGGTAACGGGTATTTCGCGCTGGGTAAGGTCTTTGTAGCGGATGTCGTGACCGGGATAGCATTCGTCATCGTGTGTTACTTCAGGCGGATGCTCGTTGGGGTCGCGCCGCCATTTGTGCACCTGCTCCTCGCCGTATTTAGCTATAGTTTCATCTTTGTTCAATCCTTGTAAGGCACCATAAAACCGTTCGTTCAAACGCCATGATTTGGTTACGGGGATCCAAAGGTGATCCAACTCTTCCAGCACAAAGTGCAATGTTTTTATTGATCGTTTTAATACCGATGTAAAGCCGGCATCAAAGTTATAACCATGCTTATCTAACAGCTTACCAGCCCTGCTGGCCTGTTCAAATCCTTCGGGCGATAGGTCAACATCTGTCCAACCGGTAAAGCGGTTCTCCTGGTTCCAAACACTTTCGCCATGCCGTAGTAATACTAATTTCTGCATATATAAATGGTTAACGCCAAATGTTGTAGCGGGTTTTTAAATTTACTTGTAATTTGTTTTTAAAAAAATTTACATTGCAGGTAAATCCAATTAAACCAAAACAATTATGACTGTAGTTACTACTCCCGTTCTGGTATCGGACGGCATCGCTAACCCTGCTCCTCTCGGTTTGTGTGCCTTCGGCATGACCACCGTACTGCTCAACATCCACAACGCCGGTTTCTTCGAACTTAACTCCATGATACTGGCCATGGGCCTTTTTTATGGCGGATTGGCGCAGGTGATTGCCGGAATTATAGAAGCTAAAAAGAACAACACATTCGGCTTAACGGCCTTTACGTCTTACGGTTTCTTTTGGTTATCGTTAGTTGGCCTGATACTGTTACCCAAATGGGGATTGGCCGAAAAAACATCAGAAGGTGCCATGTGCGCTTACCTCGGCATCTGGGGGTTATTTACGCTGTTTCTGTTTTTCGGTACGCTGCGTTTAAACCGTGCTTTGCAATTTGTATTTGGTTCGCTGGTTATATTGTTTGGTTTGCTGGTGGCAGGCGATGCTACCGGGAACAAAGCAATCACGCATTTAGCCGGATATGAAGGTATCATCTGCGGAGCATCGGCCATTTATACCGGCATTGCCAATGTGCTGAACGAGGTATACGGCAAAACAGTTTTACCTATAGGGCCTGTGGCTAAGTAAAATATTTGCGCTAAATTGCACCCGTGAAAGATTACAAAAAATATTATATAATACCGGCCACGCCCGAAGAGATCTACATGGCGCTTACCAACCCGGTTACCATACAATTATGGACAGGTGACCCGGCCGAAATGTCAACCGAACCCGGATCGGAATTTTCATTGTGGGAAGGCAGCATTGTAGGTAAGAATATCGAATTTGAGCCCAACAAAAAGGTAGTTCAGCAATGGTATTTTGACGGCCAAACCGAAGAATCAATAGTGACCATTAAATTACACGATGATAAACACGGCACTTCTGTTGAGTTAAGGCATACCAACATTCCCGATGAAGCTTATGAAGATATAACCGACGGCTGGGATAATGTATATTTTGGCAGCCTTGAAGATTTCTTTGACGTTAACTAAGTTCAATATACTTTCAATCAACAAAAAAGCAGCGCTCAACACGCTGCTTTTTTGTTTCGGTATGTAATTAAAGCTTTAGGAGATAACGTAAACGAAGCGCAAGCACATCAGCGATGTTATGACCGCTATAGGCCTCGTACTTAATACCGGCATCAATACCGTTTTTAAATTGCAAGCCTATTGATGGCGAATAAACAAACTGACTGCCGCCTTTGGTAGCAAAGCCTATACCCGCCTCTCCGCCTACATAGAATTTTTTACCGGCAAATAACCTTAACCCGGCTTTCAGCGGGATAACGTTGCTTGTGGTAGTATCGGTACGGAAACTGTAGGCAACAGTCGACTGATCAACATAGTAATTAGGATAGGTAGAAAAATAGTGTGTGATACCACCGGATAATGACGCGTCAAGGTTGCTGGTTAAACGATGATGCAGGCTTAGTTCGCCACCAAGGGTAAAGCCATTGGAACCTTCGGTTGTTTGTCCGGGCGATACTGCTAAACCTAACAGCCAGCCTTCGGGAGCATCAGCTTTTTTATGTACACTTAGCTTTTTCAAACTAAAGCCATAAGCTATGCACAGGGCAAGCGTTCTGGTGATACTGCTACGGGTATAATCCTCATATTTAACACTCATATCGAGCCCGTTACTAAACGTTAAACCTACCGATGGCGACCATAAGAACGAGTTCCCCCATTGCTCAAACCCAAAACCAACACCGGCCTCGCCGCCTACATATAATTTATTGGCCACAAAGTACTTGATACCGGCCTTAACAGGGATTACATTGTATGGGCTGCCATATTGGTTAAAGCCAGTAAAATGATCTTTCTCAAAAAAGTGGGTGAATCCGGCGGTTAGCGTACCCGATACGCGGTTGTTAAAATCTCTTTGCAGCCTGATATCGCCGCCTAAAGTATATTGAAAAGGATCTTTAGTGGCCAAACCCGGATCGACACCGAAACCGATACGCCATTTGCTTTGCGCGTTAACCGACAGCGAGCCAAATAGTAATATAGATGCTGCTGCTGCCTTGATAAATGTATTTTTTAACATAGTGATATATTTTTGCAGGTATGACAACAACATTACGCCTCGCCCCTACGCCCCAATATTTTAATTTAATTTAAGGCGATAGCCCAATCTCAAACCGAACTGTTTGATGCCTGCAAAGCGTACATAATCTTCAAACTTGATACCTGTTTCCAGACCGTTATTGAAGCGGTACCCCATGGAAATAGCGTAGAGTGCCGATTTTTTGATACCTGTACCTTCTTCTGTAAAATTACCATCGCCGGAAGTGGCACGGTGCAAGGCAGGATAACCTATGCCGAATGCCATCCCCAGTTCACCACCGAAGAACCAGTGTTTGCCCGAATAGCTGCGGATACCCGCCTTAACCGGTATCGCCTTAAAATCATTTATAAATATCTGATCCGAAGCCCCGTTAGGAATACCGGAATAAAACGTTTCAATATGATCGGCACTGTGGTAGGTGTAACCTACGGTAAATGTACCAGCGCTGTGGCTGCCCAAATCACGTTGAAGGAACAGTTCTGTTCCGTATACATTCTTGTATGGCCTATCCCAGCCGATACCACCGGTAAATGCCGTACCTAAATACCAGAACCGGGAGTTGTCAGTCTTAGTTTTTTCTTCCTGCTTGCTGAATGTAGAGTTAAAGGCTATACCGGCTTCCCAGCTTATCCATCGTTTCACGGGATTACGACCATAATATTCAAGAGGCACCCTGAACCGTGTTTGGTAACCCGGCTGACTGCCCGTATAAGAATATTTATTGTAGGTTGGTCCGGCAAAAAGGCTTACATGTTTTGATAGTTGCATGTTGAGCAGCAATTTCCCCTGCGCCCACCTGTCATCCCACGCCCCGGTATTGGCAAACTGGTAATCGGCTTCGGCAGATAAGTAAACGGACGGACTAAACATAAAATCGTGGCCTACACCCAAACCGAATGAATACATTTTATTATTGCCAGAGATGTTTACACCCGTTAGCAAGGTGCTGTAGAAAGCATGCGTACCCGTTTTTAAGGAAATATTGGTATTAGTAAGAGTATTGGCAGATAAGCTCACTTTATAAAAGCCGTTGCGGATAATATTCAGCAAACCAATGCTGATGCCCTCGGAAGTATCTGCGCTGTTTACCAATCCTATCTGTACGCCTTTCAATTTGTGAGCATCATTACGCAGGGTAGTTAATTGCAAACCGTATACAGGGCCCTCGCTCCTGTTTATAAACCCTGCTACCTGCACACCTTTAACCGTATCCAGCACCTGGTTATTTACACCCGCCAATTGCAAACCATTTAGCGTACCGCCTACTAAATTGAAGATGCCTGCCATTTGTAAATAACGGCTATCGCGCTTGTTAATGTTGAATAAACCACCTACCTCCAATCCGTTTACCCCGGCGGTATAGCCTCCAACCAAATTCACCGAAAACTTATTTACCACCTGCGGACTAAACATGCCATGCGAACTCAAACCGGGTGTAAGTGACACCTGAAATGGCCGGTGAGCAAAAAAATCGGGAATGTTTAAACTTTGGATCATTTGCCGGGTGGAGATAAACAGCCTGCCCAATCCGGTGCGTTCCACCCTGTTGCCTTTATCTGCGGCACTGTAATAATCGGCCAAACGGTTGCGCTGGCTAACAGATATAGTTTGTAAAAAGGTGATAGAAGTATCTTTGTATGATCTTTTACTTGCGGTAATACTGATGGTTTGAGGGTTGCCCGCCCTGAATTTAAGCCTGAAATAACCGTGCTCATCCGTTAATGCCGATACCAGTTGCTGCTTTTCGTACACGCTGGCATTCATTAAACGCTCACCATTACGCTCGTCGACCACAAAACCACTTACCGAATAGGTATTGTCATCATTGGTCATATCGGTATTAATGAGCGATAATCTCGGCAAGGCCGGAGTAATTATAATGTAGCCGTTTTGTTCGGCATATTCGTATTTCTGGTTAAACAGCAGCCGTAATACCTCAATTACCAATTTATTATTGGCATTGATTGTCACAAGGCTATCCTTTCGCAAAATTTCGCCGTTGTAAGAAAAATAGAAGCCACCCTGTTTGCTGATTTCGTTAAGCACGACGGCCAATTTTTCGTGGTTTGCGTTGATCGAAACCGGCTTACTCAATAAATATTGGGCTTGTACCCGGTTACTTATAACAAGTGATAACAGTATAAAAGTAAATAGCAGCCTAACCTTTTTTGATGAACGTAGTAAAGTAAAATTCATTTAACAGGCAGCTATTTAAGTATGATCTGGTTATTCTTCTTTTCCACAGTGATGTTAAACGTACGGGTGATCACCTTCAACACGCTATCTAATGGTTCATTTTTGAATGTGGTGTTCAGCGGCAGGTTCCTCAACTCCTTACGGCCAATAATGATGCGGCTATCGTAAGCCTCATTCAATACCTCCACTATGCGCCATAAGGGTGTATCATCAGCAACAAATTCCTTGCTCCTGTAATAATTATATAGCTGATCGGTATTTTTCTGTTTTACCAATTCCTTTTCCAGTTTCTTTACCACCGCTTTTTCGCCGGGTTTAAGCGAGAGCATTTTACCGCTGTTGCTTACCTCTACTATTCCGGTTTCTACAATTACCTCAATATTGCTGTTCCTATTTTTCACGTTGAACGATGTACCTACCACCTTAATAACGGTACCGCTGCTGTTAATTATAAATGGTTTACTTTTATCGGGGGTAATACTAAAAAAGGCCTCGCCCCTCACCAGCGTAACCTTTCGTTTGTTTCCGCTAAAGGTTTCGGGGTATTGCAATAAGCTGTTTTTGTTAAGGGTGATAACAGAACCGTCGGACAAGGTATCTATCCTGACCGCCTTATCGGTAGCGAAGTCCACATCTTTGGCAGGGTTTTTATTTATCATATACAACCACACGCCCCCTGCAAAGGCCAGCAATACGGCAGCTATACGTAACCAGTTATAACTGCGCGGCAGTATTACTTCTTTACCCTTATCGGCTTTTTGTATGGCTATTTTTTGCTTCAGCCTGCCTAAAGATTCCTGGGCATCTGCCTGCCCGGTAAATTTGAGTTTATCGCTTGCCTCCCATACCTGTGCAAATTGCATGTAGTGTCGCTCATTGGCGGCATCATCTTTGCGCCATTCGGTTACCTGTGCCACTTGTTCGGCTGATGCTTCGCCCAACAGGCAACTGATCAGCAGATCGTCGTTCATTTCCATGTTTTCAGCGTTTAAATTCATCGCATCATATTTATTAGTATCCACAATAAAAAAGGCAGGTAATCTGCCAATTGCAGCCTTAGCCTTTTCAGTGCCTTGTTCATCTGGTTTTCTACCGTTTTGGTGCTTATGCCCAATTTGGCGGCTATCTCTGCATATTTAAGTTCTTCAAAACGCCGCATCTGGAATATGGTACGGCATTGCTCGGGCAGTTCGTTAATGGCTTTTAACAGCCGCTGTTCCAGTTCGCGGTACTGTAAACCACCCGATGTATTTTCGCTTTGATTATCCATTTCGTAACCGGCATGGTTTAAATAGCTTTGTTTTACCTTTTGGTGCTTGATATAATTAAGGCACTCATTATGCACCGAGCGATACAGGTATGCTTTTAGCGAAGTGTGGATGCTGATGGGATCTTTACGTTCCAATAGCTTCAAAAAAACATCATGCACCATTTCATCAGCCAAAGCACCATCATTAAGCATGGTATAGGCATAATGATGCAGCGCCGTATAATGATCAAGGTAGATACTGTCGAAATCGGCGCTATCGGCATTGAGCTGTAATTGAAATGCTGTATGTATATTATCTGTTTGCAAACCCGTAAGGCTTTAAATGTAATAATTAACCTTAATATACACAGCAGACAACCTGAGGTGCATGTCCCCCCACGCTGAAATCAATTTTTTTTTTGAAGCTACGATAAAACAAAAAAGGCCTGGCCAGCATAATGCTGACCAGGCCTTTTTATGTTAGTGCAAAAGAGATTACATTTTTTTAGTAGTATCTGTTGCAGCGGGGCTATCAGGTGTTTTGGTTGTGTCAGATTTTGCAGTAGTATCAGTTGTAGTTACAGCTGCTGAATCTGCTGCTGAAGTGTCTGAACTGCTTGCTTTTTCTTGTGAACTGCATCCTGTTACAATAGCACCGATCATGGTCGTCGCTAATGCTAATGTTAAAATGTGCTTTTTCATAAAGTATCAGATTAAATGTTTATCAATTTCTATTAATTATCACAACAACGCTGCCAAAACTTTATTGTTTAAACTTTTTTGCAGAAAAATGTAAATCGTACAAAAATAAATGCCTTTATCATAACCTTTTATACAGATTGGCACCTTGTAACCAAATTTTTAACTATCCATATATTTCCAATTTTATATATTTATACATTATGAGGGTAAGCGAAAACAGGCTAAAATGGATCATGCGCTTGTATCCGCCTATGCTGTTTCAGCGTATTTGGGTTGTAAAGTTCGAGCCCGGTTTCAGGGGGGTAACGGTTCGTGTTAAGAAGAGCTTTCTGAATAAAAACTACAACAAATCAATTTTTGGCGGCACCATATTTTCGGCTGCCGACCCATTTTACCCGGTACTTTTTCACCAGATATTCAGTAATAAAGGCTATCGGATCATCGTTTGGTTAAAGGCTTGCGATATCAGGTATATTAAACCGGCACGCACCACACTTAGCTTTACCATTCAGCTAAGCGACAACGATATAACCGAGGCCGAAAACAATTTAAACCGTATTGGCAAAAACGTAAAGGCCTACCCCATTGAAATGATTGACGAGAACGGTATTTTGTGCGCTTCGTTGTTAAGCGAAGTGTATATGCGCAATCTCGATTATGTTGACAACAAACAAACGGCCGCTGTATGACTGTGTTTATGAATGATGATGCCTTTCTGAAAAAGGGCTATACCATATCAACCGATAAAGAATTAATTGATATTGATACCGTTTATAATTATCTTGACAAGGAATCATATTGGGCAAAAGGTATCCCGCGTGAAAAACTGCTAAGGGCCATTGAACACTCCCTGTGCTTCGGCATTTATCATAATGGCAGGCAGGCGGGCTTTGCAAGGGTGGTTACCGACGAGGCTACGTTCGCGTATTTATGCGATGTATTTGTATTGAACGAGCACCGCAAACAAGGGCTTTCGAAATGGCTGGTACAAACAATTATGAACTGGCCCGGTTTACAAGGTTTGAGAAGATGGTCGTTAGCGACATCAGATGCCCATGGTTTGTACAGCCAGTTTGGCTTTACACCAATTAACAACCCCGAAAGATGGATGGGGATTTTTACACCTTACACTAAAGATTAAGCGCAGTGAACAGAGCAATTATAAAAAAGCTGATTTTTGAAGGAGAAGGTGTATCGTTAGATTTTAAAAAGACAATTACCCGTTACGAAAAAATAGCCAAAACCATGGTATCCTTCGCCAATAACAAGGGCGGTATGCTGCTGGTTGGCGTTGCAGATAATGGTACTATACTGGGCGTAAAATCTGAAGAGGAAGAAAAGTTTATGCTCACCAAGGCTGCGCACTTTTATTGCCGCCCCGCGCTCGACCCTGTTTTTGAAGAAGTTTATATTGACGACAAAGTTGTTTTAGTGGCCGAAATACCACCCAGCAACGATAAACCCCACTACGCCCTTGCCGAAGACGGTAAATGGTGGGTATACATCAGGGTGAAGGATAAAAGCGTATTGGCCAGCAAAATTGTGGTTGACGTGCTTAAACGATCGGCTGATGATACGGGGGTATTGATAGAATACTCGTCAAAAGAAAAAGCATTGCTGGAGTATCTCGAAAAAATGCAGCGCATCACCGTAAAACAGCTTTGTGATCTGCTGAATATCGGTCGCCGAAGGGCGCAGCGTATACTGGTTGACCTGGTGCTTTCGGGCGTGATACTGGTGCACACCACCGAGAAGGAAGAATTTTATACTGCCTGCTAAGCCTTCGTTCTCTCCCGTTTTCCTATTTTTGCGACCTTAATTTGTCGCGATCATGAAACGTATCTACTTAAAATATAAACCCCATTACCGCGACACGTTAACCTTAGCCACGCCTGTTATTATTTCGCAGGTGGGGCATATAGCCGTGCAGGTGTCGGATAGTATTATGGTTGGCCATTTCGCGGGCACCGTATCGCTGGCAGCCGTTTCTTTGGTAGGTAGTTTGTTTATATTACCCATGCTGATTGGCCTGGGTATTTCTTATGGATTGACACCGCTCATCTCTCAAGAGAACGGCCGCGGCAATTATGAAGAATGCGGCAGATTGTTATCAAACAGCTTTTTCCTGAACATACTTACAAGCATCATACTTTTCCTGGCCATGTATTTTGGCTCGGTTTACGTACTCGATCATCTTAATCAATCGCCCGAAGTGGTAAAGCAGGCCAAGCCCTTTTTTATTCTGATGGGTTTTTCAATCATCCCGCTATTAGTATTTAATACCTTTAAGCAATTTGCCGAAGGCTTAGGCTTTACCAAACAGGCCATGATGATATCGATATGGGGTAACGTGATCAACATTTGCCTCGGCATTATTTTCATTAAGGGTTATTTTGGCATCCCGCCGATGGGTATAAAAGGCGTAGGCTATAGTACGCTGATAGATCGCTGCCTGATGGCCGTTGCCATGTCGATCTACGTTTTCCGGTCGAAAAACTTTAAGAAATACCTCGTTAGTTTTGCATTTGCGCAGATTGATAAGATAAGGAGAATAAAGATCTTAAAGATAGGGATACCTGTTGCTTTGCAAGGCACTTTTGAATTAAGCGCATTCAGCGGGGCCAACATAATGATAGGTACTATAAGTGCCACTCACCAAGCCGCACATCAGGTGGCCATTAATATGGCAGCCATAACATTCATGATAGCCAGTGGTTTATCATCTGCATCAGCTATAAAATCGGGTAATAACTTTGGCGCAAAAGATCATACCAATCTGCGCTATTCGGCACTATCAAGTTACCATATCGTCATCGCTTTCATGACTTGCACCGCGCTCGTTTTTATCGTCGCGCATAATTGGTTGCCTTGGATCATCACCTCAGATGCCCAGGTAGTGGCCATAGCGGGTCAATTATTGATCATCGCGGCCGTATTTCAAATATTCGATGGCGTGCAGGTGGTTGGGCTTGGCGTATTGCGGGGTATGGGCGATGTTAATGTGCCCACCATCATCACCTTTATATCCTACTGGTTAATAGGTTTGCCAATTGGCTATTATATGGGGATCATCCTCGACTTAGGCGCACAAGGCGTTTGGTATGGCCTGGTATGTGGATTGGCGGCAGCCGCGATAATGCTATATATCCGGTTTAATAAGATCAGTAATAAATTGCTGTAATCCACTGTATTTTAAAAGAATATATCAGCAGCAGCTTTATAAGTGTTGCAATGTGCTTCAACAATATCTTTGATGTTTGGCGAATACCCACCGCCCATGCTTACCTGTACCGGGATATTGTTTTGATGGCATTGCTGTAACACGAACTCGTCGCGCGCTCGGCAGCCTTCGCGGGTTAAGGAGAGTTTACCCAGTTTATCGGTAGCCAAAACATCTACCCCCGAAAGGTAAAATATAAAATCGGGCTGTTGCTGCGCGATCAATTTGGGAAGCGTTTGATAGAGCGTATTCAAAAATTCCTCATCACCCGTATCATCCGGAAACGGAATATCCAGATCGGAAATCTCTTTGCGGTAAGGAAAATTATTGGCTCCGTGAGTGGAAAAGGTAAATACCCGCGGCTCATTTTCAAAGATCTGCGCAGTGCCATTCCCCTGGTGTACATCTAAATCAATTATTAAGATAGATTTAGTTAAATTATTATTTAATAAATAGTTAGCAGCGATAGCCTGATCGTTCAGCAAGCAAAAACCTTCGCCCCAATTACTGCCCGCGTGGTGCGTACCACCGGCAACGTTAAAGGCTACGCCATGTTCAAAAGCATAATGGCAACCATCAATAGTGCCCTTTGCAATACGTATTTCGCGCTCCACCAATTTAGGCGACAATGGGAACCCCGTCCGCCGGATCTCTTTTGCTGAAAGGGTTTGATCACGCAGCTGCTCCCAGTAATGCTTGTCGTGCGTCCATAAGATAATCTCCTCATCTAAGGGCTCCGGCGAAAACAGGTTATCCTCAGTGATCACACCTTCGTGCAGTAGCTGTGCCGGGATCAACTCGTATTTCAGCATCGGGAAGCGATGCCCTTCGGGCAAGGGGTGCGCATAGATAGGGTCATAAGCTATCTTCAGCATCAGGACAGGATTTCGCCTACGTGTTTATCGATATTCTCGCAGATGTTATCAAGTGGCAAATCATTGGCATCATGGCCGAAGGGGTCTTCGATTTCCTCGGCAATCAACTCGATACTGGCAAATACGAATAACACAAAGGCGATAACAGGCACAATAAAATACTTCAGTTCAAAGGCCCATGCAAACGGCAGGGTCATGATATAACTGAAGATAAACTTTTTGATGAACACACTGTATGAGAACGGAATAGGTGTCTTTTTAATACGCTCGCATCCACCACAAATATCTGTAAAAGAAGTCATTTCAGTATTTAAGCTCAATAACTGCTCCATATTGATCTGCCCTTCTTTATTGAGGCGATAGATATCCTTCATCATAGCAGAAGCTATCTGGTTAGGTACATGCTGTGAGGGATTTATATGAACGAACTCCTGATCTTCCGGGTGATATTTGTCACGCAGATGATCTCGTAGCACGCGAGCATAAAGTGGGATCAAGTACCTGAAGTAGGCGATCTCCATTTCACCAACAAGGTATTTTAGCTTAATAGCGAAGTTGCGGCTGTTATTGGTAAGGCTCCCCCAAAGCTTGCGCCCTTCCCACCAGCGATCATAAGCCGAATTAATACGAAAAGCCAGCAGCAAGGAAAACACAAAACCTATGGTTTGATGAATATAGATGATCTTGGTAATGATACTGGTTTTAGGCAGCTCGAAATAATCGATCAGCAAAAAGGTAACAATGGCCGAATAAGCGCCAACGGCCGTCATCAGCGGAAAAAGTTCGCGAAGGGTTTCGGCCTTGTGAAACCTGAATACAAATGAGAACCACTCTCTCGGGTTATAGTAAACCATATTTATTTAGCAATTATAAGCCCGCTGCGCTACTTAAGTGCCGGGCGGCGTTAAACACATCAACAAAAGAATTATAAAGCGGTACGGGGCTTAATCTGATCGCATTGGGTTCGCGCCAGTCGCCGATTATGCCGTTTTGGGTAAGGTAATTAAAAATCGCCTTTCCATCACGCTTGCAAATCAGCGATAGCTGACTGCCCCTGTCGGCAATAGTTTCAGGCGTGATGATCTTGAAAACCTCTTCGCCCTGCTCATCATTAACCGCTTTTATCAAAAACTCCAGGTAAGCCGTCAGAGCATCTCCTTTTACGCGAAGGGCATCAATACCTCCCGCCCGCTCAAAAACATCGAGAGAAGCCTTATAAAGCGCCAATAACAGGATGGGACTGGTACTCACCTGCCAGCCTTCGGCACCAACTGCCGGATCAAAGCCCGGGGCCATCAGGAATCTCTTATCCTCACGGTATCCCCACCAGCCTGTAAAGCGATTGAGCGACGTATCGTTAAAGTGCTTTTCGTGCACAAAAATCCCGCTTATACCACCAGGACCGGCATTCATGTACTTATACGAACACCAACAGGCAAAATCAACATCCCAATCGTGCAGCTTAACAGCCACATTGCCCGCAGCATGTGCCAGGTCAATGCCGACATAAGCACCGGCCGCATGTCCCGCCTTGGTGATAGCTTCAATATCGAAGTACTGGCCGGTATAATAATTTATGCCGCCGAAGAGGACCAATGCCAGCTCATCCTTATTTTCTTCTATCGTTTTCAGGATATCTTCTGTACATAAAGTATACTCACCCTCACGTGGAAAGATCTCAATAACAGCGTCCGCCGGAACATAACCATGAAACTTCACCTGGCTTTCAACCGCGTACTGATCTGACGGAAAAGCACCGCCTTCCATAATGATTTTAAACTTATTAGCAGTTGGCTTATAAAAACTTACCATCAGTAAATGAAGATTTACTGTAAGTGAATTCATGATAGAAACCTCAGAGATTTTGGCGCCTACAATAGGTGCCGCCAGCGCCGCTACTTGCTTATGATAACTCAACCAGGGCGCATCGCCATCAAACCATCCTTCTACCGCGAGGTTTTGCCAGGAGCTAAGTTGCTCCGCGATGTATTTTTGTGCCGATACCGGTTGCAGGCCAAGCGAATTGCCGCAAAGATAAATAGCATCCTTACCGGCATGCTGCGGTATTAAAAACTCTTTACGAAAGTGTTTAAGCGAGTCCTGCTCGTCCAGTTGCAGGGCAAATTCAAGCGTGTTCTGAAAATCCATTGGTCAATTATACAAAAAAGCTGTTCCAATGCCTGCGCTTTGTATTATTTATTGGGTTTACTTACATAAACATCGCCTTTTACAAAAAAGCGATACGGCAGCAAGGCATCATCCCCGGCATAGTCGACCCCAACCCGAGGACAGACCTTCACTTGCTCATCTTCAAAAAGCAGCCCCCTGTCTTCGACCCAAAGCGTATCGCTCAACATGCTCACCCCATTAATTTGCCTGGAGATACCCATTGCCTTAGCCACCGAACCCGGCCCGGCGGTAATATTAGGTTTCGCTACGGCCATTTTACGCCGTGCCTGCATTACCTCGATACCCTCCGTTGGGTGCACCGCGCGAATGAGAACCGCATGCGGCACACCTTCTGCACCGGTTACAATGTTAAACATCTCGTGAATGCCATAGCAAAGGTAAACATAAGCAATGCCGCCATGCTCAAACATGGTTTGGGTACGCGGTGTTTTCTTATTGCCAAAGGCGTGTGATGCTTTATCGCCTGCGCCATTATAAGCTTCTGTTTCAACAATGTAACCACCTGTAATTACACCATCAATACAAGTATACAGGTACTTACCCAATAACTTGCGGGCAATGTCAACCACATCGTTACCGGTATAAAAAGATGCTGGGAGTTTCATTTAATTTAGAATATTTTTTAGCCAAAGATTGATCTCGTCGGCTTTATCAAAAATCATGATATGCGTTCCGCCCTCAACAATGTACGCGCCTTTAATGCGCTTATAATCGAACACGGTATCCTTATTGCCCGTAATATGATACAGATTTTCGGGAATGGTTCTGTTTGTCCATTTTAGAATAGCCTCCATGGCCCACTTGGCAAATACCGGCGAGGTGTTCTTTAGCATATCCTGAAACAGCCATGCTTCATCCGCAGACATTTTACCAAACAGCGGCTTTACCATAAATCCCATCGAGGTAAATACTTTGCCGGGGATGGCGCGGTTCAGAGGCACCCTTCTGAATACCGGGAAATACCAAGGCGCTTCATCAACCGACTTGATACTGGAGATCAATATCACTTTATCCAGCTTTACTTGCTTGGCGATTTCAACCGCCAGCATCCCTCCTAACGAATTACCAATCACTATAGAATTATCAGTGATATTGTAATGACTGATAAGCTTTTGTGCATAGCTTTCTAAACTATCGCTTAAATCAGGTAATAACCAATTTACGTAGACAACCTCGTACTCTTCAATATGGATATTCTTGTAGATCCTGCTGTCGGCACCCAAGCCGGGGATAAGAAATACACAGCTCATCAGAACTTGACCAAGGCAACAATCTGCTCCAGGTACTTAGCATCCGTTTCATCAAATTGTGCCAGCTCTTCGCTGTCGACATCAAGCACAGCTACGACTTCGTTGTTATGAAATATAGGCACGACCACTTCCGACCTCGAAAGTGAACTGCAAGCAATATGCCCCGGGAACTCTTCCACATCCGGAACCACTAAAGTTTTAGCTTGGGCCCATGACGCGCCGCAAACGCCCCTGCCTTTAGCAATGCGTGTACAGGCTACCGGTCCCTGGAAAGGGCCCAATACCAATTCGCCATTTTTAACAAGGTAAAAACCTACCCAAAACCATTTGAACTGCTCTTTTAAAGCCGCGGTTACATTGGCCAGGTTTGCCACTAAATCTTCTTCTCCGTATAATAAACCGGTTATTTGCGGTATCAGGGAAAGGTATTGTTCTTCTTTGTCTATAGAGGTAATTATTTTCAGATCTTCTGCCATGTAACAAATGTAAGTATGTGCCATTAAAAGTAAATAAGGCAAATCTCATATTTAATCTTTTATTTCGTGCTGATGATCGTTAGTCTCACCATTGTTCGATATAAAAAAGCCTTTGTGCCTTTCGCGCTGCTGGCTATGGCCTTGCACAGGCTACCACTGGCGTTGCAACATGGCTGCTCCTTTTGGAAACTACTGGGCACCGGCCGCAATGGCACCTTCGACCTTGAACCAGACTGGCGGCAATGGGGCTTGTTGGCCACCTGGGATAGCCGCGAAGACTTTAATACCTTTTACAAAAGCTCCTTCATATCCGGCTGGTGGAGGCTGTTCGGTACCGAAATATGGACTGTACTATGCACACCCATACAAAGTCACGGCAAATGGGATGGCAAACAGCCCTTTGGTAAACCCGAAAGCAATGCAAACTACATTGGCCCTATCTGTGTACTTACCCGCGCTACTATCAGGTTTAAAAGGCTAAAAAACTTTTGGTCGCATGTGGATGAAGTAGCGAGCCTGATGAGCAAAGCACCAGGCTATATTACCTCCGTAGGTATTGGCGAAGCCCCTGTTTACCGGCAGGCCACCTTTTCGATATGGAGCAGCGAAGAAGCCATGAAAAGCTTTGCCTATAAAAGCAAGGAACATGCCGAGGTCATCAAAAAAACCCGCCAGGAAGACTGGTACAGTGAAGAACTTTTTGCCCGCTTTAAACCCATCGCCAGTTTTGGCACCATAAACGGACACGATCCTTTAGAGAACATTATATAAAAAATCGACATGAGAATTATTGCAGAATTACCCCACCCCGAATTTAAAATATCCATCCTTTCCATGAATCAAAAGTTCATTGTAAAAATTGAGCAGGGCCTTTTAGAACAAACCTACAAGATAGCCGAAATGGACTTAACAGATGGCGTGAACAGTGTATTTGAAATATTGGATGAAGACTTTTTAAAAACTATTGCCGCTCGCTTTACCGAAATGCGCAAGGATTATAAAGAAGCATACTATCGGTATAATTACTAAAGATATATTTTATAAGTAATTGAAAAATTGATTACTTATAAAAATAATATTTAGCGAACAGAATTTTATTTGGCACTGATTTTAAGTTCCAAAACGTTGTAAACAAGAAATGCCTTGCGGTTTCGCAAGGCATTTCTTGTTTAGAGTAAATTCTGATCATACAGAATTTAAAGGATCAACACCCAGCAACTGATCTACCAAAAGCGGCACGCCCACGGTTGCGTTCTTTTCTATTTGCACTACATTTTTGAGGTGCCCTACTCCCGGTATTTTCGGGTCGACAATTATTTTGGCTACATCCTTGGGTACGTAATTGATGAGACCTGCTGCCGGGTAAACAGCCAGTGAAGTACCTATCAAAATAAAGATATCGGCAGCGGTACATATTTTCGCCGCTTCTTCAATCATTGGCACATCTTCACCAAACCATACCACGTGGGCACGCAATTGCGAGCCTAATTCGCAAAGCTCTCCCATCTTCAATTCCCAGCCATCAATAGGATAAGTAAGCTTTGAATCGATGCTGCTTTGCGACCGGGTGATGATGCCATGCAGGTGTACTACATTGGTTGAACCGGCGCGCTGGTGCAGGTCATCTATATTTTGGGTGATGATAGTAACCTTATATTTCTCTTCCAGCCTGGCCAGCGCATAATGGGCTGCATTGGGCAATGCCGCTAATACCGATTTACGGCGTTCATTATAAAAATCCTGCACCATTACCGGGTTCCAGTCCCAGGCTTCGGGCGTGGCTACGTCCTGTATATTGTATCCCTCCCAAAGGCCGTCGCTATCCCTGAATGTTTTTAAACCGCTTTCGGCGCTGATGCCTGCACCGGTAAGGATCACTATGTTTTTCATATTGCCAAGTTAAATATTAGCCACAAAAAAAGCGACCGCTTCGTGGGGCGGTCGCTTCAAAAATATCATTTACAAATTTTATAAAGCCAACTCGCGCGGACTACGCAGGTATTCGAACTTGCTCTTCGCTATTTCAAAGCCGCCATACAATATCGCCCCAAAAACGAAATCGCCCAGCAGCATATTGCGTTGAAAAGGTATCGCGTTGTATAAAGAAGTAGCATATCCGCCTAAAGTATTAGGGTACATACCCGGAATTAACCATGGCAAGTCGGTCAGCAACCAAAATACAATTACAGATGCCAAAGAAGCCAGGCTTACATTTACTACACTTGCCTTTTTAATTAAGGTGCCAATAAACACCATAATAGCAAAACTCAAATACACCCAAAACGAATAAGAGTAATCTATCTCAAGCCTTGATGAATACAGGTAGTTGATCACCGTATCGCTTATAAAAAGCGTGGTTAAGGGCACTAAATAGGCTTTCCACTTATCGGTAAAGTATGTACCGCCAAATAGGGCTATGGCACCTACCGGAGTAAAATTGCTTAAAAAAGGCACCTGATAAGTAACAAAGCGCATGGCTGCTGCACCTAATATCATTAATATTAATACCGTATTACGGGCATTCATTTTTTGTACCGACATGTTAAAAGAATATTAAGCGAAATTACTCATTTATACTTTAAATAGAAAACAGCCGGCCACTACTTATTTATGAACAATATTTTACCGGGGCTTATGCCAACCTCTAACGTATATTCCTTTTTACCATCCTTAGTAAAGGCAAATACCTCGCCCGCGCTGCTGTAATCTTTTGCATCGGTAATAAATACCTCGCCGGTTTGCTTGTCTGCCTCTATAGCATAAGGGGCAACTATAGCGGTGCCATCGGTAACAAAGTTATCGGTCACTATTGCTTCCGTTTTCACATTGTATACTTTTATTTTGCCGTCGCCGCCAATAATGTAGGCTAAGTCGCCATTTATGGTTATTACATTTCCATAACCAACACTTGTTTCAACAGTTGAGGTTACATTATCAGCAGCACTACTGATGCGTGTGAACGATGGTGAAACATCAATATAATTACCCATCGATATTACATACACATCGCCGTAAGCATCCGCAATTACACTTACAGGGTTAATGGGTACTTCTATCTTCTTTGTTTCGGTAAGCGTATTTAAGTCAATAACCGACACTGTTTTATCATAATTGGGGAAACTGTATCCGCCGGAATTGGCTACGTATAATTTATTGTTACTGATAGCCATCTGTTCGGGGTTGCGGCCTACCGCTATGTATTTTTCAATAGTGAGCGTAGCGGTATCAACTACAGCCACATTACCATCTGAACAGGTTACAAAAGCTTTATTTTTATTAAAAACGATGTAACGCACTTCACGTGCAGCGCCCTTATCCTCAAATTTGATCTGTTTTATTGATTTGGCATTTTTAGGATTAACCACTTCTACCGTGCCCGAGCGGTTTACCACAATATACATTTTAGCGCCATAGGTGGCCATATCGTTAGGGGTATTACCTATTGCCCGGCCGTTGGCATCGTTAAATATATCTGCCGATAAATTCTTTTGCGTATAGTCATAATAACTCAATGAACCCTTACCATCGCTACCGCCCTGATTTAAAATATACACCCCGGCACGTTCCGCCGTTGGCTGATCGGGCACCACATCATTCTTCCCTTTTCGGCATGATGATAGTGCGCTTAACAACGCTATAGAAATAAGTAAGTAATTGATCTTCAAATTTTTCATGTTATTTATATGAATTAAATTGTTAATTGAAACGTAAGCCTGAACGACCGCCCCGGCATTGGATAATACTTTATAACCGAATAGTTTTTGTTAAATAAATTATTGGCTTCGGCAGATAAGGATACCGGTAATTTGCCATAAGTAAAATTATACACTACCGATGCATCACTGATATTGTAAGCAGGTATCATGTATTCGGGAATGTTATTACTGGTATACCTTACCGACGAAAATGTGTGATTATAATATACTCCCAGCTTATTATACAACACTCCCGCATTTGCCGAAAGTAAATGTTTTGGTGTATACGGAATTTGATCGAGATAGATACGCTCAGACGGATTGGTTACGTTTTGAGCACGTTGATAGGTATACGCAACCGAGAAAATACCCTTGCAATTTTGCGCGAGGTTTAGCTGACTTTTAAGGTTAACATCCAGTCCTTTGATATCCACCTTGCCCAAATTGATCACCGCCGGTATTTCGGCCGAACGCCCCGGCAGGTAAATGATCTTATCTGTTATATTGTTGTAATAAGCATCGGCAGTAAAGGTTACATAATCAATCAGGCTGTTCACCACCTTACTATACGTAAAACCAAAGTTGTACTGGTTGGTGTATTCGGGCTTGATGACCCTGGGTAGCGTAGTGTAATAATATTCTTCGGAGAAAGTAGGGTTACGGAATATCCGTTTATAAAATGCCCTCAATTGCAGGTTTTGCTTATTAAAGGGTTGTACCGATAACATCACCGTTGGCAAAAAAGCCGACCGCGATGGCGGAGCCTTGCCTTCCTTAACCGATTGACCGATGTAGCGGTGCAACACATTGCCCTGCAAATGCCACTTACCTAACGTTACATCAGTAGCCAATACATTGTATAACTGCAATTGAGTTGGAAAGGCATAGGCATAAACGTCCGATTTAAGATCGGCCACAGATCCATCCGAGGAATAGGAAACTTCCCACTCCGGCAATATCCGGTATGCTAATGATACCGACTGGTAAATTTCACGCTGCGTGTAGTGTTCGCTTAACTCGCCTTTGGTATTCACAAAAGAAGTATCGAGGTAATGCTGATAACCACGTGAAGCTTTTGTGTTTAACAACAAATGAAAGCCATTGGTAAAAACACGCTCGTACCCCGCCTGTACAAATACATCCTCGTTACGCAAACGCTGATACGAGTTGTTTACGTAATAGATAAACGCGCCGGGCAAACCGCGTTCGCTATTATAATAATTGAACTGGATATGGAAACGGTTGCTGTCTGATTTTGCCCAATACAAAGCGCCGTCAACTTGATGTATGGCTATATCGCTGTTTTTACGAATTGCCAAAGTATCTGAAGCATCATCATCAACCTTAAACTTATAACGCCCGTTGGCTTTTTGATAGTAGCTGTTAACAATGAACGACCAGTCATCACTTATCCGCTGCTGCCACTGTAAGTAAGGATTGATCAACCCGAAACTCCCTCCTTTTAATCCCAACTGTACCTGGTAGGGTTTATCGACAGATAACCCTGGTCTTACCGTTTTAATGCTCAACACACTCGCCGAAGCGAAAGCGCGGGCAGTCATGCAAATTTCAGGTGGCTGGGCATTGTACAAGGCTATTTCCTGTACGTTATTCAGGTTGAATTTACCGAGGTCTATTTGTCCGTTTTGCGCATCGGTAAGTTGAACGCCATCGTACAGCACAGCAGTGTGATTAGCACCCATGCTCCGTACCGATACTGTTTTTAAGCCGCCTATACCCCCATAATCGCGCACATTTACTCCTGCAAAATTGCGTACGGCATCGGCAACGTTAAAGGCACTGTACCTTTTAAAGTCGGCAGCGGTTACCTGCTGCGCCGGGCTAAATGTTTGTACTTTGGGCGCCGCGGATGAATTGATCTTTACTTCCTTTAGATTTTTAGTGGTATCTGTTTGCGCGTAACTATCGGCACCGTACAATACCAGTAACAGGGCTACCCATTTAGATAACCGTATTTGTTTACAGATATACACCGTGCTTTTCAATTGGCGACAAATTTATTATGGGGATAAAAAATAGCAGGTACAGGCTTTAAAAGCCGCTACGCGCATTCAAGCTTCAATCCCCGAAAGCTTCGAATAAGTATTGTGCTATGGCAGGTCTTCTGACTATGCTCCTCTTTTACCCGGCCTTCCCGTTTGCTTACAAACAGTGACCATATTTGAACAGGGCAATAATTTAACGGAGCTTACAGCTGCGGGACAGTTACAGATTTACACTGTATTCCCTTTTAATTTAGCATGCAAATGTGCGCATGCCAAAACCAAAGCATTTGTAAAAGTACAATATGCATTGGTAAATCAATATTGTTTACTAAAAATCACGTAAAGTTTAAATTGCAATACCAACAGTAAGATAGAAAATAACAATCTTGCATTGTTATTAGTTAACTAAAACAAGCCATATAATAGATATATGATAAAAGACACGCTGAAAAAATTGTTCATCCGCGACCTTGAAAAGCTAAAGCAAGAGATAGAGGCTTACCAAAATGAGGACAAGATATGGTATATTGAAAAGAGTATATTAAATACTGCCGGTAACCTTTGTTTGCATTTGGTTGGTAACCTAAACACTTACATAGGCGCGGAATTTGGCAAAACGGGTTATGTGAGGAACCGTGTGGATGAATTTGCGCTGAAAGATGTGCCGCGCGCGGAACTGGTGGATAAGGTAGAACAAACGATCATCATGATTGCGAATACCTTCGAGATGATCTCGGAAGAGCAATTGAATGAAAAATATCCGGCCGAGATACATTTAAAAGACGTTTCGACCGAATACTTTTTTGTTCACCTGGCTATGCATTTAGGCTACCACTTAGGGCAGATAAACTACCATCGCCGCTTATTGGATAATTGATTATCAATATGCTTTACTTTATAAGTAAGGTTATATTATTTTCATTTAAAGAAAACCCATCGCCTTGTATGCTGTTTTAATTATATACTACCTAAAGTAACAAATTATGACAACGACAGCACTAACAGTAACCGACCGTTACAAAGGCCCATCAACCGATGAACCTATAAATTTGAACTGGCCCGAGCGATATATATCCATCGCAAGTGGTATAAAACTGGGTCTTTCGGGTTTTAAAAACCTATTTAAAT
Organism: Mucilaginibacter gynuensis; assembly: GCF_039541195.1. Classification (NCBI taxonomy): domain Bacteria; kingdom Pseudomonadati; phylum Bacteroidota; class Sphingobacteriia; order Sphingobacteriales; family Sphingobacteriaceae; genus Mucilaginibacter; species Mucilaginibacter gynuensis. The sequence continues at coordinate 376,997 of NZ_BAABFT010000001.1, forward strand.
CGCCATTTTCAAGTATCTTGAAAATTGGTGCAGGCGGCTACCTGTTAACCCGTGGTGTTACAGGCCATTGCGAATTATATACCAAAATTGGCAAAACCACTACTGATGATGCCGTGAACATCAATATACGTTCATCGTTTACAGTAGCCAAGCCTCGTTATGAGGTATACGATTTTTGGCGTAAGCTGGATAATCTGCCGCTATTTATGAAACACCTTGAAAGTGTTGAAGTGCTGGACGACAAACGTTCGCACTGGGTGTTGAAATTACCAACCAATGTGGCCCGCGTTAGCTGGGATGCTGAAATTGTTAAAGATGAGCCGGGTTATATGATCGGCTGGAGCTCGTTGCCCGATTCAATTATTGATAACGCAGGCAAGGTTCGTTTCCGTGATACTGAAGATGGCGGCACACTGGTTGATGTGGTTATATCATACCAACCACCGGCAGGCGGCTTTGGCGCAAGTATAGCCCATGTATTAAACCCTGTATTTAAGAACATGGTAAATACCGATGTACAAAACTTTAAACAGTATATGGATATCGATAACGAACCCCGCACTATTAATGGTGAGGGCGAAGAAACATTTATAGTGATCTCGTAATAAAGAATATCATCATATCAAAAAGCATGGGCGTTAATACGTTCATGCTTTTTTTATATTAAATCAAAAGCCCGCGCGTATTCTGCAAACTCCATTACATTTGATATCCCCAGTTTTATTTTAATATTACGGCGATGAGTTTGAACGGTTTCTGCCGATATAAATAGCTCATCGGCAATTTCGGGTGATGATTTGCCGGTAGCTACCAGTTTCAATACTGTTTTTTCGCGTTTACCCAGCGTTGAAAAAGCCTCAAGGTTGCGGCGAAGAAACAGGTTTTCGTTCAATATCTTCTCGGCCTTGGCTTCCACATACTTCATACGTTCAATAGGCACCGCTGTTGTAATGGTTAAAGTGGGATTACCGGCTTCGTCCCACATAAAGATACGGGTGGAGGTGATATGCCATGTCCAATCAGTTTTTCCCTGTAATTTTACCTGCTGAAAATAGGAAAAGCTATCTTCGGTACTGTTATTACGAAGCAAAGCATCCATTTTAGGTAACAAACCTTCCATGTATTCCATATTAAAGAAACGAGGATAGTAGCCCGCTCCCATTTCCTGCAATTCAAGCAAGGTAACGCCTAATAGTTTAAGTCCGTTACTGGTCATGTAAACAAGGTTGAACTCGCCTATTTGGTGAATCATTACTACACAGGGCATTAACTCGGCATAAGGAGCAAAATCATCAATTTTGCTCAGCGCATCTGGGTTTAGATTCATTATTTAGGGGCTAATATGATCTACTATTCTAAATATGAATAATAAAATGCATTTGTTGATACAAGCTACTACTGAAAATAACTTAACTACTGATTATCAGTTATTTATTTTTCAGCATAAACACTAACAAATTATTAAAGGCACAATAGTATGAGAATAAAACTCATAACAGAATATTGATTATTAATATTTTGGAAGATTAAAAAGCCAAATACCCTTAAAACAGAAAAACCCGCTTGTGGGCGGGTTCTTCTTTAAATAATATGCTGATATTATTTTACTGCATCAACGATAGCTTTGAAAGCATCAGGGTTGTTCATCGCTAAATCAGCTAATACCTTACGGTTCAAACCAATTTCTTTAGCGGCTAATTTACCTATTAATTGAGAGTAAGAAATACCGTGTTGACGGGCACCTGCGTTGATACGTTGTATCCAAAGGGCTCTGAATTCTCTTTTCTTGGTTTTACGGTCGCGGTAAGCATACTGTAAACCTTTTTCAACTGTGTTTTTAGCAACGGTATATACCTTGCTACGAGAACCCCAATAACCTTTGGCGAGGTTCATGATTTTTTTTCGGCGTCTTCTCGACGCTACTGCGTTTACTGAACGTGGCATCTTTTGATGTTTTTGGTAGTGAGTGCCCCTTTACGGTGATCTTTAATACTCTAATACCTGGTTAAAAATTTGTTTAATTACTTACCGATACAAAGCATACGCTTTACGTTACCGGTGTCAGCATCAGATACTAAGCTGGTCTGACCTAAGTTACGCTTACGTTTAGTTGACATCTTGGTTAAGATGTGGCTTTTGTATGCGTTTTTTCTTGCAATTTTACCTGTTCCAGTAAGCTTGAAGCGCTTTTTAGCACTGGAATTGGTTTTCATTTTTGGCATAACTATTATTTATTTGTGTTTAGACGTTTTCGCAACGTTTTATTTTTATTCCGAATATCAAATTTTCGATCTCGAACTTATTTCATTTTTACCATCAGTACATCTGCATATCCACGCATCTGCACATCAAGCAATTTACTTTTTACCACCTTTAGGGGCAACGGTTAAAAACATCCGTTTACCTTCCAATTTAGGTAATTGCTCTACTTTACCTACTTCTTCAAGCGCCTGTGCAAATTTAAGCAGTAGTATTTCGCCTTGCTCTTTGTATACAATGGCACGGCCTTTAAAGTGTACGTAAGCCCTCACCTTTTCGTTGGCTTCCAAAAACTTAATGGCATGCTTCAGTTTAAACTCAAAGTCATGGTCATCAGTATTCGGTCCGAACCTGATCTCCTTGATAACCGTTTGCTTGGCATTGCTTTTAATCTCCTTCAGCTTTTTCTTCTGTTCGTAAATGAACTTATTGTAGTCAGTTACTTTACAAACCGGAGGTACAGCATTAGGTGATATCTCCACCAGGTCTAATTCCTGCTCGGCAGCAATTGCCAGCGCATCCCTTAGTGAGAATATACCTTGCTCAACGTTGTCGCCTACAAGGCGTACTTCCGGAGCTTTGATGAATTGATTGATGTTATGTTCGGCTTCCTTTTTCTTAAAGGGAGGCCTGGGTCCTCTGTTATAAGGTCTGTTTAATGCCAAGTTATACTGTTATTTCTTTAGTTATCTGTTGTTTAAAATCCTCAATGCTCATGCTTCCTAAATCACCTTTTCCATGCCTACGAACCGAAACCACACCTTCTGCGGCCTCTTTTTCGCCAACTATGAGCATATAAGGGATCTTTTTAACCTCAGCGTCACGAATTTTTCTTCCTATTTTTTCGTCCCTGAAGTCAATTAGCCCGCAAATATCGGAATCTTTTAACACATCAGAAAGTTTTTTTGCATATTCTTCGTATTTTTCTGATATCGGCAAAATGATATACTGTTCCGGCGATAACCATAGCGGGAAATTACCTGCACAATGCTCAATCAATACGGCCACAAAACGCTCTAAAGAACCAAACGGCGCACGGTGTATCATCACCGGGCGGTGCTTCATATTATCGCTGCCTGTATACTCCAGCTCAAAGCGCTCGGGCAGGTTATAATCTACCTGGATAGTACCCAGTTGCCATTTACGGCCAAGGGCATCTTTCACCATAAAGTCAAGCTTCGGTCCGTAAAACGCGGCTTCACCTGTTTCTACCACAGTAGGTAAACCTTTTTCAGCAGCGGCTTCAATAATAGCCGATTCAGCTAATGCCCAGTTTTCGTCAGTACCTATATATTTAGCTTTATTTTCCGGGTCGCGTAATGATACCTGCGCGGTATAATCATCAAAACCCAACGCGCCAAATACGTATAATACAAGATCGATCACCTTTTTAAACTCTTCTTTTACCTGATCGGGACGGCAAAATAAGTGCGCGTCATCTTGTGTAAAGCCGCGTACCCTTGTTAAGCCGTGTAGCTCACCGCTTTGTTCGTAACGGTAAACAGTACCGAACTCTGCAAAACGAACCGGAAGATCTTTATAGGAACGTGGTTTTGTTTTATAGATCTCGCAGTGGTGCGGGCAGTTCATCGGTTTCAGGAAGAACTCCTCTCCTTCCTGCGGAGTTTTTATCGGCTGGAACGAATCGGCACCATATTTTTCATAGTGACCTGATGTTACATACAAGTTTTTATGACCGATATGCGGAGTAATTACCTGCTCGTAACCGGCTTTTGACTGTGCTTTTTGTAAAAAGTTAACCAGTTTTTCGCGCAGGGCGGCACCTTTAGGCAACCACAATGGCAAGCCCATGCCTACTTTTTCTGAAAAAGCGAACAACTCCAGTTCTTTACCCAACTTACGATGGTCGCGTTTTTTAGCTTCCTCCAGTAAATGCAGATATTCTGTAAGTTCGCTGGCTTTAGTAAAAGTAACACCATAAATACGGGTTAACTGTTTACGGCTTTCATCGCCGCGCCAGTATGCCCCCGCAACGCTCATCAGCTTTACAGCCTTTACAAAACCGGTATTAGGTATATGCGGACCACGGCACAGATCGGTAAAGTTACCTTGCGAATAGAAGGTAATTGAACCATCGGGCAGGTCTTTGATCAGGTCGAGCTTGTACTCATCATCCTTTTCGGTGAAGTACTCAATAGCATCGGCTTTGCTAACCGGTTTACGAATAAACTCCGATTTGGCCTTTGCCAGCTCGATCATCTTATCCTCGATCTTTTTAAATTCTTCGGATGAAAATTCACGGTCGCCAAAGTCAACATCGTAATAAAAGCCGGTTTCAATAGCCGGACCGATACCGAATTTAGTACCCGGATAAAGGGCTTCAAGCGCCTCGGCCATTAAGTGGGCCGATGAATGCCAAAAGGTAGATTTGCCTTGCGCATCGTTCCAGGTAAGCAGCTTTACTGCGCTATCCTTTTCAATGGGCCTGCTGGCATCCCAAACCTGGCCGTCAACTTCGGCTGCTAATACGTTACGTGCTAAACCTTCGGAGATCGACTGCGCGATCTGCATGGAAGAGATTCCCTTGTCGTACTGACGAACGGAACCATCAGGAAGTGTAATGTTAATCATCTACAACTATGATTTATTGTTTAAAATGTATTACTTATAGTAGATCGCCTACTAATGCGATCTGTAAAATTATCCTGCAAAAATAGGAATTTATTTGGGATGAACGATGTTTTTTAACCGCTGAGATAACGGAGTTTTACGCAGAGTGTATGACTTGAGTAGAATTGTGAGCCTTTTGATAGCATTAATTCATATAATAAATGCAAATTATATAATCTCTGCGTACTCCGCGCAAAATACTCTGTTTCCTCTGCGGTGAAACCCATCTTAAAAAAATATCAAAACCCCTTTTAAATGTACATACATATATACTATATTGCATCGCCAAATAATCTATCTTATGAACCAAACACTCAAATGTATCGTCGCATTGCTGTGGAGTATTACGGTGATGCCTGCCATGGCGCAGCAAAAAGAACCCGTTGATTATGCCGACCCGCTACTGGGTACATCCGAATCGCGCTGGATGCTGAATCCGGGTGCTACCATGCCCTTTGGTATGGTGCAGCTTAGTCCGGATAACCAGGGCGGTGTATGGAAAGGCGGTTATGAGTACACCCTTGGTAACGTAGGCGGCTTCAGCCATATCCACTCGTGGACAATGGCCGGGCTTTCGGTAATGCCAACTGTTGGTCCGCTTAACGTAGTACAAGGACCGGCAGATGGCGCCACTACGGGCTGGACGACCGGTTACCGCTCGCGGGTTGATAAAGCTACCGAAGTGGCCACTCCCGGTTACTACGCGGTTACCTTATTAAATGGCAACATCCGCACAGAAATTACAGCTACTACCCGCGCGGGTTTTTTCAGGCTCACCTACCCTGAAGCGCAGGACGCGCATATTTTGTTCGATCTGGATATCCCTGCCGAATACGCTTACGAGATACTCGATGCTAAAATAACCAAGGTGACCGATAAGGAAATTGAAGGTTACTCAAAGCAGAAAACAGGCTTTAATGAATATACTGTACATTTTGTAGCCCGGTTTAATAAACCCATGAAAAGCTTTGGTGGCTGGCAAGGCAAGGATGTAAAAAGCAACATCAGCGATATTGCCGGTAAAGGCCATATTGGCGCTTATGCCGATTTTGATGCAGCCAAAGGCGAAGTGATTATGCTGCAAACAGGTATTTCATTGGTAAGTATTGAGCAAGCTCGAATGAACCTCGAAACGGAAATGAATCCCTTTAACTGGGATTTCGACGCGGTGCGCAAACATGGCCGCGATACCTGGAACTCCTTATTAAGTAAAATAAAGGTAGAAGGCGGTACAGACATAAACATGAAAAAGTTTTACAGCAACCTTTACCGCTCCTATTGCGCACGCACTACCTGGAGCGATGTTAACGGTAAATATGTTGATGTGTGCGAAAATGTAAGACAGCTGAAAGACCCGCAATCGCCGGTATATGGCTCGGATGCGCTGTGGAACACTTTTTGGAACCTTAACCAATTATGGACGCTGGTAAACCCAGATCTGGCTGATAACTGGGTGAAATCACTTTTAGAGATATATAAATATGGCGGTTGGCTGCCCAAGGGCCCGGCCGGGATAGAGTATTCGGGCATTATGGAAGCATCGCACGAGATACCCTTAATAGTGAGCGCCTATATGAAAGGCATTCGTAATTATAATGCCGATACCGCTTTTAAGGCAATGCTGCATAACCAAACGGTAGAAGGCATTAACCACCCTTGCGGAGGCTTCGCAGGCAATAAATTTTTGAATGCTTATATGAAACTGGGCTTTGTTCCTGATGAACTCGGGCAAGTTTCAAACACACTTGAATATGCTTACGATGACTGGTGTGTAGCCCAAATGGCCAAAGCATTGGGGCACGATAAGGAGTACAAAACCTTTATAAAACGTGCCGCAAACTATAATAATGTGTTTGATAAGGAAACCAAGTACATCCGCATGAAACACAAGGACGGTACATGGGTAAAGGATTGGACCCCTTATTGCTGTACCTCATTTGATAAGTCGGGTTATTTGGAAGGTAACGCTTGGCAGTATACCTTTTTCAACCCGCACGACGTGCAGCAGATCATTAATTTAGTAGGCAAGGATGAGTTTAATAACCGCCTGAATGAGGGTTTTGAAAAATCATCTAAATTTAACTTTAATGCCGATGCCGACATTTACGACAGGGTGCCGATTAACCACGGCAACCAACCCAATATGCAGGCGGCTTACCTGTTCAACTATTCGGGCAAGCCATGGCTTACACAAAAATGGGCACGCGAGATCATGAATAAATATTATGGCGATAGCCCCTATTACGGCTGGCTGGGCGATGAGGATGAAGGCCAGATGGGTGCATGGTATGTAATGAGCGCGATGGGTTTGTTTGAAACCAATGGCGGCGCTTCGATAAAACCATTCTATGAAATTGGCAGCCCGCTCTTTGCCAAAACCGTTATCATGCTTGATCCGGCTTATTATTCAGGCAAAACGTTCACTATTGAAGCCCCAAATGTATCTGATACTAACCGCTACATACAATCGGCCACGCTGGATGGCAAGCCGCTGAACAAACCCTGGTTCTACCATTCCGAACTGGTTGACGGCGGCAAATTGGTATTAACCATGGGCCCGCAACCTAACCCGAGCTGGGGCAGCAAACCTGAAGATGCACCTCCGTCGATGAGTAAGCGGAAGTGAAGCTTTGTTCTACTGTTTTTTACCGCTGAGATGCAGAGTTAATACGCAGAGTACGGAGAGATACAAATTATATAGAAACCTCCCTGTACTCTGCGATTCAACTCAATATCCTCTGCGGTTAAATTCTGCAGAATAAGATCACTTATACTGATCTTTATTAACTCAACTTCCAATCAGGCCTTTCAAAGTGGCAGGTGTAGCCATAAGGATTTTTCTGAAGGTAATCCTGGTGTTCTGCTTCGGCGTTCCAGAAATCGGTAGCCGGTACAACCTCGGTTACTATTTTACCGGGCCATTTGCCCGATGCTTCCATCTCTGCAATTAATGTATTGCCTGTTTCGCGTTGCGCTTCATCAAAATAGAATATGGCCGAACGGTACGATGTGCCTATATCATTACCCTGCCTGTTGCGTGTTGTAGGATCGTGAATTTGGAAGAAATATTCCAATAATCCTCGGTAAGATAAAACAGAAGGATCAAATACGATCTCTATACCTTCCGCGTGTGTTCCGTGATTGCGGTAAGTCGCGTTAGCAACATCGCCACCGGTGTAACCAACCACAGTTGAAATAACACCCGGCTGATGTCTGAATAGTTCTTCTACTCCCCAAAAACAACCACCAGCTAAAATAGCTTTTTCAGTACTCATATATATTTTTTCTTAGTATTATAAAGGTAAGCAATAACCATGCAAATGGTGTCAAATACGTGTCATTGCATAGCGACGCTCACACTTCTGAGTTCCCATTTTTGACTTAAACAGTAAAGGCACAATTTCTTGTGCCTTTATAATAAAACTGGTTTCGATTAATGCTTTTCTTCCACGTGGGCTTTTTTAGGCTCGGGGTGCTCGGTGCCCTGGTGGCAACTGTTACAGTTTACACCGGTTTCGGCTATCATACCTAACGAATCTTTTTTGGCCGCGAAATATTTTTTATTAAGCATGGCTGTCATTTTAAACATTTTACGAGCCATTTCTTTTTCGGGCTTGGCATCACTTGCCCAATCCATTTTTTTAGTTTCCTCGTTACGGGTGTGGCAAAAACCGCAGCGTACACCCAGCGCGTGCTCCCACTCTTCCATTACCTCGTGCATGGCATCCTCTGAAATATTTTTCGGCAGCACTTTCAGGTTCTTAAACTTCTTCTCTTCAGGTTCAGGGGCTGATTTAAGCGAAGCCATTGACGACAAAACAACGGCACATGATAAACCAATTGTGGCAAACGTTTTTTTATTAAATAACATATTTGGGGATTAATGAAGTAAATATAAATATCCCTTTCAAAATGTTTACAAAAGGCTGACTATTTTTCTGCTTGTTTCACTAATGTTACAGAAAGCAATTTATCGTAAGCCTTCTGACTAAGGTTCCACAACGCTTCGCGAGCAGCAACATCATTGGCCATAGCCGACGTTTTTGCCACACGACATTTATTAAAGTACTGCCCGCTTTTAGTATGTAAACCATTTTGCGTGGCAAGGTAAATGGTAGTTAGAGCACCTTTTTCTGCCGATATCATAAACGGGCGAACCAGTGTCATCAGCAGTTTCATAAAACCGGTGACACCTTTCCAGCTAATGCCATCCCAAAAATTACTTTTAACTACACCGGGGTGCAGCGCGAATGAGGTGATACCCTTGCCGCCGAATTTTTCGGCAAGTGATTTTGTGAAAAATATATTGTACAGCTTAGCATTGGCATAAGCATGCATTGATGAATACTTTTTAATCCCGTGCAGTTCATCAAAGGCCGGTCGCCCTATTTTATGCCCTTCCGAACTTACGTTGATCACACGGGCTTGTCCGCGTTCTAACAAGGGCAACAAGGCATTGGTCAGTACAAAATGACCTAAATGATTAGCAGCGAAGGTCAACTCATAACCATCCGTACTTAACCCGAATTCCGCAAAAATACCACCAGCATTATTGATCAGCACATTGATAGCAAACAGCTTACTCTTTAAAGTTTCAGCTGCTTTGTATACACTTTGCAGATCGGTCAGATTACAATATACCACATAAATTTCGTGGTTGCCCGTTTCGACTGTTAGCTGTTTAACCAACATCTCCCCTTTGGCAACATCCCTCACCAACAGGTATAAGGCGTGCTTCTTTTTAGCCAAAGCAATGGCCGTTTCTTTACCTATACCCGAAGTTGCCCCTGTTATTACCGTAGTGATTGCAGCCATCAGCTTTAATTAGTGAATTATTGAATGAGTGATGTAGTGAGTGGTGAGTTGTTAGTTGCAAGTGATTAATCGACGACCAAATTAGCTAAACAATAATCATTAATTAGTTATATATGAAAAAACTCTGAGTAATGACCATTGACCTAATGACCAATGACCATCTCAGCTCGCTTCGGCCAGCTTTTCATTTTCGAGGATACTGATGAGCGCTTTTTCGGCTGTGTTAAGCTCTGATGCTTTTACATCCTTAGTTTCATCCAGGTCTTTAATGTATTTAAATATGTGGCCTTCTTCGTAACTTTTTATCACCGTAGGGTGCACATAGTATTTTTTACAAACGGTACGGGTATTACCTAAATTAAGGGCAACTTCATCCAGCACGCTCACTATCTTTTTACGGCATTCGGTTATGGTTTCAAATTCCCCGGCTGCCTTAAAGGCATACAGGGCACTCACACTGCCTGCCCAGGTACGAAAATCTTTCGCGGTAAAATCTTCACCGGTTATTTCTTTTAAGTAGTTATTGATATCGCCCGAACCTATGGTACAGCGTTCGTTAGCATCATTATAAAACTGGAATAATTCTTTCCCCGGTATATCGCGGCATTGTTTTACCAAACGGGCCAGCTTTTTACTATGGAGAGCTATTTTTTGGTATACGCCTTTTTTACCTTTAAACTCAAACTTCATATCGGAGCCTTCAATTTTCACATGCTTATCCTGCAAGGTGGTTAAGCCGAATGAACCATACAGCTTTTTATACGATTCATTACCTACACGTATGCTGGTTAACTCCATTAAGCGTACTACCAATGCAACCACTTTCGGAAAATCGAGGTTACGGCGCAGCAAATCCTTATCAACCTGTTCGCGTATGGCAGGGAGGTGCGATGCGAAGGTTTGCAACCGGTGATATTTTGATTGATTACGGATCTTGTTCCAATCGGCATGGTAGCGGTATTGTTTTCGACCTGCTACATCTATACCGGTAAATTGCAGGTGCCCGTTCTCATAAGGTGAGATCCAAACATTGGTGTAAGCCGGCGGAATCACCAGTTTGGTAAAGCGGGTTACCAGTTCTTTATCCTTTACCAGTTTGCCTTCGGCATCGTAAAAGCTCCAGCCTTTTCCAGCTTTTTTACGGGTATAACCGGGTGTGGTATCGGCCACATAGCGCAGCCCAACCGCTTTGGCTGTTGATTTAGGATCGCGGCCAATCTTCTCAAGTTTTTTTAATAATCGGTTCATTGTAATTATTACAATAGCACAACCACCATTAATGTTTTAATGCCGCTATATTAGCAATACAATAAAAGTATTTATTATGGGCTTAGATATCTCGATCAACGTAAACAACCCCGAAGAAATATTTGATACCACTTATTACGACCCCGAAGAACGCAACTTTTACCAGCATGGTTTAAGCCGTACATTCTGCAATTTTATTTCGCGCAGGGATGTGATCAGCGGCGAGCCGGAGCTCGATCAGATAGGCAGGCTTACCGATATTGATATTACGCCGATATACGATATGAACAATTATGGCGATGACGAGCAATTGCAGTTCATGCTAAGCCATACTGAAACCGACGAAGAACGTAAACAGATCATCGACGATAACACAGCCAACCGCGAAAAGTTAAAAGGGAATATTAGCTCAATGCTTTTGCTTATCAATAACCTGATAGAGAAGCTTTCGCCCATTAAAAACCTGCCGGAATTATTACAGCAACAACCCGGCAACCCTGATACGCTGAACCATAATGCCTACTTTGCTAATTTTGACAAAGACACAGGCGATGGCTATATAGACAATAACCTGGGGCAAGACTTTCGCAATTTCCGCCGGTTTTTGATCTACGCTAAAAATAATGGCACCAAAACCGTGTATTTTACTTACGGATAAAACGTCTCTCATTACTTTGAATGTTTACCCTTTGCTGACCATAGCGTTTAAACAATTGATAAACTTTGGTTATTCATTTACAAAAACCACATATTTATGAAATACAATCTTTTAGGTAACACCGGCTTGCTGGTATCTGAAATTTGTTTCGGCACCATGACCTTTGGCGGTACCGGTTATTGGGAAGCCATAGGTAAAATTCAGCAACAGGAAGTTAACGACCTCATGAAAACCGTAATTGATTCGGGGATCAACTTTATTGATACGGCCAACATTTATTCGTTTGGCGAATCAGAAACTTTGCTTGGCCAATCTATCAAAGACATTGGTATTGCCCGTAACGAGCTGGTGATAGCTACCAAAGTACGCGGAAAAATGAGCGAGAAACTGAACGATACCGGTCTTTCCCGCTATCATATATTTAACTCGGTTGATGAAAGCCTGAAGCGTTTGCAACTCGACCATATCGATCTGCTATACGTACATGGCGTTGACCTGCGTACCCCTATTGAAGAAACCATGCGTGCGCTTAACGATGTTGTACAAACAGGAAAGGTACGTTACATTGCTGTTTGTAACTGGCCCGCCTGGATGGTGATGAAAGCTGCCGGAATAGCCGAACGTAATGGCTGGAACAAGTTTGTAGGCTTGCAATATTTCTATTCGTTATCAGGCCGGGATATTGAACGTGAAATACTTCCGCTGGCTGCCGATCAAAACCTGGCCGTGTTACCATGGAGTCCTTTAGCAGGAGGGTTCCTATCGGGCAAATACACCCGCGATGGTGATAAATCGGGCTCACGCCGTGATGCTTTCGATTTCCCTCCTATCAATAAAGACCGGGCTTATGATATTATTGATGTAATTACCGCGGTAGGTAAAGAGCACAACGCCTCACCGGCACAAATTGCTTTGGCCTGGGTACGCTTGCAAAAAGGTATAACCAGCACTATTATCGGCGCGAAAAACATCGATCAGCTAAAGGATAACCTTAAATCTGTTGAGTTGGAATTAACCGCCGAACAGCTTCAAAAAATTGAAGAGGTAAGCGCCTTGCCAAAAGAATATCCGGGCTGGATGGTTGAAAGGCAAAATAGTTGATTTTAAAATCCGAAAGTCAGCTTAAGTCGGTAAGTCCGAAAGTTTTTGTCAAATCTTTTAAAAAGCTTCCGGACTTACGCCAACTTTCGGACTTCCGACTTCCTCAAATATCCCTCAAAACGTCCACCACATACTCCACTCCTTGCGGATGCACATCCAGATGGGTTACGAAACGAATGCGGTGCTTATCGGTGCTCATGGCGTGTATGCCTTTCTCCTTTAGCGAAGTAAGCACCTGTTCGGCAGGTTGCACGGTATCAAACAATACGATATTGGTTTCGGTAGGCATTACTCCTGTTACCCATTCCAGTTTGGATAATTCATCGGCAAGTATCTGCGCATGTGCATGATCTATCTTCAGTCGCTCCACATGATGGTCGAGCGCATAGATACCTGCGGCTGCCAAAAAGCCCGCCTGGCGCATGCCTCCGCCTAATACTTTACGGATACGGCGCGCGTACTTTATCGTTTCTTTATCGGCCAGTAAAACCGAACCTACCGGCGCACCCAGTCCTTTTGAAAGACATACCGATACACCGTTAAAATACTTACCATAATCAATAGCCGCATCGCCCGTGTGGGCTAAGGCATTAAAAATACGGGCACCATCCAAGTGTAGCTTAAGGCCTTTCTGTGAGCAGAGTTGCGCTATGGGTTTGATATGATTGAGCGTGTAACAGCTACCCCCGCCCTTGTTTACCGTGTTTTCCAGCACTACTAAACTGGTATGCGGAAAGTGGATGTTTTCTGCGTTGATCTCCGGTTCTATCATTTCGGCCGTTAATATCCCGCGGTAGCCGTTCAGCAAACGCGTGGATACGCCCGAGTTAAAAGCAATGCCGCCGCCCTCATAACGGTACACATGCGCGGTTTGGTCGGCAATAAGTTCGTCGAGCGGTTGGGTAAAACATTTAATAGCGATCTGGTTGGTCATGGTGCCCGACGGACAGAAGATACCGGCTTCCATACCGAATATGGCGGCAGCGTTTTGTTCCAGTTCGTTTATAGTTTCATCCTCACCAAAAACATCGTCACCCACACGGGCGCTCATCATGGCATCGAGCATACCGGGTGTAGGCTTAGTTACGGTATCGCTGCGGAGATCGACAGTTAATTGCATGTTTTTAATTTTAGTAGTATTTTAAGGCACAAATCTAATTTTTATTGGCTTACATAAAATGGTACGTTGCTTTATCCATGTAACAATTTTAGCCAAACCATTTTTAAATAATGCCCTCAATCAGCGTAATAAAAAGAGCATATTTGTGTTTAACTATATTATTTGAATAAAGTGAAAAAAGCAATTCTATCATTTATAAGCATTTGTTTTGTACTAACGGCTACAGCCCAAAAATGGCAGCCGGGTGTATTTACCGATATTAAAGGCAATACCGAAACCGGTTTTATCCGCCCTAATCCGTCGGGTAAAGGCCCTGTTAAGGATGAAGGCTTTATCGAGTTCAAAAAGGATGAAAAAATGAACCCTATTAAATTAAGCGCGGGTGAACTGCGCTCGTTTATGGTGGGTAAGGATAGCTTTGTTGTTGCCCATGCCCCAAAAAACGAAAGCTGGGGAAGCAAAGAACTTGATTTTGTAAAGGTAGTACTCAACGAAGAGGTTAAACTATACCTGGGCAGAGGTAGCAGCGGTGGCGGAGGATTTCGTCCCGGACTTTCAGGTGGCATTGGTGGAGGTAGCGGCGGCTACGGAGGTGGCGTAGGCGGCGGCGTAGGCATATCATTTGGCGGTAATGGCGGCGGCGGTAAAGGCAAGGCCACTTATTACTTTGGCGCTAACACATCCGAACTGGTACAACTCACCCCAAATAACTTTATCGATATTATGAGCGACATTATGGGCGATGAACCCGAAGTGGTCGACAGGATACACGAGAACAAGTTCAACATTAACAATATTGAAAAATTGATAGCCTATTTTAAAGCCGTAAAGGCAGAACATGCCGCACAACAATAAATATTTTAGAATATATAAGTGCCTATAAATATTTATCGGCAAATTAAGCGAATGCGGGGTGTGAAACAACCTCTCATTTCTTTTTGGCAGGCTCATCAACTGGCTTTCAAAAGTTTAACACTAAAAGCAGATATTTACTATCCATAATTTACCAGTCAAAACACACCAAAAACTGCTTGCAAACCGTGTTTTCACCCATTTTTAACCGTTAAAACTATTTTAAAAACAGGTATTTCTACGTGGTTTTTTATGGGGTAGGCCCCCTACCTTTACTGCCGTGGTAATACCTAAACCCATCACGTAAGCGCTTTTTATTTCTACCCTTTAAAAGCATTACTATATCTCTATCCGTGGCCAGTGCTTGAGCCGCGGATGGAGTATAGTTAAAATCGTGAAGCCTTTACTAACCAATTATATATACCTTGCCTGCTATACAATAACATATTGAACAGCAAGTTTGGACAAATTAAACAGCAGCCAATATCATCATTCCTTAGATCCCCTTGGAATGTGTCTTACTAAAGACTTAAAGATAATCGTGAAAAACCTCAATAATCCCTCACCATCAAACCATCTGCAAAATTGTGCAGGTATTGTTTGCGATCCTCAGGCAATGTGATAGCATCCAATGCCTTGAAGGCTATTTCGGCGTAGGTATTCATGGCCGTTTCGGCATGTTGCCTTACTTGTATGCTGTTGTATAAAGCCGTTACGGCAGCTACCTTTTCGGTTGTATTAAAGCCGGTAGCAGCTATCCACTGTAGTAATTGTTGCTTTTGGTCGCTATCGGCCAGTTCGAGGGCTTTTAAAAGCAGGTAAGTTTTTTTATTGGAAATGATGTCTCCACCTACTTGTTTGCCAAATTTTTCCGGGTCGCCGTACACATCCAAAATGTCATCCTGTAGCTGGAAAGCTACACCCAGATTTACACCAAACTGGTAAAGTTTTTCGGCATTTTCCTGGTCGGCCCCTCCTATCAGCGCGCCAATTTTTAGCGCGCCGCCAAGCAGTACGGCGGTTTTAAGACGGATCATGTTCAGGTATTCATCTATACTCACCCGATCATCCTGCTCAAAGTTCATATCAAACTGCTGCCCTTCGCACACGCCCTGTGCCGTTTCGTTAAAAATATCGAGAACAGACCGCAGTATATTATCCTGCACCAGCATCATCAGCTTGTTGGCTTCTACCATCATTACATCGCCGGAGAGTATGGCGATATTGGTATTCCACTTTTCGTGCACGGTAACATTGCCACGGCGTAATGGTGCATTGTCCATAATATCATCGTGCATCAGCGTAAAATTATGAAAAACCTCAATGGCCAATGCCGGTTTTACGGCCGCTTCCACATCGCCGCCAAACAAGTCACAGGCCATCAGCAGCAAAGCCGGGCGCAGGCGCTTGCCGCCTAATGATAAGATATACCTTATCGGTTCGTAGAGTTCCGCGGGCTGATCGGGATAGTTAAGCTGATTAACGCCATCGATGATCAGGTCCTGCAGTTCGTTAAGTTTTTTCATATTACGCCCTGCAAATATAGTTACTCCTGTACTAACGAGAAATCTATTTGCTTTTTGGTAAGGTCAACGTTTTTTACACGTATTTGAACTTCATCGCCCAGTTGATATACCTTCTTTTTACGCTGACCAATTATGGCGTAGTTCTTTTCATCCAAAGTGTAAAAATCATCGCTGATATCGCGCAGGCGTATCATACCCTCGCACTTATTCTCGATGATCTCAACATACATTCCCCACTCGGTTAAGCCCGATATTACACCGCTAAAGATATTGCCAACCTGATTCTGCAGGTATTCGGCCTGTTTGTATTTAACAGATGAACGTTCGGCATCGGCAGCCTTTTTTTCCATTTGGGAGCTGTGCTCGCACATTTTTTCGTAATGCTCGGCATTGGCCGATTGTCCTCCGTTTAAATAATGGAACAGTAAACGGTGAACCATCACATCAGGGTAACGGCGGATGGGTGAAGTAAAGTGGGTGTAATGATCAAAAGCCAGGCCATAATGACTGGTGCCTTTTGTGGTATAAATAGCTTTTGCCATTGAGCGTATAGCCAGCTGGGTAAGCACGTTTTGTTCTTTTTTACCCTCCACATCATTCATCAGGTAATTGAGTGAACGGGCAGTGTCTTTGTCAGATTTTGTACTGATCTTATACCCAAACCTTGCGGCGAACTGCGCGAAGTTGGCCAGTGAATCAGGCTTAGGCGAATCGTGCACGCGGTATACAAAGGTATATTTATGCTTGCCCTTGCCCATTTTACTTACATGCTCGGCCACCTTACGGTTAGCCAGCAACATAAAGTCTTCGATTAATTTGTGGGCGTCCTTACGCTCTTTTACATAAACGCCTACTGGCTTGCCTTGCTCATCCAGCTTAAATTTAACTTCGGTAGTTTCAAAGCTGATGGCGCCGTTTTTGAATTTACGGTCGCGCAGTACATGGGCCAGTTCGTTTAGTTTTAATATTTCGGCGCTGTATTCGCCTTCCTGTGCTTCAATAATCTCCTGTACTTCTTCATAGGTAAAGCGCCTGTCGGAATGGATCACCGTTTTACCATACCATTCATTCACGATATTGGCGTTGTTATCCAGCTCAAATACAGCCGCAAAACACAGTTTATCTTCTTTAGGGCGAAGCGAGCATAAGCCGTTCGACAATCTTTCCGGTAGCATCGGTATCACCCTATCAACCAGGTAAACAGATGTACCACGTTCAAAAGCCTCCTTATCCAATGCTGAATCGGGGATAATGTAATGCGCTACGTCGGCAATGTGTACGCCGACTTCGTAATTGCCGTTATCCAATAATTTGTAGGACAAGGCATCGTCAAAATCCTTCGCGTCAAATGGGTCGATTGTAAAAGTTAACACATCGCGAAAATCACGGCGTTTAGCAATTTCTTCCGGACTAATTATATCCGGGATCTGCTCTGCATCGTGCTCCACCTCTGCCGGGAACGATAACGGGAAACCATACTCGGCCAATATGGCGTTCATTTCGGTATCGTTTTCACCCTGGGCACCCAATATGTTCTTGATGCGGCCAATCGGGTTTTTGGCATCTGTAGGCCAATCTGTTATTTCGGCTACAGCCTTTATCCCATTTTTAGCACCGTTAAGTTCGGTAAGCGGGATGAAAATATCATGCAGCATCTTACGATCATCAGGTATAAAGAAAGCATACCTTTCAGATAGCTTTACAATACCGGTAAACTCCATTTTTCGGCGTTGCAATATCTCTATTACCTCGCCTTCTTTGCTTCGGCCTTTATTTTTGGCGTATACATAAACCTTTACACGGTCGCCATGCAAGGCGGTGCGCAGTTTACGTGGGGCCACGAAAATGTCGGTTTCGTGTTCATCATCAGTCACAATAAACGCCGAACCGTCGGCCGTCATATCTACTCTGCCCTCAACAAACGTTTTAAGTTCGAGCAGCTGGAATTTTCCGGGAGAGATTTGTTTTAGTACCTCTTTCTTGGCTTCGTCTTTTAATATTTCGAGGATGATGTCACGTGCTTCGGTATCGCGTACGTTTAATTTGGCCGAAACCTGTTTATAGTTGAGCGGCGTATTGCCGTTTTGTTCAAATATGCCAAGCACTAACTGGGTTAGCACCGTTTTTATAGAAGAGTTGTTGTTTTTCTTTTTAGACATTTATAGTATGGTATAATAACAAAGGTATATAATTAAACACCAAAAAGCGGATTGTGTTCTAAGCCCTTGTTTTCAAAGTATTATTAAAATTTATTTTATTATATGAGGATTGAAGGCTATTTCTTAATTATTTAGGTATAGCTGCTATCAGCCCTTTGGTGTAAGCTTGCTGCGGGTTATTGTAAATGTCATCGGGATAGCCCATCTCTACAATTTCGCCTTTGTTCATTACCATCATACGGTCGGATATGTGCTTGATCACCGCCAGATCATGCGATATAAAAATGTAGGTAAGGTTAAACTCCTGCTGTAATTCACGCAGTAAATTAAGCACTTGTGCCTGTACCGATACATCCAGTGCCGAAATAGATTCATCGCAGATGATAAACTTAGGTTGCAATACCAGCGCCCTCGCGATAACGATACGCTGCCTTTGCCCGCCCGAAAATTCATGAGGGTAACGATTAAAATGTTCGGGCAGTAAGCTTACCCGCTCAAGCAGATCAAGCACCTTTTGTTTACGCAGGGTATCATTACAATACAGTTTATGCACCTGCAAAGGTTCCATTAACGATTGACCGATGGTTAGTTGCGGATTAAGAGACGAATACGGATCCTGAAAGATGATCTGAATATCGCGGCGCATCCGGCGCATATCGTTAACGTTGAGCTTTCGCAGATCGGTATTTTCAAAGTTGATATTGCCCGATGTTGGTTCTATCAACCTTAATGTTGTTCGGCCCAAAGTTGTTTTGCCACAGCCGGATTCGCCCACCAGTCCCAGGGTTTCACCCGGAAACACTTCAAAGTTAACCTGATTAACGGCTTTTACCACCGCTTTTGATGAACCGAACAGCCCCTTGCTTACCGGGAACCATGTACTTAGTTGATTAACTTTTAGTATAGGTGCACGGTCGTAAAGTTTTTTGCGGCGTTTATCTATCTCTTTATCCGTATAGGCATATCGTTCCCGGATACTTTCTATAGATAAGTTA
This sequence comes from Mucilaginibacter gynuensis, assembly GCF_039541195.1. Lineage (NCBI taxonomy): Bacteria > Pseudomonadati > Bacteroidota > Sphingobacteriia > Sphingobacteriales > Sphingobacteriaceae > Mucilaginibacter > Mucilaginibacter gynuensis. The sequence continues at coordinate 396,361 of NZ_BAABFT010000001.1, forward strand.
TTATCTGTATTAAAAAAATCGGCTACAACGGGTAGTTTCTTTAACCGGTAATCGGGCGATGGGCGACAGGCCAGTAAACCTTTGGTATATGGATGCTGCGGATCATCAAACAGGTCGTTTACATTGGCTTCTTCTACCACATCCCCCTTATACATTACCAGTACCCGATCGGCAATTTGCCTAATCACACCCAGATCATGCGAAATGAAGATGAGGCTCATGTTGCGCTCAGCCTTTAGCTTTAACAGTAACTCAATAATGGTTTTTTGCACGGTTACATCAAGCGCGGTGGTTGGCTCATCAGCAATAAGCAGATCGGGGTTGCAGGATAGGGCCATGGCGATCATAACACGCTGCTTTTGTCCGCCTGATATTTGGTGAGGATAACTCTCAAATATCGCTTCCGGCCGCGGCAGTTGCACCTCATTAAACAATTTTATGGCTTGTTCTTTCGCGTCTGCCTTACTCACTTTCAGGTGCTGAACAATGGCTTCGGTAACCTGGTAACCACAGGTAAGCACCGGGTTAAGCGAGGTCATGGGCTCCTGGAAGATCATGGCCATACGGTTGCCACGAATTTCGCGCATCTCCTCTTCCGATAAACTGCATATCGCTTTACCGTCTAAAGTAACATTACCGCTTATCTGCGCCTGCTTTACATCCAGTAAACGCATCAGCGCCAGCGAGGTAACCGATTTACCCGAACCGGATTCACCTACTATACCGATGGTTTCGCCCTTGTTTAAATTAAATGACACGCCTTTTACCGCTTCAAAAAAGCCGTTTTGGGTTTTAAACCGGATACGCAGATCATTTACCTCCAGCATCATCAACCAACTATGGTAATATTTTCATCGGGAATGAGCTCTTCGCCCCTGTACCGCCTAAGTAATTGCGCGGTGGCTACCACATCTTTTTGGCAGTAAGTGCATATCCGTTCTAATTGGTTATCGTTCCAGTAAACGGAACCTACCTGACTGCCGTCGATATCATCTTTGGGTGTGGGGATATCAAATATGGCGGTAAGCAGGCTTAATGAAGTATAGTTTTTATAATCGCCGAACTTCCAAAGTTCCATAGTATCCAAATGGTTGATCTCCCATGGCTTTTTACCGGAAATTTCCAGTTGCTGCGGATGTTTAATGCCGTTTACCAGCATGCGGCGACATATATACGGAAAATCAAACTCGCGGCCGTTGTGTGCGCAAAGCACCAGGTTAGGCGGCTGCCCTGCCAATAATCTTGCAAAATCAATCAGCAGCTCGCGTTCATCATGCCCCGAAAAGGATTTTACTCGCAAGCCCGGCTTTTGTCCGCCTGTAAAAATACCAACCGATATACAAATGATCTTACCAAATTCGGCCCATATACCGGCACGCTCGTAAAAGGCTTCAGCAGTTTCTTCTTTACGCTGGTTTACCGTTTTGGCATCCCAAAGTTTTTGAAAATGAGGCGGAACCTGGTCAAAACTGCTGTATTGCGGTACCGTTTCAATATCAAGCACCATTATATTATACAGGTCGTACTGTTCGAGCATGGGCAGAATAATAGTTTATATGAGTACCAAGATAAGCATTATGCACATGTTTTATTTATCCTTATCCAGCACCTCAAAATTTATGACAGTGGTATTGCCGTTGCCATCAACCAGTGTAAGCTTATGTTTACCCGGCACAGGGTTAAGCGCCATCTGATGAAAATCCAGACTTTCGCCTGCATACTTATCATCGAGGTGCCAAAATATTTTAACGCCTTTTAGCCTGTGCGCGGCATTGCATATCATTCTTCCGCGTGTACCATCGGCCTCTAAAGGCACGTAAATTTTAGCGCCTTCTTTAGGGTAGATCACCTCCATCGGGTTGGCATTCTCCTGCGCGCAATCTGCACGGAAGGGTGGCAGCACATGATATTCATAGCTGCGGGCCTTGTAATAATATTCCATCGACGGCGGCAGTATAAACCAATTTTTGTTGACTATCCGTTCGGGTGGTTCACAATCTGATGTTACCTGCCATTTACCATCGGCAGAAAGGTGCACCAGCTGATGCCATGGGCATACCCTGGCTTTTGTGCCATTTTTAGGTACCCACATTTCTTCGGGATGATCGCAATATGGCCCGGCACGATAACCGCTTTCGCGGCACACCTTTATCTTAACCATTTCGCCTACCGGCATTTCAAACCAATCGCGAACGGCAGGTAATAACCTGAAAATATCGAACAGCACCGGCGCGGCGGTATTGATGCCTGTTAAACCCGGGCGACCCTCACCATCGGTATTGCCTACCCATACCCCTACCACGTATTTTGGGGTAATGCCTATAGCCCAGCCATCACGGAAGCCAAAGCTGGTCCCCGTTTTCCAGGCCACCCGTTGAGACGAGCTGAACTGTTGCCAAAGCAACTCTTCGCCGGGGCGCATCACTTCTTCCATGGCTTGCAGGGTATAATAGATAGAACCGGCATCCAGTAAGCCTGCTTTTTCCAGTTCAGATTTTTGCTTGGCTGAACGTGTGTATACTGGTCGGTGCAGATCGGCAGGATCATATTTACCATTGTACTTGGTATAATGGTTCAGCACCCGCGCCATATCGGCGTAAGCGCCGGTAAGTTCCCAAAGGGTATTTTCTCCCCCGCCGAGAATTAACGAAAGACCATAATGATCGGCAGGTTGATTTAGGGTGGTGATACCCGCCCGGTGCAGAAAATCGTAAAAGCGTTCGTATTTGTATTGCTGCAACATTTTTACAGCCGGCACATTCAATGACCGCGACAAGGCTTTTGAGGCCGGCACTGCGCCGTCATAACCGAGGTCGAAATTTTCGGGATGATAACCTGCTATCTGCGTGGGCACATCGGGTATCAAACTATTGGGCAATATAAAGCCATCGTGCAGCATGGCGGCATATAGCAAAGGCTTAAGCGTACTCCCCGGACTGCGCGGCGCATTTACCACATTTACATCGCTCTCCAATTGTACATCTCCGGGATGAAAAACATTACCGGCGTAGGCCAGCGCGGCGCCTGTTTCTACATCAAGTACTACGGCAGCTATGTTATTAATATCATTGGCTTTTAACACCTGGTGATGACGTTCCATAATTTCAACCACCTGTTGTTGCAGGGTAGCTTTTATAGTGGTGGTTATCCGGGTATCGCCGGTTTGTTTCTTGTTTTTGTGCGCCTGCCTGAATACCTGTAATAAATGTGGTGCCTCCTGCGGCAAGGCCATCGGTTTATCGGGTACAGGTTCCAGTTTGGCTAATTCGGCAGTGGTGCTGTCGATGATGCCTTCCTTTCGCATCTTATCCAGCAGACGGTTACGCTTCCTTAATAGGATCTGCCTGTTCCTGCCGGGATGAACCAACGATGGTGAATTGGGCAGCACAGCCATGGCCGCCATTTCGCCCCAGGAGAGCTTATCCGGGCTACGGCCAAAATACCGCCAAGATGCGGCATCCAGCCCGATCACGTTACTGCCAAAAGGCGCGTTGCTGGTGTATAAGGCCAGTATCTCTTTTTTGCTGTACCCAGCCTCCAAACGGAGTGCCATAAAAATTTCTTTGAGCTTGTTCCAAACGGTACGTTTATGATGAGTTGCCAGCCTGATCACCTGCATGGTAAGGGTACTGCCACCGCTGGTTACATGCCCTGCACTGATGCTATGTTTAACCGCGCGCCCCAAAGCCAAAACATCAACTCCCGGATGGTATTCAAAGCGCTTATCCTCAAAAGCGATAATACATTGCTTAAACCTCTCCGGAACATTTTCATTATAAGGAAAGCGCCATTGCCCGTCTGACGCAATGGACGCTCCTAAAAGCTGACCCTGATCATCGTCGATAACATAGGAGGTCGGACTGTTGAATAAGGGTTTGGGCAGGCAAAAAATAAACAGCAATACAATCGCCAGCAATACCGAAAGCTTAACAAGGCTTTTGGGCTTTTTAAGCCAGTTGGTTATGCGTTTTAAGCGTGGATGCATGGAGAGCGACAGATCATCAACTCAAAGCTATGAAATCAACTAAATATTGCTATCCCTAATATAATACCTACCACCATAATTACGTACAGCATGATTTCGGTACCGGCGAAGCGTTTGTATTTGGTCCAGAATGAGTAATCTTCTTTTTCTTTTGGCATGGGGTAAATTTACAAATAATTAGCTATCGCTTATCTGCCGCTGCTTTGTTCTTCGCTATCGCCTTCTAAAATGATAGAACCGCCGCGTGAAAAATACTTATATAATGATGGGTCGTGCAGTTTTACGATGATTACCCCACGGCGGGTACTGGCATGCACCACATAGCCGTTTTGCAGGTACACACCTACGTGGCTGAACTGTTTACCGTCGAAATCGAAGAAAACGAGGTCGCCTTCTTTTAACTCTTCTTCGTATTTACGTTTGATGAAATTGATCTGCAAATTAGTTGAGCGCGGCATATTGGCAATGTCGTATACCTGCTGCTCCAGGTTATATACAAAACCAGAGCAATCTACCCCATCTTTACCCAAACCACCGAAACGGTAAGGTGTACCCATCCATTCTTCAATAAAATTATATAACCTACCGTTTTTAATGTCGTTCTTCTTCACCCCCATTAGCGTAGAATATTTGGTAGCGATCTCCTTATCGGGAGTCTCCATAATATACGGACCACGTTTTTTAACTGTTGGGGCGGTTGGTTCAGCTGTTTGTCCGTTGCCATTACGGGCAATTGGCCGCTGTGTTTTCTTCATGCTGCTGCATGAGGCCATTAGCGTGGCAATTGCTACTGATAGTAATAAAAGTTTCGGGTTGATAGGTAATTTCATCTGACTATGTTAAACGTTTCATTACAGTACGTTAGTTTATCGTTGAGTGATACAAACCCGATACATTGTTTATTATCAGCTTTTTACCACTCTTTGTATCTCATCCAGCTTCATCAGCGCCTCTACCGGGGTAAGCGTATTTACATCAAGGTTGTTCAGGGTGTCGCGTATTTTCACTAACACAGGGTCATCTATCGAGAACATCTGCATTTGAACCGCCTGTTTCTGCACCTTGCGGATACTCTCCTTGATATGTTCACCACCGGTACGTTCGTTCTCCAGTTTCTTCAATATCTCATTGGCCCGGCTTAATACCTTTGGCGGCATACCGGCCAGTTTGGCCACGTGGATACCAAAGCTGTGTTCGCTGCCTCCCGGTACCAGTTTACGCAGAAAGATGATCTGCTGACCAACCTCTTTTACCGAAACATTGAAGTTTTTAACACGTGTAAATGAATTACTTAACTCATTCAATTCATGGTAGTGGGTAGCAAACAATGTTTTTGCCCTGGCAGATGGATGGTTGTGCAAATATTCGGCAATTGACCATGCTATGGAGATACCATCGTAAGTTGATGTACCACGACCGATCTCATCCAGCAGGATCAAACTTCTGTCCGAAAGGTTATTGAGGATACTGGCCGTTTCGTTCATCTCCACCATAAAGGTCGACTCGCCCGACGACAGGTTATCCGAAGCGCCTACCCTTGTAAATATCTTATCTACCAAACCAATAGTAGCGGCTTTGGCCGGCACAAAACAGCCCATCTGTGCCATAAGCACAATCAGACCGGTTTGTCTTAACAAAGCCGATTTACCCGCCATGTTGGGGCCGGTAATAATGATGATCTGCTGCGTATCCGAATCGAGGTATACATCATTTGTGATATAGTCCTCACCTATCGGCAAATTCTTTTCAATTACCGGGTGGCGGCCGCCTTTTATATCCAGCATGCGGCTCTCATCCATTTTAGGCTTAACATAATGGTTACGGATAGAGATATGCGCGAAGTTCAGCAGGACATCTAAACGGGCCACCAGTTGGGCGTTAAGCTGTATCGGCTTAATATATTCGGCAAGCGAATAAAGCAGGTCGTTGTATAATTGCGTTTCAAGCGCCAGTATCTTTTCTTCGGCACCCAAAATTTGTTCTTCGTATTCCTTAAGTTCTGGGGTAATGTAGCGCTCGGCATTTACAAGCGTTTGCTTACGGATCCATTCGGTTGGTACCTTATCGCGGTGCGAGTGGGTAACTTCGAGGTAATAACCAAACACGTTATTGAAGGATACTTTCAGGGATGGTATCCCGGTAATCTCCGCTTCGCGGCGTTGAATTTCCAGCAAATACCCTTTACCACCGAAAGCTATCTTGCGTAAACGGTCAAGCTCTTCGTTAATCCCCTCGCTCATAACCGAACCTTTTACCAGCATTACCGGGGGCTCGGGGTTCAGTTCGCGCTCTATCCGCTCGCACATGATAGTGCATGGGTTAAGCTGTGAGCCAATGGCCTGTAAGGGCAAACTTTCAGATGTTTCGCTGATCTTTTTGATCTCACTGATAGCGATCAATGCTTTTTTAAGCTGGCAAACCTCACGCGGATTGGCCTTTTGTAAACCGATCTTTGAGATCAGCCTTTCCAGGTCGCCAATACGACGGATATTTTCCTGTAAAGTTTCGCGTAGTTCTTGTTGCTCTATGAGGTATTCAACCACATTAAGGCGGTCATTTATCGGTTTGATCTCCTTTAGTGGCATCACTATCCAACGGCGCAGCAAACGCGCCCCCATGGGCGAACAGGTATTATCCAGCACATCAACCAATGTAAGGGCGTTTTCGTTAGCCGAGCCCACCAGTTCGAGGTTGCGGATGCTGAAACGGTCGAGCCACAGGTAACGGTCTTCCTCAATACGACCGATGGCCGAAATATGCTGAAGGTTACGGTGCTCGGTTTCGTTTAAATAATGCAAGGCTACACCCGATGCAATGATGCCCAGCGGCAGTTTATCAATACCAAAACCTTTTAATGATTTTACACCGAAGTGTTTCAATAAGGTTTCCTGCGCGTAATCGCCGCTGTAAGGCCATTCGTCAAGGGTATAGGTATAAAAGCGGTCGCCGTAGCTGTCCTTAAAATCACTCTGACGGCTTTTGGGGTATATCACTTCGCTCGGCGCAAAGCTTTGCAGCAGCTTATCAATATAATCGGTATTACCCTGCGCAGTTAAGAACTCGCCGGTTGATATATCTACCAGTGCAATGCCCACCGTATTTTTTTCAAAATAGAGTGATGCGAGGTAGTTGTTACTTTTTTGTTGTAATATATTATCGCTGGTGGCTACGCCGGGGGTAACCAGTTCGGTAACTCCGCGTTTTACAATGGTTTTGGTAGTTTTCGGGTCTTCCAGCTGATCACAAATAGCCACACGCTGACCAGCCCGTACCAGTTTTGGCAGGTAGGTTTCGAGCGAATGGTGCGGAAAGCCAGCCAGTTCGATATGTGTTGCAGCGCCATTGGCTCTGCGGGTAAGTACAATGCCCAATATACCCGATGCCTTTACAGCATCTTCGCCAAAGGTTTCATAAAAATCACCTACGCGGAACAATAGCAAAGCGCCCGGGTACTTCGCCTTTATAGCGTTGTACTGCTGCATCAGGGGTGTTTCTTTCGTAGTATCTTTTGCCAATGTTGTGCCGAATTTTAATCGGTAAAGTTAATTTCTTAGCGTGGTTTTATAAGCTATGTTGAAAAAAGTTTGTTTGTTGGTAAATAGAAAGGTAATTCAAAAGTTAAAATTCAAAAATCAAAAAAAGCTCCAACCATTCGCGAACATTCTCTTTCACTAATTACCATATAAAAGTGTTTAAACTTAAAAACACTGAAACCCCGAAACCGAAACCTCAAACCTAATTTCCTCCCACACAACTTACAACTCACAACCCACAACTATAAGCTTTGCGCAATAACAAAACCGCATGCCCATGCCCATTGAAAATTGTAGCCACCAAGCCAGCCGGTTACGTCAACGCATTCGCCGCCGAAATACAGGCCGGGTAGTTTTTTAGCTTCCAGTGTTTTGGAGGATAGTTCATCGGTTGATACACCGCCGCGCATTACTTCGGCTTTATCGTACCCCTTGTCCCCTGCCGGTTTCACCCGAAACTCGTGGATCAGCTGGCTGATCGCTTCTATATCCGCTTTGCTTAACGATGCAAGGTTCTTTTCAACCGGTAAATGGTCGCTTAGCGCTTCGGCAAATTTGCGGGTATACAGCGTAGCCAGCAGGCTAAGCAGCATCTTTTTACCGTTTACTTCCCGCTCCTGCTGAATTAGATCTTCTATGTTTTTATCGGGCAGCAGGTCAAGGTAAATGTATTCGCCCGGTTTCCAGTAGGATGATATTTGCAGAATGGCGGGTCCGCTCAATCCCCAATGCGTAAAGAGTATATTTTCTTCAAAACTGATCCTGTCGTTCCATACCCTGCAAAAAATGCTGCTGCCTGATAGCTGCTCGTACCAGGGCTGATCCTTACCCGTTATGGTAAGCGGTACCAGTGCCGGGGCGGTTTCGGTGATCGCCATGCCAAATTTGCGGCCCACACGCAGACCGAAATCGGTAGCGCCCATTTTTTGTACGGGTAAGCCACCTGAAGCAATTACCACCTTGGCAGTATTGATCTGTTGTTCGCGGCCATTACGTTCGTAGGTTATGGTAAAGCCATCGCCGGTTTGGTCAATGCCTTTTACTTCGGTATCGCACCAAATTTCCTGTTCCATATCATGGCACAAGTCGGTAAATACCTTTACAATATCTTTGGCCTTATCGCTCACCGGGAACAATTGGCCGAGCGTTTTCTCCTTACCAGTTACACCGTAGGTTTCAAAAAAACTGATGGTATCCTCCACCGTCCACTGGGCAAAGGCTGATTTACAAAAGTGTTCGTTCTGCGAAATAAACTGCTGTGCCGAGGCATACAGGTTGGTATAATTGCACCTGCCGCCGCCGCTAATCAGTATTTTAGCACCAACGCGATCGGCCTTTTCCATTATTAAAGTACGCTTGCCTAAAAAGCCTGCTTGTACGGCACACATTAGTCCGCAAGCGCCGCCGCCAATAATTATAGCGTCAAAGTCTGTTTGTTTTGTTAAATTTGCTGTCATGCACGAGGTTTCGCAAATATCTGAATTTGGAAAGATACTCATATTTTTAATAGTAGGTATTTTAGCCGTTGGCGGCACCTTCTTTTTAAGCCGCTTAATTGCCCCACGCAACCCTAATGCCGAAAAGCTAACTTCCTATGAATGTGGCGAAGAGCCTACCGGAAATGCCTGGATGCCCTTTAACGGACGCTTTTATGTGATCGCGTTAATATTTTTACTTTTCGATGTAGAGATGGTATTCGTGTTTCCATGGGCCACGGTTTTTGGTAGTCACGAGCTGCTGGCTGTTGATGCCCGCTGGGGATGGTTTTCGCTGGCAGAGATGTTTATATTTTTAGGCATACTGATATTAGGCCTGGCCTATGTATGGTTAAAAGGCGACCTCGACTGGATAAAATCAAAACCGGTAGTACCTACGGTAGATGTAGCCATACCTGCAAGCCTTTACGACCGGATAAACCTGGAGCAGGGTTCATTTAAGGTACGGGTATTCACAACAGAAAACACATTGCCCGAACCTGAAAAAGCTGCCGTTACCGCCACCCCTGTTGCCGAAGCAGCTACCGCTGTAAAGAAACCTATGTTTAAACCAACCTTTAAAAAGCCCGCAAATGACGCCTGATTTGACTAATGAAAGCGGTGGTGTAGTGATTACCAAAATGAACGACCTGCTTAACTGGGCGCGTTTATCATCATTATGGCCGTTAAGTTTTGGTATAGCCTGCTGCGCTATTGAAATGATGGGCTCTATGGCATCAACTTATGATCTCGATCGTTTCGGCGTGTTCCCGCGTCCATCGGCCCGCCAGGCAGATGTGATCATTATTGCAGGTACGGTTACTTTTAAAATGGCCGAACGCATCAAGCGGTTATACGAGCAAATGCCCGATCCTAAGTATGTGATCAGCATGGGTTCATGTTCAAACTGCGGCGGCCCCTATTGGCAGCACGGTTATCATGTGGTGAAGGGGGTTGACAGGGTGATACCGGTTGACGTATATGTACAAGGCTGCCCTCCACGCCCCGAAGCATTGATAGGCGCTATTTTAGAACTGCAAAAGAAAATTGCCGGAGAAAGTTTGATAAAGGCTTAATGAACTTTCGATTTAGAGTCGATGTTCTATATTAAGCGTTAGATACCGATTTGTAAAATTCCACTATACTCTTCACCAGCGATTGTAAAACAATGGCGTTCCAGTCGTTAGCGAAACTACAGCTTTTGTTAACGCGGTAGTTTTTACGATCATATATCATAAAATAGGCACGGTAATTACTGATGGCGATATCCACCCAGGCTATATTGTGTTTCTTATCCAATATAATACCATCGGCAGTAAACATCACCCCCGCTATTTCAAAAGCCTGCTGAATGTTAACCAGTTCTATATAGTAGTTAAGGATATTGGCGAAATAATACGTCCATAGCTTATCAAAAATATCTATCCATAAACGGTAGTAGGTTTTATTTTTGATACCGTAAACGGAGTTGAGTTTAATGCGGTGTACCTTATCGTTATACTCCTTTAGTTCGATGTAATATTGTCTGCCAATGGCAAAAATATAGCCGCGGGTTAAGTAAGTGCCGTAGCGTATGGCAGCGATATTCTCTGCCGGAATATTTACAGGATTGTTGAAACCGGAAAGTTTTTCAATAGAAAGCCCCTCAACAGAAAAGATGATCTTTTTGTTGATCTTGTTTTCCAGTAAAAACGGTAATTCAACTACGTCCATTTTTTATAAAGTTACAAGAAAAAGTTGCCCGTATCTTTAATAAAGGCAACTTTTTATTTTTCATTTTATTATATCAAAGCGCAAATAATTATTGCCCTTGGGCCAGCGAATAGCCCGGTTTTCCATCAAAAACCATCAATAACTCTACAGAACACACTTTTATAGCATCTGATAGTTCGGCGGCTATACCAAGCACATCTCTTTGGCTAAGTTCAACGCCATCAGTTTTTTCATAACGTATCCTGAATTCGTTTACCAGTTCTGTATAAATTGAGCCTGTTGGCCAAACCTGTGTGCCCCGGTTTGAGATCATGATCAGCTTAAACTTATCGTTCAGTTTAGTCTTGGCCACTTCGGCAATTTCGTTGGGTTGCAAGGTTGATTCTACGAAAATATCTACACCCTGTATCTCCTGTTTTGTTACGGGAGCAATAACGGTCAACTTGTTTTTTTCAGGCCTGGTTATCGTATTCGCTTTAGGCTCAATATCAACCTGCGCTTGTACGCTGCCCTTTGCCGGCTGTTTACCCAAATTGGCAATTATCGCGTTAGCAAAACCTTCGGTATTCACTGACGTAGTTGAGCGGTCGCCGAAATCACCTGTGTGAATGCCTTGTTCAAGTGTATACAGCAGCGCGTTTTCAATATTAGCCGCATGAGCTGTTAAGCCTAAATACCGCAGCATAGAAATACCTGAAAGCAATAAGGCAGTAGGATTGGCAATGCCTTTACCTGCAATATCCGGCGCGGTACCATGTACAGCCTCAAAGATGGAAATGTTATCGCCAATGTTAGCTGACGGTGCAAAGCCCAGGCCGCCAACTAAACCGGCACAAAGATCTGACACGATATCGCCCTGTAAATTAGTTAATACCACTACCTCGAACATTTCGGGGTGTGATACCAGCTTCATACAAAGATCATCCACTATGATATCATAAGCCTCTATTTCAGGATAATCTTTAGCTACTTCATAAAACGTTTCCAGGAAAATACCGTCGGTAAGTTTCATGATATTGGCCTTATGGCCGCATGCTACTTTTTTGTAGCCTTTTCGGCGGGCCATTTCAAACGCGTAACGTATTACCTGCGCCGAACCCGGGCGGGTAATAATACGGCGACCAACAGCTACGTCATTAGTCAGCATGTGCTCAATACCGCCGTAGGTATCCTCAATATTTTCGCGTACAATGGTGAGGTTTATTTGTGTGCCTGCTTTTGAAAAAACAGTTTCCACGCCGTTCAGCGTTCTAAAATCGCGCTGATTAGCGTAAGTATTCCAAACTTTGCGTGCAGTAACATTGATACTTTTTACGCCCTTGCCTTTCGGGGTTTCCATGGGGCCTTTGAAAAGCAAGCCTAAATTTTCGATGGTTTCTTTCGCTTTTTCGGTCATCCCGGTAGAATGCCCGGCATCAAAGTAAGATTTGCCCATCTCTACAAACTCGTATTCGAGCGGTACATGATCAGCTTCAAAAATATTAAGTACTGATGCCATTATCTCCGGCCCTATTCCATCGCCATTGGCTACTGCTATTTTGGTCTTCATCAAAAAAATATCTAATAATTAGTAAAACGCTGCAAAATTAGGGCTTTTAAATAGCCCTATTGAAGTTGAACAGTAAAATTGATGTATGGTTTTTGTCAGATTTAGAGTAAACTTGTAACCTGATAATGAAGGCATTTTACGGAGATTTGAAATTAGGTATTTTAGGCGGCGGCCAGTTAGGCCGTATGCTAATACAACAAGCTATAAACTACAACGTTACGGTGAAGGTTTTAGACCCCGACCGCAGCGCGCCATGCCGCAAATTGTGCGAAGAATTTGTAGTAGGATCGTTAAGCGATTACGAAACAGTTTACAATTTTGGGAAGAAAGTAGACCTGCTTACCATTGAAATTGAAAAGGTAAATGTTGACGCGCTGGAGCAACTGGAACGCGAAGGCGTTATGGTTTACCCGCAATCCAGAGTGATCAGACTGATACAGGATAAAGGTTTGCAAAAGCAATTCTTTAAAGAAAATAATATCCCAACGGCCGAGTTCCAGGTGATTTCATCTCCCGAGCAATTAAGGCAAAGCCATATCCCCTTCCCGTATATACAAAAGCTGCGCAGGGATGGTTACGATGGTAAGGGCGTTTATCGTGTAAACAACGAAGCCGACCTGGCAGGTGCTTTTACCGAACCAAGCCTGGTGGAGCGTTTAATTGACTTTGAAAAGGAAATAGCGGTAATTGTAGCCCGTAACGAAAGCGGCGAGGTTAAAACCTTCCCGCTGGTTGAAATGGAGTTTAATCCGCAGGCTAATCTGGTAGAATTCCTGATAGCGCCTTCTACCCTAAGTTTCGAGATACAGCAGGAAGCCGAACAGATAGCTAAAAAAATAGCGGAAGACCTTAAAATAGTAGGCTTACTGGCTGTGGAGATGTTTTTGGATAAGAGCGGCAAAATACTGGTGAACGAGCTGGCTCCACGCCCGCACAACAGCGGCCACCAAAGCATTGAGGGTAATACCGTATCGCAATTTGAGCAGCATTTAAGGGCGATATTCAATCAGCCATTAGGTGATACCGCCTGCCTGCACAATGCCATTATGATAAACGTACTGGGCGAACCAGGCCACGAAGGCCCTGCAATTTACCAGGGGATAGAAAAGGTGCTAAAATGCCCGGGTGTATACATACATCTTTATGGCAAGGCCTTAACCAAACCGTTCCGTAAAATGGGCCACGTAACCATTGTTGACGTTGACAGGGAAAAAGCTATTGAAAAAGCAAGATATGTGCAGAATACTTTAAAGGTGATCAGTTAAACTACTACAATGCCCCCTGTCATTGCGAGGTACGAAGCAATCGCGAATTAGAAGTTCAAGATTCAAGTCGTTGATTGCATAGTCCGCGATTGCTTCGTACCTCGCAATGACAAAGAATAACATAAATAGGATAAAATGAGCCAACCACAAATAGGAATAATAATGGGTAGCAAATCAGATCTGCATGTAATGCAGGATGCTGCCGATGTACTTAAAGAATTAGGTGTTGATTACGAAATTACTGTTGTATCGGCGCACCGTACGCCCGATCGCATGTTTACTTATGCGAGGGAAGCTGCCGGTCGTGGTATAAAAGTAATTATTGCCGGTGCAGGCGGCGCGGCGCATTTACCGGGTATGGTAGCCTCTTTAACCCATTTACCTGTTATTGGCGTTCCTGTAAAATCAAACAACTCCATTGATGGCTGGGATTCTATCTTATCTATATTGCAAATGCCTAACGGTATCCCTGTTGCTACCGTGGCTTTAAACGCGGCAAAAAACGCTGGCATATTAGCCGCACAGATCATCGCGACAGCAGATGAAAACATAACTAAAAACCTGATAGCCTTTAAAGAAAGCTTAGCCCAAAAGGTAGAAGAATCTGCAAGGGAAATGGAAGGTTTGTAGTTAGTTGTAGGTTGTATGTTGCGAGTTGTGAGTATTTGCAAATTGTATAACACTCTTTTCACACCACACAATTCGCAACTTACAACTCATAACAACTCAATTCAAAGAAGGGTTTTCCGGGAAATTGGCTATGTGGGCGTAGCGGTTGCCCAAGCTGATCACTACTTCGCGCCAAATGTTGTGGTCGTTATTGGCGAAAACAAGATCGCTGTTGAAACGATTGGCTACAATCCAGGTATCTTCCGTTAGTTCATCGTCCAGTTGGCCGGGTGTCCAGCCTGAATAGCCCGCAAAGAATTTTATCTCGTTCTCCCTGAGCTGGTAATTTGATATAAGATCTTTCACCACTTCAAAATCTCCACCCCAAAAAATATTATCCCATATTTCTATCCCTCCCGGAATTTTCTCCGGACAGCGGTGTATAAAATGCAGCGTATTTTTAGCAACAGGACCACCATCGTAAACCGGGATTTCGGAATACGAAGTATCAGGCAAAACATCGCCCAGCAAAAGTTCGCTCTGGTGGTTTAACACAAAACCCATCGCCCCTTCTTCTGAATATTCGGTAAGTAATATTACCGACCTTTTAAAATTCGGGTCCATCATAAAGGGCTCCGAAATAAGTAATCGGCCCGCAGCCGCTGATATTGAATTAAGCATAAGGTTACATTTACTTATACATTACTTAACAAACATCGTAATAATATGTTCACACACTAAATTACGATTTAACAATATGTACGGTATAATTAATTTGTAAGTTTGCATAAATGGATAAAGATACATTACAAAATTTAAGGCAGGAATATAGTTCGGCTACGTTGATCGAAGACCAAACATCGCCTAACCCTATAAAGCAGTTCGATAAATGGCTTAACGAAGCCGTTGAAGCACAGATACATGAACCTAATGCCATGACCCTGGCTACCGCTACACACGATGGCCGGCCGTCGGCACGTATTGTATTGTTAAAAGGGTTCGACCAAAATGGTTTTAACTTTTTCACCAACTACCTGAGCCGTAAAGGCAAAGAGATCACCAAAAACCCGCTGGGTTCACTGGTTTTCTTTTGGGGCGAACTGGAACGCCAGGTGCGCATTGAGGGCACCATTGAGAAACTAAGCAAAGAAGAATCAGAAAAATATTTTCATTCACGCCCTAAAGGTAGCCAGATAGGTGCTTTGGCATCGCCACAAAGCCAGGAAATTGATGGGCGCCAGGAGCTTGAAGCCAAATGGCAGCAACTGGAAATCGAATACGAAGGTAAAGATGTACCTAAACCATCGTATTGGGGAGGTTACGTGTTAAAACCACGCTTGATTGAGTTTTGGCAAGGCAGACCAAGCCGCCTGCACGACCGTTTGGTTTACAAAAAAATTGACAATAAAACCTGGAAGAAAGTTCGTTTGGCACCATGAGTTTTGATGATATTAAACTACTGCTTACCGAAAAGTTTGGCACCGATGTAATTATTGGTGAAGAGCGTACCGGTTTGCAGCCCGCCCTGCTGATAGCACCCGATCATATAGTTGAGGTATGCGCCGAATTGCGCAACAACCCGAAAACTTATTTCGATTTCCTGTCATGCCTGAGCGGGGTTGATTACGGTGTGGAAGCAGGTAGGTTTGGCGTAGTATATCACTTATCATCAATACCTTATAAGCTTCAATTAACACTAAAGATAAGCGTTGAGAATGACCGTAACAGCGAAGAACTGCCTACCTTTAAAAGTGTATCACCGGTATACCGCACAGCCGACTGGCATGAACGCGAGGCTTATGATATGTTAGGAATCTTTTTTGAAGATCACCCCGATTTAAGACGGATTTTATTGCCCGATGACTGGGAAGGTTTTCCGTTACGAAAGGATTATAAAGCAGCGGAATATTATAAGGGAATAAAAATAGATTGATGAGTGAGTGTTTCGGCCCGCTCGTCATTGCGGGAACGAAGCAATCTCTACATATACAGAGCGAATAAGCATAGTTTAAAGATTGCTTCGTTCCTCGCAATGACGAAATATATTACATAAAGACTACCCAATAACAATACTCGAAATTGAATATCACAAATACCAAATACGAGGAAGCATTAGAACGATACCATCAAAAGATAGCCAACGCGGCTACTGAAGATATGGTGCTGAATATGGGGCCGCAACACCCGTCTACACACGGCGTATTGCGATTAGAGTTGATCACCGATGGCGAGATCATTAAGGAAGTGATACCGCATTTAGGTTACCTGCACCGTTGTTTTGAAAAACATGCCGAATCGTTAACCTATCAGCAAACCATTCCGTTTACCGACAGGATGGATTACCTGGCATCTATGAACAACAGCCACATTTGGGTAATGGGCGTTGAGCGGATGATGGGGATTGATAAGGATATTCCTAAACGTATTGAGTATATAAGGGTGTTGGTATGCGAGCTGAACCGCATCGCGTCGCACCTGATAGCCATTGGTACTTATGGTATTGATATTGGTGCCTTCACCCCTTTCCTATGGTGTTTTCGCGACAGGGAGCACATTATGGGCATGCTGGAATGGGTGTCGGGCTCGCGCATGTTATATAATTATATTTGGGTGGGCGGCTTGTTTTATGACCTGCCGGTTGGTTTTGAAGAACGCTGCCGCGAGTTCATCGAATACTTTAAGCCAAAAATGGTTGAGCTGAACCAGCTACTAACCGATAACCAGATCTTTATTGCCCGTACCGCCAATGTAGGTGTGTTACCGCTTGATGTAGCCATTAACTACGGTTGCTCTGGGCCAATGCTGCGTGGGTCGGGTTTAAAATACGATTTGCGCCGGGTGGATAATTATTCGGTTTACCCCGAAATAGATTTTGATATACCTGCCGGAAAAGGCGAAATGGGTACCGTTGGCGATTGCTGGGATCGTTACAAGGTACGGGTGGACGAGATAGAGCAGTCGGTAAAGATTATCGAACAATGCCTTGATCGCCTGCAAAAAGAATTAAAACGTACACCAGAGTTTGATCCGCGTGCCAAAATGCCGCGTAAAATAACGCCTAAAGCGCAGGATTTTTATATCCGCGGTGAAGGTGCTAAAGGTGAACTCGGCTTCTACTTTATGGCTGATGGCCGTACCGAAGTGCCGTTCCGGGCCAAATCGCGCGGGCCAAGCTTTAACAACCTTTCTGTACTGCCCGAAATATCAAAAGGTGTAATGATAGCCGATCTGATTGCCATTATAGGTTCTATTGATTTTGTATTGGGCGAGGTAGACAGGTAACATCAAAATTTTAATATCAATTAAGCCAACATGAATAAAACCGCTTTAGTAACTATTGTTTGCGGCGATACCTACCAGGAAAAATGGAACAGGTATTGTAAAAAGAGCTGGGTTGATTATGCTAAAAAATACAATTACGATCTGGTTGTTTTTGACACACCGCTTGATGAAAGCGACCGGGCCAAATCAAGATCAATAGCTTGGCAAAAATGTTTGGTATTGGATCAGCCGCAGGTAAAACAATACGAACGAGCCATTTGGGTTGACAGCGATATTATCATAAATACCGAGCTTGCTCCCGAAATAACAAACGGTATCCCTATAGATAAAATTGGCGCCACCAATGAATACGCCTTTTACACCGAAGAGAACTATTCATTTTTGTACGAAAGGTATATTAAACAATGGGTAAAAAATGGATCAAATGCCATTGTAAACAAAACCCCAAACCAATATTACAGAACATTTGGTATTGAAACCGATGTAAATGAGGTGGTGCAAACCGGTGTAATGGTTTTAAGTCCGCTGCACCATAACGAGCTGCTTAAACACGTTTACTACAATTACGAGGATAAAGGCGCCAGCGACTGGAATTATGAGATGAGGCCCCTTTCGTACGAAATTGTAAAGAATGACCTTCATTATTTTATAAACGGGCGTTTCAACTTTTTGTACAACAATTTTAAAAACCTGTTTTACGCCCATCTGCTCGAAACCAAGCCCCCCATCTTTAAAAAGAAAACGCTATACCATAAGTTGCTGAACAAGCTAACCAAACGCGCCAACTTTAAAATGCAGGAACAACTTGCCGTGCAAAATGCGTTCGATAATGCTTACTTTCTGCACTTTGCGGGTTGCATACATGATTTGCAGTACACTAACCTCGACCTTGATTAGTGGGATTAAACCATGATTTGGAGGATTGATCGGGGATTCTTGAGATTAATTTGACCTTGATTAGTGGGATTAAGCCATGATTAAGAGGATTGATCGGGGATTCGTAGGATTAATTCGACGGAACTTGAAATGATGATTGAGAGGATTGATCAGATTCACCGGGTTATATTTTCAGTGGGATTTCTTTTATTTACAGGCAATAAAAAAAGCCTTACAAAGTTTCAATACTTTGTAAGGCCGGATATGAATGTTTAGGTTTAAACCGAAATTATATGTACCTGTTGATCAGGTTCTCTAAATATTCTTGTTTACCGCTTAGCGTTTGAGGTTCGCCGTTGCTTACAGCGTACTGGCGTAAGTCTTCTAAAGATAGTTTACCATCTTCAAAATCTTTACCCGCACCGGCATCGTAAGACGCGTAACGTTCGCTGCGAATTTTGTTATAGTCTGATTTTTGAAGGATGTTATCAGCGATAACCAAAGCCCTTGCAAAGGTATCCACGCCACCAACATGCGCGTAGAACAGATCGGCAGGATCGGTTGAGTTACGGCGTATCTTGGCATCAAAGTTAATACCACCGCCCTGTAAGCCACCGGCTTTCAAAATGATCAGCATTGATTCGGTAACTTCATTAATATCGTTCGGGAACTGATCGGTATCCCAGCCGTTTTGGGTATCGCCACGGTTGGCATCAATCGAACCTAATAAACCGGCATCGGCTGCTACCTGCAATTCGTGCTGGAAGGTATGACCAGCCAGTGTAGCATGGTTCACTTCAAGGTTCAGTTTAAAATCGCTGATCAGGTCGTATTTCTGTAAGAAACCTAATACCGTAGCCGCGTCATAATCATACTGATGTTTAGTAGGCTCGCAAGGCTTAGGCTCAATAAAGAAAGTACCTTTAAAGCCTTGTTTGCGGGCATAATCTTTAGCGGTATGTAAAAACTTAGCCAGGTGCTCTTGTTCGCGTTTCATGTCGGTATTTAATAACGACATGTAACCTTCCCTTCCACCCCAGAACACATAATTTTCACCACCCAGTGCGATGGTAGCATCTAAAGCAGATTTAACCTGTGCCGCGCCATGCGCCAGTACATGAAAATCAGGATTGGTAGCGGCACCGTTCATATATCTGCGGTGGCTGAACAAGTTTGCAGTTCCCCAAAGTAATTTTACACCGCTGGCAGCTTGCTTTTGCTTGGCATATTCAACCAGCGCGTTCAGGCGGCGATCGTTCTCATTAATATCGTTGGTGTAATCAACCACATCAACATCATGAAAGCAGTAGTATGGTAAATTTAACTTGGTGATAAATTCAAAAGCGGCATCCATTTTATCTTTGGCACGCTCTACAGCATCGGCTTTCGCGTCCCATGGAAAAATATGGGTTGGGCCACCGAACGGATCGGCCCCGTTACCGCAGAATGAATGCCAGTAAGCTACCGCGAAACGCAAATGCTCTTTCATGGTTTTGCCGGCAATTACCCTATCGGCATCATACCACCTGTAAGCTAAAGGATTATCAGATTGTAAGCCCTCATACTTGATCTGCCCGATCCCGCTAAAAAATTCCTTATCTCCAGTTAAAACGCTCATGTAATTAATTGTTGGTTTATGAATATTAATTGATTTAAATAAGTATCTGTTGTTCAACCTGTAATTGCCTGTTAAGTAAAGCTTTCCACTCGTGGTAAACAGGTTCTAATTGTTTGGTATTGGGTTCGATCACCTCAATAGGATGCATATTGCTGAAGGCCTCTGCAGGTGATGTGAAAATACCTGCACCTATGCCCGCGCCCAATGCCGCGCCTACACTGCCATCATTTTTATAAAGTTCTACAGGTACGCCGGTAACATTCACAAAAGATTCGGCAAAGAGGTTACTTAAAAACAAATTGCTTTTACCTGCACGTATCACGGTTGGGTTCATCCCGTTCTCGCGCATAATATCAAGCCCGTAACGGAAAGCGCAGGCTATACCCTCCTGTACAGCCCTGAATATATGCCCGCGTGTATGCAGGTTAAGGTCGATATGATGCAGATGCGTGCCGATAAGCTTATTATTAAGCATTCTCTCCGCGCCATTACCAAAAGGGAGTATACGTAAGCCGTCGCTGCCCAAAGGGGCTTGTGAGGCCTCTGTGTTCATTTGCAGGTAACTCACACTGCTGCCAAATAAGGTTTTAACCCAGCGGTATAAACTACCTGTACCATTAATGCAAAGCAAAACGCCTAAACGTTGCAGATCATGCGCATAGTTTACGTGGGCAAAGGTGTTCACGCGCGATTCAGGGTCATAAGCTAACTGATCGCTCACGCCATAGATCACGCCCGATGTTCCGGCTGTCGCGGCCACCTCTCCCGGATTTAACACGTTTAACGAAAGCGCGTTATTTGGCTGATCGCCTGCCTTGTATGCCACAGGTATGCCCTGTTTTAGGCCCAACTTTTCGGCTAATGATGCCAGCAGGTATCCATGTGCCGAAAAAACAGGTTTTACAGGCGGGATAATATTGCTGTCGAAGCCGAAATAATTAAGCACATCTTCAGATATACCATTGGTTTTAAAATCAAAAAAGATGCCTTCTGACAATGCCGATTCGGAGGTGGTGATCTCCCCTGTAAGTTTCATAGCTATATAATCGCCCGGCAGCATGATCTTGTCTACCTGCGCGTATATTTCAGGCTCATTCTCTTTTACCCAGGCCAGCTTTGCCGCTGTAAAATTGCCGGGCGAATTAAGCAAATGCAATAAGCTTTTTTCGTGGCCAATGGCATCAAATGCTTTATTGCCTATTTCAACCGCACGGCTATCGCACCATATAATGCTGTTACGTAATAATTCCTGGTTCTTATCTACCATTACCAGGCCGTGCATTTGGTAAGCTATACCAATGGCAGCAATATCGAACGGATTGTATTTGCCCGATGCCTGGCATATTGAAAGAGCCTGTTGTGCCTGCTCCCACCACATTTCCGGATCCTGCTCGGCCCAGCCCGGCTGAAGCGAAATAATAGGCGATTCTTCTTCAGGATATTGGGCAGATACGATCATTTTTTGTGAATCGGCATCAACTACGCAAACTTTTACAGATGAAGTACCTATATCTATACCCAATAACAGCATGGCCTTTATTTGAATTATTTTTTAATTATTACTTTGCAACGAATTTAGAGTAAAATCTGAACAATGCAATCGATTGCATAAAATTTTTTTTATACATAGATAATTTATGAAACCGAAAAAACGGACAACGATATATGATATTGCTGAAAAACTGAACCTTACAGCATCTTCTGTATCAAGGGCTTTGAATAATAGCAGCAATGTAAACGAAGACACCAAGAAGCTGATATTAAAAACCGCCGCCGAAATGAACTATAAACGCAATGTGCTGGCCTCAAACCTGCGCAAAGGCGAATCAAAGACCATCGGTGTGGTTGTGCCGCGTATAAACCAAAACTTCTTTTCGAATGTGATTGCGGGTATTGAAGAAATGACCTACGCCAAAAACTTCAACCTCATCATCTGCCAATCTAACGAATCGCATGAAAAGGAGATCAAATGTGTTAACGCGCTGATCAACCAGCATGTCGACTGCATTATTATATCGGTAGCTGCCGAAGGCAACGATTATACGCACCTTAAAAACGTGATTGACCACGGCATCCAGCTCATCCAGTTCGACCGTGTGGTAGAAGATATCGATACCCTGAAAATAATTAACGATAACGAACTGGCCACGCTTGAGGCAATTACCCACCTGATTACAGAGGGATACAAACGCATTGCGTTGCTGGAAGGTCCGCAGAACCTCGATATATTTAAACAACGTAAAACAGGTTACCTGAAAGCTTTGGCTCAACATAACTTGCCAATAGTTGAAGAGCTGATTATTGAAAATGCCTGGACGAAGGAGCTTGGCGCTGAAGCAACCCGCAAACTGCTAAGCCTGCCCGAACCACCTGACGCCATCTTCGCCTCTACTTCAGATTTTTCGGCACTGGGTGTATTGGAGGTAGCTACTTCGATGAATTTCAAAGTACCGGGCGAATTAGGGATCTTGGGATATGCCAATGAACCGTTTACCGAACTCACCAGCCCATCAATAACCACTATAGATCAGTTTACGCACCACATGGGCAAAACCATCGCTACGCTGTACTTCCAGGAAACACAAACTAAGGATACCACTATAGTGCCTCGTACTATCAGCATTAAGCCGAAGCTGATCATCAGGGCATCTACCTCAAAAAGCCAGGTTATTTAAGCCCGCGTACTTGCATTTGCAGGGTGTAGATGGCTTTTGAGGCGGTGATAAACAATATATCATGGTTTTTACCACTGAAACATACATTGCCTGTCCATGGTTCAGGGATATCTATGTGCGCCAGTTTTTTGCCTTCGGGATTGTAAATAGTTACGCCTTTGCCCGATACATATATATTGCCCTTAACGTCAAGCGTCATCCCGTCCGACTGATGATTGGCGATGAATTTACGATCTGTAAGGCTGCCATCCTTAGTGATAGTGTAACGATAGATCTTGCTGTCGCCAATGTCACCAACATAAAGGTATTTGCCATCCGGCGAACCGATAATACCATTTGGCTGCTTTATTTTATCGTCGGCCACTATTGGCTTATCCGAGCCTTTGGGTACGTAGTAAACCTTTTGTCCTTCAACATCGGGTTGCTTACGAGTCCAATAATCACGCTGGTAGTATGGATCGGTAAAGTAAATACCGCCTGAAGGTGATTGCCATACATCATTAGGGCCGTTCAACAGTTTGCCATCCAAATCTTTAACCAATACTTTCACCTTGCCATCCGGGCCTACCGACCATAACTGGTTATGTTCATCGGCACAAACCAGTAAGTCGCCTTTTTTATTGAAGAACATACCATTTGCCCTGCCCGAGTTTTCCATAAACAGGCTTAGCTTGCCATCAGTACTGTATTTCCAGATCTTGTTATTCGGCTGATCGGTAAAAAACACATCGCCTTGTTTATTGGATGTGGGGCCTTCGGTAAAGGCGAAATCTTTAGATACCAGTTTTGCTTTCAGCAGGGTATCATACAATGGTTTTTCTTGTGCCGATACCTTGCCGGTAAAGGCCAGCAGACAGGCAATAGCAAAGGTGTATGTTCTTCTCATTTTTCAGGTTTTAGTTGGTAGCTTCTTTATATAATCCAAAATCGCTTAAGGCGATACACACCGGCGATTTGGTAATGCGTAATCTCACTTTAGCAGTGGTAACGGCTTCAGGTAAACGAATCAACCGGTTACCGCCAATGCTTGTCGCTGTGGCTACTTGTTTCCATTCGCCGTTGGTGTAAGCATCAATAGCCACCTCCTCAATACGCTGCCCCAATTTAATGTTTTCGCGTAAACGGATAACGTTAAATGTTTTATTTTGGTGCAAGTCCATTACCAGTTCGGCAGTGTTTACTTTATCATCGGTAGCCCAGTAGCTGTAGCGGCTGTTATCAAACAAAAATTGCGGCCCGAATTTAGCCTTGTTCCCTCCCCTTACATTACTGGCTTTTAGCGTAGCTCCTTTAGCCAAATTAACTGCGAAGGTATTTTTTAATATGTTGCCGAACTGTGTTAATGAGCGCACATCGTTATCGTGCAATAAGCCTCTTTTATCCGGAGATAAACCAAGATCGAGCCCAGCACCGCGGCCAACACTTTTGTAATATAACGATAGCAAGGTATCCGGCGATTTCACTTTATCATCCTGATCCTGGTGGTAGAACCATCCCGGGCGCAACGGAACATCGCATTCGGCAGGCATCCAGTATTTACCATCGCGGTGGCCTGCTGTACCTTCATAATCTTTTACAAAGCCATTGCCGGGCGTTTTACCTTCTTCGGGCGCATGCGGCGTGTAGGTTTCCCAGCTGGTTTCGGCGGCAAAACCGCTTTCGTTACCTACCCAGCGTACATCAGGACCAACATCTCCAAATATTACTGCGCCGGGTTGCAATTTACGGGCTATCCCCCAGGTAACAGGCCAGCCATAATAAGTAGAACGGTCAATTTTGCGGGCTTCGCGTGCGCCGCCATAATAGCCATCGCCGCCATTAGCGCCATCGTGCCAGGTGATAAATAACGAACCGTAGCGGGTATATAATTCTTCTAATTGTTTACGGTATACATTGGTAACATATTCCGGTTTGCCGTAAAGCGCGTTGTTCCTGTCCCATGGTGAGCAGTACACGCCCATTTTAATACCTAATTCATCACAAACTTTTCTGTATTCGGCCACCATATCGCCTTTGCCATTCTTCCATGGGCTTTGGGTGATGTTATGCGAAGTTGTTTTGGTAGGCCAAAGACAAAAACCATCATGATGCTTTGCCACCACGATAATGCCTTTAAAACCACCCGCCTTTGCCGCGCCCACAATTTGTTTAGCATCAAAATTTGTTGGATCAATGATCTTAGGGTCTTCATCGCCAAAAGCCCATTCCTTATTGGTATAGGTAGCAGCGCCAAAATGGATAATACAATACATTTCGGTTTCCTGCCAGTTTAACTGTGCCGGTGTTGGCAATGGTCCGTATGGTTTTGGCGGAGCCTGGCAATTAGCCGTTAGGGTACCTACAGTAAGCAGTGCCGCTAATAAGATATTTTTCATGCTGTGGTTAATAGTTCGCTAATATAATGAAGCATTTAATATTTGCCGCCCATTTAATTATTACTAAATTTGTTAGCATGAAGCGTTCCGGCAATGCCGACCTCCCCTTACATTATGGCTATGTACCCACCTGGCTTGCCGAGCGTATGGCTAAGCTTGGCCTTGCCATAGTTGAAAATATTATTGCCGATTATGGTACCGAAGATGTACTGCGCCGTTTAAGCGACCCTTTTTGGTTTCAGAGTTTGGGCGCGGTAATGGGCATGGACTGGCATTCGTCGGGCATTACCACATCGGTAATGGGCGCGTTAAAACGTGCGGTTAATCCGCATAGTAAAGAGCTGGGCATTTACATTTGCGGCGGCAAGGGCAAGCAATCCACCCAAACCCCTGCCGAGCTGCTTAAGGTGTGCGAAACCACCGGTCTTAATGGTGAACATTTGGTT
Organism: Mucilaginibacter gynuensis; assembly: GCF_039541195.1. Lineage (NCBI taxonomy): Bacteria > Pseudomonadati > Bacteroidota > Sphingobacteriia > Sphingobacteriales > Sphingobacteriaceae > Mucilaginibacter > Mucilaginibacter gynuensis. Next base: position 421,762 of record NZ_BAABFT010000001.1, read on the forward strand.
AGGTGCAGCAAACTTAGCGCAAAGGTTGATAATACCGCCGTGCAGGATGGCTTTCAGCTTTATACCCATAATTTTATTTTAAGTAATACCGGGCAATGGACAGTGATACAGCAAGGTATGAGTGCCAATAGTAAAACCGCAAGGCGCTATCACTGGCATTCGGAAGCGCTTAATTCATTTGTGAACGATCCGCATACTTCTATATACGGGCAAAACAGCGGCTACATCCTTAATATGGCCGATAAACAGGCCGAAGGTTCGCGCAATGGCGTAATGGCGATAGCTGCCGAAAAGCCGGAACAAATGCTCCGCGAGATCAGTCATTTGGTTATGCCTGATCACCATGATGTACGTGCAAGGGATGTGGATATGAAACGACTGGGTGCCGTACTATGGCTGGCGCACGAAAAGCAACCGAAAGATTTTGAAGACTTGCTATTGTTGCAGGGCCTCGGTCCGCGTACGCTGCAATCGCTTGCCCTGGTAAGTGAGGTGATACACGGCACGCCATCCCGGTTTAAGGATCCGGCGAGGTTTTCCTTTGCGCATGGCGGTAAAGATGGCCATCCCTTCCCGGTGCCAACCAAGGTGTATGACGAAACTATCGGCGTACTTCAAAAAGCCGTTTATCGTTCCAAATTGGGCAATAACGACAAGAACGAGGCTATAAAAAAGCTATCGCAAATTGCTGAACGTGCCGAACGCGATTTTACGCCTGTTGAAACCAATTTTGAAAAAGTGATTGAAAAGGAAAGAGCCGATTCGTGTAAATATGGAGGCCGCACGGTATTTGGTAAGGCACAGCCACCTGTACAGCAACAATTAAAGTTATTTTAAGGATGCCACTATCGCTTTAGCCGAATCAAGGTGCATTTTGATTACGGGCAGATTGCTTTTAGCGAATTTGCTTAGAGCTGTATTTTTAAGCTGGCTCCCCTCCTGAAAAGTGTGGATGATTTTTTCGTGCTCATTAGCCATCATTTCAAGATAGGCATGGTCAAATTCAGCGCCGCTTAGTTTACTTAGATCGGCAATGGTTTGCTGGTGATCGGTATTAATACTGTCAACAGCAGGTGCCTGTAGGTCTGATTGTATTTTTTTGAGCTCGTCCCCCGCCTTGGTATGATCGTCGATCATCATTTGGGCAAACTTAATTACCCTTGAATTTTGCGATTGTTCTTTGGCAACATTGGCGGCTTCAACTTCTGTCATCCCGCTTTCGAGGCCATCTTTTATAAAGACCGACTCACGACTCCCCAATGTAGTTTGATCGTTATAATTCTTCCCTCTTCTTTCATCGCATGCCTGTAATAACATCAGTGCCGCTATCGCGACCGCCACACAGTTGATCTTTCTCATTTGTTAATCTAAAGCTAATAGTTGGTTAACAAATATAATATTGTACGGTTTACAAAACCATTACAAATTGTAATATTTATTAACCAACTACCAAATTAGATTAGGCCAGGTTACGGCCGGCATTAACAATACCGTATACCGTTCTGATCACCAATTTGTTATAAATATCCGTCAGCTCCGGATTGTTGTTCGCGTTTAACAATTGCAGCGCGTAATGCTGTATAATTACCAATGGCAATACAATTTTTTCGCGGATTGCAATTGAACGACGGTCTACAGGGTATTCCTGCATCAATACATCGGTACCGGTAAGTTCAAGCAGCATGGCTTTAGTAAGGTCGAACTCGTTTTTAAGTTTTGTCCAAAACTCACCGTATTTTTTATCTTCGGCCAAATAAGCGGTAACCCTGAAATCCGATTTCGACATCGACATCATGCAGTTATCCAGCATGGTGCGGAAAAATCCTGAACCTTTGTAAAGCTCTTTAATTTCGTCCCAATTGCCGCTATCCTTCATTCCTTTCAGCGCCGTACCCACACCATAAAAACCCGGGATACTTTGTTTTAACTGGCTCCAGGCGGTAACAAAGCTGATAGCGCGTAAATCTTCCAGTTTTAACGGCGCACCGGCATTCCGTTTTGTTGGGCGGCTGCTGATATTCACCATTGAAAGTAACTTCAGCGGACTGAAATTTTCCAAATATTCAACAAACAATGGGTCTTCGCGAAGCGCCATAAAAGCGCTGTAGCTTTCGTTTGCCATTGTAGAGATCATGTCCTTATGCTTCTTATCCAACAAATCATGCTGGTTAGGATGCAGGGCCGATATGATTCCCGCGTGGATCAACTGCTCGGTATTGAACCTTGCCGTTTCAACAGAACCGTATTGTGAACTAACAGTTTGCCCCTGTATGGTCAGTTGGATATGATCGTTAGCGATTTCGCTACCCATTGACGAATAGAAACGGTGAGTTTTACCACCACCACGTGCCGGCGGGCCGCCACGGCCATCAAAGAACGCCAAACGGATGCCATATTTACGGGCCATAGTAGTTAATTCTACCTTGGCTTTGTATATAGACCAGTTGGCCATTAAATAACCGCCATCTTTAGTACTATCAGAAAAGCCCAGCATAATAGCCTGGAAATTGCCACGATGTTTCAAATGCTCTTTGTAAAACGGATGGGTATATAATTTTTCCATTACATCGGCAGCATGCTTTAAGTCATTTACCGTTTCAAATAATGGCATAAAATCAACTGTAAGGCTATCCTTCTCCCAACCGCTCCATAAAAACAGATCGATCAGTTGTACAATATCAGATGCCTGCTGGCAGTTGCTGATAATAAAACGCTGGCATGCCTTTTCACCATTGCTATGCTGAATTTTTTTCATCAGCCTGATGGTGTTCAGGGTATCTTTTGTAAGATCATCGGCATTATCGGGGCAAATAAAATCGGCCTCGTTAAATTTGATGCTCTTTAATTTTTTAGCTTCATCCAAATCATGGTAGTCAGCAGCAATAGCCGATTCCTTGATCTGCTCGGATGCAAACTGGAACACGCTGCGTAAAACGCGGCTGTCCTGCCTTATATCCAGCGTAGCAAAGTAGCAACCAAACAAGCGTACCTTACGGATCATCCCTTCTACAATATCAACAAACAAACTATCATGATCAGTGATCAAAGTTTGGTGGATAGATTGCAGTAGGCTCAATAATTCTTCCTGTACATCGTGCGGTTCCCTTTGCGGGTTGAAGGCGTTTTGGTACAGCAGTTTTTCGAGGTTATCAAGTGTTTTACCAAAGCCCCTGAAAGTGATACGGCGTTTCAGCACCCTGAAATCGCGGTAGTAGCACCTGAACAAGATCTGCCTCAAAAAGCTGGCTACCGATTTAGTGGTTTCCGTAGTTACGTTAGGGTTACCATCCCTGTCACCACCCGGCCAAAAACCAAGCTCCAGTATTTGGTGCAGGTTATCAATATCAAACTCTTCTTCAAGCGTGGTTTGTATCCCGGCAAAGGCATGGTAAAATATATTCTCCAAAAACCAAACAAGGCTAACAGCCTCATCTACAGGTGTTGGTGAGGTTTTATTAAAGAAAGGCGTTTTACCTAATTGCTGTAATAATTCATCAATGGTATTGATATCGTTAAGCTTCAGGGCTTCGATCAGGTCCGTCATGATACCTAAAACCGTACCCGGATAAAACTGTGTAGGGTGAGCGGTAAGTACCAGGCGCAACGAAAAATCCTTCAGCTTTTCGCTGATCTCTTTACGGGATTGATCGTTCAGCGTAGCTTGTTGTAACAAGCTTTGCAGCGTACCGGCATCAGCAGCACGACCAATTTTACCGAATGATGAATCTTCAATAGCATCAAACAAAACCACCTGGCGTTCTATATACTGTATAAAACGGAACATGCGGTTAATTTGCTCCTGGTGATCAATACCCGGAACATGCTTTTTGAAAAAAGTTTCGATAATTTCGGTAGGCGAAAGCTGCTGGGTAGCCCCCTGCTCGCAATGCGACGCGAAGAACGGCAACAGGATACCTGTATCTTTTACCTGGTAAAACGGGAGTGTTTGAAACAAACTGTTATACAACTCAAATCGGGCAACAACCTCGTTATTAAAGGTTGCTTCTCTTTGGCTGAGCTTTAACGATGCAGACATATTATAGTGGTTGAGGTAAAAATATCGGGGTGTATAATTTACACAACAATAAACGCCGTGAATTTAATTAAAATAAGCACTTATTTGTATAATTATTAATATTAATTGGTTATTAATGCCATTTTTTATTGCAAAACATATCGGCCAATTAAATTGTCTAAATTTGCACAGATAAAATTTCAACCATTTATAAATTAATGATCAGTAATCCACGGGAAATAAAAAGCTTCTTCTACAGCCAGTATTTTTCTGACGGTTTGCGCATTACGGCCGGTATATTACTACCCTCACTTATCGCCGAGTATTTTGATAAGTTTGAGATAGGTGTTACCCTATCGCTGGGGGCGCTGTGTATGTGCGTAATAGATAATCCGGGGCCGGTAATACATAAGCGTAACGCCATGGCCGTTGGTAACCTTTGCGTATTTATTGTAGCCGCTATCACTGGTTTTGCAAGGCTCAATATATTTACCCTCGGGCTCGAAATTACCGTGTTCTCTTTCCTGTTCTCGCTATTTATCGTTTACGGCAACAGGGCGGCATCGGTAGGTACGGCTTCTTTACTTTCTATGATATTTATGATGAGTAAGGAGATAGCCCCCAACGAGGTAATGCTTTTTAGCGGAACCATACTGGCCGGTGGTATATGGTATATGCTGTTTAGCCTCACCTTTTTCGGCATACGCCCTTACCGTGCGGCGCAACAGATATTGGGTGAAAGCATCACCGAAATAGCCCGCTTTTTACGTATTAAGGCCGATTTTTATAATGTTGATATAGATATTGATAATAATTATCGTAAGCTGGTATCGCAGCAGGTACAGGTAAGTCACCAGCAGGATAATGTAAGGGAGATATTATTTAAAAGCCGCCTGATGGTACGCGAATCAACCAACGCGAGCCGCATACTGGTGCTCACTTTCGTTGATCTGGTGGATATGTTTGAGCAGATCATGGCTACTCATTACGATTATGGCCATATCCGCGAAAAATTTAAAGATACCGGCGTACTGAACGATATTGACAAACTGTTGCATAAAATGGCCGATGAGGTGGATAATATCGCCTTCATGGTATTATCAAACATTCGCTACAAACGGTTAACGGATTTTAACCCCGACCTGGAAAATCTCAAATTAAAGATAGACGAGATCAGCACGCATAACCTCGTGCTTAAAAAGATCCTGATCAATCTGCGCGATCTTAACCAAAAGATAGTGAACATCCATAACTATTACATGTCTACCTCATCAAAGCTATTGTTTGAGAAACAGGGCAACGTAGAGTATTCAAAGTTTGTAACTCACCAGGACTTCGCGGCACACATCTTCTTCGATAACTTTACCTGGAACTCGGCGGCGTTCCGGCATGCTTTGCGGGTGGCTTTGGTATGTTTGGTGGGTTTTATTACAGCTAAATTTATTTCCCTCGGGCACCATAGCTACTGGGTGTTGCTTACTATTATAGTAATATTAAAACCCGGTTTCAGCCTTTCCAAGCAACGCAATTTTCAGCGTTTAATTGGTACTATAGTGGGTGGAGTGATCGGGGTGATTTTATTGATCTTCATCCACAATTCTGTAGCGCTGTTCATCATCATGACGGCCCTGATGATAGGTACCTACAGCTTTGTACGGCTCAACTATGTTACCAGTGTAATCTTCATGACGCCGTTCGTGCTTATTCTGTTTAAGTTTTTAGGGGTAGGCGGATACAACATAGTGCAGGAACGAGTGATAGATACGATCATCGGTTCATCCATCGCATTGATAGCCAGCTATTTTATATTTCCATCGTGGGAGTTTGAGCAGATAAAGGAGAACTTACGCAATGTTATTTCTGCCAATACCAATTACCTGATCAAGATCGGCGGAAGTATCGCCGGTAAAATGGTGGATACTACCGAATACAAACTGGCGCGTAAAGAAGTGTTTGTAGAATCGGCCAACTTATCGGCAGCCTTTGAGCGCATGACATCTGAACCGAAAAGCAAACAGCGTAATATAAAAGACGTGCATAAGTTTGTGGTGCTTAATCATATCCTGTCGTCATACATCGCTACCATGGCAGCAGCCATTATTGGTAAACGGCTGGATAAACCGCATCCGGATGCTATAAAATCGCTTAAAAAGAGTGTGGCCCTGCTTAACGACAGCAGCAAACGCCTGAACGGCGAAACCGCTGAACTAAAGCTGGAAAAAAACGCCGAAGAACCGGCAGCCTTACCTGCAATAGAAAAAGTGGAACTGAATGCCGATGACAAACTGCTGAAAGAGCAGCTCGATTTCATCAACAAAATAAGCAACGATATTGTAAAGGTTACCGAGAATATTTTAAAGTAACTCCGTAGCCAGATTTGCCAGTTCGCTTCGCTCCCCTTTTTGCAGCGTGATGTGCGCGTATAACGGATGGTTCTTGGCCTTATCTATCAGGTACGAAAGCCCGTTACTTTCAGCATCAAGGTATGGGGTATCAATCTGGTAAATATCACCGGTAAACACAAATTTGCTGTTTTCACCTGCCCGCGATATAATGGTTTTCACCTCGTGTGGGGTAAGATTTTGCGCTTCGTCAACAATAAAAAAGATCTTGCTTAAAGTACGCCCGCGTATAAAAGCCAGCGGTGTAATGGTTATTTTATCGTTACTTACCAGTTCGTCTATCTTGGCCTGCATTTTATCGTCGCCCACAAACTGATCTTTGATGAATTTAAGGTTATCCCATATCGGCGCCATGTATGGGTCTATCTTTGACTTTACATCGCCGGGCAAAAAGCCGATGTCCTTGTTGCTCAAAGGCACAATGGGGCGGGTAACAAATATCTGGCGGTAGTATTTACGCTGCTCCAGCGCGCTGGCCAATGCGAGCAGGGTTTTACCGGTACCTGCATTCCCTTGTATGGTAACCAGTTTAATATCCGGGTGCAGCAGGGCATGTATGGCAAAGGCCTGCTCGGGGTTTCGTGGTTGAATATTTAGTACCGGCTGATCAATTACCTTTTCTAATTGCGAGCTATGGCCATTATAAAAAGCCGATACCGACGACTTTTTGCCGTTCAATATATAAAAGTGGTTATTGTTATAATTATGCCGGTCGTCTTCAATAACGGTAACGGCATCCTGCTTGTTAAGCTGCCCAATGAACTTTTCGGTGATCTTGTTCAGTTCGGTTTTACCGGTGTACAGCTCGTCAACGTTTTTAACCTTGCCTGTTTCGTAATCTTCGGCATTGATGCTTAACGATTTGGCCTTAAGGCGAAGGCAAATATCTTTCGATACCAGGATCACCCTCCTGTCGGGATATTCCTCCTGTAAGCTTATAGCAGCGTTGAGGATACGGTGGTCGGTTTTATCAGAATCAAAGATCAGCTCGGCATCGGTGCTGATCTTGTTGTACATGATTACCTTAAAGCTGCCTTTGCTTTTGCCGTTAAGGGGTGTCCACTTATTGATCAGGTTATTTTTAGACAGATCATCGATAAGACGCAGAAAGCTTCGGGCCTCAAAATTACGGGTATCGTTCCCCGATTTTTTGTTATCCAGTTCTTCCAATACCTGCACCGGTATAGCCACATCGTGCTCCTGGAAATTTTGAAAAGCGTTATGATCATACAAGATCACGGAAGTATCTAAAACGAATATCTTCTTCTTCCCGTTTCCCTTATTCTTGCCATCCTTACTCATATCCGACTAAATTAATTAATTAACTATCAGAAAAGCAAGTTTTAAATAGTTGATTTTTAGTAAAGCAGTGAGGAAAAAGGCTGATTGAGTATAAAACGAAGGATAGATATCACAAAACAGATAACGCTTTTGACTCCCATCCATATTGTTAAATTAATACAACATTTTGGTAAAATAACAATACTGCTACGGCGTAATTTACGGCTATCTAAAAGCCCGATCATGAAAGCCATTTTTACCTGTACTTTATGCCTTGTTTGTTTGCTGTGCACTTCGTTTGTTACCGATACCGGCTGGACTCACCTGCTTGATAAGAACCTAAGCAAATGGGGTATGTACCTTTCGTACCGACACAAATTAGGTTACAAAGGTGAAGTACCTAAAGATGCAAAGGGATCGCCATTAAAACCGATTGGCTACAACAAAAACGAAGCAAAGGTGTTTACCGTAACCGAAGTAAATGGCGAACCTGTTTTGCGGATCAGCGGGGAAATATATGGCTGTGTTTATACTAAACAGGAGTTTTCAAACTATCATCTCAAACTAATGGTTAAGTGGGGCGATAAAAAATGGGTGCCACGCCTTAATGAACCTAAAGATTCGGGCGTGATATACCACTCGCAGGGTCCGGCCGGTGTTGACTACTGGCATGCCTGGATGCTTGGACAGGAGCTACAGGTAATGGAAGCTGGTTGCGGCGATTACTGGTGCATAGCTTCTTCGGCAGCTAAAATAAGAACCTTGAATACGGCGGCAAAAAAAGATACGCTGGTTTACTCGCCAAAGGGTAAAATAACCATTATGGGTTCGGGCAATAACTTTGTGCAGCAAAGCCACAATTACGAAAAACCATCAGGCCAGTGGAATTTGATAGAGCTGATTTGTTTTGGCGATAAAAGCATTCATATTGTTAACGGCCATGTGGTAATGGCTATCAGCGGATCTACCTACAAAGACGGCGATCAATTAAAGCCACTGGTTAAGGGCAAGCTACAATTACAAAGCGAAGCCGCAGAAGTATTTTACAAACAGGTAATGATAAAACCTATTGATAAAGTACCGGCACAATACACCGCTTACTTTTAATAAGGATACCAGTCGCCCGCGGGTTCCGGGGCGACTGATGGAAAGCATGGTTAACCCTAACTTATCTTTCTGTATCCGTATTATTTTTCAGGATTATTTACCAGGCAAAGCAGCATGGTTTCCAGCAGTTGGATATAAATTTCTATCCCCTCACGAATCTCATCAATATATATAAACTCGTCCGGCATGTGTGAACGGCACGAATCGCCGGGGCCTATCTTTACCGATGGTACATCCAGCCAGCCCTGATCTGAACTGGTGGGCGACACATAGGTTTTACGTCCCAACAGGACGCCGGCACGCACGATAGGATGCGTTCTGTCGATATTGCTGGGTTTTAAAATACCTGGTCGTGGTGTAATACCGCAATGGGTGTGCTGGCGTATAGTACTCAGCACTTCTTCCACCGTATAGCAATCGCTCAGGCGCACATCCACTGTAAACCTGCACTCGTGCGGAATAATGTTGTGCTGGATGCCTGCATGTAGTTCGGTAACCGTCATCCGTACCGGCCCCAAAAAAGCCGCCTGTTTCGGGAACTTGTAGGTAGAAAACCATTGCACATCGGCCAGTGCTTTGTACAAAGCGTTATCACCTTCGTTACGGGCGGCATGCCCGGCTATACCGTGTGTGGCGCAGTCAAGCACCATGCAACCCATTTCGGCGGTGGCGAGGTGCATTTGGGTAGGCTCGCCTACTATGGCAAAATCAATATGGCCAATGTGAGGCAAAACAGCCTTTAAACCATTCGGCCCGGAGCTTTCTTCTTCGGCAGTAGCGGCAAAGCACAGGTTATAAGACAGGTGCTCGTGATGATAAAAATGCAGAAACACCGCCATTAACGATACCAGGCAGCCACCTGCATCATTACTGCCCAAGCCGTACAGGCGGCCATCAATAATTTCGGACTTAAAGGCATCACGGGTATACCCTTCATTGGGCATCACGGTATCATGGTGCGAATTGAGCAGAATGGTAGGTTTGGCCTCGTCGTAATATTCATTATACGCCCATATATTATTGTGCAGGCGGGTAGTTGCTACACCTTTGCTATTCAAAAAATACCGTATCAGCGCGGCGGTATCATGCTCTTGTCCGCTTAATGATGGTGTGGCTATCAGTTGTTGAAGCAGCTCAAGCGCGTTGTGATATAAAAGCTCGGTATCAGCTACACCGGCAATTTGTTCATTTGTTTGAGTATACATTTTGGTAAGGTTTAGTTATGTGATGGGTTAAATAACATGGCGGTGCACAGGCAATTGCATTTATGCTTACCGGTGAGCACATCGTAGTTTACACAGCTTTTACAGCCTTCCCAAAAATGTTCGTCGTGGGTTATCTGGTCGTAGGTTACAGGTTCAAAGCCGAGGCGGGTATTCATTTTCATAATGGCCAGTCCGGAAGTGATAGAGAAGATATCCGCTGCCGGATATTGCTCACGCGAAAGTTTGAATACCAAATCTTTAATAGCCGAAGCCACGCCGTTATTACGGTATTCCGGTGATACGATCAAGCCGCTGTTGGATACGAATTTACCATCATCCCAAACCTCGTAATAAGAAAACCCGGCCCAGCAGCCGCTCGCCGATACAGCTATTACAGCCTTACCGGCATCCATTTTTTCGATAATAGAGGCTATTGATCTTTTTGAGATACCCGAACCACGCGCTATTGCCGAGCGCTCGGTTTCTTCGGATATGATACCGGCATAAATATGATCTGAAGGGTTGGCCGGCCTTACAATTATCTGTTCATCTTCCATTGCTTTAATAAATTAACCGCTGTTAAATTTTAGCGGCATGGTTTATAGCGCAACAGCTAAAAGAATGCCCGTGTATCAGGCTTCAATGCAACAAGCTATATTACAGCACATAAGCAAATAGCGATGGTTTTAGCAGCACAATAGCTACCTAAAAACCATATCAAAATGGAAGACTATTTTATCGAAATGAGAGGGGGTGATACGGATGCGGCCTATTGCATTACTTCGTCGGCCTTGTCAAATTGTAGCTTTTGCTCATAGGTAAGCTCCATGGCATCCAGCACATTGGCCTTGCTTGGTCGTATGTATAAAAAATAGAGTATGATTACGCCCGATACAATAATATACAAAAAGTTACCGGTTAATAAATAAGCTACTATACTCAATAACGAAGGCCCTTCGAGCAGCGCTAAACGTATAATTAAAGCTGTTTGATAGTTAAGCGCTTTCTTTTTTAAATCTCCATCGGCACCGGCAGCTAATTGTTTATTGTATAAATAACTACTGATAAAGAATAAACTTGTAGTCATAACCGGCACAATTATTAAAAAGATCTCGCTGGTATCGGTAATATTAATAGCGGTGCTTTGAGTAAGGAACAAGCATACAGCTATAAAAAGTACCTGGCCTAATGCAAGTGCCAAATGTATTATGGTCACACTTTGTATAAAGTTTTTCGGTGTTTGCGGTAAAGGTTGGGTTTGACGCATTTCATTTGATTATAATAGCCTAATCTACATAAATTAATTCAGCTGGCTCTATTAGGTTTTACGCTATAATTCCACTCATCTGGGCTTGGCTTCGCTCGGCCAACTTCTCTGCTTCGTAAAAAAGTTTCTTGAGGATTTCGGCTTTTGCTTTAACCTTTCAGCTTTAACCTTCTCAGTCATTCCGGGCTTTTCACTGCAAATCCTTAACGAATTACGCCCTGCACACGCTCAACCATCATTATAAATTACCACTACCCTATTGTACATCTCAATAAAATTCATTTACTTTGAAATACAAAGTACTTTCAATTAAACAATGTTAAAATTCAATATCAATTATTTCATCCTCGCATTGCTGCTTTTCGCGGCAGAAGTGCTTATCGCCATTTACGCGCATGATACGATCATTCGTCCTTATGGTGGCGACCTATTAGTAGTGATACTCATTTATTGTATTGTTAAGGCTTTTGTAAATGCGCCGGTATGGCCCACCACCCTTGGTACACTGGCATTTGCCTATGCAGTTGAGGTTTCGCAATATTTTAAACTAGCCGTACACCTGGGGCTTGGGCACTCAAAAACAGCCATGCTGCTCATAGGCAGCGCGTTTGCCTGGGGCGATATGCTGGCTTACACGCTGGGCATCATCATAGTTTTACTGGCAGAATATGCTGTAGCTAAATATTCATTATACTTTAAATCAGCTAAAATATGGACTTTGTAAATAAGGATTCTATCGTACGTAAAATTTGGGGCAACAGCGATACTGTGCTGTTCATATTTGCCGGTGCTTCAGCCGAATTCGCGCTGAATAAGGCGGTAGATTGGCTATATTTTACCGGTCGCCTTCCTGCCGATCCTTTGGACAGGCTGTTCTCTACCGTAGTGTACTCACAACAGATCATCTTTTCGGGTGAAGGCGAAGCATTGCGGGCCATCGACAAAATAACGGCTATACACAAAGGCGTAGAACAAGCCCGCGGCGCTTCTATACCCGACTGGGCATACCGCGACGTATTATTTATGCTGATAGATTACTCTATCAGAGCTTATGAACTACTATACAATAAACTCAGCACTAACGAAAAGGCAGAGATATTCGACGTTTTTTACCGTGTTGGTCACCGAATGGGTATTAACGGCTTACCGCAGGATTATGCGCAATGGCTTACCATGCGCCACTACCATTTGCTCAAAAATTTCCAGCAAAGCCATTTCACTACAGATCTTTTCGCGCAGTATAAGAAACACCTCGGTACACCTCGCTACCTCATATTAAAGCAGGTACAGCAACTGGTAATTCCATCAAAAATAAAAACCCTATTAGGGCAAAAACCGGTATTGTGGCTTAAGCCCTTCATTTTCGGGTACAAGCTAACACGCCTATTCAGGATCGAACGTGTTTTTAAGAACGCCTTGCTTCCATCGGCCTATAAGGTACAGGTACAACAATTAGATATGGCATTATGATCAGTCTGCATTTATCAAACAGAATGGCCGTGAAGGAGTTTGCACGCAAACTATTTCACTTCGGCTTACAACAGGCGTTGTCGTGCCTGTTCCCGGTATTGGTTTTCGTTATGCTCGCGCTATCGCATTTGTTCGCGGGTATTATTCCACGATATGATTTTATGCTGATTGCCTGCGTATCCATCCAGGTAGTACTTTATCTCACCAAAATTGAAACACGTGATGAAGTGGTGGTGATCTGTATTTTTCACCTGCTGGGCTTACTGATGGAACTGTTTAAGGTACACTACGGCTCGTGGCAATACCCAGAACATGCCTATACTAAAATTGCGGGTGTGCCCTTGTACAGTGGCTTTATGTACGCCAGCGTTGCCAGTTATATGTGCCAGGCATGGCGAAGATTAAAGCTCAATATTCATCACTGGCCAAATCATTATACCGCTATGGTGTTAGGCGCTCTTATTTATATCAACTTTTTCACCAATCACTTTATACCCGATGTACGGTATGTGATAGGTGTATTTATAATTTATTTTTTCAGGAAAGCGATAGTGAAATTCACGGTAGACGGGCGGCAGTTCAGTATGCCGGTAATTGTTTCCTTTTTACTCATCGGCTTTTTTATTTGGCTGGCCGAAAACATGGCTACCCTGCTGGGCGCCTGGCAATACGCCTACCAGCACAAAGGCTGGAAAATGGTGAACTACCAAAAGATCAGCTCGTGGGAGTTTTTAGTTATAGTAAGTTTTATTATTGTAGCCGAACTGAAACTGTTTAAGAACACTGCAAAGCAGTCGGACAGATAAATACTACTGATATTTGCCGGGTATAATTGTAACCAGTTCAACAAAAATGTAAACACCGCAGGCAACCAGCATTAATGCAATACCCAGCGGAATAAGTAAATAAAAGTTAAAATCATTAAATGAGTGATGGTGTGAGGCGGCTTTCATGGCGTAAGCGTTTTTGGTTGTACTAATATACGAAATACTGTAAATCAAAACATCCACGCAGTTTGTTCTGTTTATACAGTGATGACGATGGCCGGTTATTTTTAAAGCCGAATAAATTTCACATCTTCACCACCCAAATAAAAAAGAAACATGATAGACGTAAACCAATATTTTGATGGCGCAGTAAAATCACTGGGCTACACATCTGCCGAAGGCAAAACCACTGTAGGCGTAATGGAACCGGGCGAATACGAATTCGGCACATCGCAACACGAAACCATGACTGTATTAGAAGGCGAATTACACATTTTGCTACCCCATGGCGAGGCATTCCAATCGTACACTAACGGACAAACTTTTGAGGTAGAAGCTAATGTTACTTTTAAAGTAAAGGCTTCTTTACAAACCTCTTACCTGTGTAAATACAGATAACGATATAGCACATCGCCGGATATTTTCAACAATAAGCCGGCGATGTGTTTTTATATTATATGATCAGTTTAACAACACCACCATCGGCACGAAGAGAAGAACCATTGGTAGCTGCCGACACAGGGCTGGCTACGTAAACCACCAGGTTAGCTATCTCTTCCACATCGGCAAAGCGCTGTATCAATGATGTTGGCCGCATGGTTTTAAAAAACTCTTCTTCGGCCTGTGCAAAGGTAATACCCTTATCATTTGCCAGCTGACTCACAAATTCATCAACCCCTTCAGATTTTGTTGGCCCTGGCAATACCGAGTTTACAGTTACATTAGTGCCTTTAGTTAGTTCGGCCAAACCACGGCTTATAGCCAATTGTGTGGTTTTAGTAGATCCGTAATGGATCATCTCTTCAGGTATATTGATAGCCGATTCGCTGGAGATAAAAATGATACGGCCCCAGTTTTTTGCCAGCATTTTAGGTAAAAAATGGCGCGATAAGCGTATGCCGCTCAACACATTCACCTCGTAAAAACGCAGCCAGTCCTCATCGGTTATATCCACAAATGCTTTAGGCTCGAAAATACCGGCATTATTTACCAGTATATCTACCTCGCCCAACTGTTCGGTTAAATGCTTCACTTCTTCGGCCTTTGAAAAATCGGCCGGAAAGCCGCTTACCCGGGCGCCGGGCACTTCTTCCTGTAGCCTGATAACGGCGTTGTCAACGCGTTCCTGGCTGCGACCATTAATAATAACGCTTGCACCTTCCTGTAATAATTTTTTTGCTATGGCAAAGCCGATGCCTTGTGTAGAGCCGCTTACAAAAGCGGTTTTTCCGGTGAGTTGTAAATCCATTTTTTTATAAGTGTTAGGATGTTGTTTTTCGTGAACAAATAACGTGATTGTTATAGTAGTGTTTGTTCGCCAAAGGTCATAAACGTGTTATACTAAAGTCATTAACCGCTGTTTACAAAAAGAGGCCTTATCTTAATATCAAATAAAGCCCCTTTTGTAATACTATGCAATGGTTATTGCTTGCAATTCACCTTTTCAAAGTTGATGCTGTAAGCTGCTTTAGCATCGGTTTGCAGCCTGCCTGTTTTTTTATTAGCTGTAAAAGGTTTTTGTACTAACCTGTCGCCCGGAAAATCAAATTCAACGGCCATGGTATCTTTAGTTCCTTCCTGGCTGTAAGTCCATATAGCTTTAATGGTATTACCATCCTGTGTGCCTTCTATGGTACCTTTACGGCTGTCCTTTTCACTGGGGATCCAGTTCATTTGCCCGGTTATTTTGTCGCCGTCAATTATTAAGTGCACAAAGGTGGTATCCTGCTGCCTTGTTCCCTCGGTATGTAAAAAGCAAATATGCCCCGGAGACGACTTAGTTGCTACATCGGTTTGACCGCTATCAGCACCTGCGGTATCATTATTATAATTTTTTTGTTTGGATGTACATGCGGCAAAGGCCAGCGCCAGCAATATAAATGATACTTTGGTTTTCATGTTATAAGTTATAATCGTTTGATTGATATACAAAGAAGCGTTAAAAAAGTTTAACGTTAACAATGTTTTTTGAGTACGTTGAATTTGTTACTATGACACATTTTTTAAGGTATTGTTACCGGCATTGGCACGGTTATAGCTTTAGGTTAATTATAATAACAATAAAGAAACAAACACCATGAAAAAAGTAAGTTTAATGATATTAGCAGTGGGTACAGCCTTCGCGTTTGAATATGCAACTGCTAACGGAGCAACAGAAAATAAAGTAATTTTTAACAGGGATAATGTAAGTGCACAGGATACGGTGCCTGCAAAATCAAAAACGAAACAGGTTAAACCTGCTAGCAAGGAGACTACTCCTACTACACAACCTGTAACGCCGCCGGTAACACCAACCCCGGCTACCGACCCGATAAACAATCCGGCTACGCCAACAACGAGCCCTACAAGTCCGGCTACGTCGCCTGCAACATCGCCGACTACTAACCCGGCAACACCGGCGCCTACAACCAGCCCTACGAGCCCAACCACGCCGCCGTCAACAACACCGACTACGCCTACTACTTCACCTACAACACCAACCTCTCCAACTACACCGAGGGGATAATTATATAGCTTATACTAAGACCTGTGTGCTAAGCACAGGTCTTTTAACTGTGCAAAAGTGGGTGATTTAACGGTAGGTTAAAGCGTGTTTATCTCATAAATGGAGAAAAAATGTGAAAAATGGTCATTTTGTGCATAAATAATACTGAAATAATAGTGGCTACTATTCGTTAGTTAGCTACAATCGTTTATGTTTGCTAAAACAAACATTGCCCGAAAGGGGTTTACTTAACAAAAACAATACAAAAATCTAATTATGGCAACAGCTAACAAAGAAGAAACAGCGGGAATCACCGCCTATTCTGTAAAAACAAAAACTAAAAATGTACCAATTGTTGATCCGGTAATCGACGTAAAATCGGGCAGGTACATTGCAACAGGTAAAGATAAAGATGGTAACAACCTGGCTGCAATTTTAGGTAAAGCAAAAGCTGAAGAGCATATCAAAAATGGTAACGCTAAAAAAGGTTCAGGCTGGTAAACAAAAGGCCTGATAAAAAAACGCCGGTAAGCAATTACCGGCGTTTTTTTATTTACTATATTTTTTGAAGTCACTATCCGCCTAACCTATTTCACTCAAAAACCTCCTCTTATTGCCTATCACTGTAATAAAACATAAATAATCATTAATTAATAAGTAAGCATTATCACGGGCAATAAAGATAATTGCGAAGAGTGAGTACAAAAAAATATTTGTCTGTAATATTTATAAAACGTTTTAGCTATGGCTTAAAAATAAAGACATACTCATCAGAATATGTCTTATTAGGTTTGCAATTGGTATTGTGTTGTAAATATAACCATTTAAGTTTCACAAATACAATAGCTTACAAAAAATAATTTACACTAAGCCAAACATGCGGTTAAACAACTGGTATATACAAATCTCAACTACTCCTTATTTTATTCCGGCTCGCCTCCACTCCTTTTCGTCGCGGCAACTCAATTAGGTAAAAGTTAAATCAGTTTCTTAAAGGCTGTTTGTTAATATAGTATCAGCCTGATCATTTTAAATATTAAAAATAAAGGCATATACCGGGGGTGGTACATGCCTTATATAGGTTTATTATTGGTTAGATAATATGTAAATATATAAAACTGTTATCATTTTACACAATAACATGACAGTAAATAGTTTTTAACATTATTTAACGTTAATTTAACACATAAAAAACACCTGTAAATAAGTATCAATAAAGTATTATAATAAATACAGTTTTAACACTTAATTAAGCAAAGGTTAAGGCAGATAAATTATCAGCCATACAAAGCAGGGTATACAAAGCCGGGAAAATATTAAAACTTTTCCTCTATCCCTAATCCGAACAAAGCGAAATCATACTTTACGGGATCGGCAGGGTCAAGCTCGCGGAGGCGGGCGGTTAATTCAACAGCGGTTTGCCAGTCGGTTTGTTTGCGGGTGATGAGCATCAGCTTGCGCGCCACACGGTCAACATGCACGTCGCATGGGCATATCAGTTCCGAAGGTTTAATGCGGTTCCAGATCCCGAAATCAACACCGTTATCATCCTTACGCACCATCCAACGCAAAAACATATTAAGGCGTTTGCAGGTGGATTTCTGCGAGGGCGACGATACATGCTTTTTAGTGCGATGAGGAAAATCGGGCAGCGAAAAAAAGTACGAGCGAAAATAATTGAGGTAAGCCTCTACTCCCCCATTTGCAGAATTAACGGCCATACTATTCGGACTGCTCAACAACTCCCCCTTCAGGGGGCCGGGGGGTATAAACGCGTCTTCCAGCGATTTATAATTACTGTAATGATACCTGAAAAATGATATAAAATACAGCGTATCTATGTCGTTAAAAGTACGATGCTTGAAACTAAGCAGCTTTTTAAGATCGAGATCCTCATGATTCATGATAAAATCATAAGGTGCGCCGTTCATCAGCGCGATCAGTTCCCTGCACTTCTTTATGATAGTAACCCTTTGGCCCCAGGCCAGTGTAGCAGCCCAAAAGCCCATGATCTCGATATCCTGCTTTTTAGTAAACAAATGCGGTATACAAACCGGATCATTAGTAATAAAATCGGGGCGGTTGTATTGCGCTACTTTTGAATCGAAGAATACTTTGAGATTATCTATCATGCAACACTATTTAAACATTATTGCGAGGTACAAAGCCGCGTCGTAGTAACACATACGACGAGATTGCTTCGTACCTCGCAATGACACAAATATTATAAGCTTAGGCCAAAGCTTGTTTTAAATCATCCAGCAGATCGTCAATATCCTCCACTCCTACGCTTAAGCGCAGCAAGCTATCCACCACGCCAACTTTTTCGCGGACCTCTTTAGGGATAGAGCCATGTGTCATGGTGGCCGGGTGATTGATCAGCGATTCTACACCGCCTAATGATTCGGCCAATGAGAATACTTTAAATGAACCGGCTATCCTGAAGGTGTCTTCTAATGTAGCATCTTTAAGGGTGATGGAGATCATGCCGCCAAAATCGCGCATTTGCTTTTTAGCCACTTCGTGCCCCGGAGCATCTTCAAAACCGGGCCAATATATTTTTGCCACACGCGGATGATCTTTCAAAAATTCGGCAACCTTACGGCCGTTCTCACAATGCGCTTTCATGCGCAGGTGCAGGGTTTTTATACCTCGCAATACCAAAAAGCTGTCCATAGGGCCGGGTGTAGCGCCACAGGCATTATAAATGAACCATAGTTTTTTATACAGTTCTTCATCGTTCAGCATTAACGCGCCCATTACCACATCACTGTGACCACCGATATATTTGGTCACCGAATGCATTACAATATCAGCGCCAAGGTCGATAGGGTTTTGCAGGTATGGCGATGCGAATGTATTATCAACCACCAGTTTCACATTCTTCTCTTTGGCTATGTTAGCTACCGCTTCAATGTCAACGATTTGCATGGTTGGGTTGGTTGGCGTTTCCACCCATATCATTTTGGTATTTTCGTTCACATAGTTCCTTACATTTTCAGGATCAGCAAAGCTGATGAAATGGAACTTGATACCATAGTTAGCAAATATTTTGGTAAAAATGCGGTATGAACCACCATACAGATCATCGCCGGTAATTACCTCATCGCCGGGTTGCAGTAACTTCATTACCGCATCAGTAGCACCCATACCGCTCGAAAATGCCAAACCGAACTTCGCGTTCTCCAATGCTGCAAGACAATCTTCAAGCGCTTTGCGGGTAGGGTTAGTACCACGCGAGTATTCATAACCCTTATTATCGCCCGGCGTTTTTTGCCAGTAGGTAGATGTTTGGTATATAGGCGTCATGATAGCGCCTGTAGTTGGATCGGGCTCCTGCCCTGCGTGTATTGCTTTAGTTGCGAATTTCATTCTTTAGTATGTTGTAAGTTGTGTGTTGTAAGTTGTATGTTAACCACAAAGCTGTAAGCACATAATGTAATTGCCGGCAATGTATTACCTCTCCAATTCCATTACTTACAACTTACAACATACAACCCACAACTCGTATTAATAAGCTCTTGCGAAAAGTACCCTCTGTGTTGACGGATTACCTGTTAAAATACACTTTCCGTCTTCCAGTTTATTATCTAAGGGGATACAACGTATAGTAGCCTTGGTTTCGTCTTTTATGCGTTGCTCTGTTTCCGGCGTACCATCCCAGTGCGCCGACAGGAAGCCCGGTTTTTCGTCTAACAGGCGTTTAAACTCATCGTAAGTATCAACCTCGGTGATATTCTCCGCACGGAAATCAAATGCCTTTTTGTAGATATTGGCCTGAATTTCTTCCAGCAATTGCTCTATATGGCCGGCCAAACCTTCCTGGTTAACCGTTTCTTTGGTTTTGTTATCCCTGCGGGCAAGTTCTACCGTACCGTTCTGCATATCGCGGCTGCCGATAGCTACGCGCAACGGCACACCCTTTAATTCGTACTCGGCAAACTTTGCACCCGGGCGATGGGTGTCGCGTTTATCGAACTTAACTGAAATGCCTTTGCTTTTTAACTCTTTACTTAAAGCATCAACATAAGCGGTAATGTTTTCCAGTTCTTCGTCGTGCTTGTAAATAGGCACAACAACTACCTGTATAGGTGCCAGTTTTGGAGGCAACACCAAACCCGCGTCATCAGAGTGCGCCATAATTAACGCGCCAATTAAACGGGTTGATACCCCCCATGAGGTAGCCCAAACGTAATCGAGCTTATTTTCTTTACTGGTGAATTTAACATCGAAAGCTTTGGCAAAATTTTGCCCTAAAAAGTGCGATGTACCGGCCTGCAACGCTTTACCATCCTGCATTAAAGCTTCAATACAGTAAGTATCTAAAGCGCCTGCAAAACGTTCGTTAGCGGTTTTGCGACCTTTAACCACCGGTACTGCCATCCAATTTTCAGCGAAATCGGCATATACACCCAGCATTTGCTCGGTTTCGGCTATCGCTTCTTCGGCTGTCGCGTGGGCGGTATGCCCTTCCTGCCATAAAAATTCGCTGGTGCGTAAAAACATACGTGTTCGCATTTCCCAGCGCATTACGTTGGCCCATTGGTTCACCAAAATAGGCAAATCGCGGTACGATTGTATCCAGCCACGATAGGTATTCCAGATGATGGTTTCGGATGTTGGACGAATAATTAATTCTTCTTCCAATTTTGCATCCTCATCTACAACAATTTGTCCGTTCTCATCGTTCTTTAAGCGATAATGAGTAACAACCGCGCATTCCTTGGCAAAGCCCTCTACGTGACTGGCTTCCTTTGAAAAAAACGATTTGGGTATTAATAACGGGAAGTAAGCATTGCTGTGTCCTGTATCTTTGAACATCTTATCCAGTACGGCCTGCATATTTTCCCAAATGGAGTATCCATAAGGTTTAATGATCATACAGCCCCGCACAGGTGAATATTCAGCAAGATCAGCTTTAATTACTAACTCGTTAAACCATTGCGAATAATCTTCGTCTTTACTAATAATACCTTTACTCATTTTTATATTTGGAATAGAATTTGACCTTACTATTATTATATAGTGCCGTCAAATTTATAAATTTATCGGTTATTTGGGTTCGAACATTTTACTAAACATATCAATGAAACGTAATATTACGAGAGGAATCATGTTAATTGGCGCTATAGCGCTGAGTTCCTGTGCTACTACAAAGCTTGCATCAAACCAAAGCGACGGCGACGATGTGTATAATACGCAAGCTAAAGCGGGCAACGCGCCGGTATATGCCGAGCGACCTGTTTATCGTGATGAGGGTGATAACGGCGACGGGGATGGCGTAGGTTACGCTACCGATGGTTACCAGGATGATTATTATGCTACCGACGACGAATATTACTATTACGACGATTACGCCTCGCGTATAAACCGTTTCAACTACTACTCTCCTTTCGGTTACTATGATAACCTGTATTATGGTTACGGACCGTTTAACAGCGCGTTTGGATACGGCGGTTACGGTTATGGCGGAGGCTTTGGCCTTGGTTATGGCTACGGATACGGCGGCTGGGGATGGAACCTTGGCTTGGGCTACGGTGGTTTTGGTTATGGTGGTTATCCTTACGGATACGGCTATGGCGGTTTAGGCTATTCATACTGGGGTACAGGCTACGGCGGTTATCCATATTGGGGCATCTACTCTGCTTATCGCAATTCGGGTACTCCCCGCCCATCACGCGGTACAGGCAGACCGGGCACCGCTTTAGCCAATGGCCGGCCAAATGCAGCAGGTTATGGCCGTACCGATAACAACTACTACCCTAACAGGCCAAACAGGCTTAGCGGAACCGGTAGCAATGGTACAGCTACAAGCCGCCCAAGCGCAACCAATGGCAGAAACCCAAATACCGATGCACGTGTAACACGCCCTACCAGGGAAACACCAAGCTATCAACCGCAGGTTGAGCGTTCTGCTCCGGCACCATCAAGCAATTCAGGCGGTGGTTCACGAGGCGGCGGTGGCAGCAGTGGCGGTGGTGGCGGCGGACGCCCGGTTAGACCATAATTTAATCTAAAGCTTCTTCACACTATATTTATGAAAATCAGATATATATTAAGCATGATCGCTATAGTAGCGATCTCCAAAAATAGCTATGCCCAATATTCGCAGGATGCTATCCGTTTTTCGCAAACATTAAACGGGTCAACCGCGCGCATAAAGGCAATTGGTGGTGCTGGTACTGCGATAGGCGGCGATTTAAGTTCGGTAAGCGGCAACCCTGCCGGTTTAGGTTTCTTTACCAAATCAGAGATCAGCCTTACGCCTGAATATGACATGCAAAAAACCAAGGCGACGTATTTAGGCAGTACCATGGCGGATAAGAAAAATACAGGGAACCTTAACAATGTTGCCGCGGTATTTTATTCGCGCCTTAATAATAGTAATGCCGATAAAACCAAAGGTTGGCTCAGCGTTAACTTTGGTTTAGGCTACGCCCGTACTAATGATTTTTACGAGAACGTAAGCTACGGTGCTAATAACAACGCCAGCTCAATAAGTGATTATTACGCTAACAGGGCCAATAACAGCGCTGATGACTTGTTAGGCGATTGGGCGTACAGACAAAAACTGATAGATCTTTATTCGGTAGGCGCTAATAGTTCTGAATACCGCAGTAATGTTATTGCCGGTGGCAACAATAATGTAATGCAGAATGGAACGATAACCCGTACGGGCAGTCAATCGGAGTTTAACCTGGCTTTGGGTGCTAACTACAGTAACAAATTGTACATTGGCGGTGCTATTGGTATTGCCAGCATCAGGTATAACTCAACCACCAGCTTTATTGAAAACGGCGATGTTTCCTTACTTGAAAACGGCAACGACGTAAACCACAATTTCACTTCGGTATTTACACAAGATCAATATACTAAAGGAACAGGCGTTAACCTGAAATTAGGTATGATCTATAAACCGGTTGAAGCTGTAAGGTTAGGTTTTAACTTCACATCACCAACCTGGTATAACATGCAGGATTCTTACGCCGAGCGTTTAGATACCCGCATAATAGGTTCAAATACTTTCCAGGACGGTGAAAATTATCCTTTAGAATACGATTTCCGTACGCCATTAAAAGTAGCCGGTGGTTTAGCCGTGTTTATAAAACAATTCGGTTTTATATCGGGCGATGTGGAGTATGTTGATTATTCATCGGCCAAGTTGATGAGTAACGACAGCTACAACAGTACCGATGATAATAATAACATTAAGAGTTTATATAAAGGTACTGTTAACGCGCACGTTGGTGCTGAAGCACGTTTAAGCAGTTTTGCTTATCTGCGTGGCGGTTATGGCGTACAAGGCAACCCTAACAGGGGCGATTTTGGTTCGTCAATTAAAACAGCTTCAGGCGGTATAGGTTTCCGTTCGGGTCCTTATTCTGTTGATGCCACCTACGCGCATATCACAGGTTCACAAACCATATATCCTTACGAAATTGGCGATGCAAGCCCTGCGTCATTCTTGAAAAAGACTAACGATAACTTATATCTCACTTTATCGTACAGGTTCTAAAATACTTATAACTAACTATTTAAAGGCTCGCTGTGTACTACAGCGGGCCTTTTTTGTAAGTACTTACCTATTCGCTATTGATTGGTAAAAGCTAAACGGATATATTTGCCACGAAACGTTCTTTACAAGAAAAATCTTCCAGCAACAGAGGTTACCGGTTAATTCCGGTATTAAAAAGGAACCGTGTGTAAATCACGGGCTGTCGCGCAACTGTAAGTTTTAACGGGTTTGGGCTTATACCCTATCCCCGTAATTGTTAAATACTATGTCACTGTTTGCCCCTGCGCAAATGGGAAGGCCTTTAATAATAAAACAAGCCAGGATACTTGCCACTGCTGTAAAAAAGACAATGCTTTCGCGATTGAAGCTTAGTCAACGGACTTACCCGGAACCTTTATGGCGCCCAACAATTGGGGTGCTGTATGCTGCCGTGTAGCCGTTTCTATCCCAAATTACCGAAAGCATACCGAAAACGTAAGGAGCATTAAAATCAATTTAATGTTTAACTAAAGTTTTATGCGTATGCTCAAAAACAACCTCGGCTACCCACGTATGGGCAGCCACCGACAACTCAAAAAAGCCTGCGAGCAGTATTGGTCAGGCAAAATTGATCAGAAAGAACTTAACCTGGTAGCACGCAAGATCAGGGAAGAAAACTGGCAATTACAGCTTAATTCGGGTATCGACCTGGTACCTTCTAACGATTTTAGCTATTACGATCAGGTGCTTGATATGAGCCTGCTGCTTGGCGCGATACCAACACGGTATACACCTGTGCTATCGTCCGTTTCTAACAACAACGAGCTCGACCTGTACTTTGCTATGGCACGTGGTTATCAAAAAGACGGGCTGGATATTACCGCCATGGAAATGACCAAGTGGTTTGATACCAATTACCATTACATTGTACCCGAGTTTACGGCCGATCAACAATTCAAGGTATTTTCAGAGAAAATTTATGCCGAATACAACCATGCCCGCCAAATTGCAGGCAAGGCGGCTAAACCTGTTCTGTTAGGCCCGGTATCGTACCTGTTGGCGGGTAAAGAAAAAGAAAGCGGCTTTGAAAAGATCGACCTGATCAAAAAATTGGTACCCGTGTATGTTGAGGTAATTAACCAGCTAAAAAGCTATGGCGCTACATGGATACAACTGGATGAGCCTTTTCTTTCGTTAGATTTAAGCAAGAAAGAAAAAGAGGCTTACGTATACGCTTACCAAGAAATTGCCAAACAATGCAATGGCGTCAAACTCTTAGTAGCCACTTATTTTGAAGGCCTGCTTGATAATACCCAGCTTGCCGTTAACCTGCCTGTCGATGCCCTGCATATCGACCTGGTAAGGGCTCCGCAACAACTGGAAGAAGTATTGGCCCTGGTGCCCGATAACCTGATACTATCATTAGGTGTGGTTGACGGACGTAATGTTTGGAAAAACAATTATACCCAATCGCTGGTGCTGATTAACCGGGCTGTTGAGGCCATTGGTGCCGACAGGGTGATGGTAGCGCCATCGTGCTCGTTATTACACACGCCTTTCGATCTTGACCAGGAAACCGAGATCCACCCGGAAATTAAAAACTGGATGGCCTTTGCCAAACAAAAACTACACGAAGTGCAGGAACTGCACCAGATAGCCAACGGCAATACCGAACTGTTAACTGCTAATCAGCAGACTATAGCGGCACGTCAAAAATCTACCTTAATACACAAAACTATCGTGAAAGATCGTGTGGCGGCTATTACTGATAGCGATGCCGAGCGTAAAAGCGCGTTCCCGGTACGTCAGCAATTGCAGCAGCAGCGTTTTAAACTCCCACTCTTCCCTACAACTACCATTGGATCGTTTCCCCAAACTGATGATATCCGTCAGCTGAGGGCAAAACTAAAAAAACAGGAGATAACCGCTGAACAATATGATGCTGCCATTGAACAGGCCACAATTGCCGCCATACGCTGGCAGGAAGAAATTGGCCTTGACGTACTGGTACACGGCGAATTTGAACGTAACGACATGGTAGAATACTTTGGCGAAAGACTGGATGGTTTTCTGTTCACCAAGAATGGCTGGGTACAAAGCTACGGCAGCAGGTGCGTTAAGCCGCCGGTTATTTATGGCGATGTTAGTCGCCCCGAAGATATGACCGTGCGCTGGAGCAGCTTTGCCCAACAGCAAACCGACAGGTTGATGAAAGGCATGCTTACAGGCCCTATCACCATTTTGCAATGGTCGTTCGTGCGTGATGATCAGCCGCGTTCGGTAACAACCAATCAAATTGCTTTAGCCATTCGCGATGAAGTGGTGGCGCTTGAAAAAGCAGGCATAGGCGTAATACAAATTGACGAACCCGCAGTGCGCGAAGGTTTGCCACTGCGCAAAGCCGACTGGCCTGCCTACCTTGATTGGGCTATCCGCGCGTTCCGCATTTCGGCGAGTGGCGTGCAGGACGAAACGCAGATCCATACCCACATGTGTTACAGCGAGTTTAACGACATTATCACCAATATTGCTGCCATGGATGCCGACGTGATAACAATAGAAACCTCACGCTCGCAAATGGAACTGCTGAACGCTTTTTCAAACTTTGAGTATCCTAACGAAATTGGTCCGGGTGTATATGATATACATTCGCCAAGGGTGCCTACAATTGATGAAATGGTAAGCCTGCTTGAAAAAGCGGCTAAGCTGTTACCTGTACAAAACCTATGGGTAAACCCCGATTGCGGCCTCAAAACCCGCAAATGGCCCGAAACCCAACAGGCGCTTAAAAACATGGTTGACGCGGCCAAACAGGCCCGCGAAAAAACCACACAGCCCGAAACTGTTTAATTTTACAATACCGTGCACCTCAAGTGCACGGTATTTTTACCTTTGCGCCCATGGATATTGAAGAAAGAATACAACAATCAGAAACAAGAATATTTAAAGCAGTTTTCCCTAATACAACCAACCATTACGATACCTTATTTGGCGGCATGGCCATGCAACTGATGGACGAGGTAGCTTTTATAGCCGCAACACGCTTCAGTCGCCGCAGAGTGGTTACCGTATCTTCAGACCGTATCGACTTCAACAAATCCATCCCGGCAGGTACCATTATTGAATTGGTAGCCCGTGTAATACATGTAGGTAATACCAGTTTAAAGGTATCGGTAGATATTTATATTGAAGAAATGTATTCAGAGTTTCGCGAGAAAGCCATCACCGGCACGTTTACCCTTGTGGCGGTTGATGAGCATAAGAATCCGGTAAAGGTGATATAAATCGTCAACTTAAGGCTAATGAACGCTAATAAAAACAATTGTGTTTGATATTTTTACATCTTAAACAATTCCAACACGAACAATGCTTAGCATAAGCGCCATATACACTTACCCTATCAAGTCGTTAGGCGGAATTTCACTCGACAACTCCGTGGTGACAGATCGCGGCCTGGAGCATGATCGCCGCTGGATGCTGGTAGATGCCAATAACCGCTTTGTATCGCAACGTGAGTTTCATCAAATGGCTTTATTGGGTGTAAGTATTGAGGATACAGGCTTGCGCGTTACCCACAAAACCACAGGAGAAAACGTTTTTATCCCTTTTGTTCCTGTAGTTAACGAAAGCTGCGAAGTAACCGTTTGGGATGATACCTGTAGCGCTGTTTATGTAAGTGATGAAGTTGACGCCTGGTTTAGTAAAGTATTGGAGATAAGCTGCCGCCTGGTTTACATGCCCGATGACAGCCACCGCAAAACCGACGAAAAATACACCAGCGATGGCGAGATCACTTCTTTTTCCGATGGCTACCCTTTCCTGCTCATCGGCCAGGCATCGCTTGATGACCTGAACAGCCGGATTGATGAAGCATTGCCGATGGATCGCTTTCGGCCTAACATCGTATTTACTGGTGGGGCTCCTTATCATGAGGATATATTGAAAAGCTTTGACATTAATGGCATCAACTTTTTTGGTGTAAAGCTTTGTGCCCGCTGCGTAATGACCACCATTAACCAAAACACTGCCGAAAAAGGCAAACAACCGCTAAAGGCATTAGCCGGTTATCGTAATAAAAATAAAAAAATACTCTTCGGCCAAAACATCGTACACAAAGGTACAGGCGCTATCGGCGTAGGCGACACGCTCGAAAATATCACCCTGCATAATGAAGAACGTTTTCTGGTAAACGCATCCCCGGCATAACCGCATATAAAACAAACTGACAGGATATTGAGTTTTCTTTATACTTTTTAGTCTATGTAGTACGTATTCTTTATATATCTTTGCAAATTGTATCTTTAGACGATGCTATCGAAAAAAACAAAGTACGCTATTAAAGCATTAGTTATCCTGGGTAAGAACATGGATAAGCCACCAATGCAAATATCAAAAATTGCAGAGGAGGAAAAAATACCGAAAAAGTTTCTGGAACAAATACTGCTCGACCTGCGCAACGCGGGCTTTTTGTATAGCAAAAAGGGAGCCGGTGGCGGGTATAGTCTTAACAAAGACCCGAAAGATATTTACTTAGTAAGCATAATGCGTATTACCGATGGCCCTATCGCTATGGTACCCTGCGCCAGCCTTAACTTTTATCACAAATGCGATGAATGCCACCAGGAAACTACCTGCGGCATACGCGATGTGTTTATTGAGGTGCGCGATGCTACGCTGAAAGTGCTTTCGGAAACCAGTATTGCCGATGTTATTTCGAGAGAGACAACGCTGATAGACAAGATCTAAGCACAGCTATTGATATGGGACAATCTCATATCAATGCAATTTTGAAATATATACTACAATTTCGGTGTAGTATATATATATTTGTAACATTAGATGGCCTTAAATGAAACAAAATATTGCAATATGATGCTGTGGTGCTGTACTGCACATGGCAATTTATGGCTGTAAGTATATAAGATAATAATATATGCCCCTTCAGCCTTACGCGGAAGGGGCTTTTTTATAATAAATAAAACCACCATTATTATGCAAAGCTTCAGAACAGAACTGGAGAACCCCATTGTTGAAAATGATATTATCGATCTTGAGCGGAAGATAAGGTTGTTCAGGGAGGGTAAGATACATGATGAAAAGTTCAGAAGTTTACGTCTTGCGAGAGGTGTTTACGGCCAGCGGCAGCCCGGCGTGCAAATGGTGCGCATTAAACTGCCTTTTGGTAAAATAACTTTTAAGCAGATATTAACCATTGCTGATATATCCGACGAGTATGGCAGCAGCAACCTGCACCTTACCACACGTCAGGATATCCAGATCCATTACGTTAGCCTCGATCGTACACCCGAGCTTTGGGCACGTTTAGAGCGCGATGATATTACCCTGCGCGAAGCCTGCGGTAATACCGTACGTAACGTAACCTCCTCACCTACTTCAGGCATCGACCCTAACGAACCGTTTGACGTTTCGCCTTACGCGCACGCTACATTTGAATATTTTTTGCGTAATCCAATCTGCCAGGAAATGGGCCGTAAATTCAAAATGTCGTTCTCGGCCAATGATGATGATACAGCTTACTCTTACATCCACGATTTAGGTTTCATCCCGAAAATAAACGCCGCCGGCGAAAGAGGCTTTAAAGTGATGTTAGGTGGTGGTTTAGGCGCACAACCCCTGCTGGCTAACATTGTAGAAGAGTTTTTGCCCGAAGATCAGATGATCCCTTACATAGAGTCGATCATCCGTGTATTCGACCGCCATGGTGAGCGTAACAACCGTAACAAAGCCCGTTTAAAATATCTTGTACAAAAACTTGGTTTAGATGAAGTGCTGCGTTTGGCTAAAGAAGAACGCACAGCCTTAAAGGTAAAATCATATACCGTTAACCGCGACGCGCTTGCTGAACCGGCGTTGCCTATAACTGCCAATTATCCGGAAGTTAGCATCAGCAATCCGCTGCGTTACGAGCAATGGCTGGCTACCAACGTTTTCGAGCAAAAGCAAAAAGGCTTTTACGGTGTATACGTTAAAGTGCCTATCGGCGATATTTCTACAGAGATTGCCCGCAAATTGGTTGATGTGTTGAGGCCCTTAGTTGCCGATGAGATCCGCATCACCCAAAACCAGGGCTTACTATTAAAATATGTACGTAAAGAGGCATTGCCTGCACTTTACGAAGGTTTAACTTCTATTGATCTTTCTGCACCGGGTTTTGATAGTGTGGCCGATGTTACCACCTGCCCCGGTACTGATACCTGTAACTTAGGTATATCGAACAGTATGACCATGGCTAAAGTGCTCGAAAATGTAATTTACACCGAGTATGAAGACCTGATCTATAACCGTGATATCAAAATAAAAATAAGCGGATGCATGAACTCATGCGGTCAGCATGGTTTGGCGCATATTGGCTTGCATGGGAGTTCGCTTAAAGCCGGTACACGGGTATTGCCATCAGTACAGGTAATGCTGGGTGGCGGTACGGTAGGTAACGGTGTAGGCCGCGCTGCCGAACGCGTGGTAAAAGTACCTGCAAAAAGGGCTACTCACGTTTTAAGATCAGTATTGGATGATTATAAAACCAACTCCATTGCCGATGAGGTTTTCCATAACTATTATGACAGACAGGGTAAAGACTATTTCTATCGTCTGCTTAAACCACTGGCCGACCTGACTACCCTTACCGATGAAGAATTTGTTGACTGGGGCCACGAAGAAACATTTGTTACCGCCATTGGCGTGGGCGAGTGTGCCGGTGTGGTGATTGACCTGGTAGCTACCTTGCTATACGAATCGGAAGAGAAACTGGGCTGGGCTAACGACGCTTACAAACGTGGCGCCTGGGCCGATGCTATCTATCACGGATACAGCGTATTCGTAAGTTCGGCTAAAGCTTTATTGCTTGATAAAGGCGTTAACAGCAGCACACAGGCAGGTGTAATTAAAGAGTTTGACGCGCAATACGTATCAACCGGAGAATTTGAATTGAACGGTTCTTTTACCGATCTTGTATTACAGATCAATAAAAACGAACCTACTGAAGAGTTTGCCACTGAGTACCTAGCTATGGCTACCGAATTTTTAAATACCAGCAAAGAGAGAAGAGAGGCATTGGTAAAATAATGAGCAATACTACTAACCACCAAAATAAGATCAGCAGGATCACCTTAGTTGGCGCAGGCCCCGGCGATACCGATCTGATCACCCTTAAAGGCATTAAAGCGTTACAAGCAGCTGATGTTGTTTTGTATGATGCTTTAGTTAACGAAGAATTACTGGCCTTTGCCCCTGCCGATGCTGTAAAAGTATACGTAGGCAAACGCTCCGGCGATCATACTTATTCGCAAAGCGTGGTTAACCAGCTAATGGTTGATTACGCTATCAATTACGGCCACGTGGTTCGCCTTAAAGGCGGCGACCCATTTGTATTTGGCCGTGGGTTTGAAGAACTGGAATTTGCTGCCGAAAATAATATCCCGGCGCAGGTAATTCCGGGTGTGTCAAGCTCAATTGGCGTACCTGAATTGCAGGGTATCCCCGTTACCCATCGTGGTAAAAGCGAAAGCTTTTGGGTAGTTACAGGCACCACCGCCAATGGTAAAATATCTGCCGACCTGATTGATGCCGCCAAAAGCAAGGCTACCGTGGTAGTACTGATGGGCATTCATAAACTGGCCGAAATTACCGAGATATTCAAGGCTGAAGGTAAAAACAACCTACCCGCGGCAGTGATACAAAGCGGAACAACCGTTAACGAAAAAATAGTTGTAGGCGTGGTTGATACCATTGTTGATATGGCGAAGGAAAACAACATTACCTCACCGGCGCTTATTGTTTTTGGAGAAGTAGTATCCCTGCATCCTCAATTTCAACCTATCAAAGCATTATATGACACTCTTGCCTAAAGATAATATTAACCCTGTTCAATTGAATGAGGCAGAGGGCAATCAGTTGTTCCCTGTTTTTATCAAGCTGAATAATTTGCATACCGTACTTATTGGTGCCGGTAAGGTTGGTTTAGAAAAACTGACCACCGTACTTAATAACAGTCCGTTTGCAAAGGTTACTGTTATTGCCAAAGAGATATTGCCCGAGGTACATCAACTGGCTGCCGAATACGGCAAGGTGATCATCATTAATAAAACATTTGACGAGTACGATCTTGACGGTGCCGATATTGTAATAGCCGCCACTAACGATAACGACTTAAATACCTACATCAGGCAGGCCGCGCGTGACCGTAAGCTCCTGATCAATATTGCCGATAAACCCGAGTTGTGCGATTTCTATTTAGGCTCGGTAGTGAAAAAAGGCGACCTTAAAATTGCTATATCAACCAACGGAAAATCGCCTACGGTAGCCAAGCGCATCAAGGAATATCTGAATAAAGAAATACCTGATGAGATAGATATTACTTTGCAGCAAATGAACGAGTTAAGAAATTCACTTAACGGAGATTTTGCATCTAAAGTACAGCAACTTAACGAAGCTACGGCGGTGCTTACCGAAAGAAAAGCGCCCGCGCCCAATAAACTATATCTACGCTGGCTTATCTGGCTAACGTCGGTATCGTGCATCACTATCGCGTTGCTTTCATTATGGTTTAAAGAGCCGGCATTTCAATTATATTTACGGGAGCTTGACCCGGTATTTTATTACTTCCTGGTAGCCGGTTTTATATTTTCGATGATAGATGGTGCTATCGGCATGTCGTACGGGGTTACTTCAACTACCTTTTCATTGTCAATGGGGATACCACCCGCATCGGCGAGTATGGCCGTTCACCTGTCCGAAGTGATGAGCAATGGCATAGCCGGCTGGATGCATTACCGCATGGGCAATGTAAACTGGAAGCTATTCAAGTTACTTTTAATACCCGGTATAATTGGCGCTGTTACAGGTGCTTATCTGCTTTCATCTTTAGAGCATTACAGCCAGTATTCAAAGCCATTCGTATCATTATACACCCTTATTTTGGGTGGCGTTATATTATCCAAGGCGTTTAACAATAAGCCTAAAAAATCGGCGGATAAGATAAAAAAGATCGGGTTGTTAGGTTTAGGCGGTGGATTTATTGACGCGGTTGGCGGCGGTGGCTGGGGCTCTATCGTATTATCAAGCCTTATAGCAGGCGGCCGCAACCCGAGGTTTTCATTAGGCACGGTAAAACTATCAAGGTTTTTTATAGCATTGATGAGTTCTTTAACATTCGTTACCATGCTGAAGAATGCGCATTGGGATGCAGTTGCAGGCCTTATTATAGGCAGCGCGCTGGCATCACCTATTGCGGCACGTATCTCAAATAAAATATCTACAAAAGTAATTATGGTTTCAGTTGGTATCATTGTAATATTGATCAGCCTGAAAAGCATTGTTACCTTTATAACAAAAGTGATTTAATACAATGAGTGAATTAGCTCAGAATATAAAACAACAAGTGGGCAACCTTGACCCGGTAGAGGCTTTAAGGCTTTTGGCCGAAAGATTTCCGGGTGAAATAGTATTTTCAACCAGCTTCGGCTGGGAAGATCAGGTGATCACCCACATGATATTTACCAATAACCTGCCCATTAAAATATTTACGCTTGAAACCGGCAGGCTATTCCCCGAAACTTATTATGTTTGGAACCGCACCATGGAAATGTACGGCAAACCAATACACGCTTATTACCCTAAGCACGAATTGGTAGAAGAAATGGTAAATACCAAAGGCCCAAACAGTTTTTACGAGTCGGTTGATAACCGTAAGGAATGCTGCGGGATCCGCAAAATTGAACCTTTAAAGCGCGCATTGGCCGGTAACAACTGCTGGGTAACCGGTATCCGGGCCGATCAATCGGCCAACCGTCAGTTTATGGATAATGTGGAGTGGGATGAACAGAACCAACTGGTGAAGTACCACCCTATTTACAGCTGGACACTTGACGACGTAAAAGAATATATAAAGAAATACAACGTACCATATAATACATTGCATGACAGGGGTTTCCCCAGCATTGGCTGTTTGCCTTGCACCAGGGCAGTACAGGAAGGCGAGGATTTTCGCGCCGGACGCTGGTGGTGGGAAGATCAATCAAAGAAAGAGTGCGGCCTGCATGCAGTAAAATAAAAAACGAATGAGTAATAACAACCACCTTAATTATTTAGACGAACTTGAAGCAGAAGCTATTTACATTCTGCGGGAAGTAGCCGGGCAATTTGAAAAGCCCGCCCTGCTTTTCTCGGGCGGTAAAGATTCTATCACCCTGGTGCGCCTTGCCGAAAAAGCATTCCGTCCGGGTAAATTCCCTTTTCCGCTGGTACATATTGATACCGGCCACAACTTTATTGAAACTATTGAGTACCGCGACAAAATGGTAGCCCGCCTTGGCGAAAAGCTGATTGTTGGCCACGTACAGGATTCTATTGATGAAGGCAAAGTAGTTGAACAAAAAGGAAAAAACGCCAGTCGCAACGCATTGCAAACAGTAACCCTGCTTGATACCATTGCCAAACATCAGTTTGATGCCTGCATTGGCGGTGCACGCCGTGATGAGGAAAAGGCCCGAGCAAAAGAACGGATCTTTTCGGTACGTGATGAATTTGGTCAGTGGGACCCTAAACGCCAGCGCCCCGAATTATGGAACCTATACAACGGCAAAATACATAAAGGCGAAAACGTAAGGGTTTTCCCGATCAGTAACTGGACAGAACTTGACGTGTGGAATTATATCCGCCGCGAAAATATTGAACTCCCTTCTATTTACTTCGCGCATGAGCGTGAAACCATTATCCGCAACGGACAACTAATGGCAGCGTCTCCCTTTTTAAATATGGACGAAGAGGACATTATTGAGCGCCGCAACGTACGTTTCCGTACCGTGGGCGACATGACCTGTACTGCCGCTGTTGCTTCACATGCTTATCATATCGACGACATTATCAACGAGATAAGCGAATCAAAAATCAGTGAGCGTGGCGCACGTATGGACGACAAAGTATCAGAAGCAGCTATGGAAGACCGTAAGAAAGGAGGTTATTTCTAAATTCGAATGTTCAGTTTTATAATGTGCAGATGTGCGAATATGCAGATGTGCAGATGATAAGAACAATAAAGGGAAAATTCGAGATCGAACATCCGATATTCGAAATAATAACCACATTCGAAATATGAAATAAAAATATTATGGATATATTAAAATTTATAACCGCCGGTAGTGTTGACGATGGCAAGAGCACACTTATTGGTCGTTTACTTTATGATAGCGGCGCTATTTTAGCCGACCAGTTAGAGGCCCTGCATTCATCAAACCGCAAAAACGACGACGGCAGCATTGACCTTGCTATATTAACCGACGGCCTTAAAGCCGAACGTGAGCAAGGCATTACTATAGACGTAGCATACAAATACTTTAATACCGATAAGCGTAAGTTCATCATTGCTGATGCCCCCGGCCATATACAGTATACCCGTAACATGGTTACTGGCGCTTCAAATGCCGATTTGGCCATCATCCTGATCGACGCGCGTAAAGGTGTGATCGAACAAACTATCCGTCACTCCTACCTGGTATCGTTATTAGGCATGCCACAGGTTGCCGTAACCATTAATAAAATGGATATGGTTGATTACAGCGAAGAGGTTTACAACGGCATTGTTAAAGATTACCTTGAACTGGCCGCTAAAGTGAACCTCGAAAATGTAAAGTTCATCCCGGTAAGCGCACTTAAGGGAGACAACATAGTAACCAAATCAACCAATATGGATTGGTACGAAGATGAAAGCCTGCTTGATTACCTGGAGAATGTAGAGATAAAGGTAGATATTACTACCTCACATGCCCGTTTGCCTGTTCAATGGGTTATTCGCCCGCAAACAGAAGAGCTGCATGATTATCGTGGATATGCCGGCCGTGTATTAAGCGGTTCATTCCATGTGAATGATAAGGTGACCGTTTTGCCATCGGGCTTTAGCAGTACGATATCTAAAATTGAGGTATTGGACAGCGAACCCGCAGCTGCTACAACAGGTATGTCGGTTACGATACACCTGAACGACGAGATTGACATTAGCCGTGGCGACCTGTTAGTGAATAGCAGCCAGCAACCACAGGTATCTCAATTAATTGAGGCCGACCTTTGCTGGATGGATACCCGCGCGCTTGATACCTCACATACCTATTTTATACAACACAACAGCAAAGTAACCCGTTGCCGCATACAAGAGGTACTGCACAAAATAAATATCAATACACTCGAAAAACAATACGACGAAGATTTTAAGCTGAACGATATTGGCCGAATCATCATAAAAACAGCAGATCCGCTTGCATTTGATCTTTACCAGGATAACAAAGCCAATGGCGGCGCTATATTGGTAGATAATCGCACCAACCTAACCGTGGGCGCGCTAATGCTAAGAGCTAACGCTGATTAAGAAAACAACCGCGTCCATTGAGAGTTTTAATTCTTTTTGGACTTTGAAAATAAAATGACGGTGGCTTACAACCACTCTCCACTGTCATGCTGAGGAACGAAGCATCTATCGCAGATAAGCATAGCGAAGAAGATTCTTCACTACGTTCAGAATGACAGTTTTTTTTAACACGTCATGGGTAGATACGAAGCAATGACGCGATTTTGATTAACCGTCAAAAACAAAAAAGGCTGTCACCAATTGGTGACAGCCTTTTTGCTGTAATTTTATGAGGTTGTTATTATCTTACTTGTTTGAAGAAATAAACTGCTGAAGTTGGGCTAACCCTAACTAACAATTCTTCTTTGTCATTTTTCAGATCAACAAAATGCTCGGTTGATTCGTCGTTGCTCATTTCAATAACTGAACTTACTACGTAACCTTTGTATTTGTTAGCAATTTCTTTTTGTGCCCTTGCAGATACTTTTTTATACTCAACAGCTTGAGTAGTACCTAAAAAGTCGCCTTGTAAGTTGTAGAAAGCAGTCTTTTTAACGCCATCAACTACAAACTCAGCTTTTTGGCAATTTGAGTTTACAGTCCATTTTACATTTTTAGCATCGCTAAAGTCAGCATTGAACTGGTTTAATACAGCGTAAGAAACTTCGTCTTCTTTGTCTGCGACTTTTGTTTTATCGGCAGCATATACACCTGTTACTAATAGTCCGATGATTGCTGGTATAATTAATAATTTTTTCATTGTCTTAAATTTTAAATCCATAACAAAGATAAGGCAACGTTATCAATAACGTAAATAAAATTGAATTTTTATAAAAATATCATAACACAATGGATTTAATTTTAAATTTTGAAAAATATTTCAATTTACATAGTGTATTTTTTACAATATCGTAAAAAAACGAGGGTTTACTTATTGTATTTTATACACTAAGTAAACCCTCTTATGTAACAAACTGAATATAAATAACCGTTTTAGCAACATAACTATTGATAATTACAAAAAGTAACTATCAATAGTATCTAATTACTTATCAAGTTGTTTTATATAATTATGGAAAAGGTGCAGCGCCCGCTCCTTATTATCAGTAAGTTCGAAGTCAATCTTATGCATCAGGTAATCCTCCACATCAAAATCATCGCGTTTGGGCATTTCTTTAAATAGTTCGGCCCTGTTATCCAAACCAAACTTCAGCGCCTGGTTAAACTCGTCCATAAAATCCTTCGGTATATTTTTGTTGGCAACCCAGGCAGCAAATACGAATGGTAATCCGCTAAAATTCAGCCATTCTTCGGCAAGGTCATATACATAAGGGTATTGCTCTTTTTTACCAAAGGTTCTGTCCCCTATTTGTACAAAGGCTGTGTTAGCATCGGTTGATGTGGTATAATCCGCGGCACTGGTAACCAGTTCCGGGTTTACCTTCCAGTGATTTTTTAACAGCACACGGGCCAGGTTATTTGATGAACGCGATTCGGGATCGAGCTGTAAGGTTTTAATATCCTTAGCCTCGCAATTACTGAATATAAATACCGAATTAACGGCTCCATTAGCGCCAATGCAATAATCGGATACGATATTCCATACAGGCAGGCTTAAAATAGCGGCTACAGGTATAAGGCCAATATCGGCCTCGTCGTCAATAAGCTTTTGGGCACAGTCCGACGGCATATCCAAACTCAAATCAATTTTGTTGAGGATGTTGGAATGTTCTATACCGTAAATAAAGGGTTTGGTGTTAGTGTAACTAACTGCAGAAATTCTGATCTTTTTCACAAATACTTAGTTCAGGAAGCCTTCAGGTGCTTCGCATTATTAAAATCGACGATCTCATATTTATCGCCGTCAAATACTACCTTATATAATACAAGGTTTTGGTGCGGGAAATTATCCATCTCGGTAAGCGGACGGCCGGTAAGCAAACACAGCAGCAAACGCATAGCGCGGCCGTGCATACATATCAGCACTGTTTTTTCTTCGGGATGGCTCATGATGGTTTTAATGGCTTCTTCCTGGCGTAGTTTAACGTCGTTGGGGCTTTCGCCGCCTTCAAATTTCACGTCGAGGTTTCCGTCCATCCAGTTGCGCATCAAATCTAAAAATGCGACTTTGTTTTCGGGAGTGCTTGGTTTACCTTCCAGTACACCCCATGCCAGCTCATCTAAACCGGAAAGTTTTTCGTAAGGCAAACCCAGGTCGATAAACTTTTGGATACTTTGCTGGGTACGCTTAAGTTCAGAAATGTAGATCTTATCAAAGGCTACATCTTTATAGGCATCAAAAAATTGCTCAGCCTGGTGGCGGCCTTCTTCGTTAAGGTCGGTGTTCATACCCCGGCCCTGTACAATTCCCCGTTTATTAAGATCAGTTTGTCCATGGCGGACAATATATAGTGTTTTTAGTATCATTCCTTTTTTGGGGTTAAAGCTGAAAGGTTAAAGGATAAAGGTGTTGAATGAAACCTTTCGCTTTTACCTTTAAGCTTTAGCCTTTCAGCTTTAACCTAATTAACCACCGGTAACTTATAAAACCTCGGCTTGGCTTCTTCGGCAAACTGAAAATCGTTGTAGTCGGTAACTACATTATATAAGGTATCGCGTTCTATTGGGTAGCGGCCGACATTCTTTATCAGCTCAACCACTTCTTTGGTACTCATGCCAGGAGTCTGCTCTTCGGCACCTGCCATTGAATAGATCTTGGTAGTATCGTCGAGTGTACCGTCAATATCATCTACCCCAAAGTTTAACGAGAGCTGTGCCGTAGTGCGGCTGATCATGGCCCAATAGGCTTTAATATGATCGAAATTATCCAAATAAATGCGCGCGATAGCGTAATTACGCAAGTCTTCAATCACGGTTGATTCGGGCACATCCGACATCTGGTTATCCTTATTACGGAATTTCAGCGGAATAAAAGTTTGGAAACCACCTGTTCTATCCTGCAATTGGCGCAGACGTTCCATGTGGTCAACCCGGTGCCGGTATTTTTCGATGTGACCATACAACATGGTAGCATTCGAGCGCATGCCCAGTTTATGCCACTCTTCGTGTATTTGCAGCCATTGGTCGGCAGTACATTTATCTTTAGCTATTTGATCGCGAATTTCTTCATGAAAAATTTCGGCACCACCACCCGGCATTGATTCCAGCCCGGCATCCTTCATCAGAGCCATCCCAGTGGCGTAGTCAATTTTAGCTTTCTTAAATATATAGTGATATTCAACAGGTGTTAAAGCCTTTACATGCAGATCGGGACGGTGTTCTTTAATGCGCCTGAACAATTCGGCATAAAAAGGAACATCGTACTGCGGTAACACACCACCTACAATGTGCACCTCGGTAACAGGCTCATTATCGTATTTTTTTACGATGTCGAGCATCTCTTCCATGGTATATTCCCAACCATCGGCACGTTGTTTCAGCAACCTCGAATACGAGCAGAACTTGCAATCGTACACGCAAAGATTGGTTGGTTCGATATGGAAATTACGGTTAAAATATGTTTTATCGCCGTGCTTTTCTTCGCGAATGTAGTTGGCGAGAGTACCTAAATAGCCCAGTTCGCCTTTTTCATATAATAAAACACCTTCATCAAAGGTGATACGCTGGTGGTTGAGTACCTTTTGAGCAATGTGTTTTAAATCAGCAGATAAGCTTGGGTCCTGTAATAGTACTTGTAAATTATTGTCAGCTGCCATCTAAAAAACTTTACAGCAAAAATACGTAATTGCTGCATCAGAATATCACAGGCGTGTAACTATTTATCCTTTACGTACTGTACAGCGAAGCCGTCATTAACGTTATCGGCCAAAACAAGCGTATCATTTTTAGCTTTTACTATCACCTGATCTAAGCCACCGTTCTGATATTTAATGATATAAGCCGGATCTTCAGAAAAAATAGTTTTATCCTTGCTAAGCGTAAATGCCGATTGGTTTGTAAGCGAATCGTTACGATAAAAAGTAGCCGTATTATTCCGTTTAAACTCAACCGAAGAACGGTAACCTTCAGATTGCGGCGTAATAGTTCTGCCCGCAAAGCCTCCCGTTGATTGCACCCATTTCCACTTACCGTACAGCTTATCGGTGCTGATATTGCCTGCTGTTTTCAAATCTTCTTTATTGCATGATACCGCGCAGATCACCAATATGGAGCATACTAAACTTTTCATAAAAATGGGGTTGTAACGTTGGGGTTGTAAACTTATTACGGTAAAATTATTGCGAACGCTACAATCAAATAAATTAATGTTGCTTAATTTGGGGCATAATTTTCTGCCTTATGAATATCGAAACCATAGCCATACACGCCGGCAACCATAACGACCCGACCACGAAAGCGGTGATACAGCCCATCATCATGTCGACCACATTTGAACGTGGCGAAGATGGCGGTTATCCGGGAGGTTATATATACAGCCGTTCGTCTAATCCCAACCGGAGCGCTTTAGAGCAGGTGCTTGCTCAACTGGAGGGCGGTATTGAGGCAGCAGCGTTTTCATCGGGCAATGCAGCGGGCATGGCGGTATTCCAATCGTTACCTGCGGGCACACATATCATATTACCTGATGATATGTACCATGGTTTACGCAACCAAATCAAAAACTTGTTTGCAGGTATACTGGAGTTCGATTTTATTGATGTGAACGATACCGAATTACTACAACAGCATATAAAACCCAATACCGGTGTAATATGGATAGAAACCCCATCGAACCCGTTATTGAAGCTTACCGATATTAAAAAGGCAGTTGCAATAGCTCATGCCAAAGGTATTAAAGTAGTGTGCGATAATACTTTCGCCACACCTGTATGCCAGCAGCCTATCGCGTTAGGGGCCGATTTGGTAATGCACTCGGCTACCAAATACTTCGGCGGCCACAGCGACCTGATGGGCGGCGCCTTAATTGCCGCCGAAAAAAGCGACTGGTGGTTAAAGATCCGCCAGGTACAGGAAATGGGTGGCGCTATCCCCTCGCCTATGGATTGCTATTATTTAGTACGAAGTATCAAAACACTGCCTTACCGTGTGCGCGGCCATGTAAACAACGCGCAGCTATTAGCCCAGTTTTTAGAAGATCATCCGAAGGTAGAACGTGTAATGTATCCGGGCTTGCCATCGCACCCGCAGCATGATATAGCTAAGGCGCAAATGCTGAGCTTTGGCGGGATGCTGTCTTTTTGCATAAAAGGCAGTGAAGATGATACCCGTAAGGTAGTAAATAGTGTAAAGCTGTTTACACAGGCCACCAGCCTGGGTGGTGTTGAAAGCCTGATAGAGCACCGTGCATCGGTAGAAGGGCTCGACACCAAAACGCCCCGAAACCTGCTTAGGGTATCAGTAGGTTTAGAGCATATTGATGACCTTATTGCCGACCTTAAAGCGGCTTTTAACAGTTTTTAAGCATAAATAAAAATAAAATTTGGAGATAAGTATTCAATTAACATATCTTTGAAACATTATTTGGTAGCAAATATTAAGATCATTGTTCCGCCAACCGGCGAATTTTGGTTTATAAAGAAGTGGCGAGAGATCAGGCTCAACAACCCACTGGCAACCCTTCAATTTGAAGAAGGTGCCAATTCCTGGCCCGGAGAATGGATCCCGGGGAATATAAATTAACCACCATGAAAAGTTTAGTACAAGTCAAAGAAAGTAAGATACAACAGGTTACCCCAACCGGCAATTCATTTGCTATTTGTATTTGTATGTGTTGCTGCTGTTGATTCAGTAACACGTTCCCATTTTCATTTTCCTGAAAAATACGCGTGTTGCTCCTGTCGGGATGCTATTATCCTGCTTTGCGCACACGGTAAAACAAACTGATCATTTACAAACAATTAAAATCTTAACATATCATGTCTACTACAAATTTAAAATTCGAAACACTACAATTACACGCAGGTCAGGAAGCAGATGCAACAACAGGTTCACGCGCTGTACCTTTATACCAAACTACTTCATATGTTTTTAACAGTGCCGAGCATGGCGCTAACCTGTTCGCACTGAAAGAGTTTGGCAATATCTACTCCCGCATAATGAACCCCACTACCGATGTTTTTGAAAAACGGGTAGCAGCCTTAGAAGGTGGTGTAGCGGCATTAGCAACGGCATCCGGCCAGGCAGCGCAGTTTTTGGCCTTAAATAATATTTTACAGCTTGGAGATAACTTTGTTACCTCACCATTTTTATACGGCGGCACTTATAACCAGTTTAAAGTAGCCTTTAAACGCATTGGTATCGATGTACGTTTTGCCAAAGATGATACTGCCGAAAACATAGAAGCACTTATCGACGATAAAACAAAAGCCATTTACCTCGAAACCATTGGTAATCCGGGCTTTAACATCCCTGATTTTGAAAAGATTGCCGCTGTAGCACAAAAACACGACCTGCCTTTAATAGTAGATAATACTTTCGGCGCTGCCGGATATTTGTTCCGTCCGCTGGAGCATGGCGCGCATGTGGTAGTACAATCGGCTACTAAATGGATAGGCGGCCATGGTACAAGCATTGGCGGTGTAATAGTTGATGGCGGTAATTATAACTGGGCCAATGGCAAATATCCTCAATTCACCGAACCGGCCGAAGGTTATCATGGTTTAGTATTTGGCGATGTATTCGGTATTGGCGGTCCGTTTGGTAATATCCAATTTATTATACGTGCCCGTGTAGAAGGCCTGCGCGATTTCGGTCCGTCGCAATCCCCATTCAATTCTTGGTTATTGGTTCAGGGATTAGAAACCCTGTCGTTACGCGTACAACGCCATATTGATAATGCGCTCGAACTGGCCAAATGGCTGGAACAGCATCCTTTGGTAGCCAAAGTAAACTATCCGGGTTTGGCATCATCACCGTATAACGCGCTGGCTAAAAAGTATTTAAAAAACGGATTTGGCGCAGTACTGTCATTTGAGGTAAAAGGCGATAAAGAAAACGCCGGTGCAATAATTGACAGCCTAAAACTGGTGAGTCATGTGGCAAACGTAGGCGACGCGAAAACGCTGATCATACAGCCATCGGCTACTACGCATCAGCAATTGAGCGATGAAGAGCAGCTTTCTGCCGGCGTTACGCCTACCCTGTTACGCGTAGCGGTTGGTATTGAACATATTGATGATATTAAAGGCGATTTTGAACAAGCCTTCAATAAAATAAAACAACCCGAAGCCGAATTGGTGTAAACCATTTAGCACGGGCTATACAAATTAAAAAGTCCCTTCCGTTGGGGAGGGACTTAAATAATATATATGAACACAGAAGTATTTAAGTACACTAAAACATTTACACTTGAGTCGGGCAGCGAGTTGCATGATCTTGAAATAGGTTTTAACACCTACGGCAAGCTGAACAAAAACAAGGATAATGTGGTTTGGGTGTGCCATGCGTTGACTGCCAATTCGGACGTGCTTGATTGGTGGCAGGGTTTATTCGGTAAGGATAACTATTTTAATCCCGAAGAACATTTTATTGTGTGTGCCAATATTTTGGGTTCGCCTTATGGTACTACTAATCCGCTAAGTACAAACCCGGTTACCGGGCAGCCTTATTATTTGGCATTTCCGCAATTTACCATAAGGGATATTGTTAAGGCGCATCAGCTACTGGCTGATTATTTGAATATCGAAGATATCCATATCCTTATCGGTGGTTCATTAGGTGGCCAGCAATCGTTAGAATGGTCAATTATTGAGCCTGAGCGTATTAAAAATCTGATACTTATCGCTACAAATGCCCGTCATTCATCATGGGGTATTGCTTTTAATGAGTCGCAAAGGCTTGCCCTTACTGCCGACCGTACTTTCTACAACAACTCACCCGAAGGCGGCGCTAAAGGTTTAAAAGCAGCGCGCAGCATTGCCTTAATATCTTACCGTGGTTATAAAACCTACAATGTAACCCAGCAGGAAGATGACGACAACAGAACCGACAACTACAAGGCATCAAGCTATCAAAGTTACCAGGGCGAAAAACTGGTGAACCGCTTTAACGCATACAGCTACTGGTATTTAACCAAGGTGATGGATTCGCATAATGCAGGCCGCGGCCGTAACGGCGTTGAAAAAGCGTTGAGCCTTATCAAAGCCAAAACATTGGTGATCGGCATAAAATCAGACGTGCTGTTCCCGGTAGAAGAACAACAATACCTTTTCCAGCATATCCCGAAGGCATCATTCTCTGAATTTGATTCGCTTTACGGGCACGATGGATTTTTAATTGAAACAGAAGCTTTAACAAATATTATCACCTCTTTCTTTAAAACAGATGTTAAGGGAAAGATTATTGAATTGCAACGAATTGCGTAATGAGTAAGAAACTAACTATTGGATTATTTGGATTTGGAGTTGTTGGACAAGGATTGTATGATATCATCAAGACAAAGAATTTAAACCTGGAGATCGTTAAGATCGCTATAAAAAACCCGGACAAACAACGTTCGCTGCCTTCTACCCTCTTCACTACTGATAAGGATGAACTGCTGAACAACCCGGAGATAAATATCATCATCGAGCTGATCAATGATACCGAAGCTGCTTATGAGATTGTATCTACCGCGCTTAAATCGGGTAAAAACGTGGTATCGGCCAGTAAAAAAATGATCGCTACTTATTTGAAAGAACTGATTGATCTTCAGCACGAATACGGCACATCATTGTTATACGAAGGTTCGGTTTGTGGAAGTATCCCTATCATCCGTAATCTCGAAGAGTATTATGATAATGAATTGCTGCACTCG
This sequence comes from Mucilaginibacter gynuensis, assembly GCF_039541195.1. Classification (NCBI taxonomy): domain Bacteria; kingdom Pseudomonadati; phylum Bacteroidota; class Sphingobacteriia; order Sphingobacteriales; family Sphingobacteriaceae; genus Mucilaginibacter; species Mucilaginibacter gynuensis. The sequence continues at coordinate 466,585 of NZ_BAABFT010000001.1, forward strand.
GTAAGCGGTATTTTCAATGGTTCGTCCAACTATATCCTGTCAAAAGGTTACTTAGACGGGCTGGATTATGACAGCGCGTTGAAACAAGCGCAAGATCTGGGCTTTGCCGAAACCGACCCGACATCTGACGTTGGTGGTTTTGATGCTAAATACAAAGCGGTTATCGCGGCAGCCCATGCTTATGGTGTGGTTGTAAACCCCGATGATGTATTGAACATCGGTATACAAACCCTATCGGCCAATGATGTACAGTATACCCGCGAAAAGAGATTAAAAGTAAAACTGGTGCCGGTAATTAAAGAGCTGGATAAAGGCCACGTTGCCTTATTCGTGTTGCCGAAATTTGTAGGCGAAAGCGAGTTTTTGTACAACGTAGAGTACGAATACAACGGCGTAGTGGTACAGGCGGCCTTTGCCGATCAGCAGTTCTTCTTCGGTAAGGGAGCCGGTGGTCACCCAACGGGTGCTGCCGTACTGTCGGACATTACCGCGCTGCGTTATGATTACCATTACGAATACAAGAAAGCCAAAGAAAAGGGCAATCTTAAATTCACCAATGATATTGAGCTGAACATCTACTTACGTTACGAAAATGATAGTTTGGTAGAAGCGCTGAACTTCGAACACATTCACGAACGCTATGTATCAGATACTTATAAGTATATTGTAGGAAAAGTTAATTTGCAAAATCTGATCGATAACCAATACCGTATATTGGAAGAGAGGGCATTCGTTGCCTTCGCCGATCAGCTAACAGGGGTCAGCTTAGCTACGGCATCAAAACAAGCAGCCGAATTATTTTAGTAGGTAATACGGTTGTAACTAAAAAAGAAAAGCTTCCTCCCGGAAGCTTTTCTTTTTTTATAGCGTTTTATAAATTATCTGTTCACAATTCGCGGTTCACATCCCAGTTTTCCAGGTAATCGGCCACGCGTCGCACAAACGAACCTCCCAGCATTCCATCAACCACACGGTGATCATAAGATAATGACAGGAACATCATTTGCCTGATACCTATGGTATCGCCCTGCGGTGTTTCAATTACGGCCGGTTTCTTTTTAATAGTACCTACCGCTAAAATGGCTACCTGCGGCTGGTTAATGATAGGCGTGCCCATCACGTTACCAAACGAGCCCACGTTAGTAATGGTAAACGTACCATCCTTAATATCATCGGGCTGTAGTTTATTGGCACGCGCACGTGCAGCTAAATCATTAACGGCCTTGGTGATTCCTACTAAGTTTAAACCGTCGGCTTTTTTAATAACCGGCACAATAAGGTTACCGCTTGGCAGTGCTGTAGCCATGCTTATATTGATATCCCGTTTTTTGATGATCTGGTTACCGTTTACAGATATATTGATCATCGGGAAATCTTTTATCGCTTTTACCACCGCCTCAATAAATATCGGGGTGAAGGTTATTTTTTCGTTCTCGCGTTTTTCAAACTTGCCCTTTATCCTATCGCGCCATTGAACCAGGTTGGTTACATCGGCTTCAACAAACGAGGTAACATGCGGCGAGGTTTGCACACTCATCACCATGTGGTCGGCAATCAGTTTACGCATCCTGTCCATTTCAATGATCTCATCTCCGCCGGATACTGATACAGCTGGTGCCGGTGTCGGCAGTGGTATTGAAACCGGTGCAGGTGGTGGCGTAACAGGCGGGTTAAATTCAGCAACTGGTGTTACCGGCTGAGCCGTTTCCTGTTGAGGCGCTTCGTACACAGTCTGAGTCCTGCGGCCGCTGTTAATATAAGCGATCAGGTCGTCTTTAGTCAAACGTCCGTCGGCACCATTACCGGGTATACTGTCCAGTTCAGCTAAACCAATTCCTTCGGTAGCGGCAATGCTTTTCACCAATGGCGAATAGAACCTAGCCGTATCTTTAAAGTTCTGCGGGGCAGCGACAGGCGGCGGTGTCAGCAATTCAGTACCCGGAATATTTACTTCAGGTTCAAATTGCTGGGTTATCACAGGTTGTGTCGTTTCAACAACAGGTGCCTGGTAAGCGGTATCGTTTGTGTAATTGTTATTTATTTGCTCGGGCTGCTGCTGATAGTCATTCGATGGTTCATCAGCGCCTTCGGTTTCAATAATGGCTATAGTATCGCCTACCTGCACAACATCGTCCTGCTGAAATAATAGCTCAACCAGTTTGCCTGACACGGGTGATGGCACCTCTGAATCAACCTTATCTGTAGCAATTTCAACTACTGTATCGTCAGCTTCAATAAAATCTCCAGGAGATTTTACCCATTTTATTATAGTTGCCTCCGCAACACTTTCACCCATTTTAGGTAGTAAAAGTTGATATTTCGCCATATATGATATACAGTTGGTAGGTCAAAAATAAGTATTTGCGCACTATTACGCACTATTTGTTCAGTAAACTATTTAATAAGCCCAGCGCGCTTATGGCCGAACGCTCTATTACCTGCTTCCTTTTATTGTTAAAATTGAACAGCTTTACTATAGTTTGTTGTGCTGATGCCACTGCTATCCAAACCGTACCTACAGGTTTTTCAAGCGTGCCGCCATCAGGGCCGGCTATACCGGTAACCGCTATGGCATAGTCAGATTTAAAGTTGCGCAATGCGCCTTCAACCATCTCGGTGGCGGTTTCTTTACTTACCGCGCCATATTGTACAATGGTTTGATGCTCAACGCCCAGTATACTTTCTTTCAAATCGTTTGAGTACGAAACGGTACCGCCCAAAAACACCCTTGATGAACCGGGATGTTGCGTAAACAGGTGCGAAATATATCCGCCCGTACAGCTCTCGGCTATTGATAACGTAAGGCCTTTAGCGGCCATATTGTTCATGATAGCCTGTTCCAGCGTAATATCTTCAGTAGCCGCTACCACATTGCCTACGCGCTCAATTATTTTCGAGGCATATTCTTCTATTTTTTCTCGTAGTAAAGACTCCTCTACTTCGCCATATCCGCTTAAACGCAACCTTACCATACCCAGTTTGGGCAAATAGGCCAGCTTAATATATGGCGGCAGGGCATCTTCAATATCGGCAATGCGTTCGGCTAAAAAGGATTCCCCCTCGCCTACCGTTAAAATGGTTTTATGGATGATGACCGGCAATTGCGCTACCGACTTTATTTTCGGCAACACCTGCTCTTCCATCATATACATCATCTCAAAGGGTACGCCCGGCATCGATACATATATTTTGCCGTTTTTGTTGAACCACATACCCGGTGCGGTACCGTTTTTATTAAGTATCACCTCGCAGTTTTCGGGCACCAGGGCTTGCTGTTTATTAACCTCCAGCAAAGGGCGGTTATAGCGTTTGAAAATACTGGTCACATTTTCCAGCGCTTCGGCATTTTCTACCATGCCTACACCAAAGTATTCGGCCAGTGTTTTTTTGGTGATATCATCTTTTGTGGGGCCGAGGCCTCCGGTTATAAAAACAATATCGGCCCTGCCTGTTGCTTCTTTTAGCGCGTTAAGGATATGCTGCTTGTCATCCGATACAGACGAGATCTGTTTCACCCTGATGCCAATGGCATTAAGTTCCTGCGCCATCCACGCCGAATTGGTATCAACAATTTGGCCGATAAGTATTTCGTCGCCTATTGTTATAATTTCTGCTAACATAGTTTAATAGCCTCCAAAATACTGGTTAGCGCTGTAGTCACTACGCTTAGTCAGTTTGAGGTCTTGCAATATAGATGATTTTACCTTGATAGTTACGTTATACGACTTGAAATACCCAAACGGCAGCCATTGTACCGAAAGATCCCAGCAATGCAGGTCGCGGTAAATAGCGAACGATGTGGCACTACTCAGCTTCATGGCATTCAAATCGTAGTTGGTGGAGTATTGTACCTTCCATTTGGGCGTTAAGCTAAAGTCACCGCTCATTTGAATGGTATTGGTAGTGGTTTTTAATACACCGCTGTTCTGATACTGAAAATTGTAGCTGAACGACACATTCCACGGAATATTAAAATCGATGTAAGCCGATGGATCGCTGTTGATGTAGGCCAGTTTTTGTGCCTGTTCAGGCGTCATGTTCTGTATCGTATTCGCGTCAGTCTGCTTCCTTTTCGGATTGATAGATGTTGAGTTTAAGCTACCGCTCATGGAGAAACCAAAGCTTTCCAGTTTCGGAAATTTGCCATCCTGCCAGGTAAAACGGTTACGCTCGCGCGAATAACGGGTGATAGCACCGTTGCTGATAGAATCTCGCACATCCACCACATAAGGGTTAAGCAAACCGTTAAAGCTTACGTTCACCTTTTGATTCAGGAAAGCGGTGTGGCCCGAGAAACTGATCTTCGACAAACGCATTGAATCGGCCGCGAAGTTATAAAAGGTAGAGAACGATAAACCTTGTAATATCTGGATCTTCCGGGGAGTATTCGAGGTATCGGTAGCGCTCGGTCTTAGTTTTGCTTCGATCGTATTATCAACGTTGAAACCTATGCCCGCCTGCCGGCCTGCTGATGGCCCGCCGTAAATAGACTGCTCAAATATAGAGTATGTTTGCGCCGTAGCTGTATATGGTAACGAAGCGTTACTTACCGCCGTACGATAATAACCATAGCCCGGTGACGAGAAATCAGGCTTGTAACTGAAACTAAGATTTGGCGTCATTACGTGCCTTATCGCTGATATTTTACCTTTAAAGTTAGCCTGGCTGTATACTTTGGTTGAGAAACCGGCGCTCAGGTTATACTCACCCGATCTTGCGAAACCGCTTACCGTATCAATAGTAGCTACGTTTGAACCTACGTTGGTGTTGTTCCTGTCGTAACTTTTGCGAATGGTTTGCAGATACCAGCGCTCGTTATAGTTGGCTGATGTACTAAATTGGAAAAACTTAAGTACGTTCAAACTCAAACCAATAGGTATTTGATGTTGGAAACCATTTTGCAAACGTTTGGTTAATGTTTGCTTGGTAAACAGATCGGCCTCAGGGATATCGTTCAATTTATTAGTTGCCTGAAAAGAGTAACCTACCGTAATTTTTTGGTACCACTTCGCTTCACCTACCCTGTCTTTACTATCCAGCGGACTAAGGGTAGACATGTTGAAAGCCACTGTAGGTAGATCCAGCGTTACACGTTTACGGGTAATATCCTGGCTATGGCTTAAGCTCACGTTTAAGTTGAAAGGCGTACCCGCCCATACTTTACCATAAGCGATACTCGAACGGAAGTTATTTTGGGTTAACTGCTGTAAATTATAACCCTGACTGGCACCGTTATTAATAAAGTTACTTGATGTACCCGCGTTTACCGATGCACTGAATGTACTTCCCGGATGCGCGTTCGGATCCTGGCTGTGTGTCCAGGCGATGTTAAAATCTTTCGCGGCAGGGTCGCCCGGTAAGCCTATATTGTGCGAACCGTAGCTTAATGTAAGGTTACCCTGGTATTTATAACGTTTCAGGTAACGGCCTGCACCGCTCAACTCGTATGATCCTCTTGAATAAAATGAACCATTAAAGGTCATGTCCAGATAATCGTTAAAGGCGATATAGTAACCGAGGTTACGCAGGAAGAAACCGTAACGCTGATCTTCACCAAAAGTAGGCAATATCACACCCGACGAGCGCGTATTGGGCTTAGGGAAGAAACCGAACGGGATAGCCAAGGGTAACGGCACATTCGCGATCTCCAGGTATGCCGGGCCTGATATGATCTTATTTTTTTCGCCGATACCTTTGGTAATTACTATACCAAAGTGTGTTTCGGGATAAGGCAGATCGCAGGTACTGAAAAGTACATTGCGGTAAGCTACTTCAGTTTCGTTCAGCTTTTTTGCCTGCCCGCCCGAAATAAAGTTACCATCCTGCTCTGATGCCGGGTTATAAATCTTACCCTTTTTGCTTTTCATATTAAACCGCAACGAATCCGAATACAGGGGCTTATCATTCTTTTGTTTAGATATAGGCCTGCCCTGGTAACGGTGCGTACGCGGGTTAATGCTACCGGCTGCAAAAATGGTATTGTTCTTATTGTCTACACGTATATAATCGGCATCCAGCTCAAAATCTTCATAAGTTACCCGGGCACGGCCATACAGGTACATGATGTTCTTTTCTTTATCAAAAATGGTTGAATCTTCGGCAGTCGCTTTTACTTCCGATTTTAAACCATCGGGGTCGTTTACTGTCGTATCTTCACCACCGGGCTGTAATGTACCTGCACCCGGTATTAAGGTACTTTTTTTAGTGCTATCACGTTTAGTGGTATCCTTCGGGATGGTATCTTTTTTGGTGCCATTGTTTTTTACAACAGGTTTGGGAGCTGCTTTTTTAATTCCCCGCATCAATTTTCGGTCTTGTGCCGAATTTGGGTCGAGTTTTATAATAGTATCTCTTAATAGTTTATGTTTGCTGTTTCCGCTCTTGTTTCCGGCAGCTATCACATTCACTATTAAAACAATTGCGAGCAGAAAAAATAGACTAACGAATTTCAAAATTGATTATGAATAGTATTTTTGCAGATATAGTTAAACAGCGCTCAAACATAATGAAAAATAAAACATTGAAAAGATTGAATTATTACTTCCCCCTGCTACTTATTTTATTTACACTTTCTTCTTTTCAAAATGATGATGGTAAACCAAAAAGAGACACTGTTCAAACGTCAGGTTTTAAAATAAAAACTATTGTTGTTGATGCCGGCCACGGCGGCCACGATCCCGGCGCCTTTGGTTCCCATTCCAATGAAAAGACTGTAACGCTTGCTTTGGCATTAAAATTACAAAAAGCCATAGAAAAAGATTTAAAAGATGTAAACGTGATCATGACACGTACCGACGACAACTTTATTGAGTTGCACAGACGGTCGGACATCGCCAACAAAAACCAGGGACAGTTATTTATTTCTCTTCACTGTAACTCTTTGGCCGGCCGTCGCGTTACTGAAGTAACCGGCTACAAAAAAGGCAAGAAAGGTAAAAAGATACCTATATATAAAACAGTTTCGGTTCCTAACCGTTCAGGAAAAGGAGCTATGATACTGGTATACGGTTCGCGCAGGGTTGGCGCACAAGAAGAGGCCTTACGTGAAAACGCCGTTATTTATGCTGAAAAGGATTACAAAGATAACTACGCTGGTTACGATCCGGAAAACCCGGCTTCGGTTATCCTTTTGAATACCTTCAGGGATAAGTACCGTAAACAAAGTATCAGATTGGCTACTTTAATTGATAATGAGTTTACCGATACTGATGGTCGTGTAAGCGCGGGCGTTAAAGAACAGGTTGTACTGGTGCTTGACCACACTGCCATGCCGGCCGTACTGGTTGAAACCGGGTTTATCAATAACCCTGACGATGAGGCTTATTTAACTTCAGAAGAAGGACAAAACGAAATTGTAGCATCAGTGCTGCAAGCGATTAAGAATTATAAAAAACAGGTTGAAAATTAAAATTTAACACATATTCATCTAAACATACACTACCTTGAAAATAACTAACGAAACCAAAATAGGCGCCTTTACGGCAATAGGTATCACTATCCTGATATTGGGATACAGCTATCTTAACGGAAACGACGTATTTTCCGGGTCGAACAAATTTTATTCGATATATAAAAGTGTAGAAGGATTAACCGTATCAAAACCGGTACTGGTTAACGGATACCAGATCGGTCGTGTTTCGGGTATGGAATTGCAGCCGGATGGCCGTACCATTGTCGAGTTTAAAATTGACCCTAAATATGATATCCCATCAAACACACTTGCTCAATTGCAAAGTACCGATCTTTTAGGCGGTAAAGCCATCATATTTGAGCTGGGTAACAGCAAAATAATGGCCGAAGATAAAGATACCCTTCGTGCAGATATACAAGGCAGCTTGGCAGAAAGCCTGCAACCTATCCAAAAAAAGGTAGAACAGCTGATCGTAAAGATCGATTCATCATTAGGTTCTATCAACCGTATTATGAATCCTCAGTTTGAAAAAAATGTTGACCGCAGCTTTATGAGCATTGCTAACTCACTGCAAACTTTAGAGGGTACTACTAAAAAGATAGACGCGTTGGTAGGTTCGCAATCGGGTCATATCAATACGGTGATGCTTAACGCTGCTACAGTATCCAGCAATTTAAAAGCAACCGCGGCACATTTCGATGGCATCGCTACCAATCTCGAAAAATTCAGTGGTGATCTGGCTAATTCAAATATTAAGAATACGCTGGCTAATGCCGATAAGATGGTGGCCGACCTGCAAGCTACTACCAGCAGAATCAACAGCCGCCAAGGTTCATTAGGTTTATTACTGAACGACACCACCATATATAAAAACCTTAGTGATGCCTCGTTAAACCTGAACAACCTGTTTATCGATCTTAAAGCACATCCTAAACGCTATGTAAGCTTCTCGATATTCGGCGGGAAAGATTGATCTGGTAGCTGATTAGGAATAAAAAACGCGCCATTGTGAAGTAACTACTTACAATGGCGCGTTTTTTATAATTAATAAGTTGTAGCTTCTTTAAAGCCTACACCGATACCTCAATCCCCGATAATAAAAGTTTTACCTTCAATAGCCAATTCCGTTTCTGGGAAAACACTCTGAGCTTCTTCAAGTAACTCATTTAAGCTCTTGTACCTTGCCGAAAAATGCCCGATGAGTAATCGCTGGGCTTGTGTTATTACTGCTATCTCACCAGCCTGTAAGGCGGTGGTGTGGTGTGTTTGTAAGGCCCTGTCGTGCATATTATGCAAAAAGGTGGCCTCATGGTATAGTAACGTCGCGCCTTTTATCTGCTCAAAATAGTTTGGGTTGTACATCGTATCCGAACAATAAGCATACGTTTTAGGCTCGTCGGGAGCTGTAGTGAGTTCTTCGTTGGCATACACCTTTCCATCGGGCGCAGTATAATCACCGCCCTTTTTAAGTGCGCTAAAATATGGCACTGGTATTTGCAGCTGGTCTATCCTATCCTTAATAAGCTTACGCAAACGTTTTTTTTGCCTGAAGATAAAACCGGTACAAGGTATACGGTGATCGAGCGGGATAGTTTCTACAATAATATCCTGGTTGTCCAATATAACTTCGGCCTTGGTGGCATCGGTAGCCCGAAAATCAATTTCGTATTGAATAACCGTTTCAGAGTACTTTAATTGCAGGTTGATGATCTCCATCAACGGCGCTGGTCCATATAGCTTAAGCGGCTTTATACGGCCGTTTAAGTGCAATGATGAAAGTAAGCCTACTAAACCAAGATAATGATCGCCATGTAAATGGCTGATGAAAATATGATCGATGCGGCTCGCTTTTACATCAAAGCGTAACATTTGCTGTTGAGTACCCTCGCCGCAGTCAATCAGATAGTAATGATCGTTAATATTTAACGCCTGTGAGGTTGGGTTCCTGTTGTATATAGGCGTTGCAGAACTGCTTCCAAGTATCGTTACATCAAATCTCATACCCGGAAAACAGTTACAATATTATTTTAGTTCTCTTTTTAATTCTTTTTCTATTTCTTCCATAAAGATAAGGTCGATAGCTTCTTCAGTTGTAGGTACAACGGTAAGCACATTATCTAATTGCGAAATAGTAACCAGGCGCGAAACCGAATCGTTTAAACCGGCAAGGATAAATAAACCCTCGGCGTTTTTGCATAAACGGTGACCAACCAACAGGCTGCTTAAGCCCGATGAATCGGCAAACTTAACCTGCGAAAGATCGAGCACTATGTTTCTCTGGCCTTCGGTATTGATGAGGATCAGCTCTGATTTAAGCTGAGGGGTAACCAATGAATTTAACTTATTTTCATTCAGCTTCACCAATATATACTTCTCGTGTTTGTCAACAGTAAATTTCATTGTTGTATAATTAAAAAGCTAATATAATTTTTTTTTGTGTTTAAAGAGAATTTTATAATTGCTCAAGCGCGGTTTTTACACCATGCTCTACCCTGTTCAATACATTATCATTTTCTGGCTTTACAAATTTATCGCCGGTGATTTGCTCGTAAAGCTCAATATACCTTTCCGATATCGACAGCACTTTTTCTTCTGTCATCTCCGGTACGGTTTGTCCATCCTTCCCCTGGAAGCCGTTTTCTATAAGCCATTTACGCACAAATTCCTTTGAAAGCTGTTTTTGCGGCTCATTATTGTTTTGGCGTTCCTCAAATCCTTCACTATAAAAGTATCTCGACGAATCGGGCGTATGGATCTCATCAATCAGGTAAATGGTTCCATCGGCTTTGCCAAATTCATATTTGGTATCCACCAGTATCAGCCCCTGTTTAGCAGCAATTTCCGTACCGCGTTTAAATAATGCCTGGGTATATTTTTCAAGCAGGGCATAATCTTCGGCAGATACGATGCCTTTAGCCAGTATGTCTTCTTTAGAAATGTCCTCGTCGTGGCCCACAGAAGCCTTTGTAGTAGGCGTTATGATAGGCTCGGGCAGTTTATCATTTTCTTTTAAACCCTCGGGCAATGCAACACCGCAAACCGAACGCCTGCCTGCACTGTATTCGCGCCATGCGTGTCCTGCTAAGTAGCCACGTATCACCATCTCTACCTTAAACGGCTCGCAAATACGGCCAATGGTAACACTCGGATCGGGCACAGTAACTACCCAGTTGGGTACAATATCGGCAGTTGCCTGCAAAAACTTGGCGGCTATCTGGTTTAAAACTTGTCCTTTATATGGAATTGGCTCCGGCAGTACCACATCAAATGCTGATATGCGATCGGTAACCACCATGGCCAGGTATTTATTATTTATAGTGTAAACGTCACGTACTTTCCCCTTATAAAATGCTGTTTGCCCCGGAAAGTTAAAATGTGTTTCTTTTATTGCGTTCATTTAGTTGAGTTGTATGTTGAAGGTTGTAAGTTGTGTGTAAACTCAAAAATACCTGCAACACACAACTTACAACTCACAACAAAATTACTGTATATCTCCGTAAGCTTCTAATATGCGTCTTACTAATTTGTGCCTTACTACGTCTTCGCCGCTCAGGTAAATTATGCCGATGCCCTTTATGTCGTTCAATATCCTTAACGCGGTGTGTAAGCCTGATTGTTGTTTTTTGGGAAGATCTATCTGGGTTACGTCGCCGGTTACGATGAACTTGGCTGTAGGGCCCATACGGGTAAGGAACATCTTCAATTGCATATCGGTAGCGTTTTGGGCCTCATCCAATATCACAAAGCAATTATCCAGCGTACGGCCACGCATAAATGCCAGCGGGGCAATTTCAATAGTACGGTTCTCCAGGTATAGTTTCAGCTTTTCGGCCGGTATCATATCGTCGAGCGCGTCGTATAACGGGCGCAGGTACGGGTCTATCTTTTCTTTCAGGTCGCCCGGTAAAAAACCCAGGTTCTCCCCTGCTTCAACCGCCGGGCGGGTTAGTATGATGCGCTTGATCTCTTTGTTCTTGAGCGCCCTTACCGCCAGTGCAACCGCGGTATAAGTTTTACCGGTACCGGCGGGGCCAATGGCGAACAGTACGTCGTCTTTAGCAATGCTATCAACCATACGGCGCTGATTGGCGGTACGCGCCTTCACCATTATACCGTTAGGGCCAAACACAATTACCTCTCCCATGTTTCCTTTATCAGGAGACGAATCGGCAGCCGGCGCAGCAGATGCTTTTGCACCCATAATACGCTCAATATCAGTTACGCTAAGGCTTTCGTACTTCTCTAAATGCTGTACTAAAACATTGAACTTATCCTGAAACAGTAATATCTCATGCTCATCGCCCAATACCTTAACCTCACTACCCCGCGCAACAATTTTCAGTTTTGGATACTGCTTTTTAATGATCTCAAAATGATCATTATTAGGCCCCCACAGCACCGCCGGGTTAACATTTTCTATGGATAATTTAAGTTCGTTCAATATAAATTGATTTTTAGTATCCGAAATTTATGAATTAAAAATTGATATTTGTAGCCTTAATAGCTACTACAAGATTAGCAATAAATATTTAAAAAATTAATGGCAATAATAACTTTAACTACTGACCTGGGCGATAAAGACATTTATCAGGCTGCCCTTAAAGGTAGTATATTGAAATTATTACCCACAGTAAATATAGTTGACATCACCAACAGTGTTTCGGCCTTCAATATACAGCAGGCAGCGTTCATTTTAAAAAATAGTTATCACTATTTTCCGGATGAAACCGTGCACCTCATTGGGATTGATACCGTGTACAACACCTTTACAAAATACCTGGCCATTAAATACAAGAACCACTATTTTGTGGGTGCCGATAATGGTATATTCTCGCTGATGTTTGACGAGGAGCCGGAGGACATATTTGAGATCAACATTATGCAGGATCTTAAATTTCTGCATTTTCCGCTGGCAGATATTTTTGTTAAGGCGGCCTGCCACCTGGCCAAAGGCGACGATATTGAGGAGATTGGTTTAAGGGTAAGTGGTATTGAAAAGAAAATGAACCTGCAACCCGTGGTTGAAAAAAACCTCATTAAGGGCGCGGTGATCTATGTAGATTCTTTTCAGAATGTGATAACCAATATAACCAAGGACTTTTTTAACCGTATACAGCAAGGCAGGCGGTTTACGTTGTACTTTAAGCGCAACGAAACCATTAACCACCTCAGCTGGCATTACAATGAGGTGCCCGAGGGCGAAAAACTTTGCCTGTTTGGTATAAGCGATCATTTAGAGATTGCCATAAACAAGGGCAATGCCAGCGGCCTGCTGGGATTAAACTTAGGCGACAGTGTGATCATTGACTTTGAAGCACTTTAAACAACAAGTTTTATTTACGCAGTAATACAGCTTAATATGTTTTTACATATATTGAGCTAACATTGCATAACGCTATGGTCTGCTGGACTATGGGCTATAGACGATAAAGAATGAAATTAACTATACATGGAGCAGCCCGGCAAGTAACCGGGAGCATGCATTTGCTGGAGATTGGACAATACAAAATATTAGTTGATTGCGGCCTCGATTACGAAAAAGACCGCAGCATTCAAAGCAACGAAAACTTTCCGTTCAGGCCCGAAGAAATTGACGTGGTGATACTTACCCACGCCCATATTGACCATTCGGGCAACTTGCCAACCCTGGTGCGCCTGGGTTTTCAGGGACAGATATTGTGCACCCCGCCCACAGCCGATTTGACCGAGCTGCTGTTGATGGATTCGGTAAGTATATTTATGCATAAGGCTAATAAAGGTCGCAAACATGGCAAAGGCAAGGGAAAGTTTAATAGTGGCGCGCAGCCACTATACCTGCAAAAGCATGTAATGGATACTGTTGAGCGTTTTATCACCATTAACTTTAACCGTCCGTTCAGGTTGAATGGCGATATCGAACTGACCTTTGTACCCGTTGGACACCTGTTGGGCGCGGCTGCGGCAGTACTTAAGATCAACGATCACGGCGAGGAAAAAACCATAGCTTTTACAGGCGACATCGGTCGTAAGAATTACCCGGTACTCAATGATCCTGAGCAACTTCCGGCGGTTAATTACATCGTTTCTGAAGCTACTTATGGCGGCAGGTATCACACAAAAGACAAAAGCGTTGAGGATACCCTGATTGAAACTATTGAAAAAGCCTGCATTAAAGAACAAGGCCGTTTGATCATCCCGGCGTTTAGCATTGGGCGTACACAATCACTGGTATTCGCGCTAAATAAAATCTTCACCAGCGGCAAGTTACCTGCTGTAAAAGTGTTTGTTGACAGCCCTATGGCGGTAATGGCAACGGGGATCTTCAGAAAGTACCATAACCTCGTAAACGAAGAGGCACAGGAATTCTACAATAAAAAAGGCGATGAGTTTGACTTTGATAACCTTACTTATGTAGAAACTCTGAAAGACAGCAGACAGGTATCCAACTATTTCGAGCCTTGCATTATCATATCATCGGCAGGTATGCTGGAGGGTGGCCGTATACAAGATCATCTTTTTTATAATATTCAAAATTATTACTGCACTATCCTGTTCATCGGTTACTGTGCTAAGGGAACACTGGGCCACCGTTTATTGCGCGGCGATCCTATCGTGCATATTAAAGATCGCGAACTTGCCGTTTATGCCACCATTAAACAAACCGATGTACTTAGCGCGCATGGCGACCATGATGACCTCATTAATAACATCAAACACCAGGATAAATCAATACTGAAAAATGTGTTTTTGGTGCATGGCGAAACCGGCAGCATGGAAGCCCTTTCCGAAAGCCTCACAGCAGATGGCTACAATGTTACCATCCCCGAAAAGGATGTGGCTTATGAACTATAAAACAGTTACGAATTTTTCGAATTAAACCGAATTGCACTAAACTTACCTTAGGATATATCATTAAAAAAGGGACTAATTAAAGCGTCTTTAAAACCGCTATAATTAGTCCCTTTTAATTTGTAATTCTTCTTAATCCGAAGAATTAGTGTACTTATGCTTTTGTAAAATGATCGATGATCAAGTTGGCAAGCTCCACGCCTATTCTTTCCTGTGCCTCGTTAGTGGCTGCGCCAATGTGCGGGGTTAAAGAAATTTTAGGGTGGCTTAATATATCCTGACGAGGAGTTGGCTCGTTCTCGAAAACATCCAGTGCAGCGAAAGCTACTTTACCGCTATCTAAAGCTTCAATTAAAGCGCTTTCGTCGATAAGGTTACCGCGTGAGCAGTTTACCAAACCAACACCTTTTTTCAACAGTTCAATTTCGGCAGCGCCAATTAATGGTTTGTCAACAAATGGTGTGTGCAGTGAAATAAAATCAGATTGTTTTAAAACCTCTTCGAATGATGCAGTTTTAACGGTAACGTTAACTTTGGTGCCACCGCCTAATACAATTTCCACTTCAGGGTTGAACGGGAAAAGATCATAAGCGATAACTTCCATACCTACGCCAATGGCAATTTTTGCCACCTCACGACCGATACGGCCAAAACCAAGGATACCTAAAGTTTTGCCACGAAGCTCAACACCTTTAGCGTAAGCCTTTTTCAATCCGTTAAAGTTGGTTGCGCCTTCAACCGGGGTTTTGCGGTTACTATCGTACAAGAAACGAACACCGCCATACAAATGGCCAAATACCAGTTCGGCAACTGATAATGATGAAGATGCCGGGGTATTATATACCGCTACACCTTTTTCTTTAGCGTAGTCTACATCAATATTATCAACGCCTACACCGCCACGGCCAACCAGTTTAAGGTTTGGTGTAGCGTCAATTAACGCCTTGCGCACTTTGGTAGCGCTGCGTACAGTAATGGCATCATATTCGTTTAAACGTGCAGGTAACTCTTCCTGCGGTACGTTGTTGGTATCTACTACAAAACCGGCTGCCTCTAAAAGCGCTTTACCCGCCGGGTCAATACCGTCATTAGCTAATATTTTAATCATGATGGGTTATATTACCCCCCAGCCCCCTGAAGGGGGAGCTTAAAATGCATCCCTTCAAAGTGCCGGGGTTTGAATTTATATTTTTTTCCATTCCCCCTTCAGGGGGTTAGGGGGTTATTTATTCTTTTCAGCAAATTCCTGCATTGTTTCTATCAGCACGTGTACGCTGGTAATTGGCAACGCGTTGTAAATTGAGGCACGGAAACCGCCTACGCTTCTGTGGCCTTTTAAGCCAACGATACCTTTTTCGTCGCAAAGTTTCAGGAATGGTTTTTCGTGCTCAGGATTTTCGGCCACAAAGCAAACATTCATGTGCGAACGATCTTCCGGAACGGCAACTGCTTTAAACAGCGGGTTGCGGTCAATCTCGGTATATAATGCTTTTGATTTAGCCAGGTTATCTTTTTCAATAGCCTCAACGCCACCTTTAGCTTTAAGCCAGTTAAGTGTTAACATAGATACGTATATAGCAAACACCGGCGGCGTATTGTACATTGAACCACCTTCAATTTGTGTTTGGTAGTTAAACATAGCCGGTATTTTACGATCAACCTTGCCTAAAATATCATCCTTAACAATTACCAGGGTAACACCTGCCGGGCCCATATTTTTTTGAGCGCCCGCGTAGATCAAACCAAAATCGGCCACGTTAACCTTGCGGCTGAAAATATCTGACGACATATCGCACACCAACGGTACCGGTGATGACGGAAACTGTTGTAATTGCGTACCGTAAATGGTATTGTTTGATGTAATGTGTAAGTAAGCCGCATCAGCAGGTACTTCAAAATCTTTAGGGATGTAAGTAAAGTTGCTCTCTTTTGAGGTAGCAACCACATCAACAGTACCAAAGTATTTAGCTTCTTTTAATGCTTTGTTAGCCCATACGCCCGATTCTACATAGGCGGCTTTACCACCTTCAGGCAACAGGTTATAAGGCACCATAGCAAACTGGGTGCTTGCACCGCCTTGTAAAAACAATACCGAATAACCCGATGGCACTTCAAACAGTTCTTTCACCAAGCTTACTGCCTCATCTAACACTGCCTCAAATTCAGCCGACCTGTGCGATATTTCAAGTAATGATAGCCCTGTTCCGTTAAAATTAATTACCGCCGCTGCGGCTTGTTTTAAAACTTCCTGTGGTAAAATGCCCGGACCGGCACCGAAATTATGTTTCATATATTTAGCGAGTTGTGACCCTTGGGGATCACCTGTTTACAATTATCTGTTAGACGCGCCGAAGTTAATAAATTTGACAAAGTATGTAGACTTTATTTGCTTTTTTTTGAACTCCCGGCATCTGTTTTAACAGATCAGAATTAATGGTAAGTGTTTGGTCAGTTACGCCTTATACAGGCTGTGTGCGTGCTTTAATGCTGATATCGTTCCGGCCGGGCTGGCCGACGAAAATACTGCACTGCCTGCTACCAGGGCATTAGCACCGGCCTCAATCAACGTTGCTGCGTTGGTTTCATCAACACCACCATCAATTTCAATATATAAATTGGGGTTGCGCTCATTGGCCAGCTGTTTAAGCTGTTTTATTTTTTTATATGTATTCGCGATGAATTTTTGACCGCCAAAGCCGGGATTAACCGACATGATCAATACCAGATCAAGATCGGTAATAATATCTTCCAGTAAGGCTACCGGCGTATGCGGGTTTAAAGCCACTCCTGCCCTGCAACCCAGCTCCTTTATAGCCTGTATGGTACGATGCAAATGCGGGCAAGCTTCGTAATGCACGGTAATACTATCGGCGCCGGCTTGTTTAAACGCTTTAAGATAACGGTCGGGATCGGTGATCATTAAATGCACGTCAAGCGGCTTTTGGGCATGCTTTTTTACCGCGCTGATCACCGGGAAACCAAAAGAAATATTGGGTACAAATAACCCGTCCATCACGTCAACATGAAACCAGTCGGCCTCACTGCTGTTTACCATTTCTATATCCCGTTGCAGGTTAGCAAAATCGGCAGCTAATATTGATGGCGCAATTACGTGATTCATGCCCCAAATATAATAATTACTTAAAACGGATAAGTAAATACTTCAGAAGTATGATAAAAACAAGTATAAAATGAGGAAAAATAACACGTTATTAACATTTGCCGCGCAGTGCTAATCGCAATTGAGCAGCAAATCGTAATATTTTTTCATCAACACGGTATCATAGTTCACTAGGGAGTTGTAAGCCTCTGATACCAGCTCATTAAGAATTGACGAGCCAAGCTGGCCCGCTCCGTTAGGGATGGAGTCGTAATATTTTATTAAATCTTTCACCCTTATAATTTCATAAAGCAACAGTTGCACTAAATCCGTATGTGAGCCGGATTGCAAGCCATGCGTATTGCTGTTCAAAAAGTCTAAAGGATCAATCGGGGTAGATGTCATTTTTCAATATAGGATCGGACTAAATATATCTATGCTTTACTTACACATACAATCAATTTCATAATAAGTTTAAACAACCATTATTTGTTTCAATTTTGTTACAAAACATGCAAAAAAAGTCATTACAATCAAAAACCCTCTATAGGGAGGGTTTTTGAATTGAAAATAACATGAATGCTTATTTAGCCGATTCCGGTTTTGGAAGTAATGCTTTACGCGATAACTTAAGTTTACCTTGTTTATCAATATCAAGCAATTTAACACGCACTTCGTCGCCCACCTGGAATATTCCGTCCATAGTTTCAAAACGTTTGTGGTCAATTTCTGATATGTGCAGCAAACCATCTTTACCCGGCATAATTTCAACAAATGCACCGAAAGGCATAATTGATTTTACTTTACCTTCGTATATTTCACCTACTTCAGGTTTTGAAGCGATGTTTTTGATACGGGTTACCGCTTTATCAATAGACTCTTTGTTGTCGGCAAATATTTGAACTACACCCTGGTTGCCAACTTCCTCGATAGAGATAGTAGCACCGGTTTCGCGTTGCATTTCCTGGATAATTTTACCACCGGGACCGATAACCGCGCCAATGTATTCTTTATCTATACGGATAGTGATGATACGCGGAGCGTGTGGTTTGTAGTCTTCACGTGGTGCTTCAATGGTTTTCGCCATTTCGCCCAAAATGTGCAAACGGCCTTCTTTTGCCTGGTCTAAAGCTTTTGTTAAAACTTCATAAGAAAGACCATTGATCTTCAAGTCCATTTGGCAGGCAACAATACCGTTAGCGGTACCTGTTACTTTAAAGTCCATA
Organism: Mucilaginibacter gynuensis; assembly: GCF_039541195.1. NCBI lineage: Bacteria > Pseudomonadati > Bacteroidota > Sphingobacteriia > Sphingobacteriales > Sphingobacteriaceae > Mucilaginibacter > Mucilaginibacter gynuensis. The sequence continues at coordinate 485,150 of NZ_BAABFT010000001.1, forward strand.
TCACCCAGGTGATCTTCATCACCCAAAATATCAGAAAGGATAGCGTATTTAGTACCCATTTCGTTGGTGATCAATCCCATCGCGATACCTGATACCGGCGATTTGATCTTAATACCAGCATCCATCAACGCCAATGTACCGGCACAAACCGTAGCCATTGATGATGAACCGTTTGATTCAAGGATATCAGATACTACACGGATAGTGTAAGGATTTTCATCTTCAGCAGGTAATACTTGCTTTAATGAACGCATTGCTAAGTTACCATGGCCAATTTCACGACGACCTGCTCCCCTGTTAGGGCGAACCTCACCGGTTGAGAAACCAGGGAAATTGTAGTGCAATAAGAATTTTTGGTAACCGTTGATGAACGCGCCATCAATCATTTGCTCATCATCTTTAGCACCTAAAGTAACGGTGGTTAATGATTGGGTTTCGCCACGTGTAAATACTGCCGAACCATGTGCTGATGGCAAGTAACCAACTTCACTCCATATCGGGCGGATCTGTGTAGTGGTACGACCGTCAAGGCGTTTGCCTTCGTCTAATACCAGGTTACGGATCGCGTCGTACTCCACATCGTGGTAGTATTTTTTAGCAAGGCCTTTGGTGATATCATCAATTTCGCCTAAAGTAGCGATGTAAGTATCACGAACTTCTTTAAACTTAGCAGAACGTTCATCTTTTGCAGATGCCGAAGAAGCAATAGCGTAAACCTGCTCATAAGTAGCAGCGTAAATAGCTTTCTTTAAATCTTCGTTGCTATGCTCGTGACTGTAAGTACGTTTTTCGGTTTTACCTAACTCGATAGCTAATTCTCTTTGCGCGAACACTTGCAGCTTAATAGCTTCGTGAGCAAATTTAATTGCTTCAACCAGTTCGGCTTCCTGTATTTCTTTCGCTTCACCTTCAACCATGTTGATGTCAAACTCAGAACCGGCAACAATAAACTCTAACGAAGCGTTAGCTAACTGGCTTAAAGTTGGGTTAATTACTAACTGACCATCAATTTTGGCAACACGCACTTCAGATATCGGGCCGTTGAAAGGAATATCTGAAACAGCTAACGCAGCTGAAGCGGCCAAACCTGCAAGACAGTCAGGCATAATATCTTTATCGGCAGATATTAAAGAGATCATCACCTGCGTGTCGGCATGATAATCTTCGGGGAATAACGGACGTAAAGCGCGGTCAACCAAACGAGAGATCAAAACCTCATAGTCTGATAAACGTGCCTCGCGGCGTAAAAAGCCACCCGGTATACGACCGGTAGCAGCGTATTTTTCCTGATAGTCAACAGAAAGCGGCAGGAAATCTACCCCTTCTTTTGCTTCAGGCGACGATACTACAGTAGCTAACAACATGGTATCACCCTGTTTAATTACTACCGAGCCATCGGCTTGTTTGGCCAGTTTTCCGGTTTCGATCTCAATGGTGCGGCCGTCACCTAAATCAATAACCTTTTTAATTACGTTGTAACTCATTTTGTTTTTGTTGTGATGCGCTTTTCATCTTTAGAACGCACCGATTTATATTGTGTATAAAAACTTGTTTACAAAAGTAAAAAAGCCATCCGCCTTTGGCGAACGGCTTTCTATTAAAACCCTTTAATAATTACTTGATGATATCCCTTAGCTGTAAAGCTTTGATGATAGCACGGTATCTTGTAATATCTTTTTTAAACAGGTAAGCCAACAGTGCGCGGCGTTTACCTACTAATTTTTGCAGTGATAACTGGGTTGAAAAATCATGCTTGTTTTTTTTCAGGTGACCGGTTAGGTGTGCAATACGTGTTGTGAACAATGCAACCTGTCCTTCAGCTGAACCGGTATCGGTAGCACCTTTACCGTGCTTTGCGAAAATTTCTTCTTTCGCTTCTTTACTTAAATACATTACTTGAATAATACTAAAGCGTTAACTATTTTTGTTAATTGTGGCGCAAAGATAATGATTAAAACCATCATATCAAATAATTATCAGCGCCGCCACACTTTTAAATCTGCTTTGCAAATAGCCCCTTTTATTGCAGTTTAGGCAACGCGGTCCACCAGGTGCTCAACTTGGTTTTTAACTTTCCGGCTACTTCGGGTTGGTTTGATATAACGTTATTAGTCTCGTTCTTATCGGCAACAATATCATATAGTTCGGCGCTGCTGCCATCGTGGTTCATTAACAGCTTCCACCGGCCGGCTCTTATGCCCAATGCCGGGCTTCTGTCTTTACCATTAGGATACCTGAAAGCAACTTCATTACGACCATACTCCCAATACATATCCTTTGCCCGCGATGACGGTTTACCAAGAAACACTCCGCTCCTGTCCTCGCCGTCGCCTTTGTATTGGGCAGGCAATTTCACACCCGCCATTTTTGTAAGTGAAGGTAGCAGATCGGTGGAACTAACGACCGATCGCTCATCGGCAACTCCGGGCTTAATATGCCCCGGCCAGTATATTATAAAGGGCATACGTGTACCGCCTTCATACAACGAAAGTTTTGAGCCACGCAAGCCACCGGCCCTGCTCCCCTTAAAACTCGGCAGCGGCCCGTTATCACTGGTAAAAATAATGATGGTATTTTTATCGGCCCCTATTTCTTTCAAGCCATCTATAAGCCTGCCTATTTGCACATCATATTCTTTTAATACGAGCTTAAAGGCCGCTTCCTCTTCAGGGTTCATCGGGTATTTGCCGGTGTATTCGGTTTCCTTACGCGGTACCCAGGGGGTATGCACATCATCGGGCCAAAGGTTTACAAAGCAGGGTTGCCCCTTATGTTTTTGAATAAAGGCCAATGTTTTATCAACAAAGTATTTGCTGCGATCCCAGCGTTTAATACTGTCCTTATCGCTCCATATCCAGTTGGTGGCCGTTATCAGCGGGTCAGGATCCGGACTTTCGTAAGTACTTGCATGTTCGTCGAAACCATATTGCTCAAAGCCCGGCGCATCGCGCACATCGCGCCCGCCGCCTAAATGCCATTTACCGAAATGCCCGGTTACATAGCCCGCATCTTTAAAGATCCGTGCCATAGTGGGCGCCTTCGGATCGAGGTAATCGGCCTGCTGGGCATTTTTATTATGCTTTTTATTGTCGAGATAGGTAGAAAAATTCCAGCGGCCCGGGTACATACCGGTTATCATAGCCGCCCGAGATGGCGAACAGATAGGCGCGGCGCTGTAATAGCTGGTAAGCATCATGCCGCTTTGGGCCAACCGGTTTATATTGGGTGTAGGCACAAATTTGCCGCCGAAACAACCTATATCGCTAAAACCCATATCATCGGTTAAAATAATAATGATATTGGGCTTGGTACTTATTGTTGACGTAACAGGCTTGTTGCCAGATAGTAAAACAAATGCAAGGCAACCTATTATTATAAAGGCTACAGCGGAAACCAGCCCGGCAAAACGTGTTTTATTGATCATAGGGTGACTATAATTGATGCAAGGATAAAGTTAGGGATTGATAACCGCCCCGCAAACCGTTTCGCGGCAAGGCTGTAAAACAATTCCGTTACAATTACGCAGGCAGCCACCTTAACACTTACAGCAGATACTCGCCTGCCTTGCCATATTTTTCGAGCTGACGTATACCGGTGCTTGAAATATGCTCAAATTCCATGTCGCAAAATATAGCGGTTACGCTTATTTTATTGTCGCTCAATTCCTGCAAATAGCGGTATTGGTTGAGTTCGTATTGAAGATCGGAACCATTGCGCAAACCACGGATCACGGTAACATCGTAATCCAGCGTATCAATAAAATCAGTGAGCAAACCTTCGTACGATGCCATTTGACGATATTTTAAAGCCTCGGGCAGATCACGCGTAACAGCATCCTTACCCGGATTAACACCACGTGCTATGATCACCTTATCAAATATGCGCTCGGCCTTTTGCAATATATTATAATGCCCTTTATGAAAAGGATTAAAACTCCCCGGATACACGGCTACCGACGGGCGGAAAGCTTTTACATAATCTATCAGGGTATCTAAAGCCGGATTGTTAACCTGTAAGCGTAACTCTTCCAGCACCTCTACCCTCTTTTGCCTGTAAATACTATAGTCAACAAACTGAAACTCTTTAAATATCTGTCGCTCGTAAACCATCAGTTTGCTGAATGGCTGTCTTAATATATTCAGATCGGCTTCGCTGAAAATACGCGACAATTCGCTTTTGGGCTGATGCGTTTTAGTATCGATAATAATTTCGGTAACGGTATCTTTAAGCACCTGATCGCCATGAAAAACTTCGTTGAAGTATTTGGCCGAATCTTCCTCATTTGTTGCCGAACGCGGGTCGTAAATAATATCGTGAAATACTGTAGCCAGCAGCAAGGCATCGTTATCGCCAAGGTTATTGTTCTGCAGTTGCTGGTAAATATCATCCAGATGCTCCAATGTATGATAAAAACGGTGCGGTTCGCGGTAGTAATCAAACAACCCGGCAGATAAGCCTAATTCCTGTAATCGTTCTGTTTTATCAGTAATTATCATAGATGCTTAATTTACGTTGTAATTTTACAAACAAAATTGATACTAAACAGTACGTAGCATAGTAAATATATAAAATGACACAACCCGCCTATAAAACTTTTGAAACCGAGCTCCGTGTTCGTCCGGATGATATAGATATGTTTCAGCACGTGCATAACAGCAAGTATTTCGACTATGTGCTTGCCGCCCGCTACGACCAGATGGACAAGGGTTACGGCATGCCCATGGAAACCTTTATGGCGCAAGGCTATGGTTGGGTAGTGCGCACCGCCCATGTTGATTATAAACGCGCCCTAACCATGGGCGATTACTTTATAGTAAAAACCGGCATCGATACCATTAACGAAAAGTTTTGCCGCGTAAACTTCACCATCACCATAAAAGCAACGGGCAAAGTAAGCTGCGATGGCTGGTTTGATTTTGTAATGGTAGATATTAAAAGTGGCAAAGGCGTTGAAATACCCGCCGATGTGGTTACCCACTACCAAATGTAAACGCATAAAAAAGGCTTACGAAGCAAACCCCGTAAGCCTTAATTTTATGCATTCACCCCTGACTACTGACTACTGACTACTCCCAATCGGCCACTCACTCACTCACTCACTCACTCACTCACTCACTCACTCACTCACTCACTAAATGACGCATTACATCGCGCCTTCAATCAGCATACCGTAAAACTCTCCCAGGTTCATGCCTATGGCACGCACCTGCTGCGGGATCAAACTATTGGCCGATTGACCCGGCGTGGTATTCACCTCTATAAAGTAGAAATCTTCAGTACCTTCCAGCAAAATAAAATCAATACGTACCATCCCTTTGCAATTCAGGCGAACAAATACTTCGGTAACTATAGCGGCAATAGCCTCATTCTTTTCGGCAGAAATGTCGGCCGGGGTAACCTCGTTGGTAACTCCGGGCGTGTATTTAGCTTCGTAATCAAAAAAATCTTTCGAGCTGATGATCTCGGTAGCAGGCAACACGGTGATCTTCCCTTTTAATCGCGCTATACCTATACTAAACTCACGGCCTTTAATAAATTCCTCAACCAGTATCTGATCATCTTCATGAAAAGCTTTTTCTAAGGCTTCGGGCAAGCCGGCCGCATTATAAACTTTACTCATACCTACACTGCTGCCACCATTATTAGGCTTTACAAACAACGGGAACTTAAGCGTTGCGGCAATGGTAGCTACATCGTGCGCGTCGTTTTTAAACAATTTTATTGAGCGCGCGGTATGCAAGCCATGTATCCCATTTACAATAGCCTTGGTGTAGGCCTTGTTCATGGAGATGGCAGACGTTGTAGCATCGCAGGTATTATAAGGTATATTGAGCATATCAAAGTAGCCTTGCAGCTTACCATCTTCGCCGGGAGTACCGTGTATGGTGATAAAAGCGAAGTCGAATTTTATCTTTTCGCCGTTAAGCGTAAGGCTAAAATCGTTCTTATCAATATCTACCGGGCCTGTGGCGGTTTCGTATAACCAGCGGTTTTTATCTACCAAAATGGTATAAACCTTATATTTAGTGGCATCTAAACTATCAGCTATGTTTTTAGCGCTGTTTATAGATACCTCATACTCACCGGTGTATCCGCCTGCAAGCAGTGCAATGTTCTTAGTTGTCATATCGGCTCAAATATATTTTTTTGATCTATTAATAGCTAATAAATGGTTTTGTAAGTTTATATAATTGTGCAGAAACCCTGCATAGTGGAAATTTCAATTTCGGAATTTGGAATAATCAACCTATGTTTGATAGCTGATTGCTTTACCCCTGTATAAATAAAGATGAGTAAATTTTGGGCTTACTTAAAATCGAGTTCATTTCGTAATACTATCCTGCTGGCCATTGCTTCGGTACTGGCTGTCACTCTTATAGCGTTTTTTAGCTTAAGTTATTACACACGCCATGGTTCGGGCATACCTGTACCTAAACTGAAAGGTTTAAAAATAGACCAGGCGATAAACATACTCGAATCGCAGGGTTTTGGTTATAAAATTGATTCGGTTTACATTGCCGATCAACCTCCCGGAACGGTAATAGAGCAAGACCCGGATGCCGAAACCAACGTAAAAGAGAACCGGATCATATACCTTACCGTAGTAACTACACAGGCACCGACCGTGAGTCTGCCCGATTTGGAGCAGAGCAATTTCCGCGAAGCGGTGGCTACCCTTGGCAACTACGGACTTAAACTGGGCGATACCAGCTACCGATCTGACATAGCGCTCGACCATGTACTTGAAGTACGTATGGGCGGCCGTACCATTACAGCCGGCACCAAAATACCTAAAGGCTCATTAATTGACCTAGTACTGGGCGATGGCGCGGGCGCAAGCGAAGTTGATATCCCCGACTTGGTTAACCAGGACCTTGACGCGGCACGATTCGCTATCAAAGGCGCGGGGCTTTCATTAGGTACGGTTACCTACCAGGGCACTATAACCGACTCATCAAACGTTGTAGTAGTTGCACAACAACCCATGAAGACAGACTCAACCAGCAAAACCAGCATTGGTACACGTATAAACGTTACGGTATCGCAAGGCGCTGCTGTACCTGCTACGCCCGATGAATCAAATTAATGCTACCGAACTGATAAGCCGTCTTCAAAAAGGCGAAAGCTTAACTATAATTGATGTTCGCGAGAAAATTGAGTTTCACACCTACAATATCGGCGGTGTAAACATCCCCGTATCTGCCATTGGCGATGAGATTGATGAACTCGACCTCAACAAAAGCGACGAAATAATTGTTATCTGCAAAGCAGGCATCAGAAGCCGCACCGCGCAGGCGATATTGGAGCAGCAGGGCTATCAGCATGTACGCAACTTAACCGGCGGATTATTAGCTATTCAAAAATTACAATAATTACTTTACCATAAAATGGATCAGCAGCAAAAACCTACCTCAGGCAGATTCAAGAAATTTATTATTGCCCTGGTGGTGATATTTATTTTAGCGCTGGGCGCAACCGGCCTGTTCTACTACCTCAGATTTTTTGGCCCCAACGTAACCGACAAGCAACAATACCTTTATATACGCACCGGCGCCACTTATGAGGATGTGTACCAAACCATACGCGAACAGGGCATTGTTAAAGATACCACCACATTTAACTGGTCGGCAATAAATATGAAATACATTGGCCGTGTAAAACCGGGCAAGTACCGCCTGCAAAGCGGCATGAGCAACCGCAGGCTGATCAATATGCTGGCATCGGGCTCGCAGGAGCCGGTTGACCTTACTTTTAAAAATCTTCGCTTAAAAGAGCAGTTCGCGGGCTTTGTATCGAAAAAGATAGAACCGGATTCATTAAAGATCATCAGTCTGCTTGATTCAACACAGTTTGTAGCACAGTATGGCTTTACGCCGGAGAATGTTTATACCATGTTCCTGCCGGATTCGTACCAACTGTACTGGAATACATCTGCCGAAAAATTCTTCGACAAGATGCGCCAGCATTACGATAAGTTTTGGACAGCCGAGCGCAAAGCCAAAGCAGCTACTATTAACCTTAGCCCGATACAGGTATCTATATTGGCCTCAATTGTAGATGCCGAAGCTTTGCACGACGATGAGATGCCTGCCATAGCCGGGTTATACCTTAACCGTTTAAGAATAGGCCGTAAATTACAGGCCGACCCTACCGTAATTTTTGCCGTTGGCGATTTTACTATTAAGCGGGTACTTAACCGCTACCTGGTTACAAACTCGCCATACAATACTTATTTATATACAGGCCTGCCTCCCGGCCCTATCATGATGCCTTCGGTTAATGCGGTAAAAGCAGTACTTGATTACCAGAAAAGCGATTATATTTATATGTGTGCCAAAGAGGATTTTTCCGGCTATCATAATTTCGCGGTTACCGAAGCCGAGCATTTAGTGAACGCGCGCAAATTTCAGCAGGCCCTTAACGAAAGAAACATCAAAAGATAATGTTTGAAAACTCAACCAAAATACGCGTACGTTACGGAGAAACCGACCAGATGGGTTATGTTTATTACGGTAATTACGCTGAGTTTTTTGAAGTAGGCCGGGTTGATATGCTGCGCAGCATAGGCATGACCTATCGCGCCATGGAAGAGTCGGGCATTATGATGCCTGTGCTGGAAATGAAGTGCAAATACCTGAAACCAGCCCTCTACGATGAAGAAATTACCATTAAAGTAATTATGGAAAAAATGCCGGGAGTGAAAATCCACTTCAGGTATGAATTGTATAATGAGCAGCAGGAACTTATACATATTGGCGAAACCTTGCTGGCCTTTATCAACATGAAAACTAACCGCCCCTGCCTTGCCCCAAACGAATTTATAGAAAAGATGAAGCCATTTTTTGAGTAGCTTTGGCTTAAATGAAATGGCTGCACCGCTTCTTATCAAAATTTAAATTCTACCAGTATTTTATCGACTGGACGAAGACCGTGATCATACCGGGCTTTCGTCCGCTGCCGCTGTACACCGTAGTAGTGTTCTTTATATTGGAGTTGCAAGAACGTTCGTTAGGCAACCGTGCATCGTCATTAGCTTATAGTTTTATGCTGGCCGTATTCCCGGCTATCATCTTTTTGTTTACGCTTATAGCCTATATACCGGTAGATGGTTTTCAGAAGCAGTTCCTGTCGCTGGTGATGTTAATATTGCCTCACGATGCTTACATGGCCTTTCGGCATACCATAGATGACATAGTAAAGAACCAAAACGGCAAATTACTGTCTTTGGGTTTTATATCTGCACTTTATTTTGCCACCAACGGTATTAGTAACCTGATGCGGGCTTTCAACAAATCGTCGCTTATATTAGAAACCCGTACCTGGCTTAAACGTCGATGGATAGCCTTGTTATTAACCGTAGTTATCAGTTTTGCCATGTTGCTTGCCATTGTGATTATGATGGCCGGGCAAACAGTAATCAGTTTTTTACAAGATCATATTTACAGTAAGAGTCATTTTTGGGTATACGTTATTGCGTTATCACGGTGGATCATCGTGGTGGTTATCTTCTTCGTCGCGCTATCCATACTGTACCGTTACGGGCCCGCCCATAAACAAAAGTGGAAATTCATCAACCCGGGCTCGGTACTGGCTACCTTTTTGGCGGTGCTTACCTCTATCGGGTTTACGTATTATATCAACAACTTTTCATCTTATAACAAAGTTTACGGCTCAATAGGCACCCTCATTGTGGTGATGTTATGGATGTATATTAACTCGCTTGTTATCCTCATCGGTTTCGAATTAAATGCCAGTGTTGACCTTTCCAAGCGGAATATTAAGATAGAAAAACCACGCTTCAACAGCTTCAGGAACCAAACAGCAGGCAAAAGCATAAATTAAACATCTGTTAATCAGAATTTTAAATACGAAAACAATTATTTAAAAAAAAGTTAACATCAAATTTGCCAATTCGCCCCGGATTTGTACTTTTGTCCCCGGAGAGTTGGCAGAGTGGTCGATTGCGGCAGTCTTGAAAACTGTTGACTGTAACAGGTCCTGGGGTTCGAATCCCTAACTCTCCGCTGATTACATTAACAAATTTCTAAAAAGCCCCTTAATTTTACAATTAAGGGGCTTTTTCTTTTACATACCTACCAAAACTCGCAAATAATCGCAAAATTCTATTGCGTCATTCGTAGCGTCTTTTCAAAATCGGACAAAAAAACAAAAAGACGCTACGAATTGCTTGTAACTATTTGAATTACAGAATGTTCGCGGCACGCGCATCTTGTAGAAAGAATGGTTGAAACGTAATTTTGTTTAACTTTTATTCATGTTTTATGTTAGAAAAAACGTTTGGGCTATTGTTCTTTTTAAAGCAACCCCAAAAAAAAGAAGAAGATAACAGGTTCATCTACGTGAAAATCACCGTCGATGGCAAGGCGGTCGAACTATCTACAAAGCGCAGGTGTGAACAATCGCGGTGGAACGCCCATGCGGGCCGTGCGAATAGGACAAAAGAAGCCTCAAAAGAATTAAACCAGTTTCTTAATTGCTTTGAACAGCAGGTATTCCATGTAAAACGCACGCTGAACTATTCTGACAGCGCCATATCAGCACAGGTTATTAAAGATATATTGACCGGCAACATTGAAAAACCGAAAAAGATCCTGGAGATTTTCCAGCAGCATAATGATCAGATGAAGGCACTGGAAGGTATTGATTTTGCTGCCGGTACCATTGACCGTTATCATGTATCGCTGGAACATACCCGCGCTTTCATCAAATGGATGTATAAAGCAGATGATAAACCGATCAAGGTCAATAACGGTGCATAATTCGAACCATTTTGTGGATGAATTGATGTAGATTGGGAGTTTTCCGAAGCTATTCTTCCTTATTGCGCCACTGTTGTGGGGGCATGCCATACTCTAATTTAAATACCCTAGCAAAATAACCGGGGTCATTAAAGCCACAATCCACAGCAATAGCAGCAATACTATTAGCAGGGTCTAATAATAATTCTTTTGCTTTATGAAGGCGAATAATACGAATGAATTTATTTGGCGAATAACCAGTAAGTGCATCTAATTTACGATGCAGTTGAGAATGACTCATAAACACCAAGTTACATAATTGCTCTATCGTAAAATTAGGGTTTGTTATATTTTTTTCTATTGCCTCCCTAACTTTAATCACGAATTCATTCTCTATCTTTTTAACGTCTATAATTTCATTAGAAATAACTATTTCTTTAGATAAATGACCATTTAGGCCCGCTTTTTTTAGGTAATAGCGTTGCAAACTTTGGCGAAGCTCTAATATTTTTTTAATCCGTATCAATAATTCTTCTTGATGAAATGGTTTCTCGAGATAAGCATCCACACCTTGCTGTAATCCTTCTATTTTACTTTCAATGTTAGCTTTTGCCGTGAGCATGATGATTGGAATGTGACTGGTATACTCATCTTTACGTAACTGGCCAACAAGTTCAAAGCCGTCCACAAAAGGCATCATCACATCGGTAATAATTAAATCGGGGATCAACTCTTTTGCAATTTCCAAACCCTCCCTTCCATCTTGCCCCACCGCTAAACGGTAATCAACTAAGCAAGACGCCGTATAAGCAACTACATCTGCATTATCTTCTACAAGCAAAATCAATGGCTTGTCCTTTTTTTGTGTTTCATCAGCAGGTAGCATAACAACAGGAACATAAGACTGTACTTGTTGTGCAATGATGACTGGAAAAGGTAAAGTAGGCTCCAAAGTTTTTTCCAAAGGGATACTTATGGTAAACTCACTTCCTTTATGTGCGCCCACTGGCGGACTTTTAACCGTAATTTCTCCCTCCATCAATTTCACTAGTTCCTTGGTTAGGGAAAGGCCGATGCCAGTACCTTCAGCATTACGCGTAAGGCTATTGTCTAATTGGTAAAACCGGTCAAACACATTGTGAATCTGAGTTTCTGGTATCCCGATACCAGTATCTTTTACCTTAATTACCAACATTACCTGCTGTTCATTTTGGGAGATGCTATTTTGATTTACGATAATATAAATATTCCCTTTTTCGGGCGTAAATTTTAATGCGTTCGATAAGAGGTTTGTGATCATCTGGCGGATCTTTTCTGCATCATAGGCCACGCTTAAGGCATCAATCTCTGTTAAAAAATGTAATTGTTTATGCTGACTTTCCGCCAAAGAATGAAACGATTCAACAATATAACGCAAGAAATTGATAATGTCGCCACTGGTTAATTGCAGCTGCATCTTTCCAGTTTCTAATTTAGACAAATCGAGCATTTCGTTTACCAAATTCAATAGATTTTGACCGTTGCGCACAATCATTTCCATTCCATTTTTTAAATGCTCTTCTGGCTTGCTGATTATTTGATTTGCCATACCCAGTATCACCGTTAGTGGTGTACGGAATTCGTGGGTGATATTGGTATAGAGCTGTGTTTTCATGGTATCCAATTCTTTAATGCGCTTGGCCTCTACCTGTTCAAATGCCAATTGCGATTTTAATTTTGCCCTGTTTACTTTAAAGTTTAAATACCTCTTAATTCCTAAAATAAGTAATAAAAAATAAACGGAATATGCCCACCAGCTTAACCACCAAGGAGGCAATACCTGTATTTTTAATTCGGCGATATGGCTACTCCATACCCCTTGGCTATTACTGCCTTGAACCTTAAAAGTGTAATGACCGGCAGGTAGGTGCAAATAAGTTGCGCTACGCCGTGTACCACTTTCTACCCATTCTTTATCGATACCCATCATTTGGTAGCGGTATTTGTTCCGCTGCGGTGCTATAAAATCAAGTGCAGAGAACTCTAGCGTAATAATATCTTGTAAATAACTCAAGGTAATCGCCTTTGTATTTTCAATGGTTTCTTTCAAAACCTCTGTTTGATCGCCAGGTGTGAGTATTTTATTTCCAATCTGGATACCCGTAATAAATACATTGGGCATAAAGGTGGCCGCAAGAACTTTTTAGGATTAAAAATATTAATCCCATTTACCCCACCAAATACAAGATCACCGTTAGATAATTTTGCTAATGCATTGGTATTAAATTCATCTGCCTGTAAGCCATCGCTGGTACTAAACACTCTAAAAACAGCTTGTTCATTTTTTTTTGCGGCTAGCATACAGAATAATCCATTGTTGGTACTACCCCAAATATTACCCGCTTTATCGGCCATTATGCCATATACTACATCATTGGGTAATCCCTGTTTGTTGGTATAATAAATAAAGTTTCCGGTCGATTTCTGCATCCGGTTTAAGCCCCCACCTTTAGTGCTTATCCATAAATAATCGGGATGAATAGGATCATCCATAAACCAAGAAACATAATTATAGCTAAGCGACTTACTGTTTCCAGGGATATTCTTATACCATTTTACCTGTGGTGGTGCTGCTCCTTCTTCAAATTTTAATCTCGCAAAACCATGTTCGGTACCCAACCAGAATATCCCCTGTCTGTCTTCATAAAAAGCATTAGTTTGGACAAGAGCTGATGTGCCGGTATATTGCCTAATGTTGATATCAAACTTTGATAAATTACCACTTATTGGATCAATCTTTGCTATTGTACCATTAGCGCCGCAAAGCCAGATACCACCCTTACTATCTTCCATTATCGGCTGCAATTGTTCGGTTTCTGTTGGATCTACCGGTTTGTGGTAGGTAGCCATTAATTTCAAGCCTGCACTATATCGGAACAATTGACCATAGCCATTCCAGTATAACCAGTAGTCGCCATTTTTTGCCTGCAATACTTCGGTATACTCGCTCACCAAAGATTTAACCGGGCTAAGCTGTTCTTCTCCTGCCGCATTGAGTAATTTAACTCCCCTCCATCCCTGTACATAGATCCTGTCATTAGGCCAAACCGTTAGCCGCCGTATGCTTATATTGGGCAGTATCGGGCTGAAACGATCATTTCGGATACGGTATTTATAAATGCCATGCCCCATTGTGCCAACCCATAGCACACCCGAACGGTCGAGCAACAGGCACTTGATGTTTTGATCTTTAACAGCCGTTCCAAAATCGCGGGCATATATGCCATTCATGCTTTGGCCGGCTTTTATTCCATTAAAATCATAAAAATTGCAGCCCCATGCGCCTGGCTTAATGGGAAAATGGTTGCCTATCATCAATGTACCATTGCCTCCATTAACGATGCTATTGGGCTGTAATCGCCCTGTGGCATCAATTAATTCTTCACTGATAGCTGGTATCTTATGTATATTTAAACCCCGACTAAATTTTGCTGAGAAAAATTTACCTGTTTTCTCAATAAGGCTCGTAAAATGTTTTCCATCGTATAAAAGCTCAAAACCGAGTGTAGTAGGGTTGAAGATATAAATGCTAAAATCTGTAAAACTCACCCAAATAAGTCCTTTGTTGTCTTTCCCTATGGTGAAAACGGTGCGATTTTCCGGTGTCTGTAATAAAGTTATGCTTGGTTTATCATTAACAGGCAATGAAACTATGCTCAGGCTGCCTCCCTGCGGGTACAACAATATCCTGCCATCAGGTAGTTCGGTCATGGCAGCTTCGATACGGTTACTGGATAGCCCGGCAGGATCGCCTGGTTTTTGCATGATCCGCAAAAAGTGGCCTGTGTTTTTATGGTACACACTTACGCCACCGTCGTAAGTACCTATCCATAGCCTGCCTTTACTATCTTCCAGCAAATTGCTGATGGCATTGCTGCTGATGGAGTTGGGATCCTGTAAATCGGTGGTAAAAGTTTTAAAGGTATAGCCGTCGTACCTGTTGAGACCACCTTTGGTAGCTATCCAGATAAAACCTTCCCGGTCTTGCAACATATCGTTAATGAGCCCTTGAGAAAGACCTTGCGCAGTAGATATGGCCTCAAAACTAGCATTTGTTTGTGCAACAATAGGACTGCTGAGTACAAAAACTAACAGGAACAAAAAGGCAGAAAGACGTTGAGGCGTAGACATTTACTGATAAAGATAATTTCCTTAGTCTAGAAATACCTACTATTTTATCATTTTAATTAAGAATGCTGAATTTGTCCTGATGATGCACAATTTATCCTGTTAAAAGCCGAGATTTTACTATTAAACGCAGAGAAATTCCTCACAAAAAGTGCATTTAGATCGGAATTTTGAGTGTATAAACTTATTTGTGAATGAACACTATTACTCCTAAAATACGCTTTGATAAATCTGGCTATTATTTTATTGGCCTAATGGCATTGGCCTTTGCAGGTTTTTGGAAATCATATTTTTCAAAGTTTTTTAATGGCACTAACGACTATAACTTCTATTTCCACTTTCATGCTACAATGATGGTGTTATGGGTAGTTATACTCATTGTACAACCCATACTTATCCGTAAAAAGAAACTGCACATTCACCGCATTATCGGCAAGCTTACCTATGTGTTAATGCCATTAATGCTTGTATCGGTATTACTGATATTGAATAGTGGAATGAGAACAGCACCTTCGAATGAAATTATTTTCGCCAGGGTACTTTTTCCTGTAAGGGACTTCTTTTTCCTACTTGTTTTTTTTAGCATAGGTGTAATCTATCGACGTAATATACAGGTGCATGCAAGGGCGATGATTATCACAGGTATTGTATTTATAGAACCCGCATTATTTAGGCTTTTGGGAAGATTATTAGGTCAGGCGGGTGCTTTGATAGGCATTTTTCTAATCTTATCCCTGTTGGTTACCTTAATGATTAAAGAAAGAAAGCAAAAAAGTGGAAGGTGGCTGTTTCCTGCTTTTTTCATTGTCGATGTGATCGTATACCTGATATTAATTCTTCAGGTTCCGTTGTCATTTCTGGATCCTGTTGTAAGATGGTTTGCAGCTTTGCCACTTACTTAATTACACTAATAATTATGACTAACAAATTTACTTTAACCATCCGTTTCCTAGCGACATTGTTTTCGCTTTTGCTCAAACTTACATTACCAATGTGATTGTAACGGATGTTGAAAAACCAAAATTGCTACCAAATCAAAAAGGTGTATTTCGTTAATTAATAAGTTAGCTGCAAGGCTACCAAAGACAGCGAACAACTTAAACATATTCAAGAAATGGACAAAAGCGAAAAAGTAATAACAAGAACGGTCGTAATTCCTGACGACTTAGAAGCCGTTAAAAAATTATGGTTTGACTATTTAGTTTGGGGAAACGACAACATGCAAGAACTCTATAGTGTGCATCCTCATCATCCTAAAGAAACGGTTGAACAAGACTTACAGCAGATTAATAAGTTTCAGCCACCTTACGGACAACTTTTTCTATCTATTTATGAAGATAAAGTATGTGGACTTGGAAGTCTAAAAAAAATCAATCCTGAAATCGGCGAAATAAAACGAATGTTTGTTGACCCAACTTTTAGACAAATTGGGGCTGGACAAGCTATCCTTGAAGAACTTTTAGTTGAAGCAAAAAAAGTTGGTTACAAGAAAGTTCGACTTGACAGTCCTAAGTTTATGAAAGCAGCTCACTCATTATATAGAAGCTTTGGTTTTCGTGACATTGAAGCATATCCAGAAATGGAAATCCCAGCAGAGTTTAAGGACTATTTATTGTTTATGGAATTAGATTTAACTGACGACAATAAAGCTGGCTTGAAGAATTTTCCGGAAGATGGGACTGGATCCTTCTCTCAGAAAACTATTCCGTAACGAGGGATGGTGAAACAGCGGCGTTCCTGAATTCGATCTTTGCAAATGACCACCAGCTTGAGTTCCGCCGTAGGATCCATTCTCAGTATTCGCGATGGAAGGGGTACATTTATCACTTTGCCCACCTCACCAATGCGGCAGACATCATTCGATCAGGCAAAATCCTGAGCAGGCACAAAGCAGAAGTGTTGAAGAACGGTTTTTCAAATGCTGCCGGAAACGTCGTTGCGCGCCGCGATGAAGCTCATAATTATGCGAGATTCTATTTCCGGCCACAAACTCCAACGCAATTCTACAACGAAATGCTTGGAATGAATGAATCAGACCCTTATTACCAGCGTGCTTTATTACTCGGCTCTCCGAAGTGCCCTGTTCCGGTATTCTTCAGATTTCCGCTTTCAGAGGTGTTGGATACCAATGCCGGCAGATGTAATGTCAGCGATGGCAATATGCAGACAAACTGGGCGCAGGTTTTCCCCATCGGTCCTGAGCTGTTTCAAAATTTCGATTTCAACTTCCTTTACAAGACTTTTGAAGACATACTACAATTAACAAAAACCGAAGTTAGTAATTACGACCGGGCTTACTTCCGTCAGATCCTTAACGGCTTCCTTCAGCGATTACAATCAGCTTCGCAACAAGAGTTTCTTGTAAAAGACTACTTCGAATTAGAGAAAATTGCGGGAATTGAGATCATTGTTCCTAACGAGAATGCCCGGCGGGCATTGATACAAATGATCGGCAGTGATCATATATTTGCTGAACGTATACAGATAGACAATGGGTGGCTGAACATCTTTCATTATAAAAATGCAGCGGTCAACTTTGACGGGGAGCAGCTTACTTTCAAAACAACTTATAGCCGGCCGCATGAACTGATCTTTGAGTCGCAATCCGCAGGTGAAACTGAAATTACCGATGGCTTTCCATTGAAACAAAGTTCACAACAGGTGACAGCAATGAAACATATCAGTTTGCGATTGAAACCAAATATCCCATTCACATTAAAATTCCGTGATGAAAAAAGACAGGAATGGGTGATATTTGAAAACCAAAATCCCCAAATAGCAATCTATGGCGATCACATTTATTAAAGGCAACCTGTTTAATTCTAAAGCTCAAACAATTGTTAACACCGTTAATTGTGTCGGAGTAATGGGTAAAGGAATTGCGCTTGTCTTTAAACTAAGGTATCCGCAATTGTTCGCTGCCTATCAGAAGGCTTGTAAATCCGGGGATATACAAATCGGGTATCCATGGCTTTACAAGGATCAACCGGGGATACCATGGGTGTTGAATTTCCCTACAAAAGATCACTGGAAATACCCCAGTAAGCCAGAGTTTATTGAAAAAGGGTTAAAAGCCTTTGTAACAAATTACGAAGAACAGGGAATCACTTCAATTGCTTTTCCGATGCTCGGAACTCACAATGGAGGACTTGATACAGAATTAGTGAAGAACATGATGATCTCGTTTCTCGGATCTTGTCCCATACCGGTCGAAGTTTACGAATTCGATCCTAATCAACCTGACGACCTTTTCGAACGCTTTAAGGCACAGTGGCTTAGTTTGTCTCCGACAATAATTAAATCACATACCGGCATCAGAAATCAGGCACAGATCGACGCGGTATACAGGGCATTGAACTCCGGGCCGATACAGTCGCTGATCGGACTTATCGAGGCAAGAGGTGTTGGGATGGTAACGATGGAGAAATGCTTCCGATTTGTGATGGATTACCGGCAAAACACGCTTTTCGATTAAAACGAAAAAGCAAATCGTTACATTTTCAATCTTGATCTTTCCTCACCCTGATCATTTTGCTGGGCCTTTGCTTGTTTTTCCAGATTTTCAGCGATGACCACCAGCAGAAAGGTTTCCTGTAATTGCCGGATCCCGGCTTTCAGGTCCTCCCTGATCGGAGGATCCTCTAAAAAGGCTTCATCACTGAAGCCAGCCTACCGCGCAGCACCTAAATAATTTATTATCAGATAATTATGCAGTTCCACCAGAACCACATTTTCCGGTATTCGGTCAGGCCTTCATCAAGGTGATGCACGATACGCTGTTTGATATCATAAAAGAAAAGGTAATCCTCCCCTTCTTTTGATAGGGTCAAATCGTCTATATCTATCCGGTTCCAGGGCATCGGTTTGCCTGAGCTCCTTTAAGCGCCAGTCTATCGTAAAGTCCGTGCCGTTGATGTCGATGTGGGGAAGTTTCCCTGCTCGCCTGGCGGCTTGCAGGGAAACCTGTGACAGTGGTTGAGGCTTCATATTTTCCTTTCTTTTATCTTCTGCCTGCCGCTGTTCAATCAGATCGCCCAGGAAGCACATGGCTATGAATTTATTTTCGGTTGCGTACAGCTCTTCCTGCCCACGATGGTTCTGGCTGAAAAAATTATCCATTTCCGTTACTGTCTCTTTATCCCATTTTTCGAATGCCGCCCTTGCAGCTTTAAAATTTTTATGTTCCGCAAACCGGAGTACCACACCGTTTGAATGCGATCCAAATAAAACCTGAAGATCTGGTGGTCATTTGCCCACCAATGCATCACCATGTCATCAGTTTAAAAGTAACAGCAATGGTGAGCGACCGCCAAAGACATCCGTAGGTTTGTTCACTGATAGTAACTTCCGATAATTCACCAATCAGCCATATGCCCCCAACAGCCCGATGCTCCAGGAAGCTGAACTTGGAATTGGAGTTCGGTGCCAGACGGCTGACAATATTGCTAACTAGCTGGTAATAGGGATCCGGGTATTCCACTGGCTTACCCTTCTGCTGCTGCCGGATTTTAGCAAAAGCCTTATAGTAATAGTCATGAATGAGTATAGCTATGCCATCCGGGTTTTTGTCAAAGGCAAAATATAAGATATCTGACAAAGCTTTGAAATATTCAAAGTCTCCGTCTTCTTTCTTCTCTATAAAATATTTAACGATTCGGGCTGATGTGTAATAGATCAGTATTTTTCATATAAACAGCAGGAAAGTTAAAATTAATAAGGTAGTTACCAGCAATAAGCCATAACCGGTTAGCCTAACAAGCCAGGAGATCCCGCTCAAAAAGACAGATAAGTTAATCACCGCGTATATACCGATCAGGCACAGTGCAGTTACGAGAAAGATTCTGAAAAACAAGTACTCCAGCTCTTTTTTTGAAAAGGTCAACGATGACGATAGATGCGTACTTTTCATCCAGCGTCGCGATCACCTAAGTAATATTGGATAGGCTACGCTTACCAGTCCGATAACAAAATGAATACAAAGATCAGGTATGCTCATGACAAGGTGATTCCGCTTAGTTAAAATTAATCATTTTCAGGTTAATGGCAAATCTGCCTATCCCTCATCGGATCTAGTCTAAAAGACAGGTCATTGAAATAAACCATATTTTTAGGCGGGAAAAAAATATCTTTGAATAATGTCCTGATAGGCTGATAGCAAGGCAAAAACCAAAAACCATGAACTTTATCCGTTTAAGCGATCATAATACTCCGCCGGAGTTTTTTAAGGATAATTTACCTTTAGTCTTTTTGGGAGCGGTGCAGCATATCAATGTCATCGTAGGTGCCAATAACTCCAGGAAAAGCCGCTTTCTTAGGCATATTATACAACAGGAGCATAAAATAGTCATCAGCTACGATGGCGACCTTAATCAGCTTTATTGGCAGGGGAAAAGACTGATGCTAAAGCCAGAGGATGGGCCGAAAGAAATATGGCGGGACACTTGGTTGGCTATCCGGATAGATAACCTGGATGATAAGAGTGAACGTGAAAAAAGCATAAAAACCTTCTTTCATAGGAAAGCAGGACAAAACCAGATTGATGCGACATCTTTACGTGCGAATTTGGATGAATTAGTCTCCTCCCTATCCAATATGGCCGTGCCGGACAATTTCAAGTCCTTCTATGATTTACTGGATAATTTCCTTGCTGTCCTGACGATGAGCGTAGAGGTATATGAAAATATCAAAGACTTTGAGGGAAGAAATAAGTATAGTAACCAGCGCAGTACTTTTCAAAGGCATATCGATGCCAGCTTTCCGGGAATCAATCCTGGTGACACGGTACCATATTGGCAGGAGCGGCTGAGGCTGTTAGAAGAAATTCTCCAATTTGCTGGTGAGCTGAAAAAAATATCCGTAGGTCCGACCCATCCCCACGTGAATTACCTGCCGGTATTGCGCACGGCGCGAAAACTGGAGGTAAATGCTGATAATATCTTTGAAATAACTTTACGCAAGCAGTACAAAATTAGCGAAGATTCAAAGCTTACAATTGAAACCGGACTCAATCTTTATGATAAGGTGGGGCTTGCGAGGAACGGTTCGCGTTCAGAAATTCAGAACTTTCATGCCTTCGAGCAATTTATCGGCGACACTTTTTTTCAGGGTAAAACGGTACACATTGTTGCCCGCCGGGCTACTAGTGCTGATAGCCAACACATACACATCAGTCTGCCGGATGAGAGGGAAGACGTAACCATTCAAGAACTTGGAGATGGGATACAAGGTGTAATTGCCTTGCTGTTCCCGATTTTTACGGCACAGGAAGGCAGTTGGATTCTGATCGATGAACCTGAAAATCACTTGCATCCAGGGTTCCAGCTTATTTTTATCCAAGCTCTTGCGGCTAACCCTTTGCTTATCGCAAAGAAGCTCACCTATTTTATAAACACACATTCCAACCATATCTTGTCCGAATCTCTTTTAAGTAAGGGCGGGTTAGAGGTTTTTGTATTCAATCGCAAAGACAAGGATTCATCAAACGTCAGGTCTATCAACGGCCATGAACACAGTACGCTTGAAATGCTTGGGGTGCTTAATACGTCTGTACTGATCAGTAATTGTACGGTTTGGGTTGAAGGTATTACGGACAGGCTTTATCTCCGAGCATTTTTAAATGCTTACCTGGAATCCCTTTCTCACGACAAACACCGGCCACACGAGGGATTGAACTACAGCTTCGTAGAATATGGCGGTAAAAACCTGAGCCACTATGATTTTGAAGGCAACGTCACTGAAAACCACGAGCTTCTTCAGGAAATCAACTCCGTATTTATTAACGCCAATGTGTTTCTATTAGCTGATCATGACGGCAATGATGAAAAACACAAAGCCTACGAAGCTGTAAAACGCCCTAATTTTGTATATCAGCATACTGTACTGCCCGAGATTGAAAATCTGATTCCAACGCAAATCTGGAAGGACTATTTATTAAACGAACTGAATTGTGATGCGAAAACTGTTGCGCTCATAGGGTCTATCGAAAACGTAAAACAAAAACTCGGGGCTTATTTTAAACTTCTCCTCACGAAAAAAGGAAAGCCCATCGCTATTGAAAAAATACAAGGCGGCGGTACACTTGCCTATACCTATAAAAAAGGAATAGCCGATTATGTTTACCGTAATGTTATCTCTGGCGAAATCAAGTGGGAACAGCTTTCCACTTCGCCAATTTTAAAAGAAATAACGGAGAAACTTTACCATTTCATAGAAAGCAAAAATATTCCAGCATGAGACACTAACAGTAGATACTATTAACGCCAGCTATCAGCTTTCTTAAAAGTGCAATTATAAAAGGTAACGTAAAATTTTAATGATAATATAGTTGAAAATCATATGAAATAAAAAAAATACTGTATATTTAAAACAACAATTAGAGTCATTTGCTATTGCGCTATTCGTAGAGTAAAGGACCTTTGAAAATGTAAATTACTGATTATTAACACATAAGAGTGAAGGTTCACAAACCTAACTCTCCGCTGATAAGGATTCCTTCAAAATCTGACGAAAGTTGCTTTGAAAAGAGCAACCTTTTTCGTTGATAACTTTTTTCAGTAACAATTTCTTTAGCCCTTCCAACTATCAGAAAGAATTGAGGATATTAAAATTGCATCATTTATAAATTGAACTTGGTATAAGTATAGTTCACATGTTAAAAGGATCTAAAATGGCGGGTAGTTGTTTGGAAAATTCGTTTTTAAAAGAGCCTATACAATGTGCGCTGGACTACGCTTTCGGAAGATAGGCCTTTAAATATAAAGGCAGGATCATATTCAATTTAAGGAACGGCGCTTTACGGTATATTAAATAGTGTTATGGCCGTACAAAACTAAAAGCGTTAACTCCATTAAAAATGAGTCTTAAGCTATCGTTGATTATTTTTGAAAATCCAGACCCCCACAGCTTAAGTTCACAAGGCACCGGTTATCAGCAGGCATTACATTTCATTCTGACTTATTTAAAGTAAGAATGAAGATTTTACTTAATGCATCTTTTTTGGTTACTTAGTGTTTAACAAGTACCAGCCATGATCAACAGCTACCCGATAGATATAATTCCTGAAAATGATAATGAGCGGGTTGCGGTATTAGCGCGGTACGAAATATTCAACACGGCTGAAGAACCCGGTTTCGACAGTATTTGCAAACTGGCGCGAACGATGTTCAATATGCCCGTTTCGCATATCTCTTTCCTGGATGCAACGCATGAAGCGGTCAAGGCATCAGCGGGTTTACCGCCCATGCCTTTGATTAACCGGGGGGAAAGCCTTTGTGCCCTCTCCGTGCTTGATACGGAAGTAACGGTGATCGATGATGCGCTTCAGGAACCTTTACTGGTGAATAATCCGGCGGTACACGGTGATTTCGGTCTTAGATTTTATGCAGGTGCTCCGCTGACCACGCCGGATCACTATGTGATCGGGACGCTTTGCCTTGTGGACAGGGTGCCCCGTAGCTTATCTGCACATGAACGCAGGATGCTCAAAGAACTTGCTGCCGTTGTGATGGAACAAGTGGAACTCCGTCTCGCTAATCGTCGTCAGGATTCGGTTCAGCGAACGACCAACGAACAACTGGCCGGAAGCGAAAAGCGCCTGCAAGGCATATTGGATACCATGGCGGAAGGTGTCGGAATAACAGATAAAAACGGCCGGTTGACCTACGCGAACACCATGGCGCAAAAGATATTGGGCTTGACGGAAGACGAGATCAGGATCCGAACGTATCATGATCCTAAGTGGCAGAACCTTCGTGTTGACGGCAGCCTGCTTCCCGATGACGAACATCCGATGGCAGTGATGATGCGCACCGGGCAACCGGTATATGATATGGAAATTGGCGTACAGCCGCCAGACCGGGAGCGATTCTATATCAGTATAAATGCGGCGCCGATCTTTGATGAAGACGGGCAATTAAGTGGCGGCATCGGCACTTTTATGGATGTTACCCGCCGCCGTAAGCTGATCAACCGGCAGGATGAATTCATCAGTGTGGTGAGCCATGAACTCAAAACACCGTTAACAGGCTTAAAAGGCGCCTTGCAATTATTAGAAAGAGCGGCTGATAAACCTAATCCATTGCAGCCGAAACTGTTAGAACAGGCTAACCGGAGCATCAACAAGATCACGAGACTGATAGAAGACCTGCTGAACTTTTCGCGTGTTGCCGAGGGGCAACTTCGTCTCAGCAAAAGTGTATTTTCGGTAGTTGAACTGATCCGGGAAGCTTCTCAGTTTTTACGTCTGTCAGCCCATTTTAATTTAATGATCGAAGGCGACGAAAAGCTCCTGGTAGAAGCAGACCGTGACCGGGTGGAACAGGTAATGATCAATCTGTTTAACAATGCTTTTAAATATGCGCCGAAAAGCAAGCAGATACACGCAAAAGTCGAAAATTATGCCGGTGAAATCAGAGTATCCGTAGCTGATAATGGGCCGGGAATGACGGAAGAACAGCAGTCCCATGTTTTCGAACGCTATTACCAGGGGGAAAGGTTGCAAAATACGGGGCTTGGTTTGGGGCTATATATTTCCGCCGAGATCATAAAACGTCATGGTGGTCAAATAGGCGTGATCAGTAAACCTGGCGAAGGGAGTACATTTTGGTTCACCTTGCCGAATAACTTACTGCAATAGCGGCATTACGCACAGCTATCAAAATACATATCTTTACAGCCATTGAATTTAAGCGATGTTAACAGAGGTGACTGAAAGTACCGAACAATTTTTATCAGGCGGAGGCGAAATGGGCAAGCTGATCCGTACCATGGACTGGTCAAAAACAGCCTTAGGCCCGGTGGAAAGCTGGCCGCAAAGTTTACGTACTTCGGTGAGTCTTTGCCTCTCCTCGACATTCCCCATATTGATAGCCTGGGGGCCGGAAACGATTCAAATTTACAACGACAGCTACCGACCTATCTGCGGCGAGATGCACCCCCGCTCTATGGGTATGAATTTCCGCGTCTGCTGGGAATCGGCACTGGAAGTGGTTGGTGATAAATTCACCAGGGGGCAGCAGGGTGAAGGCACTTACATTACCGACCAGCGGATGTTCCTGGAGCGTTACGGTTACCTCGAAGAAGCATGGATGACGTTTTCTTTTGCCCCAATCCGTGATGAAAC
This sequence comes from Mucilaginibacter gynuensis, assembly GCF_039541195.1. Classification (NCBI taxonomy): domain Bacteria; kingdom Pseudomonadati; phylum Bacteroidota; class Sphingobacteriia; order Sphingobacteriales; family Sphingobacteriaceae; genus Mucilaginibacter; species Mucilaginibacter gynuensis. The sequence continues at coordinate 510,197 of NZ_BAABFT010000001.1, forward strand.
CGGTGGTGTTGGTGGGATCTTCCACCCGATCACTGAAACAACAGAGAAGATGCTGGCGGGCAGGCGTACTCAGGTGTTAAAGGATCTCGGTGCCGTAATCAGCAAAGCCAAATCAGTGACCGAAATAGCCGACCTGACCAACGCGCAGTACGAAAGCTATCAGTTAGATGTGCCTTTTATGCTGTTTTACGAGCTATCGGGTACAGGAGCTCAATTGGTAAGTTCCGCAGGCGTTACCAACGCTGCCGCTTTAGCACCGCCGGTTATAACCATTGGTGATCATCAATGGCCCCTGCAACAAGTGATAGCTTCGGGGGAACTGCTAACGGTGGAAGATCTCCGGGCATTATTTGGTGATTTCCGCAGTGGCCCGTATGAGGTAGCGCCACATACGGCCATGATATTGCCGGTGAGGATTTCGGGACAACAAGATCTTTTTGGGTTTATCATTGCCGGGGTTAGTGCCTGCCGGGCTTTAGACGAGGCATACCTCAACTTTTATGATCAGCTTGAGAGCACCTTTAATACAGCAATTTCCAACGTTTATGCCTACGAGCAGGAACAAAAACGGGCGGAAGCGTTGGCCGAGATAGACCGCTCTAAAACGGCATTTTTCAGTAATGTAAGCCATGAGTTCAGAACACCATTAACCCTGATGCTTGGCCCTTTGGAGGACCTGCTGCAAGCAGAACCTGAGGGACATAAGAAAGCGCAGATCGAGGCGACTCACCGTAACGCAATGCGTTTGCTGAAACTGGTCAATAACCTGTTAGATTACAGCCGTGTTGAGGCGGGACGCATTCAGGCTGCCTACCAGATACTCGACCTGGCAGAGCTGACCACCGATCTGGCCAGCAGCTTCCGCTCTATTATTGAAAAAGCAGGCATGGCGTTACTGGTGAAATGTGATACGTTGACCAGCGACTTTTACGCCGACCGCCAGATGTGGGAAAAGATCGTTCTGAATTTACTATCCAATGCTTTTAAATATACGCTGGAAGGAACCATTTCAGTAGACCTGAAGCAGGAAGGTGATTTTGCGTTCCTGCGCGTAACAGATACGGGTGTCGGTATTCCCGAAAAAGAATTGCCACATATGTTCGAACGCTTTCATCGTGTAGAAAACTCTGCAGGCCGCACCCACGAAGGTTCCGGTATCGGGCTATCGTTGGTACATGAACTGGTACAGCTTCATGGTGGCGAGATCAATGTGACCAGCATAGAAGGCCGGGGAAGTACATTTACGGTAAAGATCCCATCGGGAAAGGCGCACTTACCGGAAACACAGGTGGTGGCATCTACCCGTGAAACCGAAATAAGTGCAGTAACTGCGCCTTTTATTCGTGAAGCGTACAGCCTGTTACAAGATGAAGCCAAGGGAAACAATGAAGAAGTTACTCAAAGATCCAGTGATATCGTAAGCACCCGTGATCATACCGTCAGTTTAGAAACCAATATCCTTATTGTTGACGATAACGGCGATATGCGGGCCTATCTTAAACGACTGCTGGAACCTTATTTTACAGTAAATACGGCACCGAATGGCCTCGACGCTTTAAAACGGATCAGGCAGAGCCGGCCCTCATTGGTATTGAGCGATATGATGATGCCCGTAATGGATGGAAAAGAACTATTAAATCATATCCGGAACGACGAAGACCTGTACAGCCTACCCGTGATCTTCTTATCAGCGCGTGCCGGAGAGGAAGCCAGGATTGATGGGTTAGAAGCCGGTGCCGACGATTACCTGGTAAAGCCTTTCTCTGCTGCGGAATTACTGACCAAGGTGCGTGCCCAAATCAATATTAGTAAAGCCCGTGGTTATGCCGAAGAGCAACTGCGAAACTTGTTGACTGAAGCACCGGTAGCGATGTCTATTTACCGCGGCCCCCACCATGTGATCGAACTGGCTAACGACCGCATGTTAAACTATTGGGGACGGTCAAAAGAAGATACCTTAAGACGACCATTATTCGAGGCCATTCCCGAATTAACACAGCAAGGTTTTAAAGAAATATTAGATCATGTTTATCAAACCGGCGAACGCTTCGTGTCAGGTGAAATACCATTAACCTTACATCGCTTTGGTAAGGACGAATCGATATACGTCAATTTAACCATTGAAGCGCTCAAGGACGAAAATCAACTGATCAACGGCTTGATCACCGTGGCCGCCGATGTAACAGAGCAGGTGACCGCCCGTTTGGAACTGGAAAAAGTGAGCGATACTTTACGTTTAGCCATGGATTCGTCCGGTATGGGTATATACCGGATCACGGTAGCAACAGACCTGCTGGAAGTATCTCCGCGCGGACGGGTAATTCATGCTATACCGCCTGATGAGGTTCTTACTTATGAGCAGACATTGGCTGTGGTAGTACCCGAACACCGCGAACGTTTCAGCCAGGCTATCTCCAGAGCCATCAATGAAAATATCAGCTATAGTGAAGATTACCAGATACAGCCTTTTGACGGCAGCAAGAGAAGATGGCTCAACTCCACCGGTAAGGCCGAGCTTGATGAAAAAGGAAACGTCATTTCTGTTGTAGGGACACTATTCGACATCACAGAATCCAAGGAGGATGAGATCCGTAAAAATGATTTTATTGGTATGGTTAGCCATGAGCTGAAAACACCGCTTACTTCGCTTAGCGGATTTACGCAACTCGGTTTAAGGCATGCCCGTAAAAATGAGGACCAGTTTAATTCATCATTATTTGAACGCGCATCGAACCAGGTTCGTAAGATGAACAGTCTTATTAACGGATTTTTAAATGTTTCCCGTTTAGAATCCGGTAAGATACACCTGGATCTGACCAGCTTCCGACTGGATGAACTCATCCGGGAAATTGTTAACGAAATTAGTCTTACGGCCGGCGGCCAGGAATTCGAGGTGAATTCGGAAGAAATTACGATCGATGCCGACCATGACAAGATAGGCACGGTATTAACAAATCTTTTAGGCAACGCGGTAAAATATGCCAAAGATAAAAAGGTGACCATAAGTGTTATCAAATCGCATGACAGCGTTTCTGTTAGTGTAAAAGATGAAGGTATCGGCATAAACGAATCAGAATTGCCTAAGTTATTTGATCGTTATTACCGGGTGGAAGGTAATGCTGCGCAAAACGTGTCCGGTTTCGGCATCGGCTTATATTTAAGTTCAGAAATCATCATACGTCATGGCGGTAAAATGTGGGCGGAAAGTACCATGGGACAGGGAGCGACATTTTATTTCACAATACCGGCAATTGGGTCATGAAGAACTTATTGCCATAAACACCAGTAACATAACGCTGTTCTGCTTTTATATTTTTTAAAATTTTCAATACTAAAAAGGCCGCTTTGTGCAAGCGGCCTTTCTGTAATAATTAAGTTAACTTACGCTTTCGCTGCGTCACGCAGGGCCTTGATCTGGTCATGCGCTGCATTGATCTCCGAAGCCTGATTTCTAACGATCTCCAAGGCTTCAACAGGCAATTCACCATCAGTGAGTGCATTTTGGTAAGCTTTTTTGATCGCGTCTTCTCCGCGTTCCGCTTCCGACAAAATACCGGCACGGTCGCTGCCACCAAAAAGAGCCTTTACGTCAATCCAGGCACGGTGCAGTGTACCACCAACACTGTTGCCGGTTTCCACTTCTTCGGCAGAACCGACAATAGCTGCCAATTCCTGGCCATTCTTACGGCTTTGTTCCGCATAACCTTGAAAAACCGCTTTCAAGTCGATATTTTCGTCTTTGATATCTGCGATTGCTTTTTCAAAACCGGCTACGCGGTCATTATTAATTTCGATCAGGTCGTTCAATACGCCTGTTGCATTTGCTGTAGTTGCCATAGTATTTCTTGTTGTTCAATGATAGGCTATGCGTACACCGAATACCGTGCCAAATAAGGAGATTGTTGAAATGCTTAACTTAAAATTAATGAAACAAGATTGACTGTACCGAGAAAATAATACTCCTAAAATATCCTGGCAGCTTTAAAAAAGATTCCTGTTGTACAACTTATAAAAAAGAGTGTACGAAAAGAAAGACGAAAGAACTAACTGTACCTAATTGTGGAAAGTTCTGCTAAAAAGGACTAAGAGGTCTTATTAACCATTTGCTTTCTGATCGCGTCAATATCCAACAGGGAAAAGACGGCACTGATCTTGCCGCCGCTTAATTGGTAAAAAACGTTTTCTGAAAATGTGATGCGGTTACCATTAGGCTGAAATCCCATGAATTCACCGGCCGGAGTGCAGTCGAAATGCAAGCGACACGCGATCGTATCTTCACCAGTAACCAGCAATTCGATATGGTAAAAAAGATCCGGTATGGCTTTTCGTTCCTGTAAACGGCTTTTTATGTAGTCGTCAAGTGTAATTTCCCGGCCGTTATAAGCAAGTTCATTCGCTACAAAAGCCGAAAGGCCCGCCAGGTTACCGCTGTTTAAGCAATTAATATAACGACGGTAGAAAGCCTCGTTTGTTTGCATAGCTCGTATTTTAGTATGGGTGTATTATGGCAGCCAGTCATGTAATTTTAAAACCGCGCCGGCAAATTGCGGCGGCGCTTCCTGAGGGATATTATGCCCGGCACTTGTAATGATGTGTTCATGTCGTCCGCTAAACCACCGGGCATGATCTGCTGTCCCGCCGGGCTTCAGCGGGTCGGCAGTCCCATCGATCGTGACCGTGGGCACCCTGATCGCCGGCTTTTGTGCCAGCCTGTCTTCCAGGTGTTGCAGGGCAGGATCGCCGGTTTCCTTACCGTGCATAAAACGATAGCAATGAATGACGATATCCACGAAGTCCGGATTGTCAAAGGCCGCGGCCGTCCGGGCATAGACCTTTTCGTCAAAATTCCAGTTGGGCGACCATTCCTGCCAAAGCAGCCGGCCGATCTCGTAACGGTTGCTGACCAGGCATTCACGGCCGCGCTCAGACTGGAAAAGATGCTGGTACCAGCAGACCTTTTCCAGTGAGGGTGACAAAGCATGCCTTTGCTGCTGAACGTCGATGATATCATAACCGGCATACGACACCAAACCACTGATCTTGTCGGGCCAAAGCGCGGCCGCCGTGCAGGATGCGTTTCCACCCCAATCAAAACCCCCAAGTATGGGCCGATTTAGGCCAAGCGCCTCAGCAAATTCGATAATATCCAGGGCTCGGATAGCCTGCTGCGCGTTACGTGCAGTGTTTTCAGACAGGAACCTTGTCTGTCCGAATCCCCTGGTAAAAGGTGTATATACTTTTGCTCCGGCTGCGACGAGGTATGGTGCCACCTGATCGAAGGCCCGGGCGTCGTAAGGGAAGCCATGGCACAAGATCACTGGCCAGCCATCAGCAGCACCATATTCCATGTAGGCGATCGCCAGGGTCTGCGTGTTAACGATTTTTACGAATGAGTCATCCATAAGCAATAAACGTTTATAACCGGTGGAATTGTTTGCAAATAGTTTTGCCTGCCGGCATTTCTTTAAACCTGTTCGATATGATTTGGAAAGAACATTGCCACTTGACGGCGCGCTAAAAAACAAGCACGTCATTTACTATTTTCAACCGGCTTCTTTATCTGAGCCATTGACGGCAGAACGGCAGGCGATCGCTAAAATGACGATCACACATATTGCCATAATGGAATGTGTTGCCATATAAAGCATCATTAGCTATTTCATGATACTGACGGGTAATATATCCGACAGGGATGCGCCGCCGTATGACTTAATAGAAGCACCCTTGCTATATTCAAACATTGCTACAGGGGTCAACTCCTTGCCCGGTATGCCACCATAAGTATACACAGGAGCGGTTTGAGCTGCAAAGGCATTAAAATACGAGAGACGAGCGCCATACTGGGCAGACAGTTTTTCGCTGAATTTATGGGTGTTGCTGATGTAAAAGCCCAACTCGTTAGCGGATTGTTTGGCTGATGCGGTCGTATTGAAAAGTGAACTATCTGTCAGTGGTGTTTGTATACCTGGACTGACCTTATATTGAATAGCAGATAACCCGAACGACAAGTTTAGTTTTTCATTTTTCCGGTAGGTCCAGTCCGTTTTTAACTGGTACTGATCAATATGTTGTTTATTGATAAATGATTCCGGCTCCTGTAAAACGCTCAGGTCGCTTTGATACCTGCTGAACAGTACTGTGGTTTTTGCGGACAGCGTTTGTGAAAACTCGTGTACTTGTGTTATCGCGGCGTTGGCATTACTATAACCCAGCTTGAAATCCTTACTCATACCCAGTCTGTCATTGCCATAATAACCGGCAATACTGATGCGGTCTTTCGTGCCGATCCGGTAATCGGCTTTAGCATTAAAATCCTGAAAATAGGCCACCGTAGAATTGGTATTTGGGTTGCTTGATAGTTTCAGGAATAGATCGGCATACGTTCTGCGCCCGGCCAAAAACACCGTCCCTTTATTTTTGAGGATAGGAAAACCCGCAGCCACTCTTGCTGATACAGTTCCGATACCTCCGGAAACAGCTAAGGAGTCGGCATTCCCGTTTTTTAACTGAATATCCATCACCGAAGATAACCTGCCACCATACTCGGACGTGATACCTCCTTTGATCAGCTTGACATCCTGCACTACTTCCGGGTTAAAAACAGAGAATAATCCAAATAAATGCGATGTATTAAATACCGGGGCGCCATCCATCAGTACAAGGTTCTGATCGATATTTCCGCCGCGTACGTTAAAACCGCTTGAACCTTCGCCAACAGAGCTTACGCCGGGCAATGTCAGCACGCTTCTGACCACATCTACTTCGCCGAACAGGGCGGGCATTCTTTTCAGGATCGCGATACTTATAGACTGTGCACCCATTTCCATATTCCTGACCGGACTTGATTTTCCCTGCGCCCGCACAACTACCTCCTGCAAGCCTGTGCCACCGGTCTTTAATACGAGGCTCAATTGCTGGTCAGCGGTTATGTTGAGCTGCTGGTTTATGGATTGAAACCCGACATAGGTACACAGGATGTTGTAGCGGCCTTTGGATAAACGGAACTTAAATTGGCCGTTGACATCCGTAGAACTACTTAAGGACTTTTGCACGCCACCAGGCATCGGATCGATCCGCACGGTCACTCCGATGAGAATTTGCCCTGAGGTATCGCGTACGATGCCGGAAACTGCAAAGTCGCTGTTTTGTGCAAGGACGTGCTGGCAACCCAGGAGCAGGAATAAAATTAAGAAGTGTTTTTGATTCATGATATCGTTTGTTGACGATACAAATGAGCGATATACGGGGTAACAGATCATCTGCTATCGTATCGAAACGCCCCGGCAGCGAGATGAAATGGAAAAAAATCAATCTGAACAGATTCCCTATGGACAGGTACGGACAAAACTTGCCTTGACGGCTTCAATGTGTAAATCGGGCGGTCTGTAATAAAGAATGGAAGCTTGGGCCGAAAACCGTGATTTTTTTTACGCAATTTACTGATGTTTGTATCACAGCGCTGCGCTAAACTAATAAATTTGATACTGCCGGCATATATAGGTAAAACAGCAATGAATGACAAATGGATCCACATCATAGGGATGCCGGTGGTGACGATGATATTAATAGCGTTCGGAGATGTTAATCCGCTACGGCTTAGTCAGGAGATGTTAGCCATCAAAGTGATCAAGAGCCTGTTTTTCGTGCTGTGTTATTGGGAGAGCAACCGCATGCTGTTTATGTACATGCGTACCCGCTATCCGGATTTGGGTGATACCTCCAAACGGGTCACATGGCATTTGCTGGTATTCGTGGTCTACGTAGTTATTGCCGGCTTTGTTTTTACCTATATTAATATGAGCCTGCCGCAAAATAAACCCGAATCTTTTTGGAGAGAATATCGCGATGTGTTGGAAAAAAGCCTGCTTTTACTTGGATTGGTCACCGCGGTATATGAATGTGCCTACTATTTCAGGTTATATGAAAAAAGCCAGTTCGAGTCTGAGCGTTTGAAAAAAGAAGCCCTTATATCACAGGTAGAATTGCTGAAGGACCAGATCAGCCCCCATTTTCTTTTTAACAGCCTTAATGCTTTGATATCCATGGTTCCGGAGGACCCTCAGCTTGCCGTAATTTTCATACAGAAATTATCTAATGTATACCGGCACGTACTGAGCTACAATGGGAAAAATGTGATCGACCTGCAAACCGAGAAAGATTTTCTGGATGATTTTATTTTCCTGCACCAAATCCGTTTCAGTGCCAACCTGATCGTCGAATTCAAGTTACCCGATCAATTGGATCAGCTAAAGGTTATCCCATTTACATTGCAAATGCTGGTGGAAAATGCGATCAAACATAACATCATTTCAAACCGCAAGCCGCTGACCATTTGTATCCGTGTTCATAAAAAAGTCATTACGGTGAGCAATAACCTTCAGAAAAAAACGTCCGGCGTTGAATCAACGAACACAGGCCTGAAGAATATAGTGAACCGGTATGAACTGCTCACAGGTAAACCGGTACATATCACAACTACAGCCAACGAGTTCAGCGTGGCACTTCCCCTGATTTATGCTAACGAAGATCTATGAAAATACTTTTAATTGAAGACGAAGCCCTGGCCGCCAAAAGGCTTAGCACGCTGATCGGGAATTATGACCCCGACATCGTCATTCTGAGTACGATAGATAGTGTTGAAGATGCCGTGATCTGGCTCAATAACAACCCGCCACCAGACCTGATCTTTATGGATATCATGCTGGCTGATGGTCAGTCATTCGAGATCTTTGAACAGTCGGAAGTTAAAACACCTGTGATATTTACCACGGCGTTCGATGAATTTGCGATCAAGGCATTCAAGGTAAACAGTATTGATTACCTGTTGAAACCAGTTGAGCCTCATCTGCTGGAAATGGCTATGAAAAAGTATAAAAGTTTAATGCCACAGCCCGAAAATTTCAGAGCGATCATGGAATCGTTACTGATCGGCACCGCAAGGGACAAACCAAATGAACCATTTTATAAAAATCGTTTTTTGGTTAAACAGGGGGATAAGTTCATACCCATCGCTATTAAGGATGTCGCTTATTTCAGTTTTGAGGATAAACTTTCCTTTTTAAATACATTCAGCAATAAACGATACATGCTGGACCATACACTTGACGAATTAGATAAAATGCTTGATCCTGAATTGTTTTTTCGATTAAACCGCCAGCACATCGCCTGCTTTGCGGCGATCAAAACAGTTCACAATTATTTTCACGGGAAATTAAAGGTATATGTGTCGCCGGAAGTCGCTGCCGGAATCATTGTCAGCAAGAGCCGGGCTAATTTATTCAAACAGTGGTTGAACCGATAAACTGAGCGAGCAACAAGGGGGAATTGCCAACGGCAACCTCCGGAAGGCAGCCGTCATGATGACATCAAAAAACAATCTCAAAGTACTGTTCATAAGTTCAGCTTGGTCAGCCATTCTGCGGTTTCAGGATTGCGATGGTCAAAAAACACACTCTTGCCGGTGTCATTGCGATATGTCTTTGAGCAGCCAGCGCGAATCCCTTGGATCAGCGACGAAAAAGCTGGCCATCGCGGCGCCCAATTGTTTGATGTATTGCTTTTTCATTTTGGTCCTGACTTTTTGCCGGGTTAACAAAGCAATACACCAATTATCCAGGCATACTGAGATTTTGATTGGCGAAGATTTAATCAGGTTAAGGTAAAATGGAATAATGTCATTTTGGGCAGATCATATAAGAGGTGCTCCAAATAATAAATCTATCCAAAATCTCTTCACCCTTACAGCAGAGTAATATTCAATAGAACAGCGGGTTGGCATTTCAAGGTACCAGCTTTATATTTACCATGTTGCTACAACATAATTATATCACCATCTCTAATTATAGCTTGCCCGGAACTCCAGTGGTGAGAGGTTGGTTTTAGACTTGAACAATTTGCTGAACGATTGCGGATGCTCAAAGCCCAGCTGAAAAGCGATCTCGCCAACAGTGAGATCGCTGATAGTCAGTATCTCTTTAGCTTTTTCGATAACTTTGAGATGAATATGCTGCTGTGTATTATGCCCGGTTAGTGCCCTAAGCATATCGCCGAGATATTTGGGTGAAATGTTCAGTTCGCCGGCAAGGTATTGTACCGATGGCAAACCTTTCATGAGCGCGGTTTTATCCCTAAAGTAATTATCCAGCAGCGTATCGAGCCTTTCCAGTAAAATGTTGTTGATGGGCTTCCGGGTGATAAACTGGCGCTTGTAAAATCGCTGGCTGTAATTCAATAATAGCTCGATCTGAGAGATCAGCACATCCTGGGTAATATCATCAATGGCTGTTTCCAGTTCGTCGCTTATGTTTTTACCAATAGCGCTGATAACGGCCCTTTCCTTTCCCGAAAGGTGAAGAGTTTCGTTCACCGAGTAGGCAAAAAAGCCGTAGGTTTTAATTTTAGCGTCAAGCGGGTACTGGCGCAGAAAGTCAGGATGAATAAGAAGTGTAAAGCCCGAACCCGCGGCAGCCGATTCTACAGGTTTTAGCGGTTGGCCCGGCGCGGTAAAGAACATACCACCCTCCTTAAAATCGTAAATGGTTTGCCCGTATTTCATCCGGCAGCCCGAAACCTCGTTATAAGTAATACAGTAAAAGTTCATCACAAAGGGATCGGCCAGCATTTCGGCAGTAACTTCTACTTTAGAAAAGTCGAGCAGGCTGATCAGCGGGTGTAAAGGTTGCGGCAGGCCAAATACGCGTTGCAACTCGCTGATCGTATTAAACACCCTTACTTTATTTTTCAACTCCATAATACTCATGTAAATTACTGCCGGTAAATATGGTTAAAGATATTTACCGGCAATGTAAAATTTGGCTGCCTTACAAGGCATCAAACATTTGTTTTATCGTTACACGGAATGCCTCATCGCCTTCTGCCAAACGTTGCGCGTAAAGGTTTTTGGCATCGTCTCCGCAAACATAGCGCAGGGTATTTTTGCCGTCGGTAGCGGCCTCGTAAACCACCTCGGCAATTTGCTCCGGGGTTGAAATATACTCCGCCCCTGTCATGATCTTTGTAAACTTGTTCATGAGGGTTTCGTATGCCGGGTGCCCTACAAATACCGCACGACTGCCAATATCGGTAGCCACCATACCGGGTTCTATGGTTTTAATGCCTATCCCCTGCTCATTCAATTCGTAGGATAAGCTCTCGCTCCAACCCTCTATTGCCCATTTACTGGCATCGTACATTGAACTAACCGGAAAACCCATTAAGCCCGCAGAAGAACCATTGGTGATAAAGAGGCCCGACTTTTTCTCGCGGAAATAAGGAATAAATGCCTGCGTAACACGGATCACTCCCAGGAAGTTGGTTTCCATCTGCGCGACTATCTGTTCATCTGTATTGGCTTCTAAAGGGCCAAGCAACACGTAACCAGCATTGTTAAACACCACATCTATGTCATCCAATTCAAGCGCTTTTTGAGTAGTTTCCCTAATCTGCGCCAAGTTAGTTACATCCAACGGCAGTAAAGTCACATTTTCCAGCAGGTTGAGTTCCTGTTCATTTTCCGGCTTGCGCATAGTAGCAATTACGTTCCACCCTTTATCTGCAAATAGTTTAGCAGTAGCCTTACCGATACCTGATGAGGCGCCGGTAATAAAAATTGTTTTTGTCATTTCCTTTTTGTGATATTTTGAAATGCAAATTTGCGCGAACGTTGCCGCTCCCTTGTGCCGAAAGCGGAGCAACTTGTAGCCAAAATGATAAGTAGGATCAATAGTTTTTAAGATCGTTGTCCAAGATAAACAAGCTAATACTCATACTGCCCGGATATTATAATGCCATAGAAGCCAATTTGGTTAACAGAGATAACGCAAACAGCAATATCCGCAAGTGCGGAGCTAATACGAAGCTATGGATAACACGTCAGAGAATGAAGAGCACAGTGCGGGCGCTAAACTAATCCGTTTTCACAAGGCCCCACTTTAAATGTATATACAGGAGACTGTAACACTTCCGCGTTTCATCATCAATGGTTGCCTGATGAAGTTTGTATTGAAAGCGAAGCTATCTCAAAGGAAACAGAAAACAACCTGACAGGAAAAGGATACAAGTTTATCCCACGGGTACCCATGGCCGCGTTGACGCGATATTAGTAAAGCCGGAAGGTTACTATGGCAGTGCAGATACGCACGCAGATGATACCAGTTCGGTGTATTGAACATAATGATCCAATAGCTTGACACTATTGGATCATTTGATTTAAGACATCTGCTTTCGGATACTTTATTTTTGAAGTACCGGTATAATAAGGGAAGAGTGATGGCTGCCTGACAAATAAATTCTCTGGGTGGCCTTTTTAAAATCAGATTCTGAAGCATGATAAATATCCAGGAATTGTTGCGGGTTACGATCAACAAGCGGGAACCACGAGCTTTGTACCTGTACCATGATCTTGTGTCCTTTCAGAAAGGTATGCGAAACATCCTGTAACTCAAACTTAACTTCGGTTACCTGTCCGGATACAAGCGGCTCCGGTTGTGTCAGGCTTTTCCTGAATTTCGCCCTGATCACATCGGCACGCACCAGTTGCTGAAATTCACTTAGTTTGATATTGGCCGGTGTGTTCTTGTTGTTTGATAAGGTATCCGGGTATACGTCTATCAGCTTCACTACAAAATCGGCATCGGTACCTGTTGAAGAAACAAACAGGTCTGCAATGATTGGGCCGGTAAGCGTAACATTACTATCCAGCACCGGTGTATGATATACCAGCACATCCTGCCTGGTGGCCGCGAAACGCTGATCTTCTATCATGTATTCCCTGCCGGGACTTGTACGGATCTCCGCGGTGAAAGGAACCGGCTTTTTAGGGTCGCTGGTGTATTCGTCATAAATATCAGCAACGCCCGAACCACCGTTAAACGTAAGTACATTACCTGCTGATAAGTACAAATTCTTATAATCTACCCCTGCCGGCGGCCATTGCGCATAACTTTTCCATTTGTTCGATCCGGTTTCAAAAATTGTAGCTGCAGCTAATTTTGACTTACCGTCCTCTTTAAGCTGGTGGTGAAAAAAAGGAAATTCAATGCTATCGCGATAAAAAACAGACGTAGCTGCGCCAAATTCTACATAACCGAGCGAACTGCCATCACCTCTTGCCCAGCCGCCATGCGCCCAGGGCCCCATCACCAGGTGGTTATCAGGGTTTTTGTTTTTTTCGTCGATAGATTTAAATGTTTTCAACGGCCCGTAAAGATCTTCCGCATCAAACCATCCCCCAACGGTTAGCACAGCGGGCTTCACATTTTTAAGATGTGGTAAAGGTGTACGGCTTTGCCAAAAACTATCGTAAGTTCCGTGGGCCATAAAATCTTTCCAAACTGGGATGGAGTCTTTATAATATTTATCATTCAGGTCTTTAAATGTACCGTTGCGAAGAAAAAACTGATAACCATCCTGTGTACCTATATCCAAACGTTTAGGTCCTTTTGTAGTGGGAACCGGTCTTACCTGTCCAAAAGATGAAAAGAAAAGGAAGTTGCCCAAAAAGAATGCACCGTTATGCGTAATATCGTCACCAACAAACCAATCGGTAACCGGCGCCTGCGGCGATACCGCTTTTAGTGCCGGGTGCCCGCTTAAAATGGTAGCGGTAGCATAAAAGCCGGGGTACGATATTCCCCAGGCCCCTACCCGTCCGTTATTGTTTGGGATATTGCGGAGCAGCCATTCGATAGTATCATAAGTATCGCTGCTTTCGTCGATCTCCAGTTTACCCTTCTTCGAGGGGTTAAACGGGCGGGTATCCACAAACTGGCCTTCTGAATTCCATTTTCCGCGCACGTCCTGGTAAACAAAGATATAACCATCTCTTATAAACGCGCTTGACGGACCAAGGCTTGTTCTATATTCAGTAGCGCCATAAGGCGCTACTGAATAAGGTGTACGGTTTAATATAAAAGGATACTTATGCGCATTATCTTTCGGGATATAAATTGACGTAAACAGTTTAACGCCATCGCGCATGGGTATCAATTTCTCTACTTTGAGGTAGTGTTCATGAATGTACAGCGAATCTTCCTTGTTTACACTCCTTACCTGTGCTAATGATGATGAAACCCCGGCCACGGCAAGTAAGATCAACAAGACCCATTTCCGCTTTTTTGATGATGTATTCATATCCTATTTATTAAAATCATCCCAATTAATTTCACTGGTTGGCCTTTCCAACTGGGTAAACACGGCTCCGGCATCCAGTGCAACCGGTACTTCACTTAGCCTGTCGTATCTTCTCAAATCAAACCAGCGGTGACCGGCCGGTTCAAACCAAAGCGAATAACGGCGTTGAAATAAAATTTCAGTGATCAGGGCGTTCAGGTTTTTCTGCCCGGTATAGGGTTGCAACCCGGCTGATGCACGTATTACATCTATCGCTTTTACCGCGTTATCAAACTGTGCTAATTGAGCAGATGCTTCCGCATAGATGAGCACCAGCTCTTCATTACGGATATATTTGATTGGCGCGGTATTGGTTGCCCAGCGGTTATCCTGATACTGGCTGGACAGCGGTACAGCACCAACTGTATTGATGAGCGGTGTAGTACGTGTAAATACCTTTTTCTTAACCCGCAAATCGCCCGGTAAAGCCTCTGATACAAAGGAAGGGTGTACAACAGGCAAATTGCTTAGGTTAGCGTTCAGCACATAAAAAAACGGGTTAAACGATTCCGGAGGGGCGCCATAAACATGAGCCGGGCCCAAATCAAGATCAGCTGTTAAACTGAAAAAGGACAGGTTTAGCGCATCAAGGGCACCCTGCCAGTTTTTTTGGTATATAGCTGTACGTGCCGCTAATGCCCGGTTAACTTTCGCCAATCCTGCCGGTGTATTAAAAGCGGCATAGCCCGATGACAATTTAAATGGAAGTGTTGCACCCGCCTTTGTCAGATCTGAATAGCCTTCGCTAAGTACTTTTTGAATAGCGGTCAGCGCTTCTTCATAGCTTACAAACGGCCCTGGGTTAAGTTCATCGCTTACATCAATCCTTATTCCGTTTTTGTATTGCGAGTTGGCAGGCACAAGGTATTGATAGCCCTGTATAGTTTTCGCAAAACCGGTGTAAGCCAGTTTTTGTTCTGCTGTAACCGATGATGTATTATTGATAGAGCTGATCAAAACATTCGCCTGTTTAATAGCCTGGTAAGGACTTGTATAAATACTCCCCGTACCAAAGAAAGCCGCATCGGGTTTTTTACCTCCCTGTCCAAGCCAGTATTGTATATTACGCGAATCGTTAGAGTTAAAATACCATACATCACGCGCAAACGTGCCGAATACATTTTGGGCAGCAGATACATAATCTTTACTTCGCGATTCAAGCCCTGTAACCAGATTTTGCAGTTGCCGCTGCGACGCGTTATTGGTTACACTGGTGATGGAAGGGTTATTAGGGTCGGGGATACTTTCAAGTTTGCAACCTGATGCAAGCAATATTGCCGGGATGATATATTGTGCTATGATTAGTTTATTTTTCATGTTTTTTATAATTAAAGTTCAAAAAAGCAGCTCGTTAAAAATCAATTCTTACGTTGAACAGTAAACGTTTTGATGACGGATAGTTAAAAAGATCTGATCCGGTATTGATGGCATTGGTACCAAAGCTGGATACTTCAGGGTCATAGCCCTTGTATTTGGTTACCGTAAACAAGTTGGTTGCCGAAAAACCAAAACGAACCTGGTCTACAGCGTTTTTAAACAGGCGGCTAACAAATTGCTTAGGTACGGTATAGCTGATAGCGGCTTCGCGCAAACGCAGATACCCGGCATCCTGCACATACTGGCCGGCATTACCGCTTTGGCGTTGCAAACCGTTAACCACACCGTTACCGTCGCTATCCTCATTCCAGTCTTTACTTGTACCACCATTATCGGTGTTATACAGGGTAATGTTCAGCACATCTCCGCCTTTTTTCCAATCCAGCAAGGTTGAGAAAGTGAATCCGTTAAGGAAAGAGATACTATTGGTCCACGAAGTTTGAAAATCAGCCTGTGAGTTACCGTAAATGGTATAATTACCGGGCGTAATTTGCGGTGTACCCACAATGGTAGTTGGTGAATAACCTTCTTTGATGAGGTACGTACCGTATGATGGCCCGTAGATACCGGTGGTGTAAGAAGGTACATTGAGTTTAGTGATCTTGCTGGTATTTTTCCAGAACAAGAGTTTACTTGTCCATGTAAAATTCTTATTGGATACAGGCACTCCTGTCAGCGCGAACTCAACACCATGGTTAACCAGGTCGGCCGCGTTCACTTTCTTTGAAGTAATACCTGTTGACCCGGCAAGTGTAAGGGTTTGGATCAGGTCGGTAACCTTTTTATTGTAATAGGTTCCCTCTAATACCAGGCGATCTTTAAAGAAGCCGATATCGGCACCAAGCTCCAGTTCACCCGCGCGTTCCGGCTTAATATCAGGGTTACCCGCGGTAGATGAAACGATAGATCCCTGGTTACCGCCTGTTACTACCGGGGTTAATGAAGTATAAATATCACCGTATGATGGCAGCCCGCCGGTTTGGCCGTAAGCCGCGCGCAATTTCAATTGGCTGATGGTTTGAAGCTTCCAGAATTCAAACTTAGTAAGGTTTAATGCTACCGAAGCTTTTGGAAAGGCATAGAATTTATTGGCACGGCCGTTCAGTGTTGATTTATCAAAACGGATACCTACAGTAGTAATCAATTTATCATCAAAGTTGATCTCCTCCTGTGCTACAGCGCCAAAATCTTTTACTTTTTGGGTATTTTGTTGCAGGATAGACTGAATTAAAGCCTGCGGAATAGCCGTTTGCCCTGCTACAAGCCCTGTACCTCTGTTCAACACCACATCTGACTGGGTTTGCAACGCTACAGCACCTACCTGTGAAGTAAAGTGTATTTTGTTAACCTGTTGCCCATAGATCAGGAAGCCCTGCAAGTTGGTATTGATATCTGTTTGTTTACCCAATATGATATCGCCGGGATTGCTCAGGCTTCGCTGCATTTGCAGGTTATCCGGGAAGTATTGTTTGGAGTTACTGGTTAAATAATCAATACCACCCTGCAACGCGATTTTCAAAGAGGTCTTATCATTCTGAATCAGGTTGATATTCAGGTTTGCAGCTTGTATAAAACGATTGATCTTTGAATTATTGATCGCCTTGTCACGCAGTTCCAGCGGATTTTCATTTTCAGAATAAGGATTATCCGGGTAGATTCCATTAACCGGCCTCGGGTTATAATAATTTGGCAGGTAACCAATAATATAACCGATAGAAGCGCCGGAGATATTTTCATTCCCGGTAAAACCACGATCACTGGTACTGTTCAAATAGTTGGAATTAACTGAAAAATTAACCCATTTGCTTAATTTATGATCAAGGTTAAGGCGGATAGACTTGCGGTTAAAACCGGTGTATTTAATAATGCCGCCCTCGTCTGACAGGCTTCCGCCTACATAAAACTTGGTATTTTCGTTACCGCCCGATACGGTCAGGTTAGAATTAGTAATGAGCGGCGTTTCACCGTACAGTAAACGTTCAAAATCAGTAACGCCGCCGCTGGCCAGCACATCCCTGTATAGCTGTAGTTCCTGCGCTTGGCTGCTTTCAGGATAAAACGTTTTGATCTTTGCTTCATCCCATGGCGCGCTGCCTACAAATTTCCGGATCTTTGAAAACCCGAGATCCTGGCTAATGCTGACCTTTGTTTTGCCAGCCCTGCCTTTTTTGGTAGTAATGATAATTACACCGGCATTGGCGCGTGTACCGTAAATAGCCGAGGCCGATGACCCTTTTAATATTTCAATGTTTTCAATATCATCCGGGTTAATATCGGCTAACCGGTTTGATGCATCATCTTCTCCGGAACCGCCTGCAGCGGTTAGCGTAGCCCTACCTGTACGCAGCACACTATTGTTAAGGTATACACCATCAATAATATATAATGGCTGCGATGCGCCTTGCAATGAACTGATACCTCTCAACTGCACAGATAAGCCTCCACCCGGTGCACCGCTATTGGCCCTGATGTTAGCGCCTGGTACTTTACCATACAAAGCCTTGTCAACTGTTTGCGGCGGGGTTGTTCCGGTAAGTTCTTTCCCCGATATGGTGGTTACCGCATTTGCCAGGTTAGAGCGTTTTATTGTAGAGGCCAAACCCGTTACTACAACTTCATCTAACCCGGTAATATTGGTTTGCAGAGATATAGCCAGTGGTTTTTCATTCCTTACTACAACTTCTTTGGGTAAGTAGCCAATAAAGGAGAACACCAGTATAGCATTGGCGGGTGCATTGAGCTTGAATTTACCGTCGAAATCGGTTACGGTAGCCCCAGTTTTAACATTTTTGACGAATACGGTAACTCCCGGAAGAGGTTGATTGTCGTCATTTGACTTCACCTGACCGGTGACAGTGATATCCTGTGCCTGCACAAAGCCCGGCAGGAGGACAATAAAAAAAAGCAGCGTTAAAAAGCCGTGTAATTGTCGCTTCATGAAAATTTTAAATTAAGTGATGAAATGGTTGCCGGCAATGCATACTTATCCCAACCGGTCGCTGAACCGGCATTGCATGCTCAAAAGCATTCGCGGTAAAACCGCAAGGGAAGGAAATTAATTGACGGTGTTAAGAACCTGTTTTAGAAAGACTTTTTGCAGCGACAACAACGGGCGTTGATGTGTGCTTTAACATTTTCAATGGCCTTGTGGCCGTTAGCAGCCGAACCATTGCATACGATGGAAGTAAATTGTAATAACATGTGGGTAAATTTGAATAATGGCCAAATATAGTAATCACAAATTAATAATCTACTAAATCTATAGAATTTATAGATTATAATTACTTTTGTGCCGTCAGATCCTTAATGATCTATTGATTTACCCTATTATAATGAGCTACCCCTTACAAAAAAGCCCTGCCAAAGAGCAGCGTTTATTAAAGCGTTTAATACGCGCGATAAGTGATTCAAACCCTTATTTATCGAAATTCATTAATAAATTACACTATGTGTTGCTCCCGGCCGTATTGCTATCCGCGTATAGTAACGCGAATGCCCAAGCTAAACAAACCCACGCCGACAGTTTATTGCTGTTACGCGAAAAAGTTTCGGCTTTTCTTAAGCAGCAATCCGGCTACAGGTATGTTTACCAGGTGGCATTAAGTCCCGATGGCAAAACTATCGTATATAATGTAGGCGGGCCTGAGGCTGGTACAAAAGGCATTTTTGCCGCTCCCTTAAAAAAACCGGATCAGGCTGTTCGTATTACGGCCTCGCCGGAATTTAAATGGAGCAATGATAATGACCCTACCTGGTCAGCGGATGGTAAGCATATCGCGTTCCTATCCGACGAGGCTAAAAAAGGACAGCCGCAGCTTTACGTAAGCAGTATTAGTAATGGCAAGTTTGGAAAGGCCGAATCTTATTCTAACCTAAACGGTTACGTTTCGCATCCGTCCTGGTCGCCTGATAATAACAAGATCAGCCTGCTGTATGTAAATAACGCCACGCGGGCACCATCGCCTGTCGCGGCAAAAAGTAAAGCGGTTGGCGTAATCGACTCTTTAGGCAATCAGGATGTTCAGCAGCTCATCGTGATCGATCTTCAAAAGAAACAAACCTTAGAACTCTCCCCTTCAGGTTTGTATGTATTTGAGTATGATTGGTCGCCCGATAGTAAAAGTTTGGTCTATACGGCATCTCTGCCGCCCGGCGACGATAACTGGTACATAGCCAAATTATATAGCCAGCAGCTGACCTCGCCAAAGGCAGAAGTCATCTACCAGCCTTCAAAACAGATCGCGCTGCCACGCTGGTCGCTGGATGGTAAACACATCGCTTTCATTGAAGGACTGATGAGCGACCAGGGAATAAACAGCGGCGAGATATTCACTATCAATACCAGTGGCCCTGCCGGCCTTAAAAACCGTACGCCTGACAGCAAGTCGACCCCTACATGGTTAAAATGGCAAAAGGACGGCAGCATACTATTCACCGAACACTCATCGGGGTCATCTGTTATCAGCCTATTGGATCTTTCGACCGATAAAATAAAGAGATTATGGCAAACTGAAGATGCCATACACGCGGGAAGAGAAGGGATGAGTATTTCTGTTGCAGGCCCGACCTCTGCTCCCACCAACGCTTTGATCCGCTCATCGTGGAATAAATTACCTGATATTTGGGCGGGTAGCTTCAAGCAGCAAGCACAACTCACCTATTTCAATAAAGATATTACTATACCACAACTACGGGTAGAAAACGTAGAATGGGCGAATGACGGTTTTCACGTACAGGGCTGGCTCCAATACCCGGAAAACTACAACCCGGCTTTAAAATATCCTTTACTGGTTAATGCACATGGCGGCCCGGCTGGCGTGGGTAAACCAAGCTTCAACACAGGTATTTATTCGCAACTGGGTTATTTCGTATTTTTCCCTAACCCCCGGGGCAGTTTGGGCCAGGGCGCAAAATTTACAGAAGCTAACCGCAGGGATTGGGGTTATGGTGACTTGCGGGACATTATCAGCGGTGTAGATGCAGTACGCAAAAAAGTAAATGTAGATAATGATCGTGTAGGTTTATTTGGCTGGAGTTATGGTGGCTCTACAGCGATGTTCGCGGTTACTCAAACCAACCGCTTCCGCGCGGTGGTAGCCGGTGCCGGCGCGGCAGACTGGCTGAGCTATTATGGCCAAAATTCAATTGACCAGTGGATGAAGCCTTACTTCGGCGCTTCACCTTATGACGATCCGGATGCCTATGCACGCAGTTCGGCAATGACTTTTATAAAGAAAGCTAAAACGCCAACCCTTATATTAGTAGGCGAACTCGACGGCGAATCGCCGCCTGCACAATCTTTTCAGTTTTGGCACGCCTTAAAAGAATTAGGTACCCCTACGCAACTGGTGGTTTACCCGGACGAAGGGCACAGCTTTTTTAAACAGGAAGATCGTGTAGATGTTATTGTTCGTACGGTGGAATGGTTTAAAAAATTTATGCCGGCACCGGAATCAGCAAACCGGGTAACTGAAAAAGCAGGGAAATAATATGTCGCAAACATTTGATGTGATCGTACTGGGGCTTGGTGCCGCAGGCAGTTCAGCATTGTATCACTTATCAAAAACCGGTAAAAAGGTTTGCGGTATCGATCAGTTCTCCCCGCCGCATACTTTTGGTTCATCGCATGGGCAAAGCCGTATTATCAGGCAGGCTTATCATGAAAATCCAAAGTATGTTCCGTTGGTAAAGCAGGCTTATGATTATTGGGCCGAGCTGGAAAAAGAATCGGGCCGTCAACTTTTTAAACAAACAGGCGGCATTATGCTTGGACATCGTGATGCCGGTGTTGTTAAAGGTGCCGAATTGAGTGCCCAAACTCATAATATACCTTACGAATACCTGGACAGCCATACGATAAACCAACGCTACCCGGCTTTTAAACCGGGTGAGGCAACCGTAGGTATTTTAGAGAAAACAGCCGGAATACTATTTCCTGAAGATTGTATAGAGGCCAATCTTAACCTTGCAGCCAAAAACCAGGCGGAGATCCGGCTTAATGAAAAGGTGATTTCTATTAACCCCCATGAGCATAGTGTGGAGATTGTAACTGCCAAAGGCCGGTATACCACGGATAAACTTGTTGTAAGTGCCGGGGCATGGTTAACTGAATTATTACCCGAACCGCACCTGCCGCTTACTGTTGAGCGGCAGGTACTTTACTGGTTTAAAAACAGCGATTCATCACCATCAAGGCCCGTGTTAAATGAACTCCCGGTGTATATATGGGAATACACGCCCGGAAAGATATTTTATGGCTTTCCTGATCTTGGAGATGGCATAAAGGTGGCACATCACCATGCGGGCGAACCCACTACTCCTCACACCCTAACCAAACAAGTGCGCGAAGATGAAGTACAGGCCATGAGCGAAGTGATTGGCCGGTATTTTAACATTAACCCTGTATTTAATTATGCTACTACTTGCATGTACACCAACACACCCGACGAAAACTTTATTATAGATCATCACCCCAATTACAAACATATAATAGTTGCCAGCCCATGTTCGGGCCACGGTTTCAAATTTGCGAGTGTAACCGGTAAAATACTAAGTGACATGGCACTGGATAAAAAACCCGAAGCTGATATCTCCATGTTCAGTATCCATCGTTTTTAAACATTTATGTGAGTGTATTGTAAAAAGCAGGATAACGCCGCGTTGTCACCGGAACAAAGTCTACCCATCCGGTAGATTTTATTTATACTTGCACCTGAAATTTAATAATGATCGAACTAAAAAACATAACGAAAACCTTTCATCAAAAAAACAGGACGGTTACCGCTATTGCTGACGTATCGCTAACGGTTAACCGTGGGAAAATTTTTGGTGTTATAGGCGCTTCGGGAGCGGGTAAAAGCACGCTGATACGTTGTGTAAATCTGCTGGAAAGGCCATCATCCGGTGAAGTTATCGTTGATGGTGAAAACCTGCTCGGCATGTCCCCTGCTCAACTGGCTACCGCCCGCAGGCAAATCGGGATGATATTTCAGCATTTCAACCTGCTATCGTCCCGAACCGTTTCTCAAAACATCGCCTTCCCGCTTGAACTGGCCAATACCCCTAAGGCGGAAATAAAGCAAAGGGTTGCAGACCTGCTGGCCTTGGTTGGCCTGGCAGATAAACAGCATGACTATCCGGCCAGCCTTTCGGGCGGGCAAAAGCAGCGGGTAGCCATTGCACGCACCCTTGCCAGTAACCCCAAAGTATTGCTGTGCGACGAAGCTACCAGCGCGCTCGATCCGGAAACTACGACAGCTATACTTCGCTTACTGAAGGATATTAACCAGCGGCTCAATATCACCATTTTACTGATCACTCACGAAATGAATGTGGTAAAAACCATTTGCGACGAGGTGGCCATTATTAGCGATGGCAAACTTATAGAACAAGGAACCGTCGCCGATATATTTTCGCACCCACAAACTGACCTGGCTAAAAAATTCATTTCTTCATCGCTGGAATTAGAAATACCGGCAGCATTTAAAAAACGACTGGTTGCTGATAATGGCCCCGGCAGGCATCCGCTGATAAAACTTGAATTTAACGGACAATCTGTTGATGATGCTGTGCTTTCTGAAACGGCCAAAGTTTTTGGTGTTGATTGCAACATCATCAGCGCGCGTATCGAATATGCGGGCAGTGTAAAATTCGGTGTAATGCTTATCGAGGCTTACAGTACACCTGAAAACACGGCCGAGATAATCGATTTTTTTGAGCGCAAGCAGATTAAAACACAATTATTAGGCTATGTCTGAATCAATGATATCGCTCTTGATACAGGGCACGCTCGAAACTATTTTGATGACCTTTGCATCCGGTTTTTTTGGCTTCCTTTTGGGCTTGCCTACCGGTGTATTACTTTTTATGACGCGTAAAGGCGAACCATTACAAAACCGCCCGCTAAACCAGGTGATCTCTGTTATAGTTAACATTTTCCGTTCAATACCATTTATCATACTCATTGTTTGGATGATTCCCTTTACCCGGGCACTTGCAGGTACTTCCATTGGTGTGCAGGCCGCTATTGTGCCGCTAAGTATAGGCGCAGCGCCATTTATTGCAAGGATAGTAGAAAACAGCCTGCTCGAAATACCTCATGGCCTGATAGAAGCGGCGCGGGTAATGGGTGCAAAACCCATACAGATCATCCTAAAAGTATTATTGCCTGAAGCCCTGCCCTCCATCATCAACGGAGCTACTATTACGCTCATTACGCTTGTAGGCTATTCGGCCATGGGTGGCGCGGTTGGCGCCGGCGGATTGGGGCAAATTGGCTACCAGTACGGCTACGTGGGTTACGATGTAGTGGTGATGAACAGTGTATTACTGCTATTAGTGGCACTGGTATTCATTATTCAATTTTCGGGTAACCGCCTGTCTAAAAGTGTAGATCACAGAAAATAAAAAAAACTTATTCATTACAATATGCACATTAAACACACAACCATACTTTCTGTAATATTAGCCACGGTGATAGCTATAAGTGGCTGCGGAAAGAAAACGAAAAAGAGTGACCCTAACCACATTATTGTAGGGGTTGAATCCGGGCCTGAATTTCAAATAGCACAGGCCGCCCAAAAAGTAGCTAAAGAAAAATACGGACTGGATGTAGAACTGATTACCTTCAACGATTACGTAATGCCCAATGAGGCCCTGCACCAGGGAGACATTGACGTAAATGCCTATCAGAACAAGCCCTATCTTGATGTGCAAGCCAAACAACGTGGCTACAAATTCGCTATTGTGGGTAATACCTTTGTTTACCCCCTTGCCGGCTATTCAAAAAAAATAAAAAAACTCGACGAGCTGAAAGATGAAAGTACCATCATTATCCCTAACGACCCTACCAACAGCGGGCGTGCCTTGCTTTTATTGCAGCAAGCCGGCCTTATTAAACTGGCAGATGGTGTAGGCCTGTTTCCAAAGCTTACCGATGTTACGGTTAATACCAAAAAGATAAAAATAATAGAAATGGAAGCCCCCCAATTGCCGCGTGCTTTGGACGACCAAAACGTAACGATAGCTATTATTAACGCCACCTTTGCCACACCGGTTGGGCTCAACGCCTTGCGCGACGGTTTGTTTGTAGAAGACAAAAGCTCACCTTATGTAAACGCGGTAGTATCACGCGAGGATAATAAGGACGAAGAAAAGGTGAAGAAATTTGTGAAAGCTTACCAATCTGAAGAAGTGAACCAGGCCGCCGTTAAAGCCTTCAACGGCGGAGCGATAAAAGGATGGTAGTGCCGCAATAACAACCGTTAAAACAAAATAACCCGGCATAGCCGGGTTATCCTTCTGTTAGCACAAAGAACCATCACCTGTACAAAAATTTTCAGCGTTTAATATTCAATTGTTGAACCTACCTGTTTCTTAGCCAGGCCTCAACATTTTCCACTTCGCTCCCTACAGCATTGAGGGCCGCCTTTAATTTCACCCGGGTAGTATTAAACCTGTTTGTCCAGTATTCTACATCCTCATTTCTATTAAGATTAATGATATTTCTATCTGTAGTGGCGGTATGATATCGTCTTTCCTCCATAGTTTAACCTATCGTAACCTTCGGCATTAAAAAGATATAAAACTACTAATTCTATAGATTTTATAGATTTATTTTGATTCATGAAGCAATACAGGTAAATTTGTTATTAATGAGATTAAGATACATTGACAGGGACGTCTCTCACCGCAGTCGGATACCGGTAAACAGGCTTAAAGGATGATCTCTGCCATTTTTAAATATACTTTATCATCACTATTCTTTTTTTGCATCACTTCTTTAATATATGCAAACCCAGGGTCGCCGCGTGTGCTTGTGGTTATAGCCCACCCCGATGATGAAAGCGAATTATCCGTAACGCTTTACAAGATAGCAAAAGAACAGCATGGCACGGTTGATCTGTATGTGATAACCAATGGCGAAGCAGGCTTTAGGTATTCAGCATTGGCTGCCGCCTATTACAACTGTAAACTGATGAACGCCGTTGAAGCCAAAAAGAGGCTGCCTGCCATACGAAGACAGGAACTCCGGGAAGCTGGTAAAGTGCTCGGTATATCGCACACTTATTTCGGGCATCAGCCTGGGAGCCGTTGGATACAAGCTGGAATGTTCCACATGTAAAAAAACAGCTGACACGTTTATTAAAACGTAATCATTACGATTATATCTTTTGCCTGTTACCGCAACCCCAAACACATGCAGGGCATAAAGCCGCAACACTGCTGGCACTTCAAGCGGTTGCGGAAATGCCGGAAGCCGACCGTCCGGTTATACTTGGAGCCACCCTCCGCAATAAATCCGATAATGTACAAACATTCGAATGGCTGAAAAATTACGAATACTCCCGGGCCGTATCTTCCCTACCCGAACTTTCGACTGACAGGACAGTAACTTTTGGTTTCCAAAACAAGATCAATTACAAGGTGATTGCCAACTGGGAACTTGCCGCGCACAAAAGCCAGGGCGCTACACAAATGACTATGAGTAAGGGCGATCTCGAAGAGTTTTGGTATTTCAAACTGAACGGACCAAAAGGCCGTTTGCCTGCCGCAAAGTTGTTTGATAAACTTAAAGAGCCATGGCTTGAAAATTAACTAAAAGTGCGAAACAGCGCATCATATTTCAGTCTTTGTCAACGTTTAATTTGAGCGCGGTGGTCTAAGCCCCATTGTACGAGATTTTCTGAAAGCGGTAAAACGTTAAGACCGTAAGGGGTGATCCGGTATTCAACAGTAACCGGCTTAGTATTGACAACCGATCTGGACACGAGTAAGTTCAATTCAAGGTCTTTTAATTCTTTGGCTAACATTTTAGCTGATAGTCCCTCAATTTCCCGCTGAATTTTTTTGAAGTTATTTTTTTCTTCCAAACGGTTACTCAAATAACGTAATAGCATCAGTTTCCATTTGCCGCCCAATATTTCAAGGCTATCGCGCATCGCGATTAATTCCTGCTTACAAGTGGCTTCCTGCCTGTTTCCGTCTATATCAATAGTGCCCATGATGATAGTTTCCTGTAGGTTACCGGTTACCCCGGGTTAACTCATACCAAAAATAAAAAATTAGCACAGAACTTTGATACAGCAAAAATAATATGAAGGCAATAATTTTAAACGCATTTGGCGATACCAATAACTTTACCGAAAGAACAGATCTCCCGCTGCCTGTACCCGGAGATAATGATGTATTGATAAGAATTATAGCGGCAGGTTTTAACCCGATAGATTACCAAATGCGACAGGGAAAGAGTGAAAAGAAACACATGAAATCACCAATACTGGGCCGGGAGTTTTCAGGTATAGTTGTGAAGACCGGCAAAGATGCGCGGAAATTCAAAAAAGGGATGGCTGTTTTTGCTGCATCTGGAAGCATGGGATCAAATGGTACGTACGCAGAATATATCAGCGTTCCGGAAAATATCTTAGCCACAAAACCGCCTAATCTCACATTTGAAGAAGCCGCAGCAGTACCATTAGCTAATCTTACCGCTATGCAAACCTATAAACGTTTAAAGCCGCAGCAAAATGACACATTCTTTGTAAGCGGTGCCGCTGGCGGCGTTGGCCTGGCGCTTATCAAAATTTTGCTATATAAAGGTTTCCGTAATGTTGTGGTTACAGCAGGCAATGATGAAAGCCGAAACCAACTGATTGCCGCAGGCGTACCCGCCGAACGAATAATTGATTACCGCGTAAATGATATAGCGGCGAAGATCGTAATTGCCAATAATCAATCTTTATTTGATCATTGCATTGATATTGTAGGTGGAGAGCTTTCCGAATTGTGTGCTCAATTACTGATAACCAATGGTACATATGCAGATATTACAGCACACTCAACTGCCAATGCAAGAGAAACACTTTTTGGTAAAGGCGCAACAGTCTTGAATATTTCCAATTATGCATACGCACTAAAAGGGGAAACAGGTTACTATGGCAATAATTTACAGGAGATATCAACTTTATTAGAAAAAGGAGTTTTAAGTCCCCCGCACGTAAATCTCGTTGGTGAACTTAGTGTAATAACAGTTAAACACGCGCATTATATTTTAGAAAACAATTTGACCAAAGGCAAAAAGCTGGTAATGCAAATTCAAACTGTATCTGTTTGGGTAAGCGTTTTGTCAAAAATATTTTTTTCTCAATTCTTCGAATTGTATAAGCATTTCCATCTGGTTAAATAATAATAATTATGCAACTAATATTTATAATTAACATTACATGGGCCAACTTTTTGTGGAATAAATTCCCGCCTGTGGGATATTATTCCGCTTTCATAAATGCCCTGTCTTTTTAATTGCCTTTACAAAAGCCTGAGAAAGCATTTTAAAAAAAAGGCATTGGTTTTGTTATAATGGGGCGAACATAAATCGCTATCACATCTGATGAAAAAAATTATTCATGGCCTATTCCTGGTCGGCCTTACCGCATTGGTTGCCTGTAAGAAAAACATAACTGATCCCGGCAATAGCACTCCCGAAATATCATCTAACAAAATCGCGCCTGAACGATTTAATTTTGCTACTTCGCGTGAGGTAAGTTTTAATTTAACACTCAAAGCTACAAACGGCGCTCCATTAAAAGGCATTATAGTAAGCGTTTACAACCCTTCAAATACAGCGGCAAACGCGGCTATATTTAAAGGAGTAACAGATGTTGAAGGTAAACTCTCAGCCAAGATAAGCGTTGCCAGTTCAGTTAATAAAATAATAATTGATCCGGCATATGTGGGTTTATTGCGTTATGCCCATGCCAATATTAACAGCAATAGCGTAACAGCCCTTTTGGGCGGCCCTACCGTGTTCGGCGGCGATATTGTACCTGACGCTGTTGCAAATGGCACGACAAGTGGTCGCTCGGTTTTAAATATGGCATCAACCGGTACTATATTCACTTACCCGTCTCCGTATTCATCAACTGCTGACGCGGTGTTAAATACTACTTCAAACCCTCTATACTACGGTGTTCCAAAATACCTTGAGCCTACGCCAGATGAAATTGACCCATCGTTACTAACTTTTGTAAACGCATCGGTACCTGAAGGAAAAACTGTGCCTGAAAATCACCCGAAATATCTATCAAACAGCGCGCCTTCTACGCTACGGATCACTACGAAATCAGATATATGGATCACCTTTGTATCTGACGGGGCAGCTAATTATAACAGCCTTGCCTTTTATACTTACGAAACCGGCAAGGCACCAAAAAGCGAGCTGGATATTAAAAACGCCACCTTAATATTCCCCAATGCATCATCACTTGGCGGCGGCGGTGGGTTAAGGCCGGGCGACAGGGTTAAAATAGGAACTTTTGATGCCGGTACATCCATCGGATTTATTTTGTTAAGTAACTCGTGGACGGGTAGCGGGATAAATACCGAGGTTACAAAATATTACTCGGAAACGAGTTTAAATCCGGAAACTGATGACAATAAGAAAAGACACAGCGTTGTTTTATATGATGGTATACATAATCTTACCATGGTTGGCTTTGAGGATGTAAGCAGGCAAACCGGTGATAATGATTTTAATGACCTGGTTTTCTATGCCAGATCAAACCCGGCATCCGGCATAGCTACTACCGGTATGCCTGAAATTGACAGAGGTAATGATTATGATGGCGATGGCGTTCCTGATTCAATAGACGAATATCCTTATAATCCTGAATGGGCTTATACGATGGATTATCCTTCAGCAAATACCTGGTGTACACTGGCATTTGAGGATAACTGGCCCGAAAAAGGTGATTATGACATGAACGATCTGGTTTTAAATTACAGGTACCATTATACAATGAGCTCAAAAAACCGTGCAAGCATGATAGATTGTATTTATTCAATTGTTGCTGTAGGTGCCTCGTTTAAGAATGGGTTTGGCATACAATTTAACGTTCCGGCAGAAAATGTTGGAGAAGTTGCCGGATTTAAAAATAATAGCAAATATTATCAAGTAACAGGCACCGGGGTTGAATCGGGCCAAAGTAAAGCGGTAGTTATTCCGTTTGATAATACGGATGACATCATTACCAACCCGGATAAATCTTATTTTATCAATACAAAAACTGACAAATACAAAACACCAAACAACTATAGCAGGAGAATATCTACTTATTTTTACGTAGCACCTGATTATGCTTTGGTAGCTCCTGACAAAATTAACCCTTTCCTGTTCAGTAACGGAAGGCGCGATCATGAAGTGCATTTACCGGGCTTTCCACCAACGGATAAGGCTAATCTAAAACTGTTTGGCGCAGCTGATGATTCCTCAGTGCCAGCTGTCGGTAAATACTATGTATCAAAAGAAAACTGGCCCTGGGCAATAAACTTTTCAAGCCAGTTTACCTACCCGGTTGAAGGCGTTAAAATAAGCGATGCCTATACGCATTTTCTGAACTGGGCCGGTACAGGAGGTTTAAGTTATTCTGATTGGTACAGCAATTCCATACCAGGCTATCGTAACAACATTAACTTATATTTGAAGTAGTTGCCTTGTTAATTATAGTGCTGTCATGAGTGGCGTTCTTAAGCACCGTTTTAAATATTCTCAAAAATTCAAATGAGTTTCAAGTAATTCTGCCCCTTTAAAAATAGAAAGAGCTCCTGTTAAGCAGGAACTCTTTTCAAACCAATTATAAACCTAATAAGAGAAGACAAATTATCATTTTTTTATCTACAAAGGTATTTTCTAATGCCCTTGTGAATAAAACATGATCAAATATATCATATTTAAAACAAATGAATTATTAATTTGCGATGTACGAAAAGAATGCACAAAATGGATAAGATCTATCCAGTTACGAGGAACCCTACATCAACTAATTAAAGCTTAATTTTTAAACAAGGAAATCACTTTACCGCCACCTTGTAAAATACCTACCACTATTAATCCCGCAATTAAGCCCAGCCCCAGTTCTTTAAGTGTTGCCGGTAAATCGGGGAATAAATGATGCAAATATTCAATATTATGGGCAAAAATACCACCGGCTACCAAGATGAGTGCAATTGTGCCCACTATACTTAACAGCTTAATAATAACAGGTAATGCCTTAACCAATATTTGGCCCACAGATGTAAGCAAGCCTTTATCATTTGATTTTTTGATCAACCGGTAACCCGCATCATCCATGCGTACAATTAGCGCTACTATACCGTAAACGCCTACCGTTGCAAGGAAAGCGACTGCCGAAACAGTTATGATCTGAATAGTAAGATTTTGTTCTGTTACCGCGCCCAATGCAATAATTACAATTTCTGCCGAAAGAATAAAGTCGGTAGTTATGGCTGATTTAATTTTCTCCTTTTCAGCCTCTTCGCCTTTCTGCTCATGGGTCTCTATTAGATGTTCTGCTTTTTTTGAACGATGGAAAAGATATTCTACTATTTTTTCGGCCCCTTCGTAAGCCAAATAAAATCCACCCAATACTAAGATGATCTTAATTGCGGCCGGTAAAAACACATTTAACAATAACGCGATGGGAACTATGATCAGCTTGTTTAGTAAAGAGCCCTTTGTTATGGCCCACAGCACGGGTAACTCCCGTGAAGATAAAAACCCGGTCGCTTTTTCGGCATTTACAGCCAAGTCGTCGCCCAATATGCCTGCTGTTTTACGCGTGGCTATTTTGGTAGTCATGGCTACATCGTCCATCAAGGCTCCTATATCATCCAAAATTGCAAAGAAACCTGATGCCATATTTTATGTATTTGTTACGCCTGTAAATATACAGGTAAACCCCAACTTAGTTTACCGGATGAGTGAATAAAAGCTTGCTCTAATGGAATTAGGGCACTTTACGGGCATGTTACCATTTAGTTAAAAACACTTTTCTGTTTTGTAGTATTTTAATTATTAGTAGCTTTAAATGTTCATTTTCCTATTTGAATTAACCTATGAAAAAATTCCTTATCATTTGCATTGTATTGTTTATTGCCGGCGTAGGCTGTAAAAAAGAAAACGTTGGCGGTACCGGTCTTTGTGCCTGTTCGCCGGTAATTGGCCCTGATCTCCGTTTAGTTATTAAAAACAGTGCCGGTGATGACCTGCTCAACGAAAATACAAGCGGCGCGTATACTACTGATAAAATTGAGTTTTACAGGAAAGATGCTTCCGGAAAAATAACGCCCCTAACTTTTTCAATAAGAGCACCATTTGCCTATGGCAACCAGGAATTTGCTTACAATACAATATCTGTACCTGTAGATTTTCTTCAACAGAAAGCCGGACAGCCCATTTATCTTAAATTGGGTGATAAAAATGTATACGAATTGAACGCAGCATTAAATAAACAGAAAAACGACGTGGAAAAATTACTAATAGGCGATACCACTGCGGAGAGAGACAGCAGTGAGGTTTCAAAACTCTCCCCCATATTTTACTTAACCGAGTAATTTCATTCTACTACTAAAGCCTGTTAAACAGCTTAGCCCAATCATACAGCTTTTTTTCCTGCTTGTTCAATAGCCCAGGCTGTAAACGCCATTGCCAGTTATTGGTTACCGATGCGGGTACGTTCATCCTGGCAGTTTCATCAAGGCCCAATACATCCTGAATGGGTACAATAGCTATTTTAGCCACTGATGAATAGGCCAGCCTGATGAGCGCTTCGTGAACATTTTTCTTATTCACTTTGAAATTCACGTATTGGCTCAACTGCTTTTTAGCCGTTTTACCGGCATCTTTACGGTACCAGCCAGGGGTGGTATTATTATCGTGCGTACCAGTATATACCACAAAATTGGATGTATAATTATGAGGGATATAGGGTGATGCCGCTATGTTATCACCAAAAGCGAATTGCAGCACTTTCATGCCGGGCATGTCAAATTCATCGCGTAATTGGTAAACAGTATCGTCAATATCACCCAGGTCTTCGGCTATAAAAGATAGATCGCCAAGCTGTTGTTTTAATATATGGAAGAAGTCGCTCCCCGGGCTGGGCTGCCATTTTCCGTTGATGGCGGTTTGCTCTGTCGCGGGCACTTCCCAATAGGCGGCAAAAGCACGGAAATGATCGAGCCGCAGCAGATCGTACAACTCCATATTTTTACGGATACGTTGCACCCACCAGGCGTAATGCTGATCTTTTAGCTTGTCCCAGCGAAATACAGGCATCCCCCATAATTGGCCGTCGGCATTAAAATAATCGGGTGGTACACCGGCTACCATTTTCATGTTACCTGCCTCATCCAAACTGAATAGCTCCGGGTTGGCCCATACATCCGCCGAATCATAACTTACATAAAATGGCAGGTCGCCGAATAAACTGATGCCTAAATGAGCGCAGTGGTCTTTTAGTTCGTGCCATTGTTTAAAAAACAAAAATTGCAGCCACTTGTGGCGGTCTATATTATCGGCATGGTTGCGGCTGAACCGCTTTAAGGCTTTGGCATCGCGACCGGCGTATTCTTCGGGCCATTTGTTCCAAGTGTCGCCGCCATAGCTTTGCTTTAGCTCAACGTATAAGGCAAAATCATCCAGCCAAACGGCTTCCTTTTTACAAAAATCTGTGAACTCCTGTTGCAAGGCGGTAATGCCCATGGTTTTAAAATTTGACCACGCGGTATGGAATAAACTCGTTTTTAATTGTTCCGCTTTTTTATAATCAACTTTACTGGTTGATGGCAAGCGGTACTTATCAAGCTCTTTTACGCTAAGCAAGCCTACATCAGCCAGCCATTCGGGACTGATCAATAAGGTATTACCGGCCATGCCTGAAAACGAACTATAGGGCGAATAGCCATTATCCGCACCGGTAGGTGTTACCGGTAATAACTGCCAGTATTTTTGCCCGGCACTGCTTAAAAAATTCGCGAATTGTTTTGCTGTGCTGCCAATATCGCCAACACCAAAATCAGACGGTAACGAGGTAACAGACATTAAAATACCCGCCCCACGGTTATTAGCCGGTTGTTTTAATTTTAATATGGCAAGCGGCAGAGTTGTAAAGATCTCCTTAACGGCAAGCGCTCCCTCTGTTTGCCCGGCTGCTGCAGTAAGCAGATCCTCGAAATTTGACGGCGCATCATATGGTAAAACGACCCGGGTATTAGCCCAATCAATCTGTGGTATTTCCTTTTGCTGCTCCTTACATAATTCTGCAATATGCAGCGGAGCGGCTACAACATACCATTGCTGTTGATAGCGCCTTGCAAAAGCCAGTATGTTCTTATTGTACTTGCCTTTTACCTTTAGCGGGATGTATGAGGCCTTTGCAAAATGTTCGGGGTTAGCCTTTCGCTCTTTTAGTAATACCTGCGTGAGCCACAGCTTAATTTGCGCGTTATAACGCTGGTGCCACAATTGTGCCGGTAAACCTGTATGCGCTGTTGATTGCAGATCATCCAGCAATTCCTTATTTAAATCATAGTCGACAGGCCTACGGTTATCCGGGTCGACCAGGCTTAAATCCCAGCGCTCGCAACCCTGGTAAACATCGGGTACGCCCGGCGACGTAAATTTGAGCAGCACCTGTGCCAGCGAATTGATGATACCCAAATCGCTCACTTTTTTGTGGAAGGGCTCAAAGCTTTTCCAAAACGCGCCGTCTTTATTTAACAAGGCGGCGGCAAAGTTTTTTGTGGCTTTTTCATAGGCCGTATCTGGCTTGGCCCAATCCGAATGCTGCTTGGCTTCGCGTAATGCCTTTTCCAGGTATTCGACTAAACGCCCTGTAAAATCATCACTATTTTCGCCCGGCATGGGGTAAGCGCCTGTCAGTGTTTGATAAATGAGGTATTCATCATTGGCATCGGGCGCGTTATTTTGCTTTAGGCCGGCGTTTATTTGCTGCCATTCCTGCACTTTGGCTATCCATTCATCAGCCATATCGGTGAGTACATTCAGCCTCGCACGTACATCTTCGCCGCGCTTGGTATCATGGGTTGAGGTGGAATTGAGCGAAAGCGGCCATTGCCGCTGCCCCATCTCCATCGTTTCATGAAAAGCCTTTACCAGTTTGCCGAAAGCATCGGGCGCGTCGCCAACTTCATTATGGCCTGTAAACCGGTTGTAGGTGTACATCAGCGTATCTTCTACCCCTTTCGCCATCAAAGGGCCACTAAGCTGCATGCATCGCCTGTAAAATTGCGACACATTATTATTGAATATAGCATTGCCCTCTGTCGGCTTTTGCAGCAGAACAAACTTCAGCACTTCAATACCAGGCGATAAGTTAGGGTGGTGAGCTACGGACTGCTTTAAAACTGCCTCTACCGCTTTTGCCTCCTTTTTGCTTAGCGGAAAACCATTACCATAATAACGGTAAACCGGGCAATGCACCAAAAAAGCGCCGATAGCCTGTTTCATCAATTCCGGCGGTACGCCTTGTAGTTCCTTGCCTTCCGCAAGCTTCAGATCGAAAAAATACCGGGTTAAATTATCCAGTTCACCGGCCATGTGATGGTTAAGTATGTATGCTTTCTTCTCCCATATCTGTTGCTGAACAGGCACATTAGTGCCTACCAATTTATCGTAGTAAGTGCTGAAGATCTTTTCGTTGTCTTTGTTGGTGAACAGGTTGTTTACATCGGCCAGGTATTCATATCCCGTAGTGCCTTGCACGGGCCAGTTTACCGGCATCTGTTCGCCGTCTTCCAGTATCTTCTCTATTACGATATACACATCCGGACCAACTAATTGCCTTAATTTATTCAGATAAGCCGTAGGATCATACAAGCCGTCGATATGATCAACCCGCAGGCCTTGGAACACGCCCTCGTTCAGCAGGCTTTTGATGAACTGGTGGTAATGCTCAAACACTTTTTCATCCTGAATATTGAGGCATATCAACCCGTTCACCGTAAAAAACCTACGGAAGTTAATAGTGTGATCTGTTTCGGCCCAACTGCATAAGCGGTACAATTGCTCGTCGGCCAGTTTGCGCAGCTTGGGTTTGTCCTTATTAATGGTTTGAATGGAATCGTCCAGATAATCTGTAACCGAACCATCATTATGAGCTGCGGATAATTGCGATAATGCCTCATCCCATAACTGGTTATAAGTACCCGGCTCTGTTTCTTTTACAACCTGCTCTATTATTGCTATCAGTTGTTTTATTGCATCGGGTTTATCCCTTTTTGCTTTTAATACCGATAAATAAGATGCCGGGTTAAGCGGATAAGCGCTGTCAAAATAACTAAGTGATAATCGTCCATTGGCTACAGCAAGTTGGAGGTCGCCTTTTTTTATCACATCCGCTAACGACGAACCTAAAAAGGGCACCATTATTTTACCTTCAAATAATGCCGATGTGCCTGCCATATCAAAGAAATTGGCATAGGCCGACATTGCCCCACGCTCAAGCACGTCGTTCAGCCACGCATTATTGGGATGAAAAGCCATGTGATTGGGCACAATATCCTGCAGCCAGTTAATACCTGCCGCCTTTAACTTTTTGCTAAGGGCTCTCAGCTGCTTTAGCGTACCAATTTCGGGGCTGATGCGGTGCGGATTCACAATATCATAGCCATGCGTACTACCCGGCGTAGCCTCAAAAACCGGCGAAGCGTACAAGGTGCTTATGCCCAGCTTTTGCAGGTATGGGATAATACGCTCAAGATCATTAAAAGTAAAACCTTTATGAAACTGTATACGATAGGTAGCAACAGGATTAAACATGATTACTGGTATAAATAATTATCGATTCAGGTTGTAATGTTACCGCGCTTTCGTTGTTTGGCAGGTTAGCCACTTTAGCCGGGCCATTCCATGCAGGCGCGGCGCTATCGAGCAATAAACGCCATTCTTTATCACCATTAGGCAATTGCAGTTGCTGCACTGATTTCGAAAAATTCATCAGGCAATACACGTCCTCGTTCCCGTGCCAACGATGCAATAACAGTGTGTTATTTTTAGGCTGAGCTTCTACCTCTAAATTTTCGCGGTTAAGTTGGTATAGTGCCGGGTGCGATTTACGCAAAGCGATAAGCGCCTTGTAGTAATTGAACATTACCTGGTGATGCCCCTTATGGCTAAGTGGCCATTGAAGTTTAGAGCGATTAAAGGTATCTTCCGCTTGCGGATCGGGTGCCTCACCTTCGGCATGGAAAGCTTTGAATTCTTCCTTCCGGCCTTTTCTTACCGCTTCAACCAAATCCTTATCGGTATGGCTTACAAAATACAGGAAAGGGTTTGACTCGCTCCACTCCTCGCCCATAAACAACATGGGTAAGTACGGACTAACCATAACTGCCGCCGCCATCAGTTTTTGCATTTCAAAACTAACCAGCTTACTGGTACGCTCGCCCAGCATGCGGTTGCCCACATGATCGTGATTTTGCGAGAACACGATAAATTGCTCCCCCGGATTGTGCTCTACCTTAGCACCAAATGTTTTTAAACGATGCGGCGAGTAAACACCATCGTACACGTACGCGCCTTTATAGGATTTCGCCAAATGTTCAATACCGTTAAAGTCCGAATAGTAACCGGTACGTTCTTCGCCGGCTGTTACCCGCAGCGCGTGGTGAAACTCATCTATCCATTGGGCATCCATACCGTACCCCTGCTTTGCCAAAGGGTTAATGAACTTATGATCATTCAGATCAAGCTCTACGATCAGGTAATGCTGCCTGCCCGATGCTGCTATCAGCACATCAACCTGTTCCTTTATCTCTTGCAGAATATGTTTGGTGCTCAAATCTTTTATGGCGTGCACCGCATCCAAACGCAAGGCATCGATATGAAAATCCCGAAACCACATCAGTACGTTCTCAATAAAATATTGCCTTACGGCATCGCACCAGGCATCATCAAAATTGATGGCATTGCCCCAGGGCGTGTTATATTTTTCGGTAAAGTATGGGCCGTATTCATTAAAGTAATTCCCCTCCGGTCCCATATGGTTATACACCACATCGAGCACTACGGCCAAACCTTTATTATGGCAGGCATTCACCAAATGGCGTAAACCATCGGCACCGCCATAGCTGTTTTGTACCGCGTACGGAAATACCCCGTCGTATCCCCAGTTACGCTCACCCGGAAACTGGGCTACCGGCATTAGTTCAATAGCGGTTACGCCTAATTCAACCAAGTGGTCAAGCTTTTTCTCAATGGCTGCAAAAGTACCTTCGGGGGTAAAGGTGCCGGTATGCAGTTCATAAAAGATATAATCGTTCAGCGGTAAATTTTGCCATGCGTTATCCGTCCAACTAAAATTTTTGAGATTGAGGGCTTGCGATACGCCGTGCACACCATCAGGTTGCGAAAGTGATGCAGAGTCGGGCAGTTCCTTTTCACCGTCGAGTATAAACTGATAACTATCACCGGGGTTTAACTTTTTGGTAGTCAACTCCCAGTAACCGTATTCCGTTTTTTTCAGCCGAATACGGTCTTTTCCTTCAATTTTTAGTTCTACAGTTTTAGCCGCGGGCGACCAAAGCAAAACTTCGGCTTCGCCTGCCGAATTAAAATTAACACCTATTGATCTGTATGCCGGGTTAATCTTTTGTTTCATTGTGTGCAAAATGATGCTTTAACAATACTACCGAACGCCCTTCAACACGTATCACCTCTTCGGCTTTATGGGTTTCTTCGGTAAAATCGCCCACGCTGGTATCCATTATCTTTTTCCAGATCTTACCGTATTTTGCTTCAGGTAGTTTGTAGTCGATAGGTTCGTGAGAGGCATTGAAAATAATGTAAAAATCATCATCCAAAATACGTTCACCTTTAGGGCCAACCGAATGCAAACCTTTGCCGTTAAGGAAAACCGCCAGCGATTTTGCAAAATCATGGCTCCAGTTCTCTTCGGTCATTTCGGTCCCCTCGGGTAAAAACCAGGCGATATCTTCTAACCCGCGCCCCATAACAGGCTGCCCCTGGAACCAGCGGCGGCGGCGGAAAATAGGATGGTCTTTACGAAATTGGATCAGCTTTTTGGTAAACTCCAGCATCTCCTTATCAGCCGCGGCCCAGTTAAGCCACGAAATTTCATTATCCTGGCAATAAGCGTTGTTATTACCCTGCTGTGTGCGGCTCATTTCATCACCCGCTACTATCATCGGCACCCCTTGCGACAACAGCAACGTGGCAAAAAAGTTGCGCTTTTGCTGCTGCCTTAAGGCTATTACGGCTTCGTCATCCGTTTCGCCTTCGGCACCGCAATTCCACGAGCGGTTGTGGCTTTCGCCGTCGTTATTATCCTCGCCGTTGGCATCGTTATGCTTGTCGTTATAGCTTACCAAGTCGTGCAGGGTAAAACCATCGTGCGCGGTAATAAAATTGATGCTGGCCGTTGGGCGACGGTAATCATCCTGGTAAAGATCGGGGCTGCCGGTAAAGCGCTGCGCGAACTCGCCCAGCATGCTATCTGCACCACGCCAGTAATCGCGTATGCAATCGCGGTATTTACCGTTCCACTCCGCCCATCCCGGCGGAAACTTGCCAACCTGGTAACCACCCTCGCCAATATCCCAGGGTTCAGCAATCAGCTTTACCTGCGAAATAACGGGATCCTGGTGAATAATATCAAAGAACGCGCTCAATCGGTTTACCTCGTGCAGCTCACGCGCGAGCGTTGAGGCAAGGTCAAACCGGAAACCGTCCACATGCATTTCCGTTATCCAGTAGCGCAAGCTATCCATAATGTAACGTAACACATTAGGCAGCATGGCATTCAGCGTGTTACCGGTGCCGGTGTAATCCATGTAAAAGCGCTTATCATCTTCGGTAAGGCGATAGTAGGATGAATTGTCGACCCCTTTAAAAGAAAGCGTAGGGCCCATTTGGTTACCCTCGCCGGTATGGTTATATACCACGTCAAGTATCACCTCAATGCCTGCCTTATGCAGTTCTTTCACCATGTTTTTAAACTCAACCACCTGCTGCCCCTGTACCCCGCTTGATGAGTACCGTACATCGGGCGCGAAAAAGCCTATGGTATTGTATCCCCAATAGTTACGTAACCCTTTTTCTAACAGGCTGCGGTCGTTAACAAACTGGTGCACGGGCATCAGTTCGATAGCGGTGATACCCAGCTCCTTCAAATAATCAATAGCGGCAGGATGCGCCAGCGCGGCGTATGTACCCCTGATCTCCTCCGGAATTTCCGGGCAGGTCATGGTGAAACCGCGTACGTGTGCTTCGTAAATGATGGATTGATGGTATGGGGTGCGCGGCAACTGATCGTCGCCCCAGTCGAAAGCGTTATCTACCACTACCGATTTTGGAATATAATTCGCGCTGTCGCTTTCGCTGAAACTGAGGTCTTCTTCTTCGCTGCCTATCTCATACGCGAAAAGCGAATCGTGCCAGTCTATACTGCCGGCAATGGCCTTGGCGTAAGGATCCATCAATAACTTATTGCGATTAAAGCGATGCCCGTTAGATGGCTCGAAAGGCCCGTCTACACGGTAACCGTATAACTGGCCGGGTTTTATATCGGGCAGGTAAACGTGCCATACCTGGTGCGAACGTTCATATAATTGTATACAGGCGATCTCCTTGCTACTATCAGTCGAATCAAATAGGCAAAGTTCAACACCGGTCGCGTTATCCGCGTATAAAGTAAAATTAACGCCATTTCCGTCCCATGTAGAACCAAGCGGGTATGGCTTACCCGGATAAGTAGTGATTTTCATAGTTGCACTATAAAAGGAACAACTATTTATATTGTTTTGTAATTATTGGGTTAATAATAATGAATAATAAGCATGATTATTAAAATTACAGAACAGTGTTGTAGTAATCATCAAGCTTTAAAATACGAGTCAGCGGCATAAAGCCGGATCGGCAATTTCCGCAGGACTTATAAACGGTATATTCAGCGGAACACCGCGCAGCACAAACCATAAACCCAGGCAAAGCATAAAATACGGAACGGTTTTATTCAACCTGTTGCGTACTGTTACAGTAAGTAACCCCGCGCCGAGCGTGGCCGCCAGCATTAAAGGCAAAGTGCCAATAC
This sequence comes from Mucilaginibacter gynuensis, assembly GCF_039541195.1. Taxonomy (NCBI): domain Bacteria; kingdom Pseudomonadati; phylum Bacteroidota; class Sphingobacteriia; order Sphingobacteriales; family Sphingobacteriaceae; genus Mucilaginibacter; species Mucilaginibacter gynuensis. The sequence continues at coordinate 550,648 of NZ_BAABFT010000001.1, forward strand.
CGAACCAAAACATATATTGTACCGACGATATAACGGTTGACGTATTTACAGCGCCAATTAAAGCAAGGTATACAAAACCACATGGCAGCAACCCGTTGAGTATGCCTATATATAAATGACCGTTTTTTTGAGTAACAGCCCTAATGATAAACTTATTGATCAGTGACGGGAACCCGGATAACCTTTCAGTTTTTAAATAATGTAGGTTTAGCAGCTTTGAACATGCCAATCCTATAATAAGCACACCGCTTATAATGCTGATGCTTTGCTGCGCGCCAAACAGCCATAATTGCTTACCTATAATCCCGGTTATTAAGCCCAATAATGAGTAGCTTATGGTACGCCCTATTTGATAAATAAACTTATCCCACACCAATAACCACCGCGACCTGCCCGTAAAAGGTACGGCAAACGCGAGCGGACCGCACATGCCTACGCAATGCACGCTGCCAAATAAGCCTATAAAAAAAGCCACTTCATTGGTGCTCATGGCAGGTATACTTCTTTTTTATATAGATATTGATTGTTGTTGGCTGTCCATTCAAATGTTAATTGCCATTGCCCTGTTTTTAACCGAGTTAACGGGATGTGGGCTGTATTTTCGCTGTCAACATCCAGATCATACTTCTCATCCATATTACGGTCAGACGGTCGTGCGAACGTAACCTGCCCCTTTACAGGTGTTCTGAAATGGATGAGTGCTTCGGCTCCCTTAAATTCTATTACAGGTTGTGCTTTATCTTTTATTACCTGCTGTGCACGTTTGTAATCTTTATCATAGGCTAATCCCTTTTCGTAATATTGCTTATCGTAATCATCGGCAGGCTGGCTAAACATGGCTACAACCATTACTATTATGAATAGCATAAAGCAAACCATGCCTATTACTATTCCTTTACCCCAATTCATTTTCATTTGCTTCCCTCCCCGTTTACCGGACCTATAAATGTGGTACTGATACTTCCCGCATCTGTTTTATTCTGCATAATATGTAATGTGATATCGGTTTTAGCGCTGCGGATATTTGCTTCCGGTATCAGTAAAAAGAATACGATCTTACTTGTTTCCTCTTTCTTGAGTATCCCGGGTGCCTGTATATATTTGATCCTTACAGCCGGATCATCGGCCACCAATTCGATATGTTGATCTGCATTGGTTTTATTGGTAACCTCGGCATTGTAAAGGTTACTTATATACCCGCCGGGCTGTTCCTGATATAGCATCCCTGCCGAACGCATAATGGTTACATCAACAGGGTTTCGCTGCAATACGAAATAGGTTAATACCCCCAGTAAAACAACTATCACAGTACTATAGGCCGCCATACGTGTATTAAAGGTGGGCTTTTTGTTTTCCCTGATCATTTCTTCGGAATAGAAACCTACAAGGTTAAGCGGTTTATTAATTTTAGCCATCACCTGGTTACAGGCATCTATACAGGCAGTACAATTAATACATTCTAACTGTGTGCCGTTGCGTATATCAATACCGGTTGGGCAAACAGCCACGCATAGGTCGCAATCCACGCAGTCGCCTTTGGGTGAGGCTTCTGCTTCCTTTTTTGATAACTTGCCCCTTGGTTCGCCTCTTAAAAAGTTATAAGCGACGACAAGGGTATGCTTATCAGTTAATACACCCTGCAACCTGCCATAGGGACAAATAACAGTACATATGAGTTCACGCGCCTGGCTGTAAACAAGGTAAAACACCGCGGTAAAGATCCATATGCTGATAAAACCCGTCCAATGCAAACCAATCGGCTCGCTTACAATATTAATAAGCTGTTCGCTGCCAACAATATAGGCCAAAAACGTATTGGCTATCAGGAATGATACTATTATAAACAGCAAATGCTTCGCCCCTTTCTTTAATAGTTTTTCATTAGTCCACGGGCCTTCATCCAGCTTGCGGCGTTTTTGCGGCTGCCCTTCTATCCATATCTCTATCTTTCGAAAAACCATTTCCATAAAAATGGTTTGCGGGCAAATCCATCCGCAAAAAATACGGCCAAAGGCAATGGTGAACAATATGATACACACCATACCCACCAGCATTACCAATACAAAGAGTATGGAATCCTGCGGCCAAAAAACCTGCCCGAGCAAAACAAACCGCCTCTCCATAAAATTCAGCAATAACAAAGGATTGCCATTAATGCGGATGAAAGGCCCGGCAAAAAACAACAGCAGGTAAGCGTAACTAAGCCAGCTACGATAGTTATACAACTTGCCTTTGCGTACCAGCGGATATAACCACTTGCGACCGCCTGCGGCTGTTGTACTGGGTTGCCCGGTGATTGGTGTGCTTAACATTTTAATGGGTTACTACCATCGCCGTTTTAGCTGATGCGCCCTCATCATCACCTTCCTTATCGCCCTGCGGCTCTTTAGCATTTGCCGGATGAGTGCCGTATAACGATTTTATGTAGTTGGCTACGTCGGCAATTTGTTTGGGGGATAACTGTTTCTCCCATGTAGGCATCCCTTTTGCCTGCACGCCATATTTAATGGTTTTAAACAAGTCGGATATTTTACCGCCGTGCAGCCAATACTCATCGGTTAAATTGGGGCCAACCATCCCCTGTCCTTTATCACCGTGGCAGGCGGCGCAGTTTTGTTTAAAGATATTGCCGCCCTCTGTAAATACCGCTGCATCGGTTGATAGCTTTACCGTATTCTCGTCGACCCGGTTTGCCGATTTGGCCAGGTAGGCCTCTTTCTCTTTATTAGCGAGCGCTACCTCATTACGGTACTCCTCATCTTGCAGAGGGGCAAGTTCAAACACGTGGTAAACCAGCAAATAGGCTGCCGCCGCGATAATAGAGGTGTAAAATAAACCCATAAACCATGTTGGTGTAGGGTTATCCAGTTCCTGTATCCCATCGTAATCGTGCTCTATCAATATTGATTTTTCTTCGGATAATGGTTTGAGCGACAAAAGTTTTTCTACTATCGTTTTTTTCGGTTTCACCGGCAATGCCAATGTAGCCTCATTGCTTTCCAGTTCATCAGCAGTAACCGGGGCAAGTACCTTGGTAAGTACTTTAAAGGTGTGCAGCAACATCAGCATTGCGCCAAGTAGTAGCAGGAGTACCAATACGATAGCCCCGAATCCCCAGTAGTTCATCAGCTCACCGGTGGTAAGTTCCGCGGGAGCGTCGTCGGCAAACACGGGCTGTACTATAGCCATTAAAATTAATACCGCAGGAAAAAGCTTTTTCATAGACCTATCCTTTCCATTTCTGCCGCGCCATCGTTCAGGGGTAAATTGCTCATATAATTGACATGATTTCGTCGTACACGTATCAACAATATGGTCACCACAATAAAGAATACGAGGAACAAACCCAATGATGATATCAGGTAAACCTCGTTACCCTTTATATTTTCTGTAAATTGCTTAAACATGATGCTTAGTTATTATTGGCGGTTTTACTTGCTTTTATATCGATACCCATGCGTTGCAGGTAAGCTATCAGGGCGATGATCTCTTTGTCGCTTTTTACTTTTATTTTATCTTTCAACAGATTTAAGGCGATTGCCTGCGCCTGCGCATCCAATTCACGGTTCGCTATTTTTTCGTAACCGGCTTTATATGGTACGCCCAACTTGCGCATGGCATTTATTTTGGCAATGGTATTGGTAGTATCCAGTTGTTGAGTGATTAGCCAGTCGTAAGCAGGCATAATACTTCCCGGCGACATTAACCTTGGATCCATCAGGTGGTTGAAATGCCAGGCATCGCCGTACTTCCCTCCTTCACGGGCCAGATCTGGCCCGGTACGTTTTGATCCCCACAAGAACGGATGGTCGTATACAAACTCACCGGCTTTGCTGTAATCACCGTAGCGTTCCGTTTCTGAACGGAAAGGCCTCACCGTTTGCGAGTGGCAGTTAACACATCCTTCCCTGATGTAAATATCCCGGCCTTGTAATTCCAGCGGTGAATAGGGTTTAACGCTGGCAATGGTAGGCACGTTTGATGATATGGTAAATGTTGGGATGAGCTCAATAACACTGCCTATCAGGATAACAATGAGTGAGAACACCATCAGTTTTACAGGCCGGCGTTCTAAACGGCGGTGCCATTTTTCCTGGTGCTGGTCAACATGTAAAGACGCAAGCGGCATGGCTTCGGCACCTTCATTGGCCACTAATTTTCCCTGTGCCGCGGTACGCACCAAGTTATACGCCATAATAATAACCCCTGCAAGATACAACGCTCCACCAACCGAACGCATAACGTGCATAGGGATAATGCGCAGTGTGGTTTCTAAAAAGTTAGGGTATTTCAACATGCCCTCGGCGGTAAACTCCTTCAGCATCAAGCCTTGGGTAAACCCTGCCCAATACATAGGTACGGCGTAAAAAAGAATCCCCAGTGTACCTATCCAAAAATGGAACGCGGCCAGCTTTTTTGAGAACAGTTCGGTTCTGTAAATGCGTGGTATCAACCAATATAATATGGCAAAGGTTAGAAAGCCATTCCAGCCTAAAGCGCCAACGTGTACGTGTGCCACAATCCAATCGGTAAAGTGACCGATGGCATTTACCTGTTTAAGCGATAACATTGGCCCTTCAAACGTAGCCATACCGTACGCGGTAAGTCCTACTACCATAAACTTCAGCACTACATCATCACGAACTTTATCCCATGCCCCACGTAAAGTAAGCAGTCCGTTGATCATACCGCCCCAGCTTGGCGCTATCAGCATAATAGAGAATGCCACACCTAAAGATTGTGCCCAACCCGGCAATGAGGTATACAGCAAATGGTGCGGACCAGCCCATATATAGATGAATATCAGCGCCCAAAAGTGCAGTATACTTAGCTTATAAGAGTAGATGGGGCGGTTGGCCATCTTAGGCAAAAAGTAGTACATCATGCCCAGGTATGGTGTTGTTAAAAAGAACGCCACCGCGTTGTGCCCATACCACCATTGCACCAGGGCATCCTGCACACCGGCATATAAGTAATAGCTTTTAAAAGCCGAAATTGGCAACTCGAACGAGTTAACGATATGCAACACCGCTATGGTTACAAACGTGGCGATGTAAAACCAAATGGCAACATACAAATGTCGTTCGCGGCGTTTTATAATGGTACCGAACATGTTTACACCGAAAACCACCCATATCAACGTAATGGCGATATCTATGGGCCATTCCAGTTCGGCGTATTCGTGCGATGTGGTGATGCCTAAAGGTAATGTAAGTACAGCCGCCAGTATAATAAGCTGCCATCCCCAAAAGTGTACCTTACTTAACACATCGCTAAACATGCGGGCTTTTAGCAGCCTTTGCAGGGAATAATATACGCCCATAAATATGGCATTGCCCACAAAGGCGAATATTACGGCATTGGTGTGCAGCGGCCGGATACGGCCGAATGTTGTATACTGGTTACCCATGTTGGCCGCCGGATGGTAAAGCTGAATGGCCACCAGCAGGCCTACCGTCATACCGATAATGCCCCATACAACCGTGGCAATACCAAAATTGCGAACGATCTTATTGTCATAGTAAAATTTTTCGGGTTGCATATGTATTAATTAGTGCTTGTATTTAATGGTGTAAAATTATTGAGCCTGCCCTACCGGCAGAATGACAGCGGTTGGCTAAAAGGGTGAGATGAATCACTTTTTTAATTCATCGCCGGCCTCGTCATCCAGCAATATCCTTACCGACGGGGTATAAAGATCATCGTGTTGACCGCTGCGTTGCGCCCAGAAAAAAGTGCCCAAAAAAGCGAGCGCGAGCACGATACTGCACCCGATGAGGAAGTAAATAATGGTCATGATAGTTTTCTGTTTTTTGCTGCTAAATGTGTGGCAATGCTGGTGAATGATATAATGGTCGCCGTACTTAATGGCATCAGGATGGCCGCCGTTAAAGGCGATAGCTTGCCGGTAACCGCGTAGCTTAAACCAATAAAATTATAGGTAAGCGAAATGAAGAACGAGATGTAAATAATAGTGACCGTATCTTTAGAGAACTGCAAAAAGGCAGGCAGCTTACTCAATGAAGTACCATCTAAAATAGCATCGCTTCCCGGCGAAAAATTATTGACATTGTCGGTCACCGCCACACCCAGGTCGCTTTGTTTTAACGCGCCCGAATCATTGAGCCCGTCGCCTATCATCATTACCTTGTTCCCGCCATGTTGCAGCTGTTTAACAAAATCGAGCTTTTGCTGCGGCGATTTACCGAACTGCATATGCTCATCAGTAAAGTAAGGCAAAAGCTGGTTTCGCTCATGATCCTGGTCGCCTGATAAAAGAAATGTGTTGTACGCTGAACCTAATGAAGTTACATGCTTTAAACCATCACGATAGGTTTGCGTAAAACCGAAATAACCCAGGTATTCGCTGTTGATCATCAAATGTACCTGCGTGGTGCTTGCCATTTGAATGCTATACCCGCCCACTGCAAATTCTAAACTGCCTATACGGAGAACATCCTCACCTATTTGAGCTGATATACCCCTCCCTGCCGTTTCATGGTAAGCCGCGATAGGCATAACAGCCATTGCCCCCAAGTGCCTGCAAATTTGCCTGCTCAGGGGATGTCCCGAGTTATTGCATACATTATAGATCAGTTTTCGTTGGTAGGCAGATAGCGTGGCCACTTCGCTAATGGTATTATCGCCTGCTATGGTAATGGTGCCGGTTTTATCAAATACAAGCGTATTTATGCGGGCAAGTTGCTCAACAACGGCCGTATTCTTTAAATAAAACCGGTTACGATCAAACACCCCCAGCGCTGCCGACATGGTGAAGGGCGTACTCAGCGCGAGCGCGCATGGGCAGGCCACTATAAGCACGGCCGTAAATGCTGATAAGCCTCTTTGCCAGTTTGATCCTAACCAAAAAAAGAGCGAGCCGAAAGCTATGGTTAGCAGCACGATAGTAAAATACCGGCTTACCCTTTCGTTAAAGGTTTGCATGCGGTTATCCTGCTGCCGGGTAAAAGCTTCGTTATTCCATAATTGGGTAAGATAACTTTGCGATACCGGTTTAATCACCTCCAGCTCCAATGCCTCGCCTGCTTGCCTGCCCCCGGCGTAGATCACCTCGCCCAGGGTTTTATTTACAGGTATTGATTCGCCGGTTACAAAGCTGAAATCAATGCGTGCATTACCTTTCAGCAAAATCGCATCGGCAGGTATAATTTCGTTGTGACGGATGCGGATCCGTTGACCAATTTCGATATTGGAAAGCTGTATCGGTTTCTCAACACCATCCTCTATCACCTGAACGGCCACCGGGAAAAATGAACGGTAATCGCGCTCGAACGAAATATGGTAATAGGTTTTACGCTGCACAAACTTGCCAACCAACAGAAAAAACACCAGGCCGCAAAGGGTATCGGCAAAACCCGCGCCTTGTTTGGTAAGTATCTCTGCCACGGTGCGTATAAAAAGCATCGCGATACCCAAAGCCAGCGGAAAATCAATATTTAAAACCTTGCTACGCAGGCTTGTATAAGCCGATGTAAAATACTCGGCACCGCTGTAAAAGGTAACCGGTAATGCAAACAATATATTTAACCAGCCGAAGAGTTGCTTAAACGAATGCTCGTATTCAGATAAGCCCAGGTATTCGGGAAAACTCAACAGCATTACGTTGCCGAAGCAAAAGCCTGCCACGGCAATTTTTTGCACCAGTTTATCGCTCTGCCCGGTTTGCTGTTTTTTAACGATATCCTGTAGGCTGATCAGTGGCTCGTAACCAATATCAAACAGTAGTTCAACAACCTGCCTCAAAGAGATTTCAGCATTGGTGAAACGTATGTTAACCTGCTTTTTCAGGAAATCTATGCGGCTGTGGTAGATTGCCGGATTGATACGGTTAAGTTGTTCCAGCAACCAGATACACGAGCTGCAATGAATATGCGGTATATAAAAGGTGATGATGGTGACCTGCCCGTCGGTATAATCAATAAGGTCACCGATAATAGCGGGATCATCCAAATATTCAAATCGCTTGTCAAGACTTGCACGGTTGGCACCCGGATGATCGTTAAAATTGTAGTAACTGCACAGGCCGCTTTGCGATAATATCTGATAAACGCCCCTGCACCCGGCACAGCAAAATAGCTTTTCATCTATATGATAAGTATTGCCGTTGCAGTCGTTACCGCAATGGTAACAGCTTGTTTTTGTAATAGTATCTATCATGGATAAAATTTCTACTACAAAAATGCCCCGCAATTACCGTGTTTTAAATGACGACGGTAGCAGCTAAAAACTGACGGATATCACATTTAGGATATATGCATAAATCTTAAAATTGACGAAGGGTATCGCAATCACCATAGTGTTAACAGTATTGCTGCAACCCGTATCCATAAAAAAGGCCGTTGTAAATTCTTACAACGGCCCGTTCAATCAGTACTAAACTGATAATTTTTAATATTTGCTAATCGACTAAATATTTCAGAAAGTACTATTTATAAAATTATAGGGGTGTGTATTCGTTAGTAACTGTGCCGTCTTCAAACAAATGCAGTATAGCATAGCCCGGAGGTGTTTCCTGGTAGTAGTAAGCACCGGCAGATTCTTTATCGCCTTTGCCCCACCAAAAACCACTCATTGAACCATTACAGTAATAAGATACGCCATTGTAAGCAACCGTATCCTGCAAATGCTGATGGCCGCTTAAACAAACCTTCACCTTATCTTTATGCTGATAGAAAAGCGCCTTTAGCTCTTTATAATCGCCATGCTGACCGCCGCTCCATGCACAGGTTGATGATAATATTGGGTAGTGAGACATTAACAACGTTGGGGTTTTGGCGGGCAGCTTTTCAAGGTCGGCCTTTAGCCATGCCATTTGTTCCGCATCAAGCTTTGTGCCTGCGTTATTACCATCGAGTATAATAAAATGCCAACCTTTTTTATCGAAGCTATAATATCTGTTCGGCATTTTTAACCGCTTTGCCGCGTAATTTACACCATACATTTCGTCATTTGCCGATGGGGCTTTCCACCATGGATCATGATTGCCTATACAGCTGTAAACATCCAGGTTGGTTTTGGCAATAAAACGATCCCAAACTGCCCATTGTTCGGTAACCATATCGCGGGTAACGTTATCGTACGAGGCATCGAATATAGAATCGCCACCGTTCAATATAAAATCGATCGATTTATTTGATAGTGCCTTTGCGAGATAGTTATCAGCACGTGCGGGTACATCATCTTTACCGTGGATGTGTACATCGGTAATATGGGCAATGGTGAGTGCTGCTTTTTTGTTTGTATTAGGCTGCGCCGCCATTGCAGGCAAAGCCGAAGCTGCACCTATAGCAAGTGAGCTTTGAAGAAACTTTCTTCTTTCCATTTTTATGGTAGATTGTTGTTAATCCTGGTTTTCGGGTCTTCCTTTTTTAAACTGATCGGTATACATGCCATACATGGCGATAAGCGCCCAGGCAAAATTGATAAACGCTCCCGGGTAAGAAACATCATATAATGCACTGCCGCTAAGCAGCAAGCCGCCCAAAATATTACATAAATGAAAGGCGAACGAGGTAGAACGCCATTTCTTAATGATCAGTAAAAAGTAGGAAACCAGGTAAAATAATGCACCAAACCATCCGATACCATCAAAAAATGTTTTACCGAATAAGTGGTGCATTATTGTATTTAATTTATTTCGTTATCCATCTGTTCAGGGTGTTGTACTTACCTTCCAATACCACTTTATAGAAACCTGTAGCTGTTTCGCCGCTCAAATCTATATCAAATTTAGCTTGTTTCACAGGCACTTCGCCTATTAGTTTGTAATTATCTTGTTGCCCGGTTTTATTAAAATCGTTGGTAGTGGCAAGCCAAACCTTTACTGTACCCTCGGTATCTTCAGGTACCCAGGTAAGGCTTATCTTTCCATCGGCTTTTTTAGCAGTAGGTTTTGCCAGCGATACTTTACCGATCAGCGGTACGCCGTCTATCTCTTTTTGTTCATCGGCAGATAGCTTAACATCCAGGAAACGCGCGATGGTAGGCAGTATATCAACTACACTGGCCTGTGCCTGCTTCGCATATTTGTTCACAGGTTTAGCATTGGTTGCTATCCATGATGCACGTTCGCGGGCTGATTGACCACCATGATCTTTGCCTGTTTTGGCATCACGGCCATGATCTGTAGTAACGATGATTAGCCAGTCTTCACCTTTCTCTTTCTTTCTTAGTTTGATAGCATCCCATAGCTGGCCAATTCTTTTATCGGCCAGTTGCACTGCCTCGGTATATTTAGGGCTGTCGCCATACATGTGGCCCATGTCGTCGGTAAATTCCAAGTACACCCATGACAGGTCCGGTCCTTCCTCTTTAATATAACGCGCGGCTTCGTCAGTAACGGCCTGATCAATATCCGACATGAATTTACGGGCCTTATCATGCGGAAACTTTTTGGTATCCAGTTCAAGGCCATCAAAATGATGATCCAGCTTCAGGTTGCCTGTTTGCGCCAAACCCTCTCCTACCAACTTGGTACGGTTATCTTCCCAGCTCGAAAATACGGCTGTTTTTTTATCAGGATACTGGTTTTCAAAGAAGCGGAAAATAGTAGGATAATGATAATTAGGCGCTTTAATATCGTTATCAGGCACGTTATGCTTATTAAACCATACGCCTGTTAACACATTGTAATAACCCGGTGCCGAAATAGTTGGCGTTTGGTTATACTCATTCAGTTCGCCGCCCTGGTAGGCAGCAAGAAGCGCGCCCTCTTTGGCAATGGCATGCAAATTAGGTGTAGGCACTTTATCAAGCACATCTTTTGATACACCATCTATAATCACAAACACCGCTTTCTTCTGTTGCGCCATTCCCTGGTATGCAGCAGCCAAAAAGGCTACTGCTATAAATATTTTTTTCATTGTAGTGTGGTTTATATTTTTAATTACCAGCCAAATATTTGTTTCAGGTTAGGGTTAAGCTGTACCTGGCTTTGCGGCACAGGCCTGTAGTAATACTTCGGCTCCTGAAAGGTACCATTATCTGCAATAGTTTGAACTGTACCCGATGTTCCGTTTTTAAGAAAAACGCCTGCCGCCTCCTGGCCAACTATACCGGTACGGTAATAAATAAAATCTTTACCCAGTTCATTTTTCTCTTTTACAGCGGGTATTGATTCGCTGAACGGCAACAATATAATATCGGGTACACCATCGCCGGTAAGATCATGCTTGCCTAAACCCGAAAAGTAAATACCCTCCTGCTCTTTCTCCAATAATTTGCCCGCGTTCCAGCGCATTACATCATCAAAACGGTAACCTTCCAACGCAAGCTCAACACGTCTTTCGCGTCTTATCTCCAGCAAAAGTGCTTTTTGAGAGGAAGTTGCCGTAGGATATTTCGCACTTTGTACTGCATCTAAAGCAGGGCTTAGCGGCATGTGTACCATACCAACCCTGTCTCTAAGCAGGTTAATAGAAGCATCCAGATCAGCTTGCGTAAGTGTACCCAGCTCGGCTTTTGCTTCGGCATAAGTTAATAGTATTTCGGCATAACGTAATACGGGTACGTCAAGGTTTTGTTGTACAACGCTGTTAGGATCGTTAACAAAGCCTTTAATTTGGTGATAACCGCTGAAGCTTTTACCCAATTGCTGTACGTACAAACCACCGCCTTGCGAGTAGGTAGCAACGTTAAGCAATACAAAACCCGGATAAGCGTAAGTTTGGCTTAGTCTTGGATCGCGGTTTTCAAATTCTTTAACATACGGAAAGGTAGCATAACCAGCCTGTGCTGTGTAATATGAACCATCTTTCATCAAATAATCCTGCAACAAATCTTTTGATGGTGACACCTCGTAGTTACCAAACACGGTTTCGCTCCAATTGCTATTGCGTATACCGTTTTGGTTGTAGGTAGCCAATATCACCTCCGGATTGGTACTTAGGTCGCTTTGCACAAACAAATTCAAATAATCTTCACCGGGTTTTGATGTAGTATACAAACGATATTTGCCACCATCCATAATTTCTTTAGAAACGCTGGCGGCCAGTTCAAGATACTCATTAGCCGTACCGGCAAGGTTAAGTTCGGTATGATACTTTCTGTAAGTGCCCTCGTACAAGGCAAATTTAGCTTCGTATGCCTTAACTATCCAGCGGTTAACGCTGCCATCGGTAATTGAACCGGTTATTCCCGTTAAGTTTACGTGCTCAGCTGCGAAAGCCAGGTCTTCCATTATCTTATCTACTACAAACGCACGCGGGTCGCGGGCTTTCAATAGCAGTTCAGTATCATTAACATTCATGGTTTTGTCGTACCATGGCACATCAGAATATCTTTTTACTTTATCGATATAAAACTGAGCCCTGTAAAAACGAGCTATACCTTCGTAATGATTTGAAATATCTTCTGATAAAGCTGCTTTTTTAAAGTTTTCCAAAAAGTAGTTAGCGCTGCGCAGTTGTTCCCAGTTCCAGCCCGAAACAAGGGTTGATGCGCTTGGGGTACCCATCATCATGGTTTTTATTTCAACATTACCGGTTGTGCCCGAGTTATCCGTTGCCCTGTCATTATTATAAATACCTACCCCCTCAAAATTGTACAGGTTATTAAGGTAAAGTTGAAGGTCTTTTTCGTTATTGAAGAAATTACCATCGCCAATAGCGGTTTGCGATTGCCTGTCTAAAAAATCTTTCTTACAGGCCGATAAACTTACCGCGGCAACGGCCATTGCAATTATATATTTATTGATGTGTTTCATTTTGTATTGCTCAATTAAAAGTTAACATTTACACCTAATGAGTACCTTCTTTGCCAAGGGTAAGCGTAACCATTACCGTTGGTGTTTGTGTTTGATGCCGGGTTGATAACGTCGTTCACGTTAATCGCTTCCGGATCGTAGAATTTTTTAAGTGCCGACCACTCGTAGAGGTTCTCGCCGCTCACATAAAAACGCACGTTTGAAATATGCCATTTTTTGGTAATACTGTTTGGCAATGTATAGCCTATGGTAAGGTTTTTAAAGCGCAGGTAAGCTGCGTTAAGCATATAACCCGTTTGCGGTATAGCTAAACCTTTGGCATTACCTGTAGTAGTACCCAGGTTAATATCGGCAAGCCATGATTGCAGTATAGGATATTTGGCATTCAGGTTTTGATTAGCTAAGCCAGCCTGAATATAAGCTTGTGAATGCTTACCCATATCCACATCGCTATCATTATTAGGCCTGTAAAAATTAAGCAGGTGCTCGTAACCACCGGCATAAGGCTGTTGGTAAAAGCCCCAGTATAAATAATCGAGCGGGTAATAATCTCTTTTTGCAACACCCTGAAAGAACGCGCGGATATCAAAGCCTTTCCAGTTGGCATTCAAATCAATACCAAACTGGTAGCGTGGCGATGAGTTACCGATAACTGAAAGGTCCTTAGGATCATCTGCCGTAAGGCCGGTTTCAATTTTATGGTTGCCATCAAGGTCTTTATACTTAGGCCAGCCGTTAACAATTGATAACGCGTCCCACGGAATAATTGAGCTTTCATCCAAAGCATCTATTTGTGCCTGATTCTGGAACAAGCCATCGCTCTGCAAGCCCCATATTTCGCCCAGTTGCATGTTTTTGCGATAGGTACTAAAGCTATTGCTTGGGTTATCAAAACGGGTAATTTCCGAACGGCTATCGGCCAATACAAATCTCGCGCTGAACGATAGCGGATCTCTGCCTGTTTTAAACGTATTTTGGTAAGTAACTGAAAGCTCCCATCCACGGTTACGCAAATCAGTCGAGTTTTCAAGCGGTTCTGCCGCCCCTAAAACTGCCGGCATCTCTTTGCCCTTGTAAAGCATGCCTTTAGTATCACGTTGGTAAACGTCAAAAGCTATATTAATTTTATTGTTAAGCAAGCCTATGTCAGTACCAAAGTTTAATGTGGTAACTTTTTCCCAGGTATAGTTAGGGCTTATTAATGATGGCGGAGATATTACAATCGGTAACTGCCCGCCAATAAGGTATTGCGAAGTGGTTCTTGGTAAAGAAGCAACATAACCATAATCGCCAACCTGTTGGTTACCTAATGAACCATACGATGCACGCAGTTTGAAGTTGCTTACTGTAGAACGGATATTCTCCATAAACGATTCCTGATCTACACGCCATGCAGCTGATGCTGAAGGGAAGAAACCAAAACGTTTAATAGAGCCAAAACGTGAAGTACCATCATTCCGGCCATTTAGTTCAAATATATACCTGTCATTATAGATATAATTTAAACGGTAAAATAAGCCCCTGATAGCCCAGTCGCCTATTTCCTGATGAGCTGTAGTTATACCTGTTGCCAATTCAGTAGTAGGGTATCCTGCCGATATCAGATCGTTTACAACTACATCGTTATTCTCTCTGCGAGAATATTCCTGGTTATAACCGCCTAATACGGTTAGGTTATGTTTACCCCATTGTTGATTATAGGTAGCGTAAATATTAAATACGGTATAATCTTCAAAAGCGGTATATTTTCTTACGTAACTATTACCTTCTGTACGTACATCATTGGGCCCGAAACCTATTTTATAAGGCAAGCCATATTCATCGTAATTATCGGCACCACGGCGATAAGTGAAATCGGTATTAACTTTTAGTTTGTTTTTAAAGAATGATGCTTCGGCATTAAACTGGGTTTGCATACTGAAATATTTATCAGATGCTTTACCACCCTGTGTCATACGTGCGCCGGTACGGCCTACCGCGGTATTTGACCAGGTTCCGTCGGGATTAAAATCATAATCCGTAGGGAACAAATCGTATATACCCGCTATAGAATAGTTTGATGGGTTTGCACGTTTTGTAGTAGTTAAATACGTATTGTTACCTAATGATAACCACGGTGCTAACTGGTAATTAACCTTGCTGCGCAGGCTATAACGGTCAAAATAATCATCGGCTATTTTTAACACACCGTTTTGGCGGTTATAGTTGCCCGATAAATAATATTGAGTTTTACCCGATTTACCGCTAACCGATAATGCATGATCCTGTGAGTAAGTCTGATCGCTCAGGAAATATCTTGTCCAGTCGCGGTTACCCATGTACTCCCAAAGTTTGTTATCGGTTGGGTTTATCCTAACACCCGGTATCGACGGATTATCTGAACGTTCTTTAGCATACTGATAATACTGATCGCTGTAGTTTACGTTGTCCCATGGCGTGTTGTTGGTAGATAACTCCAGTAAACGTGAGTATATATACGGATCGGTTACCTTATCAGGCAACACGGTTGGTTTATTGAATGATGAGTTATGGGTATAACTTACGCTTGCGCCTTCCTGGGTACCGGTTTTAGTTTTGATGAGGATAACACCAAATGAGGCACGGGCACCATAAATGGCCGATGCCGAAGCATCTTTAATTACCGACATGGTTTCCACATCCTGCGGAGCCAGGCGGTTCAACTCTGCCGGGTCAGATGCCACACCATCAATTAATATCAGCGGATTACCACCGTTGATAGAGGTGATACCACGTATATTGATGTTTGCATTTGCGCCCGGTTCGCCCGAACCAAAAGTTACATTCAGGTTGGGTACAAGCCCTTGTAAACCCTGTGCCACGTTTGATATTGGGCGGCTCGCCAGTGCTTTGGCGCTTAACTGGTCAACCGCGCCCGATAGGTTAACCTTCTTTTGCGTACCGTAACCTACCACCACTACCTCGTTCAGCTCTGCGGCATCTTCTTTTAAAACAATGTCTACTGCCTTTCTGTCACCAACTGTAACTTCTTGTTTAATGAAGCCCAGATAGGTAAATACCAATGTGGCATCGGCACCTGATGCTGTAAAGGTGTAATTTCCGTTAGCGTCGGTTTGTGTGCCCGTGGTTTTTCCTTTCTCCACTACGGATACGCCGGTAAGCGTTTCACCCTTACTATCCTTAACTGTTCCGGTAACCTTTTGCTGTGCGAAGAGGTTTTGGGAAAGCAGTAAAAAACAGGTGAATAAACTAATGTAAAGTGTTTTCATGTCAGCTTTTTATTTTCTGCAAAAGAAGTTAGCCCATGTTAAGCCTGCATAAAATGTTCATTAAATAAACTGAACATTCAGTAAATTTATTTTTTTAATGTTTTCTTCGCATCAAAATTCTATTTTTAAAGAAATTATGGGACGAAAAAGCCTGAAGGAAGATCAGCAGAAAAAGATTGTTGAGGCATTTTATGAAGTGGCAAAAAGAGAGGGTATCGAAAATACCTCTTTCGGTAAAGTTGCCAAAGAACTTGATATGCACCCGAGTTTGGTGGTACATTACTTTTCATCAAAAGAAGAAATGCTGCTGGGGCTCATCGAGTTTATCATGATCAGTTACCGTAATATCTATCAATCGGAAAGCGAAAACCCGAACGCGCTGGAAAAACTGGTAGACGTACTTAATAATATCTTCTCCAGAAAGTGGAACAACTATATCGACGATAGCATATTTTACAATTGCTTCGCGCTCATCTTCCGGAACGATCAGATCAAACACCAGTTTCGTGAACTGCACCTTTTGTTACGCACCTGGCTGCAAAACCTCATACAAGCATGTGTAGAGCAAAAGCAACTGGAATGCGATGATCCGGCAATAGCCGCCGACCTGATCTTTGTAGTATCAGATGGCGCGTACTATTATTTAAGTATGATAGATGATGTAGAGGCTTATAATATCCACATGGGCCGCTATAAACGGCAGGCTTTTAAAATACTCGACCTGGAGCACCTGATCATTTAAAAGCATGTTTCGGTTAAGTTTACATATATATAACATAGCACTAAAGGGCTAACTGTTTATCTTTGCGCGAAATTTGGATACATGGAGACAGCTTTACCCATTGCAGAAGCCGAGCTGTTAGAGGGGCTGAAGACTGACCGGCCGGGCGCGTTTGAGGATCTGTTTAACAAATATTGGAAAGATCTTTACGAAAGCGCGTATTACCGGCTTAAAGATCAGTCGGAAGCGGAAGATATAGTTCAGGATATTTTTACCAGCGTTTGGCAGCGTCGCCACAGCCTTGAAATTACCACTACGTTAAAGGGCTATCTGCATACCGCGCTAAAATACAACATCATTAAACTGGCCAGTTCGGCAAGCCTGCACCAGGAGGCTGTTGAGCACCTGTTGCACCGTATGGAAGATATGGAAGGCACCATACTTGATGTGCTGATAGCCGAAGATGTAAAGCTTACCCTTGAAGAGGCCGTGCGATCGTTCCCCGAGAACATGAAAAAAATATTTTCCCTGCGTGCAGAAAATTTTTCGGTAGCTGAAATTGCCGAAGCGCTGGGCCTGTCCAAACAAACGGTAAAAAACAATAACACCGAGGCGCTGAGGCGTTTAAAGGTGATCATGATGGAAAAGCACCCCGACATCAACAAATCTTTTTATGTGCTTTTGCTCTTGTTAATGAAAAGTTAACATAAACAAAACAATTTCTTGAAGTACTATCGGGCCTTTTGCCGCACTATGCAGGTGTAAAAGGACAATAGTGCAACATTCAGTATTTAAAAAACTTCTAAAAAAATACCATAGCGATACCGCCACTCCGGCCGAACGCTACATTGTAGATACCTGGTACAACTCGTTTGATGAGAACGGCAAAGTACCCGGCACCCTTACCGATGATGAGGCTGAAGCCACACGCTTAAGGCTGTTTCATAAAATAATACCGGTACCGGTATTACGCCCATGGTACAGGCGGGCATGGTTACAGGCTGCCGCTGCTATAATTATAGTACCAACTTTGGCAGTGCTTATTTATATGCAAGGCCGTCAGTCTGCCCTGCCAAAGCAAACCGCGTTTGAAGATATCGCTTTTAACACCGATGCCAAACAGGTAAAAAAGATAACGCTGCAAGATAGTACCACCGTATGGCTCAACGCCAACTCGAACCTGCGCATTAAGGGCGATTACGGCAATAAGAGCCGCAGGTTACAACTAAAGGGCGAAGCCTATTTTGATGTAAAGCACGATACGCTGCGCCCTTTCATTATCAGTGTGGAAGAGCTCAGCATTAAAGACCTCGGCACAACCTTTAACGTAAAGGCTTATAAAAAGCTTAATAATATTAAAGTATCGGTTAATTCAGGTAAGGTAGAGGTAAGTACTCCATCGCGCGTTATAGCGCAATTGATGCCTGGCAAGGCGCTTAGCTACAATTTAAAAACAGGCCAATTCACCATAACAGATATAAAAATTACCGGTACCAGCTCATGGACCGAAGGAAAAACCGTACTGGCAAGGGCCGGCTTTGACGAATTACAGCAAGAACTGCTGAACATGTACGGCATCAAGCTTAACAGTACTGATGAAAAAGTAAAATCATTCAAATACAATCTCACCCTGCGCAGCTCGCAAACCAAAGATGATGTATTGGATATAATTACCACCATGTTAAACAAAAAGCACAAAAAGGAGGGCCCGGATGGCGTAATCATCTATTAAACACAAACACCCGGGTTACTGCACAGAGCAGCTACCAGGGTGTAAAAATTGCCGGTAGTGTAATAGTTTGGTCGCTGTACACTATCCGGTTAGCAAATGATATCAATCTAATTACTAACAATTCAAATTTATGAAAGCCAATGCATTACTGCAACAGGTGGCTGCATATTATTTGAATGAAACAAATTTTAAATGAAACACAAAAAACTGCTATTGCAGAAGTTTATGCGTATAACATTGCTTGTCGGCGTAACTATTATCGCAGCCTCCCAGTTCCTGATGGCGGGAGTATCAAGCGGGCAATTGCTTCAAAAGCGAATTGACCTGTCTTACAATAAAACCAGTTTGTATAACCTGATTGAGGATATACAGCAAAAAAACAATATCGACTTTGCTTTTACCGATCATCTTAATTTAGATAAGATAAAAGTGAGCGATGTACATTTTACAAAAACATCCATACAACAAATATTAACCGAGCTATTGATGCCCCACCGCATCACCTTTCACGAAAAGGCGGGCGTAATTACCCTGGCGGCATTACCTGCGCCGGGCCGCATCACAGGGCGTATTGTTGATAATACCGGCGAAACACTTATTGGCGCTACCGTAAAAATTGTAGAGCTTAACCAAAGTGTTAGCACCGATGCACAAGGTATTTTCAGCATCGCTATCGCGCCGGGTACTTACACTGTTGAGGTAAGCTATATATCGTACGCTACCCAGCGCAAGGCAAATATTGTGGTAGAAGAAAACGGAACCGCTACGGTAAACTTCACCCTCGAAGCCGAAATGGGCAAACTCAACGAGGTGGTTGTAGTAGGTTACGGCACCCAAAATCGCAGGGAAGTAACATCGGCAATTGCAACCGTAAAAGCCGAAGACTTTAACAAAGGCTCGGCACGTTCACCGCTGGAATTGATACAAGGTAAAGTAGCCGGTTTAAATATCATCAAAACACAAGGTAACAATCCTAACGCGGGTACTTCTATTCAGTTAAGAGGCGTAACCTCGCTTAGTGGTACCACTACCCCACTCATTGTAATTGATGGTATACCTGGCGGTAACCTTGATCTGTTGCAGCAGGATGATATCGAATCGTTTGACGTATTGAAGGATGGTTCGGCAGCGGCCATATACGGTACACGCGGTAACCCGGGTGTTATATTGATCACTACTAAAAAAGGTAGCGCAGGCGCGCCTAAGTATGATTATAACACCTATTTCCAGCGTGATTATGTTGACAAGAAACCCGACTTTCTTTCGGCAGCGACTTTCAGACAGAAAATAGCAGACGGCGTAATAGCACCGGCCAATGATCTTGGCGCATCTACCGATCTGTATAATGAACTAATTAACAAAGACAACCTGAGCCAGTACCATAACTTCGCTGCATCCGGTGGTTCTGATAAGGCAAACTACAGAACATCTTTTTATTATAATGATTTTGAAGGTATAGCAAAAAACAATGGCCGTGAACAATTTGGCGGCAGGTTAAATGTTAATCAAAAAGGCCTGAAAGATAAATTGACCATGCAAGTTAACGTAGTGGCCAACTTTAACAAAGCTAACTTGTTAGGTGGCGGCAGCGGCGATTTTGAACAAGCAGTTTCATGGAACCCTACAGCACCTCTCACCAACCCCGACGGCACTTATTATGTATTGCAAGACAGGTATAATCCTATTTCGCGTTTTGCTAACCGTATTGACGAGCGCCAGCAACAAACATTTTCGGGCGATGGCAGACTAAACCTTGAGCTGATCAAAAATCTGAATATTTCAATGTTTGGTTCATACACACGCGACAATTATAACAATCGCTACTACCGCTCAATGCAAGATTATGACCAGCGTATACTAAGCGACTACAAGGGAACAGCTTATGCCAGCAAAGAGAACGTATTAACGTGGACAAAAACTTTTGAGCCAACTATCAGCTACAAAAAATTCATCACTAACGATCACATGGTGAGCGGTGTGGTTGGTTATAGCTATCAGTACAGCACTTTCGAACGTTTTAACGTTAACAACAGCGGCTTTACTACTGATGGTTTCCTTGACTGGAATTTGGGTGCGGGGAATGCCATAACTAATACAGGTTTACCACGCCCCGGCATTGGTAGTTTTAAAGATGACAACACGCTTATCGCGTTTTTTGGCCGTGTAAATTATGCTTTTAAAGACAGGTATTTTGCGCAGTTCATCCTTCGTCGCGAGGGGTCATCAAGGTTTGGTGCTAATAACAAATGGGGCAATTTCCCGGCAGCATCGGTAGGTTGGACAATAAGCGAGGAAAGCTTTTTAAAAGATATTAAAGCGATCAGCAGCCTGAAACTGCGTGTAGGTTATGGTGTTACAGGTAACCAGGGCATTCCAAACTATCAATCATTAATTACGCTAAGTACCGGTGGTTTATATCCGCAAAATGGTGTTTACTACCAAACTTACGGTGCATCACGTAACCCTAACCCGGATCTTCGCTGGGAGAGAAAAGCAGAATGGAACTTTGGCTTGGATTATGCTTTGTTAGATAACCGTATCAGCGGTGCTATTGACGTATACAGCCGCACTACTAAAGATTTATTATATAACTATACCGCGCAACAACCATCATACGTGTTGGCAAACTTGTATACCAACGTGGGTACGTTAAAAAACAACGGTATTGAAATATTGATAAGCGCGGTAGCTGTTAAAAAGAATGATTTTCAATGGAGTATCGACCTTACTGCCAACTCACAGTTCAATAAACTGGCCAAATTATCAAACGAAACTTTCAAGGCCAACTGGTTAAACTTCTCTGATATTCCTAACCCGGGTGCAATGGGGCCGGCTATCCGTTTGGAAGAAGGCGGTAAAGTGGGCAACTTTTATGGTAAACGCTTTGCCGGTTTTAGTGATGATGGCAAATGGCTGTTCTACAAAGCTGATGGTTCAAAAGCGCCGGCTTCGCAGATAAACGAAAACGACAAGACCATTATTGGTAATGGCGTGCCTAAATATGTTATGGGCTTAAACCAAACCTTCCGTTACAAAAACTTCGACCTTAATATTTTAATGAGAGGTAAATTCGGGTTTGATATTCTTAACCTGAAAGAGATTTTCTACGGTAATAAAAATTACTTACCTAACAACATCTTTAACAGTGCTTTTGGCAGACATGCACAGCTGAAGGATGACCCGCAATACTCTGATTACTATATTGAAAAAGGCGATTTCGTAAAGCTTGATAACGTAACGTTGGGTTATACTTTCAAGCTAAAATCATCATACCTGCGTAATATGCGCCTGTTTGTAACCGGCCGTAATATCCTTACCGTAACAGGCTACAAAGGCCTTGATCCGGAATTGCAGGATACAGGCTTTGATACCGGTGTGGATTCAAGGGGCTTTTATCCGCGTACCCGTTCATGGACAGCCGGTTTCAGCATCGGATTTTAATTTTTTAACGCACAATTTTCTTAAGTAACATAATGAAACTACATATCAGAAAAACCGGTTATATTTTGAGCGTGATCGCCCTGTTGGGTGTGGCCAGCTCTTGTACCAAACTGGATGAAACAATATACAGCGATTTGTATAAAGACAATTTTTATAAAAGTAAAACCGAAGTAATGCAGGCCGCCTTGCGCCCCATGACGCACCTGCAATCGTGGATTGCCCCTATCCGGGGCGATGGTTATTATTACCACGCCGAGCTATCATCAGATCAGCTGGCCTGGCCGCAAAAAGGCCGTCACGCTTATGATAACGGTGACCACATCAGGCAGCATTACCACACCTGGACAGATAATGAAGGCCGTATGCGTAACGCATGGGCAGGTATGTGGACCGGCGTAGGCTATTGCAACGCTGCTATTACCGATATTGAAAAACTGAACTATCAATCGATAGGCATGACCGAGGCAGAGGTAAAAACCGTATTAGCCGAACTGCACGTATTAAGGGCTTTCCACTACATGAAGCTGGTTGATCTTTGGGGTAATATACCAATTGTAACCAAAGTGGCTGATCCGCTGAACCCGCCTACCGCGCCGCGTAAAGAGGTGTTCGCGTTTATTAAAAGTGAACTGGAAACTTTTGTACCGCAATTGCAGCCTTATGCCGAGCCATTGATAGGCCGTATTGGGCAAACAGCTGGTTACGCTATGCTAGCCGACCTGTACCTTAATGCCGAAAAATGGGCAGGTACACCAATGTGGGACGAGTGTATTGCCGCATGCGATAAAATTATGGGCGGTACAGCCGGTGGTTTGGGCGGCGCGCCAAAACTGGCACCTAACCTGTTGCAAACATTTGCCAACACCAACCGCACCGCTCCTGAGGCATTATTTCAATACGCTTACAGTTTAAAAGGTGGCTTCGTGTGGGATTGGATTATCCTGATGGGTTTCGCTAACATGAGTCCCGCTCTTGATGTGGGTTATGTTGGTAACAACGCCTACGTGGTAACCCCGCCTGCATTTAACGCTTATGCCGAAAATGACCTGCGTAAAAAAGAATGGTTCCTGTTCGGTCCGCAATATAAATACGGCACTACCGAACCTATTTTAGGTACCGAAGAATATAATAACAAGCCTTTCATTTACGTAAACACTATCAGACGTGAAAGCGAAGGCGACCTTACCAGCGAAGGCGGCATGACCAAAGGTGAAGAGAACAGCGGCGCCCGTTTCAACAAATACAAAACCGGCCGCTTAAATGATCCTAACTATCGCGAAAATAACTTTATGATCTACCGGTTAACCGAGATCTATTTTGATAAAGCCGAAGCCATTATGCGCAAAAACGGTGGCCAGGCAACTGCCGAAGCCGTAGCCTTAATAAATGAAAGCCGCAAAAGGGCCTTTACCGATGCAGACTGGACTAACGCCGCTTACACTACCAGCACCCTTACTATGGACGAATTACTGGCCGAACGTGGCCGCGAGTTTATATTTGAAGGTAAACGCCGTACCGATATTATCCGTTTCGGAAAATTTATCAAAGGCACCTGGTGGGATCATACTGCCACTAACGACCCGAATAAGGAAATTTATCCTATACCGTCGACTCAGTTGGCCAACAACCCAAATCTTAAACAAAACCCGGGTTATTAATTAACCGGAAAATTAACGAAAGCCGCCTGTCGTAATTGATCAGGCGGCTTTTTTTTTGTTGTTATATTTTCAGTTTAATCGCCGGATTGAACCTTACTGCCCTTATCACCTGCAAGCAAACCGTAATAAAAACTATGGCGACCGAAATGAGTAACGCAATTAAAAACGGACTAACAGAAAGATGCACCCTGTAAGCAAAGGTTGCCAGCCATTTATTAGCGATAAGTAAAGATACAGGCCAGGCTATTACGTTAGCAATAAGTACAATGTAAAAGAAAGGCTTGCTCAAGGTGGTCATTAGTTGTTCGCCGGTTGCACCGAATACCTTCCGTATGGCTACTTCCTTCATCCGCACACGAATGGAATGCGCCGCCGAAGCGAAAAAGCCTAACGAAGCAATGAAGATGGCCAATATTGAAAAACAGGTAAGTACCGATTGCAATTGCTCCTGCTTTACAAAAAGCTGCCCGTATAATTCATCCAAAAAATGATAATTGAAGTTATCGCCGTCGAGTTTGTTAATATCACTCCATTGGCTGTTCAGGTTTTTCAGCATCGCGGGTATCGTATTGTTTTCGGCGCTTATCATTATTTGTGTTTCTGATACTGCCCCCTTATCATTCATTACATAAATGGTTGGCTGTATATTTTCTTCAAAGCCATAAGCCTTTACATCTTTAATTACCCCGATAATCCGGTAATCGCCGTTACGGCCTTTTACCATTTTACCAAGCGGCTGCTCCAATCCCATTACCTTGGCGGCGGCTTCATTAATTACAGCATTAACAGAATCTGCCGGGAAAGTAGCCGAAAAAACATGGCCTTCTTTTACACCAATATTCAGCGTTTCAAAATACTCATAATCAACACCAATGGTATTCATAGCAAGTGCCTTGCTCTGTACAACATAATCAAACGATGCAGGGACTATCCCTCCCGGTACATTGGAAGCAACGGTAACATTCTTTACACCCGGTATAGCTTTTATGCGGTTACGTACAGATTCGAACTTTTTAGGGTCGTTAAACAACGCGAGATTATCAATGTACACAACCTGCTTGGCCGTAAAACCTGTATCCTCGGTTTTCATATACTTAACCTGGCGATTAATAACAATCAGCGTTATAATAAAAACAATGGCGAATGTGAACTGAAGCACCGTTATGGCGCTGCGCATCCAGGAAAGCTTGCCGCCATTGGTAAGCTGGTTTCCACGTAACACATCGGCAGGTTTAAAACCCGCCATAATCATGGCCGGGTAAATACCGGCGAGCATTGTAAGCACTATTAGGGTAACCAATAGTTGGGCTATTACCGTGTAATTAATGCCCGATAGCAGCAGGTTTACAGCCAGCAACTCATTAAAGTAAGGCAAGCCAATGATAACTATGCCGAAAGCGACTGCCAGGGCGATAATGCACTGGATAAATATTTCTAACAAAAACTGAATCGCTATTTGTCTTTTAATGATTCCGTTAACCTTTTTTATACCCACTTCTTTCGAGCGTTTGTAAGCCTGCGAGATATAAAGGTTAGTGAAATTAACACCGGTTACAATCAATATAACAATGGCCAGTATGATAAGTCCGTTTACAATTTGGTTGTTTACATGCGAGCCATAATGTGGTTTTAGGTGCAGGTTTTTCAAGGGATCCAAATAGATAGCTGCTCCGGGGCGGCTTAATGCTTCGCGGGCTACCTGGCTGGTATCGGCCATGGCGGCGGTTTTGTATATTTTGTCTATCTTTTTTGAAAGCAGTGCAATATCGGTATTAGGCTTTACCAGTAAATACGTTTGATAGATCTGCGTGGCATAGCTTTGATCTTTCCCCTGTGTGATATCCTGCGCGAAACCGATGCAATCATAATTAAGATTGGTATTGCCGGGTACATCTTCGGTTACCCCCGCAACAGGCATCGGCATGCCCGATCTCGACATCATGTTCACCGTTTTATTTTGAATAACCTTATCACCGGGGAAGAGCGCGGCAGCTGTCTTTTTCGACAATAGTACTGTTGGTGTTGGATTATTGGCATCAAGGTTAAACCCCTTAGGTTTCACCCCCAGTATTTTAGCAATGGAATAATCGGCTCCAAGCCATTTTTTGATCATGAACCTTCCCGACGAGGTATAGAACGGGATTTGGAATAAGGCGGTATTGGTTCTGCCTGTTTCCTCAACTTCCGGGCACTGGTTTTTTATTTCCGCCGCCAAAAGCCCCGGTGTATACGGCGATGGCCCGTTTGGCATTTCGCGTTCTACTAAAAAAACACGGTCGGCGTTTTTATTCCATTGGTCGTAACCGGTTTCATTATCAACATACAGCGTAACAAAAACAAACGCGGCCAACCCAAGGGCTAAGCCCGTAATATTTAAAAGATTATACCATTTACCATTCAGAAAAGTACGCAGCGCTATCTTGAAGTCAGTTATATTCATGGTATTGTTTAAGTAAGGTTAGCCGGATAAATGCCCGGTCAGTATGTTATCATACATTTTCGACATATTTTATGCCACTAATTAAACTATTAACAATCAAATATTTACAAACAGACTTAGTGTTCGGTTATGAACAGCACGTTCGCTTCTATTACATTTTGCGGGGCGCACTTACTCCTAATTAAAAAGGCACCGTATTTTCGGTGCCTTTTTAATGTTACTGAGCCATATATAACTCAATATATGTAAACTGGGTTAGTAAAGCCCCTCTCCGCTCAATCAAACCTGTCCAGGTTCATTACTTTAGTCCAGGTTGCTACAAAGTCCTTTACAAACTTATCCAGCGCATCGCTGCTTCCGTAAACTTCTGCAACCGCTCTTAGTTCTGAATTGGAGCCCAAAGCGAGATCGGCACGGGTAGCCGTCCATTTTACCTCGCCGGTGATGCGGTCGCTGCCTTCATAAACTTCTTTATCGGCAGATGTAGCTTTCCACGCCGTGCGCATATCTAACAGGTTTACAAAGAAATCGTTACTAAGCACACCCGGATTGGAAGTAAATACGCCATGTTTTGAACCATCATAATTGGTATTCAACACGCGCAGACCGCCTAATAATACGGTTAACTCAGGCGCTGTAAGCGTAAGCAAATGGGCCTTATCTACCAGTAATTCTTCGGTAGATACCGGGAATTTAGATTTGCGGTAATTACGGAAACCATCGGCAGCAGGTTCAAGATAACCGAACGATTCTACATCGGTTTCTTCCTGCGAAGCATCCATCCGGCCCGGTGTAAATGGAACAGTGGTTTCTTGTCCGGCATCTTTAGCGGCCTTTTCAACCGCCGCGCTGCCCGCCAACACGATCAAATCGGCTAATGAAACCTTTTTACCGTCAGCTTGTGCCGCGTTAAACTCTTTCTGAATACCTTCCAACACATCCAGTACTTTTTGTAACTGCGATGGGTTATTTACCTGCCAGTACCTTTGCGGAGCAAGGCGGATACGCGCACCATTGGCGCCACCGCGCTTATCAGTACCACGGAAAGATGAAGCCGAAGCCCATGCCGTAGAAACCAGTTCAGACACGCTTAAGCCCGATTCCAATACTTTTGACTTTAATGCTGCTACATCGCTATCAGTTACAAGCGCGTGATCAACCGCCGGGATAGGATCTTGCCAAAGCAATACTTCCTGCGGAACATCAGGACCGAGGTAACGTGCGCGCGGCCCCATATCGCGGTGCGTTAATTTAAACCATGCACGCGCGAAGGCATCTGCAAAAGCGTCAGGATTTTCGAGAAAACGCCTTGATATTTTTTCGTACGATGGATCAAACCTCAAAGCAAGATCGGTAGTCAACATGGTTGGCAGGTGCTTTTTGGTGCTATCATAAGCATCCGGAATAAAAGCTTCCGCATCCTTAGCCACCCATTGGTGCGCGCCGGCCGGGCTTTTAGTTAACTGCCACTCAAAGCCAAACAGGTTTTCAAAAAAGTTATTGCTCCATTGCGTAGGCGTTTTTGTCCATATCACTTCCAGTCCGCTGGTAATGGTATCGGCACCCTTGCCCGAACCATAGCTGTTACTCCAGCCAAAACCTTGCAGTTCTACATCTGTAGCTTCAGGCTCCTTGCCCACGTGATCGGCCGAAGCCGCGCCATGGGTTTTGCCAAAACTGTGGCCACCGGCTATCAATGCAACTGTTTCTTCATCGTTCATGGCCATACGGCCGAAAGTATCGCGAATATCTTTGGCTGCCGCAACAGGATCTGGGTTACCATCCGGGCCTTCGGGATTTACATAGATCAAGCCCATTTGTACAGCGGCAAGCGGTTTTTCGAGGTTGCGTGAATGAACGTCGCCATCGGCATCATCGTCAGATACCAGTACGCCATGCCCCTCTTTTACACCAGGCGAACCATGCGCGTAACGCAAGTCGCCGCCCAGCCAGGTAGTTTCAGAACCCCAGTATACAGATTCATCCGCTTCCCATACATCTTCGCGGCCACCGGCAAAACCAAAGGTTTTAAAACCCATTGACTCCAACGCAATGTTGCCGGTAAGAATCATCAGATCGGCCCAGGAAATCTTTTTGCCGTATTTTTGTTTGATAGGCCAAAGCAACCTGCGTGCCTTATCCAAACTTACGTTATCGGGCCAGCTATTTAACGGCGCGAAACGCTGCAAGCCTGCACCTGCACCACCACGACCGTCGCCCACGCGGTAAGTGCCCGCGCTATGCCATGCCATACGGATGAACAAGCCACCATAATGCCCAAAATCTGCCGGCCACCAATCCTGCGAGTCGGTCATTAACGCGTGCAGGTCTGCTTTTACCGCTTCCAGATCAAGACTTTTAAATGCTTCGGCATAATTAAAATCGCCATCCATCGGATTGGATAAGGAAGAGTGCTGCCGCAGGATATTCAGCTTTAACTGATTGGGCCACCAGTTGTGGTTACGGGTACCGCCACCGCCTGTGTTATGTTTCATACTGCCGTTATGAAACGGGCATTTACTGATGTCATTCGATTGGTTTTCCATAGTTAGTTATAAGTTTATAAATTGAACACTTATTGTACCTGTTGGTTGTATTACGATATAAAATTATGACATTGATTATAACAATCACAATCATTTAATTCTATACAGAATAGCTAAAATCTATTTATCATATATCAAACCATAAATAATTACTATTACCCAATTAAGTAAGATGATGATCTACGCCGGTAAAAACCTTTCCAGTTCTTTAGCCAGGTGTTGTACATAAGGTTCATTGAGTATATCCCTCCTGCTTTCGTGCTCGCCGGGTATACTTATTGCTTTTATCCCATTAGTAATAAGCGTTTTCCATCCCAAGTGTGGCACCGTGTAAATATCCGGCGATCTGAAAACTACCATTTTACCGTTATAAGTTTTTGGGCGATAGCTACACTGTAATATATAAAGTGAGTTACCGGTATATTTTCGTGCCAGTACATCAGGGGCTTTGTGTTTAGTATTTAAATACAACTTAAATAGCGCACCCGAAACTTTATAGTTTACTACGAATACGGGCCCCATCAATTTACTTTTGGCCTGCACCCAAAATCTTTTAGCTATATAATCGAACTTTCCTTTCCAGTTCAGTTCTTTAATATTATTAAGGTGCCGGGATATTTTATCCAACCGGCTTGGCTGTGGTTTATTTTCATTGGTTACCGAAGCAGGTGCCGGGCGGCGGTAATAAGGTGAAATACCATTAAAGTTTGCCAGCAGCGCTACTTCCTGCCCTTGCTGTTGCAGCTGCTGTGCCATCTCAAAAGTGATCATGGCACCTAAGCAATATCCCGCAAGATAATAAGGCCCTTCGGGCTGTACCTTACGGATCTCCTCAATATAATAGGCCGCTATGGCTTCCATATTGTTAAATGGCAGGTCGGTACCGTCAATACCTTTGGCCTGGATGCCGTAAACAGGCTGATCACTATCTAAATGCAGCGCGAGGTTACCGTAAAACAAAACATGGCCATGCCCGGCGTGTACACAAAACAATGGCGTTTTATTACCATGCGGCTGAATAGGGATCAATGATTTTGAACCGGAAAAGGCTTTTACCGGCTCATCAAGTACTGTAGCCAGCAGATGTATGGTAGGCGCGGTAAATATGGCTGAGAGTGGGAAGTTCCGTCGGAAAGTATCTTTTATCTTTACAAAGATCATGGCAGCAAGCAGCGAATTGCCCCCTATTTCGAAAAAATTATCGTGAATGCCGATCTTACCTGTATTTAATACGCTCTCCCATATTTCGGCTAATTTTATTTCGGTGGAGGTTACCGGGGCGGCAAACTTCCTTGAAAAATCTGCTAAGCCTGCCAGCTGTTTTTTATCGATCTTACCGTGTCTTGTCAACGGCAGGTTTTCCAGTTCTATACCGGTACAGGGCACCATGTAGGCGGGTAGTTTCTGTTTTAAAAATTGTGACAGGTTATCTTTATTATAGGAACTATTAGGGACAATATATTGCACCAGGCAACTATTGCCCTTGCTACAGGGTAAAGCAAGCACCACCGCGTGGCTTACCATACCGCTTTGTAATAAAACACCTTCTATTTCGCCGGGCTCAATACGGTGACCGTCTATTTTTATTTGCTCATCTACCCTACCCAAATACTCAATATTGCCATCGGATAGCCATCTTACCTTATCGCCGGTTTTGTACATCCGGTCGGTTGGCAGATAGGCAAACGGATTGACTATAAACTTTTCGGCAGTAAGATCGGGGCGGTTCAAATAGCCGCGTGCAAGGCCGTTGCCTGCTATGTAGAGCTCACCTGTTATACCAACGGGCACGGGTTGCAGGCTATCATCCAGGATATAGACTTGCGTATTTGAGAATGGCTTGCCTATGGGCACGGTTTGATAATCGGCATTGAGATTTACCCTATGTATGGTTTTCCCGATAGTGACTTCTGTTGGCCCGTAATGATTATAAACAGCGCCGCGGTAGTTTACATTGCGCAGATGATTCAATATGCCCAAAGCAAAGGCTTCGCCACCGAAGATCATTACCTTTTTCGCCAGGGCAATTTTTTGAAGCCCTGCGTAGGAAAGCCATAAGGATGGGACTATCTTGATGCCATCGATCTCATTATCGTTCAAATAAGCGACAACCCGCTCGCTATCCATAATTAAGGACTTTGGTAGCACATGCAGGCATGTTCCCATCGAAAAGCAGGAATGTATTATAGAATGCCCGGCATCGAATACCAGCGGCGAAAACAACGCGAAAGATTTACAGCTTTTCAACCCAGCACTTTCAATAACGCCGTAACAATGGTCAATTAAAGCACGATGCTCAATCATCACTCCTTTGGGCCTGCCTGTAGTACCTGATGTGTAAATAACGTAAGCAAGATCATTTGAATTGACTACAACATCGGTCAGATTGTTTGTTGGGTAACTTTCAAGCTTCAGCTCGTCATCGTCTAACACTAAAAGATCAACTGCTTTAAATTCAGCCAAAGCGGCTTTGCTTTTATGGTTACATAATACCAGTGTGGCATTGGTATCTTCCAGCAGGTAAGCTACCCTGTCGGTTGGGTAATCAGGATCAACAGGTACATATGCCCCACCTGCTTTCAGTATACCCAAAATAGCGACAAACATTTCTATAGAAGGATGCATGCAAAGCGGCACGAATATACCCGGTTTTACGCCTTTTTCTATTAGGTAATGCGCTACCTGATTCGCGCGCCTGTTTAATTCGGCATAGGTTAGGTGCTCATTTTCAAACACAAGCGCTTTAGCTTGCGGGGCTTCGGCGGCTTGCTGTTCAAATAACCAGTGTATACATTTATCAGCAGGGTAATTTACATGCGAAGTATTCCATCCCGATGTCAGCTGCTGAAATTCGGCCTCGCTTAACATTGGCAACGTGGCAATGGCGGCCGACGGGTTTAACGTAGCCGCCTCTAACAGCGCCTCAAAATGTTTGGCAAAACGCTGTATAGTTTCGGCTTCAAACAATTCCGAATTATAAGTTAAGGTGATATTAACCTGGTTGCCGGTGTCTTCTACATACAAGGCCAGGTCTATCCCGTGCCGGGCATTTTCCGGAATGCTTACATTGGCTGTCCAGTCTTCAATTTCCTTGCTGCCAATCAGTGTATTTCTGTACGAGTATATAAGGTTATATAAACTCCCCTGCATGCTTTCGGCCTGGTTACCTAAAGCCTCCTGTAACAACTCGTAAGATACATCAGGGTGGCGGGCGTATTCAGAAGTTACCTCGTTAACCTTTGTAAGCAGTTCAATAAAATTAATATCATCCTGAAATTGAATATGAAAAACTTTTGTGTTATGATGGGTATCGTTAATATCCCCTTCTTCATCAACCCGGTACTCAATGGCCGGTAAACCAATAAGCATTTCGGTTTGGCCGGTATACCTGTATAAAAGAACATTATAAACCGTTAATAGGGTTGAATAAGTATTAGTGCCCAAACGCTCGTTCATTTGCCTGAGCGTTTCGCTAAGCGGGTAGCTTATTACAAAAGAAACGTGTGCCGTTTTACTCGCTCCAACTGAGGATCGCGGAAAATCAACAGGCATGGTTATTCTCGGTATGCCCGAAATTAACTGGCGTTTCCAAAACTGTACGGCATCTTCAGCGAGATCCATTGTTTCCTCGTGTTCGGCATCGTGTTTTATGTCGAAATTTTGTGATAAGCCGTCCAAATTCGGGGCTACAGAAAAGGCATTAATATCCTGGTCAAGTTTGTTTAGGTTCATACGATAGGATTTAAAATTGGTTTATAACTTACTGACAGACAGTAGAAATAAATTTACATAAAACCTTTTCAACATAGTAGAGCTATTATGTTTATTTGATAAAAATTTTTCCACATTTTTTATAGGTTGTTAATATGTTTTGGGGCTTCAAACAATGGCTGCGCAAACAAAATCAGTAAATACCGGTTTTAGCTTCACCATTTTGCTCAATAAACGACCTGCCGGAAATAAAAACACATAAGGCGGCGTTAAAGTTGATATCATGACCCGGGAAAATCATCATTATACACGGCCATTTATTAAAGGAAAGATCATCATTATATTTTTGCTGGCCTGCTTCGCGCTGTTAACGGCGTGGGGTATCAGCAAAATCGCCTTTCAACAAATGATGGTAGCCGTTGATAATATATCTGAACCTAATAACAGGCTGCGTTTGGTGAATGAGCTATCGGTAAAAATAGGCCAACTCGATCAAACTCAAAAAGCACGGCTGGCCAGCAACAAGCACAATACGGGAGGTTTTTTCAGCGAAACCAAACGCATAAACCGCCTGATTGATACCTTACAAAGCCAGTATACTCATAAGGATGGGCAATCGGCACGGCTTAACAAGCTGAAAAAGCTCCTATCCGAACGCGACAGGCTTTTTGTGCGTTACATAAAGGTGCGTGAAACCATGATGAACGACCGGCTTTTTACAGCACAGGTGCAATCATTAAACGACCTGCTCGATCAGAATGCTTTGCAGGCCGATAGCGGGGTTATCAGTACCGAAAAGAAAACATCAACCACCATACTTACCCCCGAGGGCGAAGCACAGAAAGATACCCGCAGTTTCTTTGGTAAACTATTTGGAAAGAAGAAACCAGAGGAGGCAAAAACCTACAAGGTTGTTGAGCAGGAACTGAATATTGAGCGCGATACCACCGCCCAGGCCATTAAGGATAGTATTTTGCAAAGCATGGGTAATGCCGTAGAGCAGCTCGAAAAAATGCAGCGTAAAAAGAGCGCGCAATTTATTAACCGCGAAAATATCCTGATCAATGCTAACAATGAGCTCATCAGCCAGATACAGTCTATCCTAAAACAGGTAGAACACGAAGTAATTGCGCAAACTACCTACAACAACAAGCAGGCACAAGCCATTGTAACCGGCAGCATAAAAAAAACGGGCTTTATTACGCTGGGCTTTGTGGTGCTTACCGTAATTTTATTGTACCTCATATTAACTGATATTACACGAAGCACCCGTTACCGTAAAGAACTGGAAGAAGCGCGCGACGAAGCCGAATACCATAGCCGCGCCAAGCAGCGTTTCCTGTCGAACATGAGCCATGAGATCCGCACTCCCCTGCAATCAATATTTGGTTATGCCGAACTGGCCCGCTTGCAGCAGCAAAGCAACAAGCATCATATTGAGGCCATCTACCAATCGTCGAAACACTTAATGCAGATAGTGAATGAGGTGCTGGATTATAATCGTATCATATCGGGCAAGTTTACTTACACCAACAAGGTATTTGATATGCGCGGGTTACTGCAAGAGGTAGAATCAGTAATGAAACTGCCTGCCGAAAATAAATCGCTTAAGTTCACCGGTAATTATCACCTGCCTACTAACAGCCTTGTTAACGGCGACCCGTTCAGGTTAAAGCAGGTGCTGTATAACTTGTTGGGGAATGCCATCAAATTCACCGAGGAAGGTGAGGTATTGTTTACGGTATCTTATGTGCAGAACGGCGATGGCTTGCATTATACCTTCCGGGTAAAGGATACAGGTGTTGGCCTTTCGGCAAATGATATCGACCGTATATTCAACGAATTTGAACAAGCCGAAACTCCCGGCCAGCGGCAGGATAAAGGTACCGGCCTTGGCCTTGCCATTTGTAAAGAGCTGGTTGAATTGCAAGGCGGTAGTATTAATGTAGAAAGCTCACCGGGTAAAGGCTCGGAATTTATTGTTCTGCTTACTTTTACACGCGCTAGTGAGGCAATTAGCAAAACAGGGACATCTGCTAATCCACAGCTTAAAACAACAAAACCTGCAAAAGTTTGGGTGGTAGATGATGATCATTTGATACTCGATCTGTGCGAATTACTGTTAGAAAAGAACGGGATACCGCATAAATGTTTTAACTCGTCGACCGATTTATTAAGTGCGCCATGGGATGATGAGGTACGTGTTATTTTTGCCGACATACGCATGCCGGGGATAGATGGCAAGGAACTTTGTGCAGCCCTAAAAAAGAAAGTACCTGCCGATACTAAAATATACGCGCTTACCGCGCAGGCTTTACCACAGGAACAAACAGCAATATTATCAGCCGGATTTGATGGTATACTTACCAAGCCTTTTTCTGAACATGATATTTTACAGTTGTTGGGGATCAATACCACACATACCGATGCCGGTAAAGCAGCATCGTCAAACCCCGGCCTGGATATGACCATGCTTAAAAGGATGACCTTTAATGATGAAAAGCAGCTGGCCAATATCCTGCATCGCTTTACGGCTGATACCCGCAGCGATATTGCAGAGCTGGAAGACGCGTTGGCAAGTGAAACTGATACCGAAAAAATAGCTTTACTGGTACACCGAATGGCTGGCCGCACCGGGCAAATTG
This sequence comes from Mucilaginibacter gynuensis, assembly GCF_039541195.1. Taxonomy (NCBI): domain Bacteria; kingdom Pseudomonadati; phylum Bacteroidota; class Sphingobacteriia; order Sphingobacteriales; family Sphingobacteriaceae; genus Mucilaginibacter; species Mucilaginibacter gynuensis. Next base: position 585,514 of record NZ_BAABFT010000001.1, read on the forward strand.
GCGCCCGTGATCTATCGGTAGCGTTAAGGCGGGTTGAGCAGCTGCTGATGGATGATGCTTTATCGGCAAGTGCCGGTGTGCAATTGCAGGCGCTCCTATCTGAAATGCAGGATCTGATTGATTATATTGATACAGCCTACCCGGCAACAATGGAAGTTTAATCGTCTTTTAAACCGTAGCGCTCCATTTTACTATACAGCGTTTTACGATCAATATTCAACATTTTTGCCGCTTTTGATTTATTGAACTTAACCTTTTGCAGCGTTTCCTGTATCAGGGTTCGCTCATTGGCTTCGTTCACTGCTTTCAGGTCGGTATCATTTGCTTTTGCCTGTTGATGGGTAAACAATAGCATCTCATCAGGTAAAGATTCAATACCAGCATCGGTTCCCGGGGTTAAAAGCACCATACGGCGTATCACATTTTTTAATTCGCGCAGGTTACCCGGCCAGTCGTAATTATGCAGCAGGTCGCTGGCTTCGGCAGATAGCGTTTGTACATTGCGGTCGAGTTCCTTATTGGCACGCTTAATAAAGTGACTCATAAAGAGCGTTAAGTCGCTGCCGCGCTGGCGCAGGGCCGGCATATTTATTTTAAACTCGTTAATGCGGTGATAAAGATCCTGCCTGAAATCGCCGTTGCTTACGCTATTGATCAGGTCTTCATTAGTAGCCGATATCAACCTGATATTGGTATTCAGTTGCTTGGTACTGCCAAGCGGCTGTATCACGTGTTCCTGCAAGGCACGCAGCAATTTCACCTGTACTTCGTAGCTTAAGTTTCCTATCTCATCTAAAAATAAAGTACCACCTTCGGCTGCTTCAAACAGTCCTTTTTTATCGGTAATAGCCCCGGTAAAAGCGCCCTTTACATGGCCGAACAATTCGCTGGCCGCAAGGTCTTTAGATAACGCGCCGCAATCAACCGCTATAAAAGGTTTGCCTGCCCGTTTGCTTTGCAGGTGTATAAATTTGGCGGCATGCTCTTTACCTGTGCCGCTTTCGCCCTGTATCACCACCGCCATTTCTGTTGGGGCAACCAGGTCAATATAATCGTACAGTTTTTTGGCTTCGTCGCTGGTACCGCGTATAAAATCGCCTGTTGCCGTTTCTTCTTCGGTACCGGTTTCATCTTCACCTTTTAGGGCGCTTTTGATCACCATTAGCAATTCATCGGGGTTAACAGGCTTGGTGATATAATCAAACGCGCCCGAACGCATGGCCTTTACGGCGGTGCGTACATCGTTAAAACTCGTCATTACAATGGCGGGCGCATGAATATCCTGTTTACGGGCATTCAGCAAGAGATCCAGGCCGTTACCATCAGGTAAACGGTAATCGAGCAGGAAGAGATCATAGGTGTGTTTACTTAGTAAAGCTGTAGCATTTTTTACGGTATTGGTATCATCAACCTCATAGCCGTATTTGCTTAAAAACCCCTGAAGGAGTTGAGAGAAAGTGGAATCGTCTTCAACAAGTAGTATTTTAGCCATAACAAGTAACGGCAAAAATAGCGAAAGCCGGGTAAAAAACCCGGCTTTCTTGCTTATTATTGAAACGCTGGTTGTTTATTTAACCGGTCTGCCATCTTTATCTAAACGAACAAATCTTGCATCGGTACCTTTTTTAAGGTTAACCAGGTAGAATTCGCCGGCAGATGTTTTTACCAAAGAAGCATCGGTTGGAGTCCACTCGCTTACCGGGGCACTTTTTAAAGTTTTGGTAACTGCTTCAGGCAAATCAGTTAATTTAACCTCTGTTTTAGATACTTCCTGTGCAGTAGCTACTGATTCGGTAGTAGTGGCAGGCGCAGTAGTTGTAGTAGCCGGTGCTGTTGTAGCAGGCGCAGTGGTCGACTGATCTGTTGTTGCCGGAGTACCTGGTGTGGTAGCCGGTGAAGTAGTTGTACCTGGTGCAGGAGTGGTAGTTGCAGGGGTCGTGGTAGAAGGTGTAGTTTGTGCTTTAACAATTGAAACGCTTCCTAATGCAGCTACAAATGCTGCTGATAAAATGATCTTTTTCATATTAGATGTATATATTATTATTTGTTATTTGATACAGTATAATACACAACCATGCCAAATGGGCCACAACATGCCAAACACTGATAATCAACCAATTAAAAAATAAGCGCTAATTAAAAAATGGGGAGTATGGCAACAATGTGTTGCCATACTCCCCATTTTTAGCTTTTATAGTAAAAATTCGGAGTGTACAATAAGCAGCCCGTTGCTGTTAAAGAATAGCATCCTCCAAATTCCCTACAGAATTGACCCCGAATTTGGCCTGTAAAAAGATTGTGTATGATGTCAGCAGATATTATTCAGGATGTATCCTTCTTTGTCAATGGTCTTTTTGACAGGGCCTTGCCAAAGGAACTTACCTTCCATCAAAAAAGACATACTGAAGAGGTGGTTGAGCAGGTGCTTTTTATTGGCGAACAAAGTATCATTCTTGAGGAGCAATTGCAGATGCTGGAGATTGCCGCGTGGTTTCATGACAGCGGTTATTGTTATACCTATATAAACCACGAAGTAAAAAGTATTGATATAGCAGTTGATTTTTTAAAAACACGAGACTGCCCTGCCGATTACATTCAAAAAATAGAATACCTCATTACAGCTACCCGTTTACCACAAAATCCGTTCTCGCGGGTAGAAGAAATTATTTGTGATGCCGATATGGCCCACCTCGCCAGCGATAATTACCCTGCCTATAGCGAGAGGTTACGCAAAGAGTGGGCAATATACCTCAACAAAACATATACCGACGAGGAATGGGATAAACTGAATATCGATTTTCTAACTAAACACCATTATTTTAGCAAGTATGGTCAACAGGTTCTTGAACCATTAAAGCAAAAACAATTGCGCAAAATCAAAAGCAAATGGGAGCAATAAAAACCTTTCATCCACCATATAAAAAATATTAGATAGCTTAGATGAAACTTAACCGATCAACGATGAAATGGCTCCCCGTTTTGTTACTCTTTATACTTAGCAACAGCCAATTGCGCGCCCAAACCAAAACGCTTGATTATTATCTGGAGCAAGCGGTAAGCAACAGTCCGCTTTTAAAAGACCTTAATAACCAGGTGGCAAGCAGTAAATTGGATAGCCTGGGTTTACGTGCCAGCTACCGTCCGCAGGTAAATTTAAACACTGCTGGTTACTATGCCCCTGTAATAAAAGGCTATGGCTATGCCGAGGCCATCACCAACAAGCAAACATTTAATGCTTTGCTGGGTGTAAATAAGCAATTGGTGAGCAAGGGCTACATGAACGCGCAAGTAATGGCCATTACCTTACAGCGCGATTCGCTGATCAATGCCGGTAAACTAAGCGCGCAGGATTTAAAACGTACCATTATAGGCCAGTACATTACCGCTTACGGCAGCCTGCAACAGGTTAAGTTCAACATTGAGATTGTCAAACTTTTATCCGGTGAGGAATCGCTGCTTAAGAAACTTACCCGTAGCAATGTATATAAGCAAAGCGAATACCTGGCTTTTTTGGTTACTTTAAAACAACAACAATTACAACTATTACAGGCGCAGTTGCAGTACAAAAATGATTTTGCCACACTTAATTATATTGCCGGTATTGCAGATACTTCGGCGGTTGAACTAAGCGATCCATCCTTACAAAGAGCGACTTCGGCACAAGTGCATAACAGCATCTTTTTTAAGCAATACCAGTTGGACAGCTTGCGGCTTGCTACAAGCCACAGTCTGGTTAACTACAGCTACCGGCCGCAGGCAAACATATTTGCCGATGGCGGTTACAATTCCGATTTTTTGGTACAGCCGTATAAAAACTTTGGCGCCAGTGTTGGCTTTACCATTACTATGCCTATTTATGATGGCGGCCAGCGCAAACTGCAATACAAAAGGATAAAGCTGGAAGAAGAAACAAGGCAAACTTATAAAGCATTTTTTAATACCCAATACCGCCAGCAGATCAATCAACTGAACCAGCAGATCAGTGAAACCGAAAAACTGATCGGCGAAATAAACGCGCAAACAAAATATTCGGAAAGCCTGATAAAGGTTGATACCCAACTACTGCAAACCGGCGATGTTAAAATTGCCGATCTGATATTGGCCATTAATAACTATTACTCGGTAAAAAACCTGCTTACGCAAACAAGCGTTAGCCGCCTTCAACTCATCAATCAGCTAAACTACTGGAACAAATAGTATGAAACTAAACCTACGCGCAAAGGCGCACATTAGCCGCATTGGTTTTTTTATATTGGCTGCACTGTTGTTTTCGGCCTGCCAAAGCACGCCCCCTGCTGATGCCACCGCCGAAACGGAAACCGAAACACCGGTAAAAGTTACCTCAGTAGATAACAGCTCGCTTACCGATTACATCGACCTGAATGCTACCGCCACTTTCTTACAAAAAAGTTATGTTAAAGCCACTGCTATAGGTTACCTGCAAAAAGTGAACATTCAGCCGGGGCAATACGTAGGGCAAGGCCAGTTGCTGTTTGTTATTAAAACCAAGGAGGCGCAAAGCATCGGCAATACCATCAACGTGCTCGATACTACTTTTAAATTCTCGGGAGTAAGCCGCATCCGCGCGGCCGAGCATGGCTATATTACCCAGCTAAACCACCAAACCGGCGATTACGTGCAGGACGGCGAGCAACTGGCCGTTATCAGCGACAGGGCGAGCTTCGTTTTTGTAATGCAGCTGCCTTACGAGTACCGCAATTATTTAGCCATAAGCCAGGATGTGGCATTAACCCTGCCCGGCGGCGAACAGGTTACAGGCAAGGTAAGTTCATTTATGCCCGCTGTAGACAGCCTTTCGCAAACACAGGGTGTAGTGATAAGAACTACCGGCAGCAAAATAATACCCGAAAACCTGGTTGCCAGGGCTCGCATTGTAAAAACTAATAAAACCAATGCGGCTTCACTGCCCAAAAGCGCGGTACTTGCCAACGAAACCCAAACCGATTTTTGGGTAATGAAACTCATTAACGATACCACCGCTGTAAAAACACCTGTAAAAAAAGGGATTGAAACTACCGACAAAATTGAGATCCTGTCACCGGTTTTTTCGCCGGGCGATAAGATCATCATTACCGGGAATTACGGACTGGCAGATACCGCTAAAGTTAAGATCATTAAATAATGGAGAGATCAGCCAATACACATTTAGAAAAAACGGAGAACTTCTTCATTTTCTATCGTAAACCACTGCTGCTGGTTTTAGCACTATTGATAACGGGCGGTATTTTCGCCTATACCAAACTACAAACCTCGCTTTTCCCCGAGATCACTTTCCCTAAGATCAAGATCATTGCCGATGCAGGGCTGCAACCGGTAAATACCATGATGATCACCGTTACCAAGCCTCTGGAAAACGCGGTAAAACAAGTGCCCAACCTGCAACTGGTACGCAGCACAACCAGCCGGGGCAGTGCCGAAATTTCGGCATATATGGATTGGAATGCGGATATAGACCTGAGCAAACAGCAAATAGAATCGCAGATAGCCAAAATACAGAACACGCTGCCTCCCGACGTTAACGTATCGGTAGAGAAAATGAACCCCTCTATACTGCCTGTAAGCGGTTATACATTAGAAAGCCACGAACGCTCCCCTATTGAGCTGAAACAACTGGCTACATTTACGGTAAAACCATTCCTGTCGCAAGTGGCAGGAGTTTCCGAGATCAGGGTAATTGGAGGGAAGAATAAAGAATACTGGCTGGTATTGAAACAGGATAAGATGACCGCGCTCTCGCTTACGCCCGATATGATCAGCGCGGCGCTATCGCAAACCAATTTCATCAAATCTGAAGGTTACCTTGCCGATTACAAGATGCTGTACCTTACCGTAACCGATGCTACGGTAAGCGCGAAAGATCAGCTGGAAAATATGGTGATCAGCAATAACAGCAAGAGGGTAATTCAGTTAAAAGATATTGCCACCATACAGGTGAGCGAAGGTATTGAGTACACCAAGATAAACGCCAATGGGCACGATGGGGTATTGATAGCCGTAATCAAACAGCCTAATGCCAACCTCATTTCCCTATCAACAGATATGGCGGCCAAGGTAAGTGCCCTGCAAAAAATACTCCCTAAAGATGTTACCATTAAACCATATTATGTTCAGGCCGATTTTGTAAACGATTCGGTTAAAAGCGTTACCGACAGCGTTTGGATAGGTTTGCTGCTGGCCATTGTGGTGGCTATCATATTCCTGCGGTCGTTAAAAGCGAGTGCTACCATCCTCATTACTATCCCTGTAACCCTTGGACTAACCCTGATAGTGTTGTATGTAATAGGCTATACCTTTAACATCATGACGCTTGGTGCCATAGCCGCCGCTATCGGACTCATTATTGATGATGCCATCGTGGTGGTAGAGCAAATCCATCGTACCCACGAAGAGCACCCCGAGCAGCCTACCAGCAGGCTGTTAAAAAAGGCCATCGATTATTTGTTCCCGGCTATGCTGGGTTCATCGGTAAGTACTATCGTTATCTTTCTGCCCTTTTTGCTGATGACGGGCGTGGCGGGCGCTTACTTTAAGGTGATGACCAATACCATGATCATTACCCTCGTATGTTCATTTTTTGTTACCTGGATAGGTTTACCGGTTATTTATTTGTTGCTTACGCGTAACCAGTTGGGGCATTCATCAACCAAAAAAGAAGAAGTACACGAGGTAAAAAGGCAAGGCTGGGTATCATTCTTCATTATGAGGCCAATATTGAGCATTCTTATTATAGCAGGCTTGGTAGCGGTGATCGTGCTGGTGCCATCCAACTTACAAACCGGTTTCCTGCCGGATATGGACGAACGCAGTATCGTATTGGATTATACTTCGCCGCCGGGCACCTCGCTCGAAGAAACCGACCGCATGCTGCGCGAGGCGGAAAAGATCATCATCAAACACCCCGATGTGGCGGCATATTCGCGCCGTACAGGTACGCAAATGGGATTTTTTATTACCGAACCCAATACCGGCGATTATCTGATACAGCTTAAAAAAGGCCATCAAAAAACAACGGAAGAAGTAACCAGTGACTTGCGTGCCGAAATTGAGCGCACACAACCTGCTCTTAGGGTTGATTTTGGCCAGGTGATCACCGATATGCTGGGCGACCTCATGAGCTCTACCCAGCCCATCGAGATAAAGGTATTCGGGAATGACCAGCATGTATTGCAAAACCTGTCGAGGCAAATAGCCGAGCAAACAACCGCCGTAAAAGGTACTGCCGATGTATTCGACGGTATTATCATCGCCGGCCCTTCTGTTAACATCGTGCCCGATTATACCAGGCTGGCTCAATATAATATTACCCCTGCCGCGCTGCAATTTCAGGCGCAAACCGCTTTAGATGGCAATATTGTGGGTAACCTGTACGAATCGCAGCAACTATCACCCATCCGCATGGTGTATCCCGGCAACAGATCGTTAAACATCGCGGCCATCAAAAACCTGAATATCTTTTTGGCCAATGGAAAACTGGTGCCTATAAGTCAGCTGGCCACGGTAGATATTAAAGAAGGTGATGCCGAGATAGAACGGCAGGATCTGCAATCAATGGGTGTTATTACCGCCCGGTTGGATAACAGCGATCTGGGTACGGTTATACCTGCCATTCAAAAAAATATAGCAGCCCATGTTAACCTACCTAATGGTTACCATGTTGAATACGGTGGCGCTTATGCCGAGCAGCAACAGTCATTTAAAGAGTTGCTGATCATCCTTGTCACCTCTTGTTTACTGGTATTCGGGGTTATCTTGTTCCTGTTTAAAGAGTTCAGGATTGCGTTTTTGATACTGGTAATGGCGGTTTTGGGTATATCGGGAAGCTTTTTAGCATTGTATTTAACCAACACGCCATTGAACGTGGGCAGTTATACCGGACTAATTATGATAGTAGGTATTATTGGTGAGAATGCCATATTCACCTTCCTGCAATTCAGGGAAAGCGCAAGGGATAAAACTATTGACGAGGCTATCATTTACTCCATATCTACCCGTTTAAGGCCAAAACTAATGACGGCGCTGGGAGCCATTATAGCACTGATGCCGCTTGCCTTGGGTATTGGCGCGGGCGCTCAGTTACACCAGCCATTGGCTATAGCCGTTATCGGGGGCTTCCTGATCGCTTTGCCACTGCTGCTGATCGTGTTGCCGAGTATGATCAGGATCTTTTACAAGCAGGATAAAAATAATGCGCCGGTGATAACAGACTGATAAATCCATAATCTCTACAGAATTATTGATGAATTTTCGCAAAAAAACAACATGAAAAAAAACATCTTATGGTTTGCTATACTGGCTATGTTCAGCCTGGCGCCTGTATGCCTTAAAGCTCAAAATTATGTTCCGCATAGTACCATCGCACTGCCGGGTGACGGCAAATACGATTACCTTTCAATAGACCAGGTTCACCGTAACCTGTTCATTTCACATGGTAACTCGGTAAACATTGTTAATCTTGATACCGAAAAACCGGTGGGTGTTATTGCTGATTTGCAAGGTATACACGGTATAGCTATTGATAATAAAGCGAATAAAGGTTTTATCAGCGACAGCAAAGCCAATGCCGTGGTAGTGTTCGACCTCGTATCTTTTAAAAAGATAAAATCAATACCCCTTACCGGTGCCGAAGGCTGCGATGCCATTATGTATGATAGCTACTCCGATCGAATCTTCACATTTAACGGTGAAACCAGTAATGCCTCGGTAATTAACCCCGTAACTTTAAAACAAGTTGGTACCGTAAAGTTAAGCGGTGCCCCCGAATTTGCGATAGCTGATGGTAAAGGAAAAATATACAACAACCTTGAAGACAAAAGCAGCCTTGACGTGATTGACAGCAAAACACTGAAGGTGATCAAAAATATTCCCTTAGCCCCTTGCGGAGGACCTACAGGTTTGGCGTTAGATGGTAAAAATCAACGCTTATTTACCGTTTGCAGGGAAAACAAAGGCATGAGCGTGCTCAACATCAGTACCGGTAAAGTAATAGCCACCCTGCCTATCGGCGAAGGTGTAGATGCTGTTACTTATGATGCGGCTACACAACTGATCTTTTGCTCAAACGGTGATGGCACAACCACTATTATCAAACAAAAATCGGCAGATGAGTACAGCGTTGTACAAACCCTTAAAACACAGGAAAGGGCTAAAACGATGGCACTTGATGCAAAAACCCATAAAATTTATTTCAGCGTTGCCGAATTTGAAAAGGGTACCCGCAATGTAGTTCCCGGTACTTTTAAGCTAATGATATTTAAACAGCAGAATTAATCTTTTAACATAAACTGGATTTTACAAAAGCGGGCGAACCTATATTTGTTTGCCCGCTTTTGTAAACAATACTTTAAAACAAGTGTAAGTACCTTATATTACCATCTTAATTACTGTTAATGGAACCAACTGCCCGCAAAAAGAAAATATTATTGTATGTGATGATTGGCTTAATTGTTGGCTTTTTGTTGATTACCGCTTTTGTAGTATTACTACCTACTACGTTTATCGATATTAAGTTCTCAGAAGAGATACAGGAACATCGTAATCCGTTACTGGATACTATTATGAAAGCGATAAGCTGGCCCGGCACTGTACCGGCCTCTCCCATTATAGTATTTGTTACGGCATTGCTGTTTTACCTTTTCCGGTATAAAAAAGAGGCTTTGTTTGTGTTATTAACCTTATTATCAGGCTTGCTCAGCACTATTATTAAATGGCTTGTTAACAGGCCACGCCCATCAGATACATTGGTAATTATAATGGGCAAAAGCAGTCAGCAAAGCTTTCCGAGCGGGCACGTGCTTTTTTATGTGATCTTTTTCGGCTTTATCACCGTGTTAATGTTCGAGCTAAAATCTATCGCGAAGCCGTTAAGATTAAGCATAGCCGCCGTATGTATTTTTCTTATCTTTTCTATCCCTGCATCGCGCATATACCTTGGCGCGCATTGGTTTACCGATGTATTGGGTGGCTTTATATTGGGAATACCATGCCTGTATCTACTGGGTTATCAATACATTAAACGAACCCGCGTGTAATTCCCCGGGGTATGTTAAGTTTTCATTTTAATTAGACCAATTATAAACAATGCCATATATTTGCAAGTGTTAACTGTACACTTACTCATATATTTATTTGATGAAACCCCTATTTACAATTTTACTGGCGTTATTGTCAGTCTTCTCCTTCAACTCAAACGCCCAAACAACAACCGGTAATATCTCCGGTAAATTAACCATGGTTGACGGGCAGCCACTGGCATCGGGTGCTGTAACCCTTGTTGAACTGGCCAAAACAACACTAACTGACGAGCAAGGTCAGTATACTTTTAAAAATATAACACCCGGTAACTATACCATCAAAATACAAGTGCTTGGTGCCGCTCAAAAAGATTTGCCGGTTACGGTGATTGCTGGTCAGCAGGCTATTGTTGATTACCAGTTGCCGAAAGAGAACGTTACCTCCTTACAAGAGGTAACCATACCGGGCAACAAAAACAAATTCTTTAAAAAAGAAAGCGTTTACATAGCCAGGCTTCCGTTAAAAAACCTCGAAAACCCACAGGTTTATAACAGCGTATCAAAAGAACTGATACAAGAGCAGGTAGCTTTAGATTTGGGCAGCATCTCTAAAAGTGTTCCCGGTGCCGGTATCCCGATGATTGCTAACCAGGGGCGTGTAACCTTCCGCTCCCGTGGTTTTGAAACCGAGCCCAACGCACGCAATGGTGTTGCAGGTGCCGCGTTCTCTTCCATTGATCCGGTAAATCTGGAGCGTATCGAAGCCATCAAAGGCCCGTCTACTACATTGTTCGGTACAAGTATCTCCAGCAGCTACGGTGGTTTATATAACCGTGTTACCAAAAAACCTTATAATGATTTTGGCGGCGAAGTTGGCTTTAGCGCAGGCAGCTGGAACCTTAACCGCCTTACACTTGATGTAAATACTCCGGTAAATGCCGACAGAACTGCTTTATTCAGGTTAAACGCTGCTAATACGCATCAAAAAACTTTTCAGGATCAGGGTTATACTAACAACCTGACTATAGCACCAAGTTTTTCTTACCAGATAACAGATCGTCTTTCATTATTACTTGATTTTGAATTTGGACAGGAAAAAGGAACATCAGTAGTTCGCTTTAACCCATTCACCGGAAGCGGCTTAACACAATCAATTGTTGATATTGGCTTCCCCTATAACAAAACATTCCTGGGTAACGATTTAACTTACTCAACGCAAATGATGAACATATTTGCGCAAATGAACTATAAAATATCTGAGCATTGGACATCACAAACCGTGGTTTCAAGGGCCCGTTCAACCATTAACGGTTATATAACTGCATTAAACGGACGTGCAAACAGCACCTTGCAACCGCAGATAATAGTAGGTAATACCAACTTTATAGCAACCGATGTTCAACAAAATTTCATTGGTGATTTCAAGATCGGCCAGTTCAGGAATCGCCTGGTTGCCGGTTTAGATTATTACAACAACTATAATGATTTTGACCGCGTTACCGTTAACCTGCCTGCTATCAGTTTCCTTAACCCACCTACCAACTACAGGGTAACCCGTTTCCGTATCGACTCTATTGCTACCAACGGCGGTACTTTACGTAAAGAAAAGAACCGTGATAATACCTACGCCATCTACGTATCGGATGTATTTAACATTACCGATAACTTATTGGCCATGGCAAGTTTACGTGTTGACCGTTACCAGTATCTGGGTGTATACAATGTAAATACCGGCCAAACCGCGGGCGGATTAGGTGCCAATGGTATATCTGCCGGTCCGTACAGCCAAAATACAGTATCACAAAAACTGGGCTTGGTTTACGAAGTGTTTAAAGACCGTTTTTCGGTTTTTGGTAACTATATGGGTGGTTTCTTTAACCGTAGCGGTCAGTCAAAAGACGGTACTCCTTTTAAACCTGAACGCGCTAACCAGTTAGAGTTTGGTGTTAAAGGCGATCTGTTTAACCACATTTTGGCGGGTAGCGTTAGTTACTACGATATACGCGTAAAAGACATTTTAAGAACCGATATAAGTGATACCAATTACTCATTGCAGGATGGTACACGTACCAGCCGTGGTGTTGAGGTTGATCTTACCGCCAACCCATTCACCGGCTTTAACATTTTGGCCGGCTATACCTATAACTACAGCGTTATCACCAATGCTAACGCAGATGTGAATGGCCTTCGCCCGGATGGATCAGGACCTGATAATATGGTAAACTTTTGGTTAAGCTACCGCTTGCCTGCTGGTAACCTTAAAGGTTTGGGCGCGGGCTTTGGTGGTAACTACGGCAGCCAATCGTACCAGTTAAATACGCAAACAACCAAGGTAATTATACCTTCATACACTATGTTTGATGCTACCTTATTTTACGATCAGCCAAAATACCGTGTTAGCTTTAAGGTGAACAACTTAACTAACGAAAAAGCGTGGTCGGTACGTTTAACACCACAAGCGCCGGCTCAATTTATTGGTAGCCTGAGCTTAAAATTCTAAATAGATAAATGGGGCGCAATGCCGGTATCATTAAGTTAAGTGTTTAATCAACTCACCCCGACTACGCTACGCTGGTCGACCCTCTCTGCTTCGCAAAGAGGGTGAAAAAGACCACCTTCTTTGCGCTTGCGCAGAGAAGGTGGTCAAGCGAAGCAAAGACCGGATGAGTAAAATTATATCAAAAGCTTAACTTAATGATATCAACGCAATGCCCCATTTTTAATTCATTACCAAATGAAAGCATTTAAAAAGATTACCGGTTGGCTGCATTTATGGCTTGGATTGATATCGGGTATCATCCTTATTGTGGTAGCGCTAACCGGCGCTTTGTTAACTTTTGAAGAAGAGCTCGACCCTATCTTCTTTAAAAAATCGCGGGTGGTTGAAGTAAGCGGCACACGTTTACCTGTTGATAGCCTGGTACAGATAGCCAACACTGCCTTTCCGGGCAAGAAAGCAGCAAGGCTCATTATACCCGAAACCGCCGACCGCAGCGTTACTGCCCGCATTGGTGCGAGAGGCAAAGGGCTTAAAATAGCCTATATCAACCCTTACACCGGTGCTATATTATACAAAGGCCCGTACGAGAAAGAGTTTTTTCAGCAGGTGCGTAACCTGCATCGTTATTTACTGATGGAAGAAACCGGCAAAGTGATCACCGGTATTTCTTGTTCTATCTGTTTGTTTTTGGTGATCAGCGGTATTATTATCTGGTGGCCCGCCAATAAAAAAGCCATCAAACAACGCTTTAAAATTAAATGGGATGCATCAGGTAAACGTTTAACCTGGGATCTGCATTCTGTATCGGGTTTCTATATTTCTTTGTTTTTATTATTGATCACCCTCACCGGTTTCGTGTGGAGTTATCAGTGGGCCGAAGATTTGATCTATACCCTTGCCGATGGTAAGCAAACCAAAGAAGCCAAGGTTAAAAACCTTGAAAAATTAAAGGTAGCCAAGCCAGGCATTTACCAGGGAATGCTCGACCAAACCAACCAAATTTACACTTATACAGGCACTGTCGCCTTTAACTTACCGGCAAAACCCGCTTTGGCAGTTACTGTACAAAAAGAGTTGGAAGAAAGCGTGAACAGACAGGTTGACGCCGCAAGCTTTGACAGCCATACGGGCAAATTCATAAGCAAATTACCTTATGCCAAACTATCCAACGGCACCAAGATCCGCAGAATGATATTACCTATCCATACCGGAAGTTTACTGGGCTGGCTTACTAAATTGCTTTATCTTATTGTGTGTTTATTCACCGCCAGCCTACCGGTAACAGGCTTGCTGATATGGTTGAACAGAAAAAAGAAGTCGAAAACAAAATCGCCGCGCAGAAGATCAACGGTGGCAAAGCCGAAACTTGTACCTGCTAAATAACAGCTATCCGAATTATCACTTAACCATCAGGCTGTAGTTGCACCTGTGCCTGATGTTTGAGTATGCTATACCTTTGTAATTACCCGCACCGGCCTCTTCCCAATCCTGCCTGATGATGTATAGGCCCGGCATGGTGGTTTTAAATACAGCCTCTCCTTTTTCGTTAACGGTCAATTCCTTTTCCCAGTTTTCAGGGTTAAACACACGCAGTTTTGTGCCGTTTGCAGCAAGTGCATTATTATTAAAAGCTTTTACGGTTACTATCCCCTCTTGCACAGTTGTTAAAATATCCAACAATTGAACAGGCTTTAAAACAGGTACGGCTGTGCCCACCAAGAAATCGGCACAGAGATAATCTATCGGGCGTACATTTTTGCCGCCGGTTTTCGACCTGTCTACCACGGGGTGGCTGTCATTTATACCCAGTATGCGGTAGCTGCCATTGTGCGTTGGCACAAATGTACCTTCCCAGCAATCGGCCTTGCGCGAAATAGGAACGTCAAGTTTTTGGCCTTTATCATCAATTACACTCATTTTAAAATCACCGGCAAGGGTTAATTCATTGCCTCCATCGCGATGGCGAATGCTGTACTCATCAATATGCCCATAAATAACCCTTATCGTAACCGCGTCGTTTACTTTACCCGAACCTATAACTTCCATCCAATAGGCGCTCGCTTTGCTTAAAGCAGGGAAAAGGATCGTCAGCATGGTCATCAAAAAAAGCGCTTTCTTCATACGGCAAAAATAACAACTACAGACTGTAAACATGAGTTATTTGACTGTTCTTTGGTCTGCAAAAAAATAAAATCATATATATCAGTAAAAACAAAACTATTTGTGCTTTATAAACGTAACTACAGCATCGATTATTCATTTAACAACATATCACCATGGGATTAGGCGCACCAGAGATCATTTTAATTATTGTAGCAGTATTACTGTTATTCGGCGGAAAGAAAATACCTGAACTAATGAGAGGTTTAGGCAAAGGCGTAAAAGAGTTTAAAGATTCGCAAAACGGCGTTTCTGAAACACTTGCCCCGGCACCTGTAAGAACAGAAGAAAAAATCTAATAAAAACAAATGCCGCTCTCAAAAATGAAGCGGCATTTGTTTTTTATCAATTTGATTTTGGCTGATATAGTTGGTACTTCGACCAAAAATCTTCCGACTTTGATAAGGCGGTACGGTCAATAGCACCGCCCTCTCCCGCTCCTCCGCGGCCCGGGCGACCACCACCGCCACCCATACCGCCGCCACGGCCTCCGCCACCTCCCATTCCACCACGACCACCACCGCCGCCCATACCTCCGCCTCGCATGCCACCTCTTCCGCCACCACCGGGGCCACCTTCACCATTTGATGGTCGCGTAAATCCGTTGATCTTGATATTAAATGCCCATACACCTTTAACAATATCGGCGGCATCAAAAAACTTCACCGGGATAGCAGCTTCGTATACCATATTGCCATCGGCATCATAATCAAGCGCCGCCCTAAAACCGTAAGTATTTTGAATGGAGAGGTAATCGTAATCTATCTCCTTAAAACCCGTCACTTTAATTTTTTGAAGTTTAGTGAGGTAAGCCTTGTGTTGTTCTTCACGTGTATCCTCATTGGGTTGCTCGCCCGGTTGGGAAGCTTGTTCGCCGGCCGGCATCGCAGGTGGGCCGCTCTCAGGGTCGCGGGATGGAAATGTAAGTGTATAAGCCGCTTTCTTTTTCCCTTTAACATTAATGCCCCAGGTAAGGCCCGCCATTAAAACCCGTTGCTGCTCGGTACGGTCGTTAAAACGGATGGCGAGGTAAACAAATTTGGCATCGTTGGCTATGGTATAGTTCCACTTTTTTTCTTCGTTAAAATACCGCAAACTATCGCTCCAGTCTTTTAGGTTACCATCTATTGTGATAGTTTCCGCAGGCGGAAGTAAGGTTTTATCGCTTTGGCTCATCGCATTATTTGCCAATAGTATACAAAGGAAAATCGCGACAAAAATTGGTCTGTTCATACAAATATTCAATTACGCGTGCTATGTAATAAAACATTGGCACTCTGTAAAAAAATGTAGACCAAAGCCTGTAATGTGTAGATGAAAACGGTAGTTAATTATTGTAGATTATCGCTTCAACAACTTAAAACGGCGCTCAACCATAGGCAACACTGTGGTAGCTTGCTCCCTTAGCGAAGTCGTTCTTTTCATGTTGCTATTGGCTGCTACAGGTATTTGCCCTGTATTGATATAATTGATGGTAGCTTTGAGGCAGGTTTCCTCGGGGTTGCCTAATTCATACAGGTTATCGGGCACAACGGGAATATCAACCTGCATCCCGGTAAAATAACCGGCATTATCGGCGGCGTTCTTTATCAAAAAGTTCGACATAAAAACCGTGTACTCATCAATATTGATACCGATAAATCCAACAGGCTTGCCGTAAGTTGTACTGCCAATCAGTTTCACATTGAGGTAAGGCCTTAAACAATTGATCAGCAATTCACTCGCTGATGCCGTTTGCCCGGAAACGATGAAGTAGATATTTTTCAAATTGCTAAGATTGCCTTTTTTACTGAAGGTATAAGTATTACCCACTTCCGAATAATCAACATCGGCCATAGTGGCCAATCTACCCTGGTAGCTTACAGGTTTTCCGTTTGCATCAAAATATGGCTGATGCTGTAATATCGTAGCCTTACCCTGCTGCATTTGGCTATTGAATTGCTCGTTATACATCACCTTACCGTTAAATGCAGGCGGAATTAACAGATTGGCCACGTATTCGGCAGTTTCGATATAACCGCCGCGGTTGCTACGCAGGTCAATGATAATATCGGCAGAATTAGCTGCGGCTATCTGTGCAAAAGCAGCGTCAATGTATGACTGTGCATTAGCCAGCGAGGGAAATGATGATAAAGCTATGTAACCCACCTTTGTATCGCCCGCGTTTAGTAAGGCCACTGCCGCAACCGGGTTTCCGCTTACTTCATTAGTATTGGCAACGGCCAATGCAAGTCCGGATAATGTGGAGCCTCTATTTGCCAGATATGAGTATTTGGCAACGTTGGCGGTAAGGGCGTTTTCAAAAGGCAGGCTGTTGGCCGGGTTTATTTTGAGTTGTGTTATATCAAACAGTTCTGTTTCGTAAGCCAACAATTGTGGATTGATACCTGCATATTTTATCCGGGGATTAAACGTCGTGTAATCCGGTAGCGCATCGTTCCACAAATACATTTGTTTGGCATACAAATAAATGGAATCTAAAGTAAACTGAAACCGGGTACCGCTGGTTGGCGAAACAATGGCATCCGCATCTCCCTTCACCATAGGCTCTTTTGAACAGGAAAGAATGCCGATTGGTATACAAAGATTTAGCAGGTAGATCCACTGTTTCGCTTGCCCAAATTTCATCTTACTTAAATATAGCTGTTATATTATTTAACAAAATGAACAACATCTCCGGCCTCTACAGAACCCCAGGCCTCTGAACCGTGCGTTTCATCTTTACTGATTAAAGTGATGGTTCTGGTAAAGCCAACAATTACATCTTCAGGTATTTTAAACTTTACGTTTGTAGCCGTTTGGCTGCTCACCGGTAAAACAAGGTATTGAGAGTCAGAAAAATCTTCGGCAACAATATCGAGTATGGCATAGCCAATTTGATTAGTATAATATTTAGATGTAGGGCCGTCCAATATATTTATACTTAGCTCGTCGCCAGCTTTTAATGATTTGCCGCGATCGAGAAATACTAATTCATTACTACGTAAAATAGGGATACCAACTTGAAAGGGGCCTTTTGTTATAGTTTGCGTTCCGTTAATGAGTTTAATATCGTAACTGCCGGTATCCAGCGTTAATGGTGTTGGATAAATAGAGAGGCTGGCATTTGTAAAGGTATTGAACGATGAACCCCAAAGTCTTGTTGCCTTATTGTCCTTTTTATTAATAACATATAGTTCAGTTACGTTGGTATCGGGTATTATGTATTCGCCGGTAATATTCAATGCACCACCTAAATATTGCTCTAAACTAAAGTTAAGATCCAAAGGTGGTTGGTTAATAGCCGGTGAAAGCGTAAACTGTTGCGTGCTGCCATCCTGTGCTGTTACAGTAAAGGTAACACTGCTGTTAAAAGGAATTTTTTTACCGGACGCGGGCGATATACTTGCATTGGCAGATACGCTTATCTCGGGTGTTATAGAATCGGGCACGGTTTGTAACGGCGGCCAATATACAATAACGCGGTTGTTTACAATTACGGCTTTCAGCGGATCGCCTTTGGCATCCTTAATTGTAAAATTTTCAATAGTGTTATAAGGTGTTTTTACATATTCTTTTTTACAAGAAGATGCAAAAAGTGCGATGATGACTATAATTAAAAGTAAAATATTCCTGTTCATATAAAAACGTAATTTATCGGATGTTGAAAGAAGCCACCCGGATATTACCCGGATGGCTATTAAGCATTTGGTATGCAGATTACAAGTTGTTCAATGTACCGTATTGAATAACATAGATACCGCGGTTAGCAGTAGGGCCGCCATCGCCTGAAACTGAATTGAATTTAACAGCATAGCTTGGCAATAAACCTGTTTTTGAAACCACGCCGATGAAAAATCCGGCTACCAATATCGGGTGATTAGGATTTGCAACATCATAAGTATACCAACCATCGTTTGAAGTGCTGGTTGTTGCCTGGCCAATGCTTGCTTTTGCAATACCTGAAGTTGTAAAGTCAGTAATTTTTAATGTTGACCATGTTTTTGAGGTATTGTAGTAGTAATACAGCTTGTATTTGGTAGTATCAACAGCTTGTGCAAATGAGTTATTGTAGCTTACCAATTTTAATACACGTGAGCCTGCTGTTGAAGAGGTATCGGTAGTTGGCGTACCGGTTAAACCAAGGTAAAGCGTAGCATAGCCTGTTGGCGGGAAAACAGTTGGGTTACCATAGTGGCCGTAAACAGTACCGGTTACATTGGTTGTGGCGGCTGCTTGCTCGTTAACGGTGTTTAATTTAGCTACGTTAGCATCTTTTTTACAAGAAGCCAGTACAAATGATAAGGCTATAACTGCTAATCCTGCTTTTGCTATGTTTTTGAAATTTGAATTCATGGTATTTGTTTTTGAACTTAATTTTTTATTATTTTATTAATTATTTAGCTGAAGGCTGGCTGGGCAACATTTATTGTAATTGCTACTACTAATAGGAATTACTTTATTGCTCATCCGGCTTTCTTTTTACCGGTTATTGGCGAGATTGCACCGGTATACTCGCTTTGTTATTTATTATTGTTGTTCTATTTTTTTGCTATTCCTTTCTTCATTGGCGTTTGTTTTAGGTAAATTTTTCGTGTGAATTATATTAATCGCTTACGTACGCTAAGCGGCTTAATGCTTGTTATTTGGCGGTAACCGTCATGGCCTGTGTACCAACATGCGGAGCCCAGCCTTCAAACTCAAATGTTATTCGTGGCCTGTCGGCAAAAGCGGTATAAACGCCAACAGGGAAATCGTCGGGCACTTTTATGGTTACAGACAGGGCGTTAGAACTTACAATAGCGAAATCATACACTTTACCACCAAGTGTTGCCTTTACCGATTTTAAATTGAGTAATAAGCTTTGATAGGCATTGTAAGTAAGATTATCGCCCTGTTTTACTGTAACCGAAGGAGTAGTAACATAGGGTTGACGATGTATAATGTGTACAGGCTGCCCCAGCTTAACATCGTGCCCTAAAAATTTTACGTTAACATCAAAATAACCTGTATCCGCATCGGCTGGTATATTAATGTACTGCATAGTGTAAAGTCCATCATCGGTACTTAAGAAAATTTGAGCGGTTGAATTATCTAAGGGGATAACTTTTGATGAGCTTTTGGCAACCAGCGACACGTTGAGGTTTTGCGGATTCCGGCTGAATAAATTGCCCCTTATAATTGGCAATGTACCTAACGGGTAAGTTACCAGGTTAG
Organism: Mucilaginibacter gynuensis; assembly: GCF_039541195.1. Lineage (NCBI taxonomy): Bacteria > Pseudomonadati > Bacteroidota > Sphingobacteriia > Sphingobacteriales > Sphingobacteriaceae > Mucilaginibacter > Mucilaginibacter gynuensis. The sequence continues at coordinate 605,401 of NZ_BAABFT010000001.1, forward strand.
ATGGATCGTTGTAAATAAGTTCAAGTGAAGGCGTATTTTGCTCAACAATAATCAGTTTATAAACCTTCTGTGAACCATCGGCACCTATTACGGTATAGGTTTGGGAGGTGCTACCGAGTTCAACCGGCAAAATCTCGTCTTTAAGCTTAGCGCCGTCTTCAACTTTAATCAATGGGTCGATAATGCTGAGGTTATAATAAAATGGCACATATACGGTAATGGTATTTTGCTGATTATCAATTGCGCCATAAATTACCGTATCGGTAAGGTTTGAGACCTTGTACTCCACCATGGTATTTTTGGCGAGCGGTTCAAAGTCTACCGTTTTTGTACAAGATGTAATGATGGCGATAACTGCCGTAAAAAGAAGGAGAAGTAAATGTTTCTTATTCATAATAAATTTCGGAGGATTATTTAATTTGTCAATTCGGTACAATTGCTTTTACCTGCAACCTTATCATATTGGTCGGACTTGGTTCATGCTATATAAAGTTTAGTGTAGTTTTCAGACTTCTTTATTTTTAATCAGTCTAAATAAACACAACAAATATAGGCCACTGATTCGATATAATATTTACTAAATCGGGATAATCTTTTCCGAAAACGGGACAGTATTTTATGTTATACGGAAGTTTTTTAAGGAATAATTACGACACAATAACTATTAAGCAATAGTTATTTATTTATTAAAACACTGTATATCAGCATTATGATAAATAACATCATATACCTGCGAACGAAATCCGGTTGCCGGGCGGCTATTCCTGATAACGTAAATGGTTTGGAGATGAATAATTATAGAATGGGGTTGGCAAATAAATGCCGGGGCATTGAGGATGACTAAATGCGAAATATTACACTACCTATTTTAAGGTAGCGTAATTATAAAACTTCAACCTGCCGTTACCTTCAACATTGATGGTTTGGGTTTCAGTTGCACCCTGGGCATTTTTCAGGCTGATGGTGATCTTGTTGTCCCCCTTTTGCAGTGGGATGCGGGCGTAAGAGATAGAGGCCGGTAAGCTTTGCCAGTTGCGGGTATCGGCTTTTTCTGATAATAAGCTATACAGTTGTATACCATAACCAATGCCTTCCAGCAGATCGTTGGTTTTACCATTGCTTTTGGCTGCCGCGCGAATAGAGTATTCGGCTATTTTTTTAACCGCCAGGCGCGATAATATCTTACCCATTTCGTTCAGCATGCGCTGTTGCAGCGTTTTAAAAGCCAGTTCGTTAATATCTTCGGCTTTAGAAAAAGCTATTTGCTCGTTATTGGTGGTAAGTGTAGCACTGGTGTAATAGGGTGCCTGGGCAATGTATTTAGGAAATGCGGCCCGCAAGCTTTCTACCGATTTGGTGTTCACCTTGCTCCTGTCGCCATCATAATTAAACGGGATCAGTATTCCGCCGCCTGCATCGGTAAAGAAGAGGTCGCCGTTACTGTTCCTGATCAGGCTGAAAAAAAGGTCGACCTGTGTTTTGATGGGCGCGCGTCCGTTCTCCCAAAAAAATATAAGCTCGCCGCCTTCCGATGGTTTGGCAGGTTCGTATTTGATCCCGAAGGTACGCTCAAACTCATCGGCCTCGGTATTAAAGCCATTTAATTTAGCTGTGCGGATGACATCTTGCTGCAAGCCTAATGGCATGGTGGTACCATAATAAGTTTTATCCGGACTTTTTAGGTATACCTCCGCGGCGTTACGGTATGAGATGAAGGCGTTATTGATATCGTTATTACGCTCGTAAAGCATGCCCTGCAAGGTGAGCGAAAATGCGTCGTTAGAGTAACGGGAGTCTTTATTGTTAAACTTATCGCCCTGTGCTTGTGCCTGTAAGGTAATGCGGCGTGCCTCTACAATAGCATCTTCCGTTTTATTCAGGTACAGGTAATTAAGCGCTTTATAATAATGGATCATGAATTTCTCAAAATCCTCGCCTTTATATTTCTGAGCTGCCGGGTTAAGCAATACGCCTACCGCGTCGTCACCCACACTGGTCAGCCCCTGGTCAAGCAGTTGATCGGCTTCGTTAAAATACTTGTTGCTGGTATCGTACTGCGCGTTGAGGTGACTTATACGGCCTTTTTCCATCAGATAAAGCAGCTTATTGCGCGATTTTTTTAAGGCGCCGGTATTGCTAAGGTCTTTTTCGGCCTGCTGATAGTTACCTGCTGAAACACTTTTATAATAAGGCGCAATACTTTGATTATAGGTTGAGCAACCCAATAAAAAAAGCATCAGCCCGAAAACAGATGATGCCCGGAAAATATACGTACGTATGTTGATCATTATAAAAGGCATATTGCCCCGAACGAGATAATATCGCGTTCGGGGCAATGTATATTATCAGCTTAGTTTTTTACGTATTTAGCTATTTTTTTCTCACCTATCCAAACTACTTCGTTGGTTTGAATATTGGTAAGCTCAAGATTTACCTGGTAGTAAACCACTTTTTTCTTTTTGTGCGAATCAACAATTGAGTTAATTGAACCTTGCAAAATATAATCGGCACCATTTTCCAAGCCGAATTTTTTCATGCTTGATACGGTGGCGTTAGTTTGCTGATCGGCTTTTTCGGCACGTAACTCTTCACGTTTTTTACCGCCTTGTACCAAACGTACTTTTTGCGATTTGATAAAAGCGCTTTCAATATCAGCCAGGAAAGTTTCGGCTTCAATATGCTCGTGGCTTTTGTTTTGTACAAAACCTACAATCACTACCGGCTTTTTGCCCTGATGATCGCTGGTATGGGTATCTATCCAGTTGGCGCCTAATATTTGTGTAGTAAGGTCGTTGGCAGCCATTCTCGAATCGCTGTTATTCCAGTTGCCGCTTACATCTATAGTTTCCTCGGTGCTAACACGTGTTACCTGTCTTGAACATGAGGCTATAAATATCCCTGAAACTGCTATAGCAGCAACCGTTAAAATCCTATTAAATTTCATTTGAATTGTTATTAATTATACTGTTTTAGATTGAATGCTGCATTATTTGTTACCAGCCAAAACCAACGCCAATACTGGTGCGGCCTCCCCAGCCACCACGTCCCCAGCCGCTGCCGTAACCCCAGCTGCTAAAAGGCGAGTAATAGCTGCCGCCATATAAACCCCATGACGGTGAATAATCATAATAACCATTCATACGTTCCTGGTGTCTCCACTCCCGGTTTTGCTGGCGGCGTTCCAGCTTGGCTTCGTACCAATCGTAAGCCTTGTAGGTATTTTGTACGGTGGTGCCGTGTAAGCTATTAAGGGTATCGGCCATGCGGGTGTATTTCACCTGGCTTACCAAATATCTTGGATTTTGATCGGCTACCAAAGCGGTTTGGGCCTTTGCTATGCCACTATACAGGCCGCATAACAGTACGCAAACCATCATAATGATATTCCTTTTCATCACTTTTAATTTAATTAAGTAAAGTTACGCAAATTGCAGTTGCAAATATTATAAAGCAAGCCCCTATAAGTTAATTTATGTTAATATGAATATATTTTTACTTAGTGATGAACTGCGCCACTTTATAAACACAATTAATAGCCCCGTTACACATACAATAACGGCATTTTGACCCTGAATCGCCCTTTTTTGTTTAATCAACCAAAAAATAAACTCACAGTCTACCTGTACAATTTACCTTACGCCTGCTGTGGCAATACCACACTTTCATAACAATATTGAGAAAAATACCGATATAAAAACATAAGTACCTATATTAGATGTACTTATACCGTATTATCAATTCCTCTGAATAGTGTGAAAGCTATTACTATGAAAAGCGTTTAGCGGAATTCTTGTTGCTACAATTTCACTTTGATCTTTAACTTTCAGGTTATGCAAATTCTTCCGTCTGCGAAATCGGCTGTATTGGCTGTTTCCCTTACCCTCATTTTTTTTATATCGTGGGAGGTTTACCTACGCCAAAAAGGTGTAGCTGCCGATTATGATGATGGCCCCGAACTTTGGGCCGATAAACGCGCCATGGTGTACGAACCATCAGATAAGGCTACCGTTTTTGTAGGCTCATCGCGCATTAAGTACGACCTTGATATACCAACCTGGGAAAAACTTACCGGCACACACGCCATACAACTGGCCATGCCCGGCTCAAACCCAAGGCCAATGTTCGACGACCTCGCTAACGACCCTAAATTTAAAGGCAGGCTGATAGTTGACATAACAGAAATACTCTATTTTAACCCCGCTCCTTTCTTCACCATATCGCCAAACGAAGGCATCAACTATTACAAGAGCGAAACGCTGGCCCAAAAGGCAAGCTTTATACTTAACAGACCGGTTGAAGGTAATCTGGCCTTTTTAAACTCCGATTACCTTTCGCTCAATGGCCAACTAAATCATTTACATATTCCGGACAGGCCGGGTGTTTTTCCGCCGCTTAATTTTCCGTGGCAGTTTGGCCCTACCATGTTCGACAGGCAAAATAAAATGACCGACAGTTTTGTGGCCGATACCAACCTGCAAAACCAGGTTAAAGGTGTATGGGCCATGCTGGGGAAAGACCGTACACCACCCCTTAGCGGCAAACCGTTGGATGAGATTATGCAGACGGCAAAAAGCAATGTAGATAAAATAAAGGCACGTGGAGGCGAAGTCATATTTACACGTACGCCATCAAGCGGCCCCATGTTTGTGGGCGAAAGCATGGGTTTTCCCCGTAAATTATATTGGGACAGACTGCTGAAAACTACTGGTTGCCAGGGAATTTACTTTGCTGATTATCCCGGCACGGCAAAACTGATTTGCCCCGAATGGTCGCACTTAACCCCTAAAGATGCCATTGTGTATACTAACAATTTAGTGGCTATTCTGCAAAAAGAAAAAGGCTGGCAGTTTACCGCAAGCAATTAATAAAACTGATTCATCTTTAACCAAACTAACCATGGTTTTTAATTCCTATACCTTTATTGTATTTTTTGCCATTATGCTGCTTCTGCATAATCTGCCCATATCGTGGAAAGCAAAAAAGACAAACCTGTTACTGGCCAGCTACCTGTTTTATGCCGCCTGGAATCCGCCTTTTATCCTCCTGCTCTGGCTCTCAACCGTAGTTGATTTTTTTGTGGGAAGGGCGCTTTACACCCAACCCAACAAACATAAACGCCGCGTTTTGCTGGTAGTAAGTTTGATTGGCAACCTGGGCATGCTTTGCTTTTTTAAGTACGGTAATTTTTTGCTTGATAACTTTGTACAGTTAAGCAATTTAGTAGGTTTTGATTATCACCCGGCCAAACCGAATATCATATTGCCGGCAGGTATATCGTTCTATACCTTCACTACGCTTTGCTATACTATTGATATGTACAAGCGCAAAAGCGAACCTGTGAAATCGCTGCTTGATTTTTCGTTATTCGTTACCTTCTTTCCGCATTTAGTGGCCGGGCCTATTGTACGCCCGCCGCAGTTGGTGCCACAGTTTGAAACACCCAGAAAAGCTACTTCAGAACAATTAATGAACGGCCTGTTGTTGCTAACCCTCGGTTTGTTTATGAAGGTAGTTTGTGCCGATATCTTGCTATCCGGCGCGGCAGATACGGTTTTTAGTTCGCAGGGAGGTTTCGGGGCGTTAGATGCCTGGACAGGCGTACTGGCATTTTCCGGGCAGATCTTTTTTGATTTTGCAGGATACTCTACCTCTGCCATAGGCGTAGCCTTATGCCTGGGCTTTGTATTACCACAAAACTTTTGGTACCCCTACGCGGCTATCGGCTTTTCCGATTTTTGGCGCAGGTGGCATATTACCCTATCGGCTTGGCTGCGCGATTACCTGTACATCCCGTTAGGTGGTAACCGTGAAGGTAAATTCAGAACCTACCTCAACGTAATGATCACCATGCTGGTTGGCGGCTTGTGGCACGGTGCCAGCTGGACATTTGTAGCCTGGGGAGGTTTGCATGGTTTGTATTTATGGATCGAACGCGCCATTAACGATAGCCGGGCAAGCACATCCTCTCAACCTGAAGGCGGCGAAAACGCACCTGTAATTGCCACCGCCTCCATGGGCATTAGCCTGAGCGGTAAAAATTCCGCAGGGTTTTTATACGCGTTGTTAACCTTTTTACTGGTTTGTATTACCTGGGTATTTTTCAGGTCGAGCACATTTAGCGGGGCATGGCAAATTTTAAGTGCTATGTCGGGCCGTGTACCGGCCGCCGGGCCCCCGTTACTGGCTACCATAACCATTATAAAGGTGGGCGTGGTAATAAGCCTGATGCTGGGTTTCCATTGGTTTATGCGGAACAGCAGCGTTTTAAAAACAACAGCCAAAATGCCGTGGTGGCTCACAGGCGTGGTTTGGTCGGTAATGCTGATATTAATCGTTTTAAGCCAGGGTACCAGTAAGTCTTTTATTTACTTCCAGTTTTAAAAATAAACCCGGAAGGCAATACAGCGCACACAAACAGCTAAAGCTATTGTTATACATAGGCCGGGCATTTACTAAAAGCCCGGCCTTTCAAGCTTTATATGGCAATACCTCCATCAAACGACTGGCGTTTCAGGCTGCACGAAATCATTTACGAATCAAACACCCGCGCGGGCAAAGCTTTTGACGTAGGCTTGCTAATAGCCATATTTACCAGTATACTTATCGTAATGCTGGATAGTGTGGCAAGCATACACCAACACTATGGTAAACTATTGCACACGTTGGAATGGGGTTACACCGCGCTCTTCACCATTGAATATATTCTACGGTTAGTAAGTATAAAACGACCAATACTTTATGTAGTAAGCTTATTAGGTATTATCGACCTGATCGCCCTCATCCCTTCTTATTTAAGCATATTCTTTATCGGCGCACAATCGTTACTCGTTTTTCGGGCACTGCGATTATTACGGGTATTCCGGATTTTTAAGCTGGGGCATTTCTTAACCGAAATAAACTTTTTAAAAGAGGCGCTGAAAGGCAGCGTACGCAAGATCAGCGTGTTTCTGCTCACGGTGCTTACCTTAACGGTTATACTGGGTTCGATAATGTATTTGGTAGAGAAACGCGAGAACGGTTTTTCAAACATTCCCGAAAGTGTTTATTGGGCCATCGTTACCATTACTACCGTTGGTTATGGTGATATTTCGCCGGTAACACCTATGGGCAAATTTGTAGCATCGGTAGTAATGCTTATTGGTTATGCCATTATAGCGGTGCCCACGGGCATCATCACACATGATATTGCCATGGCTGCCCGTCAAAGAAAAGATCTGCCCGAAGCATGTCCATCCTGCGGTCGTGAAGGCCATGAAGCAGATGCCTTGTTCTGCAAGTATTGCGGCTCGTCTTTATTCAGGTAGATATACATTAACGATCAGATCCTAAAAAACACAAAACCCCGGTAAGATCAAGCCTTACCGGGGTTTCTATTCCATATCTATTAAACTTCTTCTACAACTTTGTCAACGGCTGCGGCCCTACATAGATACTGCCATTGTTCATCATGGTTTTACGGGTAATGCTGATGAATTTACCTTGCGCGTCGCGGTTAATGTACGCACGTGAACTGTTAGGGCCAATGTTGCTGTTTAATCCTGTAATTACCAATACATCAGGCTTAAGCTCTTTTATTATAAAGCTTTCAGCTGGTTTACGCGGCTCATTGCGGTTCCATGTAAGGTTACCTTTAGCGTAAGTTACGGTTACGTTGTTGGTGTATTTACCTACCAGTTCGCCGTATTTACTTTTCAAATCGGTAGCTTTTTTAGTAGCAAAAACGCCATCATCCAATATCCATTGAGCGGCTTCTTTCTGGGTGCTGTCCGAGCCATTGCTTGCCATATTCTGTAAGATAAGCCTGCGGGCAACGGCCAGCGCATCTTCCTTACCACTTACTACATCGGGGATAACGCCTGTGCCTTCCCAACCAACATTACTGTTAGGGGCAACCACCATTTTAAATGGTGTAAATACAACCAGGTTATTTTTAAGAGCGACGAACGTACCTGCAATACCAGCGCCCGCTGTAGTTTCGCCCACTATGGTAGCGCGGCGTAATTTCTGCATAGCATAAGCAAAACCTTCAGATGCCGAAGCTGTGCCGGGACCAACCAGTATATATACCGACGTATTGGTTAAACGCTTGCCCGGTACATACGAGTAGGTCCACTCCTGCTCATCCATTTTGCGGTCTTTATAAAAACCGTTCAGGTAAAACTGCTCCTGACCCGGAAAATAAAAGTACGATGCCAAAAAGCGACCCATTTGCCCTGTACCACCCGGATTATGACGGATATCCAATATGATATTTTTACTGTTTGCGGACATGTTCATAGCAGCAGCTGCTGTTTCAAACGCTTCTTGTGAACCGTAGAACGGCCCAGGAATATCAACATAAGCAGTTGAGGTAGCGCCATCTATCTGTACACTTTTAAAACCATAGTTTGATTTACGTTGCGATTCGGCTTCAGAATTTCTGCCGCCACCACCACCTTCACGTGGTTCGGTCAGGTTTTTATAAGTATCCACATTGCGCATAATACGCAGGTGAACGTCTTTATGGGCCTTGCTTAAATCTTCGGTCAGTCTTGAAGCCAGTTCGTCTTCGCTCAGGTTATTGTATCTGCCGGCGGCTTCGTTTTTGGTAAGCGCGTCTTTATACTGCTTGCTTATTTCGGGGAAAGGATATACTTCAACAAGCTTATTGCCTAATTTTTCAACTATTTCGTGCCTGTCGGCATCGTTTACGGTTTGCGCGTAAGCGCTTACGCCGCCCAATAAAAGCAGCGCGGGAATGAGGTAGGTTAATTTTTTCATTTAACGGCAAATATAAGTGTTGAAACGAAGCTGCAAAATGCTTTACGATCAAAATTTGATAAAACGTTATACCAATTGATATACAGGCACTATTGAATTTAATTTCAGTATCCATTTATTTGACGTATGTGTGTTACGCGATGCCGGGATCAATCTGCTCAAAAACAACATTACAAACCCTCATCACTGCTTTATTTCTTTAATTTTTAAAGCGGCCAAATTATTATAGCTACTTTATCGTTATCATTACCGTTAGATATTATTTTTGAAAAGCCATAACAATTAAAGCTTTTCAGATGTAACTTACAGCAGCAATGAGTAAAGTATTTACAATAACGGAAGGATTAGAAAATTTGGGTGCACTGCGCACGGGCGGACAAGGCTCGGTATACAAAGGCAGGCGCACCGGCACTATATATTCGGCAGTTAAGCTTATACCTACACCGGTACACACCGAAAGCCTCGACGATAAAAATTACCGTAATTTTCAGAACGAAGTAACCAAACTGCAAAAGGTAAACGAAAAACCCAACCCCAACGTAGTAAAAATATTAAGCTGGGGTATTACCGAAAGCGGCTCGTTCCCGTTCATCGAGATGGAATATATCGACGGTCCCGATCTGGGTGAACTGTTACAACCGCCTCACGAAAAGATCTTCACCTTAAAAGAACTTATCAAGGTAGCCGATCAGCTCTCCTGCGCTTTGGTGCACTGCCACATGGTGGGTGTAAAACACGGCGATATAAAAAGCAACAACGTAAAATATAACGTACATACCGGCAACTACGTACTGCTCGATTTTGGTTTGGCCATTATGAGCGAGGAACAACGCCGTAGCAGCATACGCCATGCCGGGGCCATTGAGTTTATGGCACCCGAACAGCACGACGGTAAAATGATGCTGCAAACGGATGTATATAGTTACGGTGTGATATTGTACGAATTGCTTACCGGGCAGGTGCCTTTCCCGCTGCAATCTGAAAATGATGCCGGGCGCAACGCCGTGATGCTGGGCCACATGGAAAGCCCTGTGCCCGATGCCATGCAATTGCGCAAGGCCAACTTGCCCGAAGGCTGGTCGGCACAAAGGAAGGCGCAGGAAATGCAGGTGCCTGTTTGGCTGCTGAACCTCATCTACAAGTGTTTGCAAAAGAACCCGGAAGACAGGTTCTCCAGCGGCATGTCGTTGCATGATGCTATTGTGAGTGGCAGCCTGGCTAATGTAGCTGCGGGGCAAGCGCCTGCTGTTAATCCGGTGGTTTTACCTGCGGCAAACTCAAATGCGATAACCGAACCGGTTGCGGATGAATCGAAAGTAACGCTATCTAAACCGGTGTTTTACGCCATGATATCTATGCTCATCATTTTCATGGGCTTTTCTATTTATGCTACCTTTTTGAAAAAGGATGCCCGTTTAAAGGATAACAGCACACAGGATTCGGTAAAGATGAAGAAGGATACGCCGAAGGTAGAACCCAAGTATGAAGAACCGGTGAACGAGTATGCCAACCCGATGAGCCAGGATTCGCTTCAGGATAACGGCAACGAGAACAAACAACCCGAAATTTTACAACCCCAAACAAATACGGATAGTGCCGTGGGGAATCAACCCGATACGGCTGCGAACCAATAAACCAGTTGCTGCACAATCAAACAACGTTTGTTGTTTTTACGTTCAGTTAGCATAAAATATTTTTACATCAATAATGGAACCCAAAAATAACTTTTGGCAGCGCTTAGGCATACAGGATTGGTTTTTAACCAATGATGCCCCTACTATTACCGGCAAAGCCCAGCCCCTTACGCCCGATACGGTTTATAATTACATTATTGAAAAATTTGAGGAATCGATAAGGGAACTCTCTTTTGCCGGGCGTGTGGTTTTTTACCACGAGTTCATCATCAGCTTTAATACAGAAGATTATAACGAGTTTGTGCAAAACAAACAAGGCATTTTCGGGCTGATAGTGCATGAAAGCGTAAAGAAGTTTTACGAGATACTGCGCACCTATCGCGAAGCGGGCAAAACGGTTGAACCATCGGGCTCCAAATGGGTATTCAGGCTGGTTACACACCCCAGCTATGTACGCGGCGATAAAGGCTTTATAGGTAAGCTATTACCCGATAATAGCAACAGCACCAAAAAATCGGAGAACCTGCGGGTAACCTTTATCCCGAGGCAAACGGGTATAGCGCAAACTTTTGATGTGAATGATGATATTTTGAAGGGCTTTACCTATTACAGCGATGGCTATATGGAAATTCCGTATGAGGATCACCTGGAAGCACCTGAAAAAGAAAGCCCGAAAAAAGAGCAGCCTACACTTGCCCGTTTAGAAACCATTATACCAGATAAGCAGTTCGCGGGTAAAAAGGTGGAGTACCTGATGAAAGACGATGACATCATCGTATCGGGTAATGACGAACCACGCGAAGAAGATAACATCTTCGTTATCCCGTCGGAATGGGTTAACTCACCGCATTTGCAGATCCGCTTTAATAAAGCCGACGGTAAATTTTACGTGGCCTCATTCGGTGAGATCACCACGCTGAATGAAAACGTGATCAGCCGCAGTGACGTGAACGCGCCGGTTTGGGTTGAACTGCCTGTTAATTCGCGCATGCTGCTGAACGGAATTATCGGCTTAAATCTGTTTAAAGGCTAAGTATTATGTCGCAAATATTATCCATTGGTCTGTTAGTAATTGTGGTTTGCCTGCTGGCAACGCACTTTATCGACATTAAAAACTCGGGGAAACAAAATGGCTGAAAACTTTTTTGGACTTACCGATACCGGTAAAATACGCACCAATAACGAAGATACCTTTATTGCCCAAAAGGTGATGAATAACCGTTATGTGCTGGGCTGCGTTATTGATGGCGTAGGCGGATACAACGGCGGCGAAGTAGCCGCTGCCATAGCGCACGACGAGATCGTTGCTGTACTCCAACATACCGATGATGAGGTAATACCGGCCATGATCAGCGCGTTTAAGCTGGCCAACAGGCGCATCATCGAAAAAAAGGCACAGGATAGCTTAAACGATAGCATGGCCTGTGTATCAACCATGGCACTGGCCGATGTTGCCAACAACTTGTTTTACTATGCCCACGTGGGCGATACCCGTTTGTATTTGTTGCGCGATAACTCGCTGGTAAAAATATCCAAGGATCACTCCTTTGTGGGTTTTTTGGAGGATACGGGCAGGCTTACGGAGACGGCCGCCATGCAACACCCGAAACGTAACGAGATCAACAAGGCATTGGGTTTTGACATCCAGATGGATACTGACGATACTTATATCGAAACCGGGCAATCGCCATTTTTACCGGGCGATATGCTGCTGCTATGCAGCGACGGGCTGACAGATATGGTAGATAAAACCGAGATCACCGATATTATTACCCAGCCGACATCCTTACAACAAAAAGCCAAAAGCCTGATAACTGCTGCCAACAACAACGGCGGCAATGATAACATTACTGTGGTACTGGTGCAAAACGACAAAGCGCCACAAGTAATTACGGCCACCAAACCGGCAAGTACAACCAAGCTTCCGGGCGAAAATGGCAAAGGAGATACAACCGTTCGGGAGCTCAAAGCTACCGGCACACAGGTTCAACCTTCAGCGAAGAAAGGCAGTTTTTTCACCAAGTTTTTCGCTGTGCTCGCGCTGATATTTTTAATTGCCGCGGTAGGGTTTTACTTTCAATGGAAAAATTCAGAAGTGCCCGAAAAGCCAATTGCCGCGGTTGTTAAACCCGGCCGTAACGCGCAGGAACTAAAGCTGCAAAAAGCTATAGATAGTTTGAAAGGCGATACCCTCGTGCTTTCAGCTGCCGATTATAAAAGCCCGGTGATATTGAGCGACGCGTTGCGGATTCAGAAGGATAGCCTGTATATTAAAGGCAATGGCGTCCTTATTACAAAAGATACTACTTACAATGGCCCGGCATTGTCGCTTTCTGCCAGGTGCCGTTTAACGTTGCTTGATAGCTTACAGTTTAAGGATTTTAAAACCACCGTTTTAATGGTGAATAGTACCCTGGTGCTGAAACATGTGCAATTTGGCAATAGTCCGTTCCCGGTGCAAAGGGCCTATGTTTTACCCAACGGCAAATATATATCAACCCAGTTACCGGCGAATACCATTAAAGTGGATACGTTGATCAAAAAAACAAGCGCGGCCAATGGAGCAAAGTAAGATCATTCCGTCGGTATCGCGCGGTAAGGAGCGGCTGTTTTTATTATTGATCACCATTTTGCTTTCGCTGCTGTTTTACAGGTTGCATACAGTACTGCAACTACGCTTTGCTGATGTTGACAAACGCTTGCAGGATGGCACCATGATCAACCTGAACGATAAAGCGCCGGCCGCAAGCCTGCGCAGGCTATTGCAAAAAGGTTATTACTTTGATGATAAACGCGACATAGCGCTTATTGAAGCTACTGTAGCCCAAAACATAAACATCGGCGACCAGATAGATAATATTGGCGAACTCAACAAACGCAAATACTATATTGGTGCCGATGAGGCTTTTCGCCGTGGTGGCGAATCATTTAAAAAGCGGGTGAGCGCGTCGCGTTCGCTATTGGGATATACCGGTGAAGATTCTTTACGTTTTACGCAGGAACAAACAGCCCCCCCTTCCCTACCTGCCGAAACCAACCTGGGCATAGGCACTTACAGCATCAGCGGCAGCATACAAAACAAAGAGCATTCCGTGCCCGGCGTACTGGTAAAACTCGAAATGATATTACCGCAGGACAGCCTGCTTACCGACGAACTTGCCGAAGACATTACCACAAGCACCAAACACGGCAACGGCTTTACCGAAACATTTTTACCCGATAGCGCAGGCAAACCACGCTTGCAATCAATAACGGCATACGCCCGCACAGGTACCGATGGGCGTTTCAGTTTTAAAAATCTGCCCAATAGTAAAGCATTTAAAGTATTGCCTTTGCAGCCGGGCTTTCAGTTTGGCACCTCGCAGGGTGTGCAAAATTTAGATGAAGATGTATCGCTTACTTTCCATCAATCGCCGCATACGATCAGGTTATTTTCTACGCGCGACTTTAACATCCTCAAAAGAGAAAAATCGCTCATCATCCGTACGCCGCAAGAATTTAATGAATGGTTTTGGATTATTGCGGGCAGCTTCATAGGCGGCTTTGTAGTCATCCATATATTATTATCATGGAAATTTAGCCAGGCTGATCAGTTGATACTACCCATAGTAATGCTGTTAACGGGCTTGTCGTTCTTGACGCTGCTTAGTTTGCAGGATCCACTTCGCGACCGCTTTTTAGCTAAGGATACCCTGGTGTATTTGGGCATTGGCATGGCAGCATTGATAGTGATGCTGAATATAAAACTTCGCCGTTTCAACACCGATTCGTGGTTATACCGGATGCTGCTATTCAAAAACACACGGTCGGCGGCCAGTGGCTGGCCATGGGCTTTGCTGGCAATCACGCTATTGGCCATGACCATCGGTTTCGGTACCGGTCCCGAAGGCAGCGGCGTTAAGGTGAACCTGTTTGGCTTTCAGCCCAGCGAAATTGTCAAATACCTGATCATCTTTTTCCTGGCAGGTTTTTTCGCCGTAAACGAAAAGCTGATCAGCGAATATGCGAGCTGGACAAAGCGCTGGTCGTTCTTTTCAACCGCGCTGATAGCCATTTTGGTAACCTTGATGCTGTTTTTATTGCTGGGCGATTTGGGTCCGGCGATGGTAGTTTGCTTCACCTTTATCACGCTCTTCTCCTTCTCCCGTGGCGATTTTGCCTTTATGGCGGGCGCGGTAGTTATATACGTTATTGTATCGTGGGTGGTAGGCAATGTTTGGCTCTCTGCTACTATAACCGCTGCTATTGTAGCCTTGCTGATACTGTTTCAACGCAGGCAATTGAGCGAATCGGCAGTGATGGTGCTGGTAATTATGGCCGCATTTTTAACTATCGACCAAATACCCTATTTAGGCAAGCTGTTTCCCGGCCCGGTTGAGCGCCTTACCGACCGCAAAGCCATTTGGGAAGACGCCTGGAACAACGAGGTTTACGGCGGCGACCAGGTAGCCAACGGCCTTTGGGCGATGTCGAGCGGTGGATTTTCAGGGCAAGGTGTTGGCGAAGGTTTTGCCAAAACCATCCCCGAGGCACATACCGATATGATACTCCCTTCTATGGGTGAAGAATTTGGCTGGACGGGCATTGTATGCATCTTCCTGCTGTTTTTATTATACCTGCACCGCTCCATTATCATCGGCCGGCGAACGGGTGCGCCATTCCTGTTTTACCTCTGCGCAGGCATAGGCATATCTACATTCGTTCAATTTTTGCTGATCGCGGGCGGCTCTACCGGGGCATTGCCGTTATCGGGGGTGTCGTTGCCTTTTCAAAGCTATGGTGGCTCATCATTAGTGGCTAACCTTTTGGCATCTGGCTTTTTACTGTCGGCATCATTGGTTAGGGGCACGCCGGTGCAAATGAGCTACATCTCTAAGCAACAGGATAAAAATTTGGTACCCGCGCTTATCGCAGCTTGTTTGGGCATCCTGCTGCTTAGCGTAAGTGTATCGCGCTACTTGTTCAACAATAAAAAATGGGTGGTACAACCCGCCTTGGTTGCCGATAGAAGCGGTTCGCGCATGTTCAGTTATAATCCGCGTATAGCCATATTAATGAACAGATTACAGGCCGGGGCGTTGTATGACCGTAACGGCTTGCTATTGGCTACCAGTAACCCTAATCTCATAAAAAAACAACGGCTTAAACTTGCCGCAGCGGGTATTGATTATAATTTGGATTCGGCCGTGCATAAGCGGTTAGACCGATATTACCCATTTGAAGAACAAATGTTTTTTTGGACGGGCGATGCCAATACAGGTGTATTCAACGGCAGCATCAATGGCTACTTTGCCGAATACGAACACGCCGCCGAACTACGTGGCTTTAAACTGCCTGCTACCAAGTTTGATGTAGTAGCCAATCGCTATCGAGAGGATAAGTTTTTAGCCCGCGGCGTAAAAGAAATGACGGTGGTGAAGAAAGACTATGCACAGCTTGCCCTGCTCCTGCTGGCCGGTATTAACAGTCCCGAAGTAGCAGCCTTTAAAAACCGCAACCGCGATGTAAAACTGACCATGGATGCAGGCCTGCAAACCAGCATTCAGCAATCTATAGCTACCGATACTTCGTTGTTTGACAATCGCGTTTCGGTAGTGATCATGAAGGCCGGTACGGGCGATGTGCTCACATCCGCCGTTTACCCGCTGCCGCCTGTACACGATTGGGAAAAGCTGACCATGACCACCGCCGAACAAAACCAACTGGCTAACTGGATGACCACATCCGATCTTGGGTTTACCCTATTTACCCAGCCCGGCTCTACCGCCAAGGTATTAACCTCCCTGGCAGCGTTCAACAAACTCGGCCTGGCCGCTGCCGAAAAAACGTATTCCGTAAGTATGAATGAACGTGTACGTACCAAAGGCATCGAACCCGATGAAACCGGTATAATCACTTTGGAACGGGCAGTGGTAAAATCAAACAACGTATACTTTATTAAACTGGCCAACGAAGAGCATTTGCAGGAGCAAATGGCCGATCTGTACATCAAAACCGGGATGTTTTTACATGGTGCGGGCGGTTATTATTATAACAAACAGGCCACTAACGAAAAACAGGAAGAAAAATGGCGCGAACTATGGCGCAAAACCGAGTTTAATACCAAGCCGCGGTACGATCCTAATAACGTGCATAAAACACGTGCCAAGGGTATTTCGGGCATGGCCTGGGGACAGGGCGAATTGATCGCGAGTCCTGCCGCTGTTGCCCGTATGGTGGCGGGTGTAGCCAATAACGGCAATATGATAGGCAACCGTTTTGTGCTGAAGGTAAGCGATTCATCAACCACGGTAAAACCGGGTATAAAACTGGTGAACAATGCGCAATACGCGCAGCTGATGCGCAAATATATGATTGAGCAGAGCGCGCTAAAAACTTATACCCTCGGCATTTCGGTAGCGGGTAAAACCGGTACGCCCGAACGGATATGGAAAGGCGAACAGATCAACGATGGCTGGTATGTATTTTTTGCGCCGATGGCAAAGGGGAATGATAACGTGGTGGTGTGTATCCGGGTGGAAGCTACCAAAGGCTCGTCTGACGCTGTTAAGCTGGCAGGCAAGCACGTTATACCATTTTTGCTAAAAAAGGGTTATATTAAAAGTATTGTACAGCAAACAAATGAATAAGCTGTAAGTTGAACTAAAATTGAGCACTATTAAACTGATAAAGGCAGTATGATATTTAATCTTTTTAAAAGCGATGCAGATGAGCGCCCTACCGATGTGAAAGGTATACGCCATGCTTTGCTCCAATTTATTAAACAGGAACTGCAAAAGGCCGAAGGCGGCGAAGGCAATAATATTAAGGGCGTACTGCTTTACCTGTCGTGCAATTCGGCCGAAAGGCATGTTTATGAAACAGCCTTGTATACCGATGAACCCGGTAAGTTTAAGGATGAGATACAACGCATTGCCGATGATTACGCGCTTGAGTTACCGCCCAACTGGACATTGGAAGTAATATTTGATGAAACCATTCCGCCAGAAGCCGTAAAGGCTGCCAATGTGGATGCCGCGTTTTTTGTGAAGACCAGTAAACACTTCATTAAGCAAACCATTACTGCTTACCTAAGGCCATTAAGCGGCGAAACTACCGAGCAGCAATACCGCGTAACTTCCGACGATAGCAAGATCAACATTGGCAGGGATAAGCAAGCGCAATCTGATGAGGGATATTTCCGTATCAATCATATCGCTTTTCCGTCTGATAGCGCTAACGAGAGTAATAAATACATCAGCAGGCAACATGCCCACATCGAGTGGAAAAATGAGGCAGGCAGGTTTATGATATTTGCCGATGAAGGCGGCGTACCGCCACGCAATAAGGTAAAGGTGCGATCTGATGCTACCGAGCAACTTACCAAACTACATTCTACCGAAATTGGGTATGAGCTGGAAGAAGGCGACCAGATCATACTGGGCGAATCGGTGGTTTTATTATTCAGTTATAAACCATTATAAATGAGTAAAGTATTTACTATAGCTGACGGACTGGAAAATTTAGGGGCATTGCGTACCGGCGGACAAGGGTCGGTATATAAAGGGCGGCGTACGGGTACTATTTATTCGGCAGTGAAACTGATACCTACCCCTATTTATTTGGAAAGTGCCGACGATAAAAATTATCGCAACTTCCAGAATGAGGTGGCCAAGCTGCAAAAGGTAAACGAAGAGCCCAACCCCAATGTGGTAAAAATATTGAGCTACGGCATTACCGAAAGCGGATCGTTCCCCTACATAGAAATGGAATATGTGGAAGGGCCCGACCTGTGCGAATTGCTGCAAGCGCCGCATGATAAGATCTTCACCCTTAAAGAACTCATAAAAGTAGCCGATCAACTGGCCTGCGCCCTGCTGCATTGCCACAATGTTGGGGTAAAGCATGGCGATATTAAAAGCAACAACGTAAAATACAACATCCATACCGGCAACTATGTACTGCTCGATTTCGGGTTGGCCATCATGAGCGACGAACAACGCCGCAGCAGTGTACGCCATGCCGGCGCTATCGAGTTTATGGCTCCCGAACAACACGAGGGTAAAATGCTGCTGCAAACCGATGTATATGGTTACGGGGTGATCTTATTTGAGTTACTATCCGGGCAGGTGCCCTTTCCGCTGCACGGCGATGGCGATACTGGGCGCAATGCCGTTATGCTGGGCCATATCGAGGGTACAATACCCGATGCCATGTTACTGCGCGAGAATAATTTGCCCGAAACATGGTCGGCAGAAAAGAAGGCGCAGGAGATGCAGGTACCGGCATGGCTGTTGGAAATGGTATACACCTGCCTGCAAAAGAACCCGCAAGATCGTTACAGCGATGGTTCGGCATTGCACCAGGCCATTGTAAAAGGTACACTGGCTACCGCAAACAACCCGGTTACTATCGACCTGAAAAAAGAGAACGAACAGTTGCACCAGCAATTGCTGCAATACCAAACAGCCAATACGGCCGCAGCAGTTCCGCTAAATATCAGTACAGATAAAGTGCAGCTCAGCAAACGGGCATTTGCGGGTTTGATAGGTGTCGCGGTTCTATTTTTAGGCTTGTTTTTGTACGCTGTGCTGGATAAAAGCAAAGCCGTAACAGCTACTACAACCCCTATAACAACAACCAAGCCCTACCGCTCACCTTTTATATTTGTAAAATATTACAACCACGATAGCGTAATGCGGGCCAAACGCGATAGCATAAAGGCACAGCGTAACGCGCTTATGCGTAGCACTATCGATTCGGTTGCGCAACAGGAGATATTGAAACAGCAGCCTCCAAAAAAGAAAAAGCGGAAAAAGTTTTTAGGCATATTTTAGGTATCGCCATAAACCTATTGCCTATTACTTAAATTTGGCACTATTGGGGGATTTTTAATAATGATAAGCAAGCTACAGCAACTCGCTAAACAACTTGATGGTGACCTGTATACCGATAAGCAGATGCGCATACTGTATGCCACCGATGCATCGGCCTACCGCGAAATGCCACTGGCTGTAGCAATTCCCAAATCGATAGCGGATATTAAAGCGCTCATCGGCTTTGCCAATCAAGAAAAAACATCACTTATTCCACGTACGGCCGGCACTTCGCTGGCCGGTCAGGTAGTGGGCAACGGTATTGTGGTTGATGTATCCAAACACTTTAACCGCATTATTGAAGTTAATGCCGACGGAAAATGGGTACGTGTAGAACCTGGTGTAGTGCGCGATGAACTGAACTTGCACCTGCAACCGCATGGTTTGTTCTTTAGTCCCGAAACCTCAACGGCCAACCGGGCCATGATTGGTGGCATGGTGGGTAATAATTCCTGCGGATCAAATTCGGTAACCTACGGCAGCACTCGTGAGCATTTGCTCGAAATAAAAGCCATATTATCAGATGGTAGTGACGCGGTATTTAAAGCGCTTAACTTTGACGATTTTATAGCCAAATGTTCCGGCAAAACATTGGAAGCCAACATATACCGGCAAATAAGAAGCCTGTTAGGTAATTACGAAAACCAGGAAGAGATCCGCCGGGAGTTCCCGAAGAAAAGCATTCACCGCCGTAATACAGGTTACGCGGTAGACGCTTTGCTGAATACTTCGCCGTTTACAGCCGATACTGATGATTTCAATTTTTGCAAGCTGATAGCGGGTAGTGAAGGTACGCTCGCTTTTATCACCGAAATCAAACTGAACCTTACCCCGATACCCAAAGGCGTAAGCGGTTTGCTTTGTATTCATTTTAACAGTGTGGATGACGCGCTGAATGCCAACCTCATCGCGCTGAAACATAAACCTATTGTAAGCGAGCTGATAGATCATTACATACTCGATTGCACCAAAGGCCATATTGAACACGCGCAGAACCGCTTTTTTGTACAAGGCGATCCGGCAGCGGTATTGGTGCTTGAATACTTTGCCACAGACGAAGCAGCTGTAAAAAAGATTGCTGCCACGGTAGAAACTGAAATGCGTAATGCCGGGCTTGGCTACCACTTCCCGCTGCTGTTTGGGGCCGATACTAAACGGATATGGGCCTTGCGCAAGGCCGGACTTGGCTTGTTAAGTAATTTGCCCGGCGACGAAAAGGCTGTAGCTGTAATTGAAGACACAGCAGTTGATGTGACCGATCTCCCGGCCTACATCCGTGATTGTGATAGATTGCTGAAAAGTTACGGACTACATACCGTTTATTATGCCCATGCAGGTTCGGGAGAAATACATCTGCGGCCCCTCATCAACCTAAAAACTGAAGAAGGAAACGCGCTTTTCAGGCAGGTAGCGCAAGAGATTGCAGCCTTGGTTAAAAGCTATAAAGGCTCTTTAAGCGGTGAACATGGCGATGGCAGGCTCCGCGGTGAATTTATAGCACAAATGATAGGCGCGCGCAACTACAACCTGCTAAGGGAGATCAAAAATACCTGGGACCCGAACAATATTTTTAATCCCGGCAAAATTGTGGATACCCCGCCCATGAATACCATGCTGCGGTACACTCCCGGTCAACAAGCCAAAGAGATAAAGACCACCTTCCGCTTTAACGGACAAAACATATTGCAACATGCCGAGCAATGCAATGGCTCGGGCGATTGCCGCAAAAGTCATTTGGCGGGCGGTACCATGTGTCCCTCGTTTATGGCTACCCATAACGAAAAGGATACCACCCGCGCACGCGCCAACATGCTCAGGGAAATACTTACGAGGGGTAATCAAAGCAACCCGTTTAACTACCCTGAACTTAAAGAGGTAATGGACCTGTGCCTAAGCTGTAAAGCCTGCAAATCCGAATGTCCATCCAACGTAGATATGGCCAAGTTAAAGGCCGAATTTTTACAACAATATCATGATACCAATGGCATTCCGTTTCGTTCCCGTTTAATTGCAGGGTTTAACACCATAAACCGTGTAGCTGCTGTAATGCCGGGCTTTTTTAATTTATTGGTGAACAGCAAAGCCACATCGGGTGTCATCAAAAAGCTATCAGGCTTCGCGGTAGAACGCACCTTACCCAACCTGCATAAAACGACATTGAGGCATTGGTTCAATCATCGAAAAGCAGAACCTGTAAATGCCCCCATTGGCACCGTTTACTTTTTTTGCGATGAGTTTACCAATTATAACGATACCGAAATAGGCAAAAAAGCGATCCCCCTGCTTGAAAACCTTGGCTATCGTGTATTGATGCCCGATCATTTTGAAAGCGGCAGGGCGGCTTTATCAAAAGGGTTGCTGCATAAAGCCCGCAAAATAGCCACCGAAAATGTGCGGTTGTTAAGCCAACTCATCACCAATGATACCCCGCTTATCGGAGTAGAGCCATCGGCCATACTTACCTTCAGGGATGAATACCCGGATCTTGTACCTGACCACCAATTGGACGCCGCCAGGCAGCTTTCACGCAATACCTTTTTAATCGACGAATTTTTAGCGCGTGAAGTCGTGAAGAGCAATATCAAAGCATCGCAGTTTACCGGTGCTCATCAGCAGATAAAACTGCATGGGCATTGCCAGCAAAAGGCATGGGCGGCACTGGGTGCTACAGAGAAAATATTATCGCTGCCGCAAAACTATAAGGTAACAATCATCCCGTCGGGCTGCTGCGGAATGGCGGGTTCTTTCGGCTACGAAAAAGAACATTACGACCTATCCATGCAAATTGGCGAACTGGTTTTATTCCCCACGGTACGCCAGGCCGATGCCGAAACTATTATTGCCGCACCGGGCACCAGTTGCCGCCACCAAATAAAAGACGGCACTAAGGTTATCGCCTTACACCCGGTAGAGATTCTTTATAACGCATTGATAAAATAGCGGCCAGCCTTTTCACTTTTAAAGCCGCCCCTATTTCCCAATGCGCTACAAAAAACTTTTAAACTCTGTTAATTCTTCAGGAACTTCAAATTAGTCGGCACTGGTCCATCGGCAGGGTAAGTAACAAAATCAATGTTAAGTAAGTTGCTTTTAAGGCTAAACGTAGCCTTATCAAAAAGTACTTGGTCAAGCGTGGTGGTTATACCGGGTTTGTTGGCTTCCTTTACAAACACTTCTTTAATACTAACAATCAGTTTATCGCCCTCTATTTTGTAAGTGCCGGTTGACGTTGCAGAAAAAAGAGGTGTAACCAGGCCTATGTAGTGCATGGTAAAAGCACTGTCAGCACTAAAGAATATCTCGCGGGTATACTCACCGGCCGGCGGCGTTTCTGTCCAGCTACCTGCCAAAGAAATTTTCTTTTCGGGCTTAATTGTTCTTTCTTTAACACATGCCGTAAATGTAATAGCGCATACCAAAGCGAAAGTAAGTAATTTAGTAAGGGTATTTGTTTTCATATTCATAAAGGTTATTTACAACCATTACGGCTAAGAAAGCACATTGCGACAGCACAATTACCATTTAACAAAAATTTAATACTTAAATTATTAAATTAACATACGATTAATCAACAAAAGCAATTCGGTTCAACTCTCCTGCTTCGATCATCCGCCCGAAAAAATTTCATAGTTTGATAATATTAGTATAACATGCGTACCCCAAATTGCGTTATTGATTTAAACAATGTTTATTACTAACAGTGGCAAAACAAGTAGCAGGATAGCATTGTTATACCATCACCAATTATCCTATTTTTCATGTTACAAAATATATTGATTGTTGACGATCAGCCGGAGATGCTGGAGTTAATGAAAGACATTCTCGAACCGGAAGGTTTCGCGGTTACCACTTTGGTTTATGTTGATGATATTGTGAGCTGCGTAACCCAGCATCAGCCTGATTTGGTAATACTCGACCACCTGCTGGCAGGTGTAAATGGCGGCGAATTATGCCGCGAGATCAAAAATCATCCCTTAACAGCCGCTTTACCAGTCATCTTACTATCGGGTTTCCCAAGGCTACGTGAGGCCTTTGGCGATTTTGGTTCGGATGCCTTTATAGCCAAACCTTTCGATATCAACACGCTTATTAATACGGTAAAAAGCTACCTGGCCGATGGCCATATGCTTGCCCACGCTTAATAGTTTTCAACTAAAATGGTTATCAGCCAAGGTATTTTTACAGCTTGTTTGATAACCATTTTTGTATAATTACTGCTCTATTCTTATCAAATTTCTGCTATCTGTTCTCGCAGTAAAAGGTTGTAAATAATTATCCTCAAAAGTTTCTGTTTTGTAAAATTAAGCCAAATGCCGCCTTTGCAGCCTGCATTGCAGTATTTTTGAGCTTTGGATAATTAAAAAAATGTACAAAGCATTAGCACTAACCTGCCTTATTCTACTAAAACTTGGCTTCGCATCTGCCCAAACAGATTGGCAGTTAAGTACCGAAAAAGAAGGCATTAAGGTATATACCAGCATAGTTCCCGATTCTAAAATAAAAGCCATTAAAGTTGAATGCTCTTTCACCTCCACCGTATCGCAATTTGTGAGCGTGATACTGGACGTTAAAAACGCCGCCGAGTGGGTTTATCATACAAAATCGTGCTCGTTGGTTAAACAGGTTTCCCCTTCCGAGTTATATTATTATTCGGAGATCAGCCTGCCCTGCCTGCCGAGAACCGCGATTTTGTAGCTCACCTAACCGTAACACAGAACGAAGAAACCAAGGTAACCACTATTGATGGTCCATCAGTAAGCGGTTTTGTTCCGGTTAAGGATGCTATTGTAAGGATAGATCACTCCAAAGGAAAATGGATGATCACCCCGTTAAAAAACGGGCAGATAAAGGTAGAATACAGCCTGCACGTTGATCCGGGAGGCGCGTTGCCCGCCTGGCTGGTGAATATGTTTGCTACTGATGGGCCGATGAAGATCTTCAGGAACCTGAAGCTCCAGCTGCAAAAACCTGCTTACAAAAATGCAGATTTAGCTTTCATCAAAAATTAAATCCCCACATAAAAAAGATCCAGTACGTGCGTATGCACATACCGGATCTTTTTATTTAGAAGAAGAATAGAAAACTTTTATTTCACTTTCAGTTCTTTACCTGCAATGTCTTCCCAACGATAGTAATGGAAAGTTTTATCGTCGCTCATTACCACAAATAAGCCATGCTTAAAGGTGCTGTTCAGCGGTGTGGTAGTTACATCCGAACCATCGCTTTGAGTAGCCGTAACATTGGCTATTTTCAATAACTGATGTTTAAACGGTTCGGTTTTGGTACCCTCCCTGCTAAAGATCTGGAAACGGTTAGCTCCCTGGTCTGATACCAGGATGTAACCTGTAGTATCAGTCAGTTTATAAATAGAGATACCTTCATGGTCAACCGCGAAACCGGTAGTACCAAATATGGCCAGTTCCTTATCCCCTTTTTCGGGGTCGGCATAATATTGCCGTACACCTGTTTGCTCGTCAGAGTAGTATACGTAGCCCAGTTCGTTATCAACAGCTATCGATTCTATTTCCTTTTTGCCGCTATACTTACCAAACTTGCGTACCAGCGTAGCTTTTACATGGCCGGTGCCATCATCCTGCAACAAATACTGCCACAGGTAACCACCTGTAAGCGGTCCGTTTTTACGGCCAACAATGGCGTACATCTTTTTATCCTTCGCGGTGTAAATGGCAATCCCCATCAGGTCGCGGTACTCGTTACCTGTTTCGCCCACAAATACATCGATGCCGCCGTTGTCAACGGGTTTCATATCCGGTAACGAAAATATACGCAGCTTGTGCGTTATGCGCTCGGTTGTAATGGCAATATCGGTTGGCTTACCATTTAACATCAGGCCATAAGCCAAATCAACATTGTTAGGGCGTTGCAAACCTTTTACCACTTTATCCTTTACTATCTTACCATTCAGGTCGAACACATACAAGGCACCGTTAGCATCTTTATCTGTACCTATCACGAGGCTTTTTGCCGGGTCTGCCGGATTGATCCATATTGCAGGATCATCAGTATCAAATTGTACCGGCTCGGTAATCACAGCAGGTTTTATCTGCTGTGATGTATCGGCTACACCGGCAACTGTTTTACCTGCCGGGTTTTGACCGCACGCTGTTACGAATAAGCCCAGGGCAAGCGGCGCGAAAGTATATTTACTTAGTTTATTCATTATTAAAAATGCCCTTTTGTTTCAACTACGGTTAAAGGGACCCGCATTACATATAATATATTTTAACTGATTAGTTAGTGCCAAACGCACCGATGTAAGTTGCCGGTGCAGGTGAGCTATACACCAAACCGTTAACTGTAATACCCGCCGCATGATGGCGTGTAAAAGTGGTAATACCTTTGCCCAAAGCCGGTGAACCGGATTGCAAATGAAAATCCCAGGTTAAACTAAAATCAGGGCTAAGCACCGGATTAGCTACCGGGTAGTTAACAAATTTAGGATCGTTATCACCTGCTTTGGTGCCAATCACTTCATTTTTGCCGCCTACTATATCTTTTGATGGTTGAAATTGGTCAACTGTAGTTTGATCGTATCCGTAATACAAGTTATTGCTGATTACCGAACGCGTATCTTCAGGCGCTTTTGTATCTCTTTTTATACCAAAACGGGTATTGGCAAATAAGTTGTTGTAAATATCGGCATGCACATTGCTCTCAATCCAAATAGAACCGCCTTTGGCCGACGGACGACGCCAGCCGGTGTTAACCATAGTATTATTATACGCTATAATATATGCCTGTGGCGTACGATCACCTGAATTTGAAAGCTTCAGCGCGTTAGTATTCGCACTGTAAACAATATTATAAGCCAGATCAGCTAAACAGCCCGATTTAAAATTCATGGCCTCGCCGCCGGTTACGCCGGTAGTGTAAAAAGTATTATTGGCGAAAATAATTTTACCACCTTCAATGTAAGTACAGTCTTCCTGAAAATTCCTGATTGTGCTGTTAACCACAATCAGCTTTCCGTTTAAATTGGAAAACCAAAGTGCAGGCAGGTTTTCACCTGCTTTATGCTTGTATAAACCCATTTTTACTGAGGTTGAACCGTCGGAAGTGGTTGCACCGCCATACTCTAATATAGTATGGTCAAGTACCAGTTCGGCACAGGTAGGCGCGGCTAAAATACCGCCCCACATTTTACCGAATTTGTGAGCGTCGGTTTTGTAAAAATCGTTCACCGTAAACTTGATAGGATTTTCTGCCGTACCCAAAGCATATAAGTTACCCTGTACAATAAACTCGGGTTTGGCAACAGTATCCATTAATACGGTTACGCCTTCTTCAATGGTTAGTGATTTTCCTTCAGGAATGATCACATCACCTTCAATTACGTGTGTACTTCCTTTTGCCCACACACCTGAAATTTCACCAATTGCCGATCCGTCGCTTGAGCTGGTATCAGCATCAATATTAGCTTTTTCGCAACCGGTAAAGGTTATTGCCGATATGGCCAGCGCTGCAAATAATTGTTTTATTTTCATCGTTTTTTGATTGATAATAATTTAATGCTTTATTAAAATTTATAGCGCACACCTAAAAGGTAGCTTTGTTTGTAGTAATCGTTACGTATAAGGGTTTTGCCGTCGAACTGCACATCATCATCTTTCAGTTTTTCATTTTCAGCGTTAGTGCCTTTTATGTACAGTTTGGCTGCTGTATTAAGTACGTTGCCTGCTTTTACAAACACACTCAATTTGTTTTTGAAGCGTTTTTCGGCAGATACATCCATCTGTACGAAACCGGCTTGCCATAGATCATTATTTAAGAATTGCGATACAGTATTGATACGCGGGCCTGTGTAAGCACCTGAAACCTGCACGTCCCAGCCTCTTTTAGTGTTTTTATATAATAAGGATACGTTTGCGATGTGCTCTGATTGTCCATATAATGGCCTGGTCTGTTCAACAGATATTTTTTTGGTATCACCATTATCCTCTTTGATATAGGTATCTTTCGGTGTAGTGATACGTGAGTGTGTATAGGTATAGTTTGCCTTCACACCAAATTTATTGAAGAACTTAATGAAATCTAACTCAATACCATAGTTACGTGCGGTACCAAAGTTACCCGGCGTGTAATAAGTATCTTGTCCTCGTATGGCATCGGCTAAAAAGATATACTCAATCGGGTTTTGAATTCTTTTGTAGAACGCACCTGCCAATAGTTGTGTACCTGCATCAGGAAATAGTTCATACCTCAAATCAAAGTTATCGGCAAGGGCACGTTTTAAATCCGGGTTACCGTTTTCAACAAACTCTTCTTGTTTTGCACCGCCAGGTATTAACTCGTAAAAACCCGGGCGGTTTAACGATCTGAAATATGAAGCATGCAACTGATCCTTTTCAGTAAGGAAATATTTAACGGTTAAACTTGGCAATACATCCGTATATACCTGGTTGCCTTGCGGACGCAATTCTCCGGCCGGGAAAAGCATCTTATAACCTTGATCGGTATGTTCTACACGTGCACCACCCACTACCTGAATGTCTTTAGTGGTGAACTTAAACATACCATAACCGGCACCTATTTTTTCAGATGCATCATTGGTTAACGAGTTGTTTACGGCACCTTCGCGGTTAGTTACAGAAAATGCTATATCGGTATATTTTTGAAAATCTACCCCATAAACGGCATCAGCGTTTACTGCCGAGAAGGAGTAGTTATTGTAAAAACTGCTGCGCTGCTTATCGCGATATAAACCACCGGCCATGAAATCAACATTTACACCTGCAATTGGTGCTGTATAGGTTAAATCAATATAACCTGCCTTATCTTCATCAGTGCTGCGTTCCCAACGGCGGGTTAACGATGTACCGTTGGATAAAAATGTACGTCGTGAAACGAAATTTTCACGTACACCGTTCAAGCTGATCGTTGTATTATCAGGCACCTCGTTTTCAGCGGCCGAATACACTGCCGACCATTGCACCTTCAATTTATCATCAAAAAACTTATGATCGCCGCGTAATGTACCGTTGTAAATTTGCTGCTTGGTTAAGCGACTCCGGGTTGAGTAGCCTAACTGCGCGTTACCCTTTTCAGGGTCATAGTCGGTTGAAAAATTGGTAGATACTTCATCACGTACCTGTATATTATCAAGCTTAACGTAAGTATTGAACAAGCTTAATTTATTGTGGCTATCAATCACATAATCTACTTTTGAGAACAAACCATAGCGTTTTTGCTGTTCAGAAAACTGACGGTCGCTTCTGCTGGTAATAGCTGCATATTCGGTATTGGGATTAACTTTTGAGCTGTAAAATACACTATTGCTACCCCTGTATGTATTTTGGTAACTACCTGCTAATAAAACACCCAGCTTATTTTTCAGGAAGCGTTGCCCTAATGATAAACTACCTACTACGTTTGGCGCAGGATTTTTATTAGTGTAGTCAAGATTGCCTTTCGGAAAATCCAATTGTGTAGCCTGATACTTTTTCCCGTTAATTTCATAAGGTGATTTACGGTTGATGTCCGAGTAATCATAACTCATAAATTTACGATCAAAGAATAATTGGTTATAACCGCCAGCAATATTGGCATTAACGGTAAAGCGCTCCGGAGCATCTTTCATCACCATGTTTACCACACCGCCAACCGCGTCGCCTTCAAGGTTCGGGGTAAGGGTTTTGTATACTTCCAGTCTTTCCAATAGATCGGAAGGGAAGATATCCAGCGGTACGTAACGGTATTTATTGTCCGGACTTGGTATTTTAACGCCGTTAACCAGGGTATAGTTATAGCGTTTATCCATACCACGTAATATCGCGTATTGCCCGTCGCCATTGCTGTTACGCTCTACCGATACACCCGATACACGTGAGATAACGTTAGCCACAGTAAGATCGGGCGATACTTCGATAGCTTTACCAGATACCACATTCATTACCTGAACAGATTGCTGCTCCAAACGGCGTGCCTCTCTATCAGTTGAACCGTCTCTTTTTGAAATGATGGCAACTTCCTGTAAATCTTTACCGGCTTCTTCCATGTATATTTTTATACGCGGATTATCTTCTTTAGTGATTTCTACCTCTTTAACAACAGTACGATATGATACGTAAGATATTTTCAGATTAAATACACCTTTTGGCACATCCTTCAGTTCAAAAGATCCGTCGAGCCCGGTTGAGGCCGATCTGTTGGCGTTTTCCAGTACCACGGTAGCACCTACTAATGGCTCGCCTGTTTTCTGATCGTACACATGGCCTTTCAGTTTTGTAGCGTTTGCGGCCGTTACAAATAAAACCATGTATAACAAGGTTTGTAAAATTTTATTCATTGTTGAAATGATTAATAAAAATTGTTGTTTCGTTTTTGATGGCGCAAAGGTTAGCAACACAAAATGGCTACCGAAATTTTAAGCGTTACAAAAAGGAAACACCGTTACATGTACCGTATACACAACGTCAACACATTTTTATAAATAACTGATTATCAATTATTTTTATAATAACATTAACGCCATTACCATTTCATTACCGTTACATTAAGCAATTGTTAACTGCTATTTTAGCGGCAAAACCGGCCCAATACTTATAGTGCCTGAATAAATGTGGAAAGGTTTTCTCCCTGGTGAATATTGAGCTTTTTACGCAGGCGATAACGGGATACCCGCAAGCTATCCATTGATATGCCCAGCAAACCGGCAATATCTTTTGATTCCATATTTACCTTGATGAGCGCTATCAAACGGATATCGGTTGAGGTAAGATCATTGCTGTAATTTTTCAGCTTATCAAAAAATTGCTGGTGCACCTGCTCAAAAGCGGTGGTAAATTCTTTCCAGTGTTGCTCGTGGTTAAAGCTTTGGTTTATCTGGTAAATGATCTGCTGCATTTGTTTCTTTTGGTCGCGCTTATCCTCTTTCACCATTTCCTGTAAGGTGTTGCGCATTTGCTCCAGCAGCTGATTATTCTTTATCAAATTGAGGGTATGCCCCGATAGTTCCTTGCTTTTTACTTCGAGCTGCTGTTTCAGGCTATCTTCTTCCAACTGTTTATTCTTTAGTTCAAGCTGCATCAGCTCGTTCTGGGCTTCAAAAATAGACCTGTTTTGATCTGCTAGTACCCGCTGGTCGCGCAGTTTAAGCCGTTGGCGACTGAATATTACAAAGGCCAGCACCACTATGAGTAACACGATAATACTACCCCCAATGCCCAAAATGCGGTTGATCTTACGGATGCTGTTAAGGCGGGCTATCTCGTCGCTTTTTTTATCCATATCATACAACACCTGTAAAAAGGCGGTTTGATTGAGGCTTTCCTTCGAGTATACATCTAACGAGTAACGGCGGCTCAATTCAACATAATGGTACGCGCTATCCAATTGGTGCAATAACTGGTAAGCCTTACCCAGATCACGGCACGAGGATGCTAATTGATAAAGGTTATTGGTTTCGCGGGCCATGGCCAATGCCTGGCGTGATAGCACGAGGCTTTCTTTATATCGCCCGGTTTTACGCAATACATCACCCAGATTATTGATCACCTCGATACTGTTTAAGCGGTTATTATCCTCTTTATACAGTTGAAGCGATTTATTGAAGCAGTAGTACGATGAATCGTATTTGGCCAAATCCTCATAAATGCTGCCCAGGTTTTCGTAGATCTTGGCGGTACCGCTTTTGTTATTTATTTTATCATACTGCCGTAAAGCGATGTGCTGGTAATAAAAGGCGCTGTCATACTGCCGGCGCTTTTCATAGAAATGGCCTATCTGCCCGTAAATTTCGGCCTTGCCTGCTATGTTGCCTTTTTGCTCGTACAGGGCAAGCGCCTTACTATACATCTCGCGCGATTTATCGGCCTGTTTGTTATAATAATACAGGTTACCCATTTCGCTCAGGTTTTCGGCAAGCAGGTCTTTATTATTCTCCTTTACAAAAATGCTGTCGGCACGCAGGTAAAACTCCAGTGCCTGGGCATAGTGGCCCTGGTTAAAACAAATCTGACCCATTTGCTGCAAGCTGGTGCCCTCAACAATGGGTTTATCATCTTTTTGTGCCTGCGCGTGTATCTTTCTTAGTTCTATCAGCGCTTCGTCGGGGTGTTGCTGACTTAGCGTGCGTACCTGCTGAAACTCCTGCCTGTCATTTACCTGGCCAAGTGCTGTAAAACACATTGCCACAAATACAAACAGTATTAAAAAAGGCCCTAACCTTAAAACCTTATAGATCATATTTTTCTGATACAATAATTGTGATAACAGCATGTTAAGCGCGGTAACACACCTACCTATTAAACTATATGCAAATGAAATATTTTAATATGATGTTAATGTTAAGTTATCATTCCATGTTAACAGGTGCAATAAAAAAAGCCTCCCGGATATACACCAGGAGGCTTTCAGCTTATATAGGGCTAAAATATTACTTATTTGGCACCGGCAGAAACCTGCATTGGGTTTACCCCTACTGACTGTCCGCGAACCGGGCCGCCTGCTTTAAGTTTAAACAGCTGGAATTTTGAGGGCTCAACCGCTTTCCCCCAAACGTTGTTGGTTTCGTCGATATCGGCAGTTTCGCGCATTGGGTCTAACTTGATAGAGGCGACTTCTTTATCCTGTACGTAGAATTTCGAAGCTTTCTTTTCGTTCAGGCGCCAAATTTGAGCCGGGATACGGTCAAGTTGCTTGCTACCATCTTTAAAGGTAAATTCTACAATGATTGGCATCACCATACCACCTTTATTACTGAACGAAAGCTCGTAGAAATATTTTTCGCCGTACTTTTGTTTTTCAGCGTCGGTTGGCGTTTCCAGTTCTGTGGCCGGTTGCGCGCCTTTTGCTTTAACAATTGAAGCGTATTTAACGGTATCTACAGATGCCAATCCACGATCGTATTTCCAGTAGAAATCGCGTGCGGCAGTATCTCTGTCAGTGTAAAACTTGATCTTTTTATCCTCACGGTTCAATACTTTTGAAAGGTCTTCAAAACTATTTACCGCAGGCGGGGCCACTTTGCTTGCGCCACCGCCATTTACACCACCGTTACCCGGTAATTTGGTAGCGCTCAAATCGGCTTTGGCTACCTTAACCGAATCCAGTGAAATATCAACCGGGTCAGTTCCGTAGAACCAGCCTCTCCAAAACCAGTCGAGGTCTTCACCACTGGCATCTTCCATGGTACGGAACAAATCAGCAGGTGTTGGGTGTTTAAAGGCCCAGCGTTTAGCGTATTGTTTGAATGCGAAATCGAACAGTTCGCGCCCCATAATGGTTTCGCGCAGTATGTTTAATCCTGTTGCCGGTTTTGAGTAAGCATTAGGGCCAAAGCGCACAATGTTTTCTGAGTTGGTCATGATAGGTTCCAACTCATCTTTAGGCAGTTTCATGTAATCAACAATGGTATATGCCGCGCCCTTTTTAACCGGGAATTTGTTATCCCAAAGTTCTTCGGTAAGGTATTCTACAAATGAGTTCAAACCTTCGTCCATCCATGTCCACTGGCGCTCATCGCTATTAACGATCATCGGGAAGAAGTTGTGACCAACCTCATGGATCACCACACCCAGCATACCGTTTTTAGTGCTTTCGCTGTAAGTACCATCTTTTTCGGTACGGCCATAGTTAAAGCAAATCATCGGGTACTCCATACCGTTAGCCGCCTCAACGCTTTGCGCTACAGGGTACGGATACGGGATAGTGAAATCAGAATAAGTTTTTATGGTGTGCGCTACCGCCCTTGTAGAGAACTTGCTGTACAGGTTGTAAGCCTCTTTACCGTAATAGCTCATGCACATTACGGTTTTACCTTCAATGTTTTGGCCCATGCCATCCCAAACAAACTTACGTGATGATCCCCATGCGAAATCGCGTACGTTATTAGCCTGGAAAACCCATTTTTTTTTAGCTGCCGATGGAGTAGTTTCTGCCTTTTTAGCTTCGGCCAGGGTTACAATTTCAACGGGGGCCTTTGCTGTTTTTGCTTTTTGGTAGCGGGCAAATTGTGTTGGGGTTAACACGCCGCTGTAATTAATACACTCGCCGGTTGCGCCTATAATATGATCGGCAGGTACGGTCATTTGTACTTTGAAGTTACCAAAGGTAAGCGCGAACTCGCCACGGCCTGTAAACTGATGGTTTTGCCAGCCCTGGAAATCGCTGTATACACACAGGCGCGGGTACCATTGCGTCATGGTGAACAGGTAGTTCTTATCCTCGGGGAAATATTCGTAACCACCACGACCGCCATAAACCATCCTGTCGGATATTTTATAGTTCCAGTTTACGTTGAAAATGTATTGTTGCCCGGGTTTTAAGGCTACCGGCAAATCAATACGCATCATGGTTTTGTTAATGGTATACGGAATAGTTTTGCCTGTTACATCTGTCAGTTTCAAAATATTGAAACCGTAACCATTGTCTTTGTCCGATTTTTCGCTGCGGTCTACCGATTGCAAGGTTGCTGCCCTCGGCATAGTCGAGCTCGACTGATAGTTTGACGTTTTAAGGTTGTTGTGCTCGTTCTCGTCCAGTTGCAGCCAAATATAGCTCAACGGATCGGGCGAGTTGTTAAAATAGGTAATGGTTTCGCTGCCGGTTAAGGTTTGCGTTTTTTCGTCGAGTTCGCATTTGATGTTGTAATCGGCACGTTGCTGCCAATATTTAACACCGGGGGCACCACTTGCAGTACGCTGCTCGTTGGGGGTGGTTAAAATAGTGCCCAGTTGCTCAAATTTATTACCATGGTTGCTGCCTGGATTGTTATGAATATCCTGCGCATGGCCAAATTTGACTAATGACGAAATGACTAATACTGTGGTAAATAGTTTTTTCATTTGTTAATATATGAGATCAGTAGGAAAAAAATTCATTCTAATTAAAAGGGCAATCTTTCGAGCGCCATTTTCAGTGTTAACGCAAACACACCTGCCGAAACGAAAAAAATCCAATCGCGGCGTTTTACATTAAACATTTTAGTAGCTATCATGGCTACCAGTAATATAATAATCACCACAAATATCTGCCCGGCCTCTAACCCAACGTTAAAGCCAAACAGGCTCCAGCCGAGAGATTGATCTTTTGCCAGCATAATACGTACAGCATTGGCAAAGCCCATCCCATGTATCAGCCCGAAACCAAGTGCCAAAAAGTAATTGGTTTTTTGACTGCCTTGCTTGGCATTTACACTGAACAGGTTATTTAACGCGGTGATAAAGATGGTACAGGGTATTAAAAATTCCACCCATTTGCTGCTGAAGCGAATAATATCCAACACACTTAACACCAGCGTTAGCGAATGCCCAATGGTAAATGCTGTTACTAATATAAGTACTTGTTTAATATTTGAGAAACTGTAAACCGCAACAAGCGCTAAAATGAACAACTGGTGATCGAGCGCGTCGGCGCTGATGATGTGTTCCCAGCCGAGCTTAAAGTAAAAACCAATATTATCTAAAGAAAAACCCACCCCGTTGCGTCAGTTGTATAATAAAGGCTAAATTTAACCCGTTTTTAATAATAAAGAGAACCCAAAGGGTATATATGGTCAGTTTTTTTTCAAAATCCCTATTATATTGTTACATATTTTTAGGCATCACCGCTTTTAAAGCCCCCTCAAAAGCAAATTTTCACCCGTTGCATGTAAGCACTACCGACATTAGCTACAATAAAGATGATGGTAAGTTTGAAGTGATATGCACCATTTTCACTGATGATTTTGAGGCCGCGCTCGCTAAGCAATATCATACCAAAACCGATCTTTCGAAAGAAAGCATGCATGCTGCAATGGATGAGCTGGTAAAAAAATATGTAGCCGACCATCTGCAAATAAAAACATCGGCTACGCCTCTTAAGTTAACATACATCGGTTTTGAAAAGGCGAATGAAGCGGTAAATATATATCTTGAATCGGACAAGACAACAGCCATTAAAAAAGTAGATGCCGATGTGAGCCTGCTGCATAATTTGTACGACGACCAGATGAACATTGTACACATCACCGTAAACGGCGCACGCAAAAGCACCAAGTTAGACTATCCTAACCGTAAGGTAAGCCAAACGTTTTAAGCTAAACCCCGTTCATCAGGGTTTGAAACAGCTGTATTTTGGAGGAAATGGCTATACAGACTTAATAGCTCGCTTGCCCTATATCCAGGCGGTTGATCTTTCCATCAGCATTAATATGGAATTTAAAATAGGTTTTAAAATCGCCCCACTGGTCGCTGTGGAATTTGCCGTATACGCTTAGGCCATCATCCTCTACCCTATCAATACTGTTAAAATGTTCGTGCCCAAGTGCCGAGTCGCTAAAGTATCTGAAACTGATCAGCTTGCCATCGTCATAAAGCTCGGCATCGGTAGTAAAAAGCGAGAACCACACGGTTTTGTTAGCAGTTTGTAAAGCGTTTATAGCCTGCTTAACTACTGGGTTGGTCAGTTTTTCGGTATACATCAGTTTTGTTTTGAGTTTGCTTTTATTTTGAGCACAAGCCGTAGCTGCAAGTAACATAAAACAGATTATATAATTAAGACTTGTTTTCATTTTGTTTTTAAGCCTATATACTTGCACCAGACTATTGAATAGGAAGCTAACACAAAAACTTATACCCCATAAAAAAGCCCTGCATTGTGGTAATGCAGGGCTCCGTAATAATTGTATTTCTACTTATTGTTTTACTTTACCATCGCTATCAAGCTCGGTAATAGGGTAACCTAATTTTTCTAATCCCGGAAGGATTTTAGCTTTATCGCCTACAACTAAAATGATCATATTATCAGTGTTCAGGTATTTTTGAGCCAGCTGATTAATTTGATCTGTAGTGATTGATGTAAGGATGTTATTTTGCTCCGTTACGTAAGATGGTTTAAGATCATACTCCTGCAAGCGCGATAAAAACGCGGCCTTTTGCTGGTTGGTTTCGTACCTGCGCGCATCACTCTGGCCAATCGAGGTTTGGGTAAACTTCAATTCATCGGCAGTGATACCGCTTTGCCTGTAGTTTTTAATCTCCTTGATAAATTCAATTACAGAACTATCAGTTGCAGCGGCTTTAACACCGGCGCTGGCGGTAAAGTCGCCACCAAACTTGCCTGATGAAAAACCGGAACGTGCACCGTAAGTCCAGCCCTTATTTTCGCGCAGGTTCATGTTGATGTGGCTGTTGAAGGCACCACCTAAAATGTAGTTAACAATACCTAATTTATAGAAATCGCCGGTTGCATCATAGTTCAGGTTATCTAAGTAACCTATACGGATCTCTGATTGCGCCGCGCCCGGTACATCAACAATGTATAGACTTGTTTTGTCGAAAGCTTTACCACCGGCAGGTGTAGGTACACTAACCTTTTTGTCGGCCCAGGTATTCAGGAAAGCCAGATTGGTTTTCACAGCCGCTTCGCTGATATCACCCACTACCACTATGCGGGTAAGTGATGGCGAGAAGTTGGCATTATAGAAATCCTGCACATCCTGCAAGGTGATACCCGGTATGGTTTGCTCGTTACCACCTGTTGAATACGTACGCACGTTATCTGTTCCGTACAATATTTTGCTGTATACGCTGCTGGCTACGCCCGCAGGTTGGGTTTTGGCTTGTTTAAAGCCTTCCATTATTTGCTTTTTAATACGGTCGAGCGCATCCTGCGTAAATTTCGGGTTGTATAAACGCTCCTGCAACAAGGCCATAGTTTTAGCTACGTTTTTGCTTAGCGATGATACCTCGATACCAATATTTTCGCTTCCGGCATAAATACCGATATCGCTGCCTATTTTCTCCAGTTCGGCATTAAATTGCTCCGAAGTATAGTTTTTGGTATCCTCATTCATCATACGGGCAACTACACCTGCCAAACCTGCTTTAGACGGGTTAGCAATAGCGAATAAGCCACCACCTTTAATAGAGATAGACATAGATACCGAAGGGATCTCCTTGTTCTCGGTACCGATGATCTGGATGCCATTTGGCGTAGTTGTGCTCCAGATAGCAGGCACCTTGATAGATGGGTTTGGCCCAACACCCGGTTTAGCAGCACGGTCGAAGTTATCAGTTGGTTTTTTATAAGTTAATCCTGTATAACCATAATCAGGTGCTTTGTAACCGCTGGTGTTAATGGTATAGTTATCAGGCGCTACAGGTTGCAAACCACCTTCTTTTGGCAATACGCTAAGTATCACCGCAGGTTTACCTTTAATATATTGGTTGTACACACGCATTACATCAGCCTTGGTAACCGAACGAATATCGTTCAATTCGCGGCCGATTTGGTTAGGGTTACCGGTGAATGTTTGCGCAGCCGCCAATTCAGATACCTTACCGCTTACGCTTGAAAGGCTGTTGATATAGTTTGATTCGGCACTTGCCTTGTAGCGGATCAGGTCTTCATCGGTCGGGCCTTTCTTTTCAAACTCGGCCAATGATTCGTCAACCAGTTTCTTCATATCAGCCAGTGTTTGACCCTGGAATGGTACCACACGAATAGAAATCTCTCCTGCCAGCTCAGTATTCGACGAGTTCATAGAAGCCTGAACTGCTTTGCGGCTTTTTACAAAGTTTTGGTAGAAGATAGAGTTTTTACCCTGACCAATAATTGCCGACAATACATCAAGCGCAGGCAGATCTTTAGCGTACATTTTAACACCCGGGTAGCTGATTGAAAGCAGTGCCAGTTTAGCGTAATTATCTGTGTATGATACATACCTATCGGCAGTTAATACCGGTGCAGGTAGCGATACGTTAGTTACAGACGGGCCTTTTGGTATGCTGCCAAAGTATTTGCTAACCCATGCCAGTGTTTGTTTAGGGTTAAGATCGCCGCCTATGGTAATTGTGGCATTGTTAGGGCCATACCAGCGCAGGAAGAAGTTCTTCAGATCGTTAACGCCTACTTTGTTCAATTCCTCAATATAGCCGATGGTTAACCAAGAGTATGGGTGACCGTACGGGTAAAGGTTTTTAGAAGTGTATTCGCCCGCCAAACCATAAGGACGGTTATCATAGTTTTGACCGCGCTCATTTTTTACGGTAGCGCGTTGTACCTCAAATTTTTGCTGTGTTACGGCATCCAGTAAAAAGCCCATACGGTCTGATTCCAGCCAAAGCATTTTTTCCAATTGATTTGCCGGTACAGTTTCGTAATAGTTAGTACGGTCGCGGTTGGTTGAACCGTTGAGGGTACCACCAGCTTCGGTTATTATTTTAAAGTGGTCGCCATTAGCTACATGGTCTGATCCCTGGAACATCATGTGCTCAAAAAAGTGCGCGAAGCCCGATTTACCTATCTCCTCGCGGGCCGAACCAACGTGGTAAGTAACATCGACATGCACCAATGGATCCGAATGGTCTTCGGCCAGTATTACGGTAAGGCCGTTAGGCAATACATACTTTTCGTAAGGGATAACTAATTCGGTGCCCTTGCGGGTAACTTTTTCAATCAGTTTGGGTTGTGTTTGCTGCGCAGATGCACTGAGAACCAGGCATAATGCCGATTGCACCAGCAAGACGGTCTTGAGGGGTTTGATCATTTGCTTTTATAATTAAGTCAGTCTTCTTTTCATTCCTCATATTTAATAAGAAATTAAAGAAGGTATAATAATAGGAATTTTATGCTGATGCTTATCAAAACAAAGCCCTGCCCGCTGTAAATTTTATTGTAAAGTATTTGTGACGATTGTACAAATAGGCTATACTATCAGTTAATAACCTTACCCTCCTTAATAATTATTTTGGCAGAAAAGGTTAGCCCGGCATCAAGATACCGTGCTGCAGTTTCAGTGATCACGGCTTCACTCCGATTTATTTTACCCTTAAATATGACTTTGCCGCCTATAATTACAGTAACCGGTTTATTAAGGTTCAGTAATTTATCGTTCAGGTAAATATAAAGCTCGCTGTTGTCTTTCTTTTCTATGTTGATGATATTGTCTTTTATGGATGCACTTACTTCCGCTCCGGTTTTTACACCTTGGGGTACGCTGAGCCAGTAAAAATCGGCATGGTGACGGTCGTCCTGTATCCATACCACTTTATTGGGAAGCGGGTTACGGGTTAAGGCTGCCATCCATTTTACAGCTACGGTATCTTTATGCTCCATCCAGTGCGGATTTTCGGGATAGATGTGTGTTTCGTGCTGATAGCCTGCAGGGTCTGCATTTTGCAAACTGTCCAATTTATCACCATATATTTTAGCCAGTTTGTTACGACTATAGGCGGCATCCTTCCCTCCCATATAAATAGAAAATGGCAGGTTACGCAAATTTTCTAATCGCATATCGCCGGGATGCCCGGCCATCATTGCCGCCGCCGCGAAACGGTAAGACATACGTGGTGCCAATTGGTATGTACCATCGCCACCGGCCGAATAGCCCATCAGGTACACCTTATCCGGGTCAATGCTGGCCGCTACAATGGCCGATTTGATAAGCTCATCCAGCATGTCATCTACATGCTCTTCATGCCAAAGGTTCCAGTTATTGGTTGGCGCACGTGGTGCCAGGTAAATACCCTCGGGCGGAGCGTAAAGCGTTATCTGGTTTTTCCATTGCTGATCGTTAACCTCTGGAGCCGTGCCGCCGCCACCATGCAGGGATATGTATAAACTATGCCCGTTTTTCGGTATTGCCCCTCGTGTAACGTATTCAAATTTCATTACCAGGTCACCTTTTTTTATCTGCTTGCTGTTCCAGTTTTTCCAGGCCTGTTGCTGGTAAGCCCGTTGAACCGAATCAAGTGCTTTTGCAGTTATCAGTTCGGCCTGCTTTTTATTGAGCCTTTTTTGAGCGAAACCGGCTGATACCACACAGCAACATAGTAAACCAATCGAAAACAGAAATCTCACAGATTAAACTTTAGTAACAGTAAAATGATTTTTATAATTATTACGAGGATATATTTTTAATAAATTACCAATCGGAAGTAGCGCCACTGCCCGAGAAGCCGCTGTTAGAAGATGAACTACTATCGCTGCTACCGCCTGAACCCCAGTTTCCATACCTGTTTTGATTATCACTCTCTTCATCTCTGCGGCGGCGATCCTCTTCTTGCTCCTCCCTATCCCTGCGTTTTTTTTCCTCTTCCTCCTCGTTATGCTTATCCATAAGGCTTTTGGCCATGTAACCGGCCGCTGCACCACCTAAAAAGGTACCAACTCCGGAGGAACTTCTGCTACCTCCATACGATCCGCCGTAATACCGGCCTGATGATTCACCAGGTGAAAAATTTGATAAATACTGGCGACGATGTTCTTCCTTATCTCGATTGCTTTTATTGATCCGATAGATCAGGTATATCACTGCAAATACCGGTATACCTAAAAAAATCAGGAACGCCAGAAATGTCTCAAAACCGGAAAGAGGTTCAGTTTTACTTTCAGATGCTGCTTGCTCTCCTTTTGTATCTGCTTTTACATCAGCGGAAGTAACTGATGCTGCTCTTTGGGGTGTAACATTTAGCTGTGATTGCACTTGTTCAATCATTGCGGCTAAACCTGCATTATAATCGGCCTTTTTAAAATGAGGCTTAATGGCATTCATTATTTCAAGGCACTTATCCTCTGTAAGTACATCTTCAAGATTACGTGCCACTTCAAGCCGTTGCTTACGCTGACTTATCGCCGCTACGTAAACTAACCCGTTTTTATTTTTACCAATATGCCATTTACGACCAATAAGTAAGGCATAATCCTCTATTTCGTATTCAGGTGGTAACTTATCAATCAATACAATTGCAAATTGAACACCGGTTTGATTTTCTATAGTGTTTATGCTCTTATTCAGATTTTCTACCTCCGAGGATGTTAGTACACCAACAAAGTCATTCACATACGTGTCTTTCCGAGGCTCCGGGATTTGGGCAAAGCTGCCAAATGAAAAGAGTAATATTAAAAGAGTTAAAAATTTATTCATGTTATAAGGTTTAGTTATTGCATGTATCTATTAGGCAACTAATATACTGTTTTTTACAAAAGATGCTTTTAAAACGATATAAAGGCTACAAGCACTTTATATAAATCGTTTTTTATACACTTATTTATTTGGATATATTGCAGTTATGGCTTTTCTTTGTAACAAATTTATTACCACATTTTAATGAGAGATCCCCACTGCCCTTGTTGGGCTGTATTTATACAGCTAAACATTTATGCGCATGGCAGCGTTTGGCCCTTGCCAATAGGTAAAATTCCGTTACACGGATCTTTTACTGCATCTTTTTCAAGTAAGTTTTAGTTTAATTGGTCTACCTACCTCCACCTCGTAAATAGCACTACACGACCCTTTTTATTATTAACTATTGACCCAATTTATGATCAAAAACTTTACTAATTCACTTAAAAAAGCTATTGGCAGCCACCACCTGCTAAAGTTGACTTGCTTTATTCTCACTTTGTTCTCGCTCAACACCGCATACGCGCAAAAGAACGCAACAATTAAAGGCCGAGTTACTACTGCCAACAACGAAACAGCGGCATCTGTTAACATTACCTTAAACGGCGATAAGCAACATGCCACCAGTACTAATGATGAGGGCAGCTACATACTCACCCGTATTGCTCCCGGTACCTATACCTTAACAGCTAAACTGATTGGCCTCGGCACACAAGAAAAGCAGGTTACTGTTAATTCAGGTGAAACTTTGGTGATCGATTTTGTTTTAGCCGAAGACAGCCAATCGCTCAGTGAAGTTACGGTAACATCTGGTTATAATAAATTCGCGAAAAAGGAAACCGAATCGGTAGCGAGAATGCCGCTTAAAAACCTGGAAAACCCTCAGGTGTACAACATTGTACCTAAGGAACTTCTGCAAGACCAGGTGATACTGAGCTACAATGATGTGCTTAAAAACGTTACCGGTGTAAGCCAGGCTGCCATAAACGGCGCCAACTCATTTAACCTGCGTGGCTTTACCACTAAAAGTTTTTTACGTAATGGTTTACAAGATGGCAAGGCCAACAGCATTGAAGTAGCCAATATTGAACGTATAGAGGTATTAAAAGGCCCGTCTGCCACGTTGTTTGGTAATAGCCTTACTTCTTTCGGCGGTTTAATAAACCGGGTTACAAAAAGACCATTCAATACTTTTAAAGGCGAAGTAAGTTATACCGCCGGTGGTTTTGGCTTAAGCCGTGTTACAGCCGATTTTAATACTCCTTTAAATAAAAGTAAAGGACTGCTGCTGCGTACCAATGTGGCTTATACCGATGAAGGTAGCTTTATGGATGCGGGCTTCAGCAAAAGGCTAATGGTAGCGCCATCGTTAAGCTACAAGGTAAACGACCGCTTATCGTTATTTGCCGATGTAGAGATCTATAACCAAAAGGCGAACGATTATGTACGCCTTATTCCGCAGGCCTCGTTCACTAAAACAAATCCGGCTTTGCTTAATGTAAACTGGAAACGATCATACAACAATAACGAAATTTACGAAACTCAAAACTCGGTAAGCGCCTTTGGCGAGGTTAACTATAAAATATCTGATCAATGGAAATCGCAAACCGTATTTTCACGTACCAACGCGCCTATTGAAGGCTTGTTCATGATCAACTTTATACAGGGCGACACGGCAGTATTACGGATGCCCGGATACGAACATGCCGATTATAAATACACTGAGATACAGCAAAACTTTAACGGCGATTTTCATATAGGCAAGTACCGTAACAGAATGGTGATCGGGTTGGATTATTATGTGAATACGCTTAACAGCTCTTTCGTACAGCAGTACGGTTTCGATAAAGTGCGTATTCCCGGTAATGATCCTCAATATAACAAGCTTACCCGTTATTCTGTTGAGCAGGTATTCGCTGCCAAAACCTACACTAAAGATTTTATAGATCAGCGCGTTTACAGCGGCTATTTATCTGATGTGCTCAACCTTACCGACGAGTTGCTTGTAATGGCCAGTTTACGTGTAGATCGTTTTGTGAATAATGGCGATTACAGCATCAACCGTGATACCACTACCGGTCAATTTAAGCAAACCGCCCTTTCGCCAAAATTGGGTTTGGTTTACCAGGTAATACCTCAGCAGGTTTCCGTATTCGGTAATTACATGAACGGCTTTAAAAATAACGCGCCAAGTAAACAACCTGACGGCACACCTGTCAATTTTAAACCGAGCTATGCCAACCAATGGGAAGCGGGTGTAAAAACCGACCTGTTTGATGGCAAGCTGAGCACTACCGTAAGCTATTACCATATTAAAGTGGACGATGTGTTGCGAGGCGATGTTACCCCGGGTCGTCAGGGTTTTATCTTGCAAGATGGTGGACAGCTAAGCAAGGGCGTTGAAGCCGAACTGATCGCTAACCCGTTTAAAGGATTCAACATTATTGCAGGTTATGCCTACAATGATAATTATACCATTAACACTAATAAAGACATTGATGGCCTGCGCCAATGGTCGGGTCCGGCAAGAGCGGCTAATCTGTGGTTAAGTTACCAATTACCCGGACAAACATTAAAAGGTTTGGGCTTGGGTATAGGCGGTAACTACAACAGCAAGGCCTACATTATGCAATCGCGCAGCCAGGGTGAGTTTTATTTGCCTGCCTACAAGGTATATAATGCCGCTGTTACCTATGATCAGCCCTCCTATCGCGTTAGCCTAAAAATGGATAACCTAACCAATAAAGAATATTGGGGAAGCTATGTAAGCCAGATGATGCCAAGGCGATTCAGCGCTACGGCAGCATTTAAGTTTCAATAAAAGAAAATAGCAAGGGCATCCATAAAACGGATGCCCTTTTTGTTTGGATACAAAACGGTATAACCTGCATCCGATTTGTATTTATATAGCTATATATCAAAACAATACAATAAATTAGGGGCATGAAAGCCTCGCGTTTTACTTTGGTATGGATATGCCTCGCAATTTGCGGATGCTCAAAAAATATAAACAAACCCACCATAATTGCCTGGGGCGATAGCTTTACTTATGGCACGGGTAGTACTGATGCCAGTTATCCTTCAGTGCTCGAAAAACTATCGGGGTATAGGGTTATAAATAGAGGTACGGCCGGTAATACCAGTACACAAATTAAAAACAAGCTACTGGCCGATAAGCAATACTACCGTTACCCCTCAATAATATGGGTGGGCAGAAATAACCTGCCCGATAGTGTAACCATATTAAAAGATATTGACGAAATGGTAAACGCGCTTGGCCGTTCGCACTTCCTGGTGCTAAGCATCCTCAACTCCGAAACAGAAGGTATTGGCACAGCAAGGTATACAACTATACAACGCATTAACAGGCAACTTGCCACGGCTTATGGCAACCGCTTTATAGACATTAAAGCTTACCTGCAAACCCACCGTGATACCAGCCTGATGAAAGACGATAATATTACCACTTATGATATT
Source organism: Mucilaginibacter gynuensis (assembly GCF_039541195.1). Classification (NCBI taxonomy): domain Bacteria; kingdom Pseudomonadati; phylum Bacteroidota; class Sphingobacteriia; order Sphingobacteriales; family Sphingobacteriaceae; genus Mucilaginibacter; species Mucilaginibacter gynuensis. Next base: position 649,974 of record NZ_BAABFT010000001.1, read on the forward strand.
ACCCCTACAAGTTTACGTGCCGATAACCTGCATTTGAACAGCCAAGGCTATCAATTAGTGGCACAAAAGGTGTATGAGAGCATCGATATTCTGCTTAAATAAGGCGCGTAAATACGTATTATTATGCCTGTATTATATTATTTTTAACTGATAATAAGCACACTGCGCATAATATTAAAAAAAGCTTTGCGAATAGCCGCAAGATTTCTATTTTTGCAATCTCCAAAACGGTAGATGTAGCTCAGTTGGTTAGAGCATCGGTTTGTGGTACCGAGGGTCGTGGGTTCGAGCCCCATCATTTACCCAAAAAGCCTCTCATGAAAATGAGAGGCTTTTTTGTTTTAGTATGGATATATTTGTATATCTATATATCCCATTTAAATGAAACCTATATTTCTTATTACATTTATATCGTTGGTTGTTTTCGCATGCAACAGCCGGCAATCACAAGCCAATCAATCTACAGGCAATCATTCAATAGACACTCTCAAAAAGAAGATCGTTCAACGTGAGGTATTATCTTCTGTAAATTACAATCAGGTTTTTGAAAACAAGACAGTTGATGGAACTCTTATAAAGCTTCTTGAAATTGGAAATCTTAATGTGCCTACAGGAAAAATAGTAGCCTGTGACCCGCTTGTTACAGTAAATTATACACCTTTTAACAAAACCGTTAAACCCGGAATATACCCTGTTAAGATCTATATCGCTGAAACAAAAGAATCCGGAGAGAGATACGCGATCGCGAAACTGGAATTTAGTTCAAAAAAAGCAGATAAATGGGTGCTCGCACTGCAAGATGGCGAAGACACGGCAGAACTTAAAAATCCGGATGACTATTTTGGCTTCCCGGTAGATGCAGGCCTTGGCGGATTTTTTGATTATAAAGCCGGTTTAGAATATGGAAAATTCACAGATCAATTTCAAAAAGAACACCCTAACGGCAATATTTATGAAGATTATTTGGCATCTGAATTTAAAAAGAATGCCAAAAAACCAAATGAGGAAGGCGATTGGATAAATTTAAAAATCCCAAATTCTGATTTAAATATAACTATGTTTCATTCGGGTTATGGAGATGGAAGTTATCCGGCATATTGGGGCATGACAAAGAATAACGAGATCGTTTCTTTAATTATAGATTTTTTTGTTTTGCCATTAAATAAAAAGTAATTCATGGTAACCACGATACATTGCCTTGGCGTAATCTTAATAAGGTTCATTGTTTTATAACATGATCCGCAATACGTTTCGAATGATGTGCAGCTTACAATATAACAAAATGTAACTTTTGTTATATTGTAAGCTGCCTGATAGTCAGATAATTTTGAGTCATCAATCACTTAAAATAATTACGACTATGAAAAAACGAATAGTATTAATGATGCTCGTTGCTATTTCTTTGGCAGGTGCATGCAAAAAAGATGAAAATGGAGCTGGCAAGGGCGGTGTTGCCATAAATAATGAAAATAGTGCTAAAGGTCTCTTTTCAAAAATGAACAACTTATGGAAGGTAACCTTAAGGCCAACACTTGCAAAAACACCCCAGCTTTATACAAATACCATCCTTAACGGCACATCCGGTACGGCAACTGTTAACGGAGAATATAGCACAACACGTTCCTCATCTTCATCATCAACAAGGTCAAGTTCTACTGTTGACGTAACTGTTACATTTAAAGATTTTGAAGCCGATGGCCTGACTATTAATGGCACGCTTCGCTTTTTTGATTACAGCAATTCACGCACCGCCTGCTCAAGCTCGGGCTGTGCGTCATCAAATCATACCGATTTGGATTATCAATCCAAAAATAGCTCGGGCGGTAGCCTGGGGCCAGTGAGCGTTCAGTTTGAGTACAGCGGTCAAAACTATAAAGACGCGGTGACAATGGATATTAACAAATACGATAACGCGCACTGGGCTATTATAATAATTAACAGCGCTGGTGAAACCATTAACACATCCTACTAAATATTTTTAAATGCAATAAACATCCTCCCACTATATTTTATACATACGGCGTTTAAAATGTTCTAACCCTTTAATAGGTGCAATATATAATACCGAGGCTTCCCCTATCCGCCCGCATCTGAATTAAAGTTTTACCCTTCATTTTGGCAACACGCAACAAATTCGAAAGTATTTGCAACAAATTCGAAAGTTTCTTTTCCTCAATTGGCCTTTATTTGCTTGTTAGTTTTCAATTATTAATCATTAACATCAAACTTTACTTAACATGAAAAACAAGTATTTACTGTTATTATTAACTGCTGCAATGCTATTCACGGCATCGTGCGGCAAAGACGGCAGTGTAGGCCCCAAGGGTGATACCGGCGCGCAAGGCGAACAGGGAGATAAAGGCGATACAGGCGATAAGGGAGCTACAGGTGCTACAGGTGCTACCGGCGCAAAAGGTGCTACCGGTAACGCCAACGTTAGAGTTTACACAAAAGATATTAGTTCGTCAACCTGGCAAACAAATTCAACCGGAGGTGGCAAAGGGTATTTATCATTAAATATACCGGCCACTATACTTACCGAAGATATTATTAACAACTGGGTAAACCTGGTATATGTAAGTTCAAGCGATTTCGGTTATTCATGGGGAATCGTTCCTTATTACACCGAGCGCAACATCAGGGTAACGGCACAACTGGCTGTGGGTAGCATCACGTTAAAACGCGATCAGGATGGAATTGCTTACACGCAGTCGGGCTTTTCGGCCGTGAAAGTGGTATGTATCAAGCCTTCAACCACGGAGCAACTACAATTTAGCAACAAACAAGAGCTTATACAAGCGCTGAAACAAAAAGGCATTGATGCCGGCAATTTCAATTCGCTTAAACAAGGCCTGTCCTTAGCGGATTAATAGAGACACCTGCATGCATTTCTCGGTGTAAGGAATTATGCTTGGAAAAACCATCTATGAGGTTTCTAAAAAGCAGAAGCCGCTTCCCGGTAAACAGGAAGCGGCTTTTGCTTTATGATCTATTAATTGTATATAATACTATTTGTTCTTCGGTATCAAGAGTAATTGAAAACAGCCTATTTAATAAATTCATCCACAAAATGGTTCGGTCTATTACCCATCGTTTAACCCAGAAAAGGCAGTCTCATAAGGGGGCAGTCTCTTTTTATGGCTGAACTACACTTATTGTCTCTACTGAAATAGGTACCTCACCCCAAACTGCATGGCGTAGGTTGAATTGGTACTTACATCATTCCTGAAGGTTTTGTTAACCAGTTCGCTGCCGACAGTAGCCAGTTGAAATACCGGTTTTATGTTACCATTGGGCTGTACCTGCGGCAAATTAGCGGGGATAAGGATAGCGCCTGCATTTACCTGCTTTTTCAAGCCCCAATTGGCGTTTAGCAAATTACCGAAATTGAAAACGTCCCACGTAAGCTGTAAGGTATGCCGGGAGCTTTTATGGTAAAAGTAAAAATCATGCGTTAGGCGCAGGTCTACCTGGTTGCGCCATGGCAATACCGCACCATTGCGTTCGGCATAAGCACCTTTATGTTTGCGCAGATAATCATCTTGTGCTACATACTTGAAAAATGCATCACTTTGCTGCTGCGCCGTGTAAAGTACAGAACGTGTTTTACCCGATACAATGGGCACAAAGGTTATTTCAGAGGCATCTTTTGGAATGTATATCAATGATTTATTGGTACCATCGTGCGTAAAATCCTGCGCATAAGTGTATGAAAAGCGGCCATCGATAGCGCCCTGGTAAACCAACCCTATACCCAGCTTAAATTTTTTCAGGTAAGGTTTATTGTACATGAAAGAGGCCACTACCCGTTGCGGACTTACATAACCTGCATAACCCAATGCAAGCTGGTTAATACCATTTACCGAGGGAGTGGCATTCAGTGCCGACAGCGTTTGATCGCCATCGCCGTCATTATAATTTTTAGCCATACTGCGGATGTAGGCAGCAGAAACGGTTAAACCGGCAAACTTCTTTTCTAATTGCCCGGTGAGCGACCAGTAATACCCCTGCGATGAATTACTCACCAATACCGCGTTAAAAGGCGAGTTGCCTGCGGCATCGGGCATGTTTAAGCCATTGAGCGGATTAATAAACTTTTTACTGTTTGCTGCCGGATAGACCAGCCTTTTATCGGGATAACCTTCAATGTTAAGCCGTTGCGGATTGTTCAGGTTAACATCCTTAAATACAATGGCGTAGATATCCTTATTGTATAACGCGTCGATAGTGCCGGTAATGCCCGCAGGTAATTTCACATCGAGCGCGAGGCTTGTTTTCCAGGTTTGGGGCATCTTAAAATCGCGCGATAACACACTGGTTACCGATGGTATGGTGGCACCGGCGGCAGGCAGGTCTTTTGGCGCGTAAGCTTGCGGATCGGGATTAAACGAGCCGGGTGTATTGCCTTGCCCCTGCCATGTCTGCGTTACCTGGAAAACGCCCGAGTACCTCGCCTGGCTAATGATCCACACAAAAGGGATACGCCCCGTAAAAATCCCCGAGCCTCCCCTTAACCGCCAGCTATCGTTCAATTGCAGTCTGAACCCAACACGCGGCGAAAACAACACCGATGCCTTGGGTAATTGCGAAGTGTGCAAACGTTGGCCCCCGGCGAAAGTTAAATTCGCTATCGCCTGATTCTCTGCAAGCGGTTCGGGAAAGAAAGGAAGATCAAGCCTTAAACCGGCTGTAATATTGAGGTTTTTATTAACGATGATATTATCCTGCGCAAACAAGGCGAGGTTCATGTAATTGAAACTATATGATGGCTGCTGCTTACCGGGCACAATAGAATACGTCATGGCATAATCTACCGGCCTGGCACCGTTAACAAAATCATCCCACGACGCGAAGGTGTAATACCCCGTACCAAAAGGCATGTACGAGTTTTTGGTTCGGCTATAATCTGTTTGTAAACCAAACAACCAATTGTTTTTATAGTAGTTCCAGTTAAGATATGAGGTTAGCGAGGTTAAGTTAACATCGCGACTGTTGGCATAAGTAAAAGGCTCATACCCAAAAGAAGTATAAGGCGTGCCATCCTTCAAAATATCTACAAACGGAAAAATGGCGCTTTCTGATTCGCGTGGTTCGTATTGCCGCGTATAGGATGCCCTTACAGTAGCCGCCAGTGTCGATTTCAGCTTTACATTCCATTCTGCCGCCAGCGAATAAAAATTGGAGAGGGTACTGAAATTGGCATTGCTAAAAGTAAGCGCGTTCATATTACGCCTGCCCAATCCTGCCGGGTATGCTGTTAAAGGGCTGCGCGAGCCATTTACCAGTTCGGGACGGCTGCTGTTGAGTTGATTATAACGTATGCTGAAGGTATTATTTGGCGCGATATTCCAATCGAAACGAGCAAGCAGCCGCATGCTTCGGTTCTCAAAATTATAATCGTTGTAAGGACCTGCATCGTAATGATAGGTATTTTGCAGATAGTCGCGAATAGTGTTCAGATCCGTTTCTGATGGCCGTGCTATGTTGGAGTTGCTGCCATAAGGTACACCGGCACTTGCTGCCACCAATTGCTGCGGATCGTATACCTCCCGCTCAAATTCGGCGCTTATAAAATAAAACAGTTTGTTTTTCACCAACGGCCCGCCAAGCCTGAAACCAAACTGGTTATAGTTGATATCGCGCTTTTCAAACCTGTCGTTACCAGCTTTGTAACCGTAACTGTTTTGGTTACGAAAGAAAGTGTATACCGATGCTTCGGTACGGTTACTGCCCGACCTGGTGAGAATATTAATGGTGCTGCCGATAAATCCTGATTCCCAAATAGTATTATAGGGAGCTACGTTCACAGATAATTGGTCGATAGCATCAAGTGAAATGGGCTGCGCGCCATTGCCGGGCAGGTTTTCGCCTACACCAAAATTATTGTTAAACTCCGACCCATCAATGGTGATAAAATTTTGCCGGTAATTACCGCCTGCAACCGCCGGACCAAAAGCCTGCGGCATCAGCCTTACAAATTCGTTAATACTGCGTTTAATGGCAGGCAAGGTTGATAGCTCTGTTCGCCCGGCTTTAAATTCGGGGCCGGTTTGCCCGGTGCTCAACCTGCTATATTTACCCGGCGGCGCTTTTATCAATACTTCCGACAGGGTGTTTTTCGCACCGCCAAGCACAATACTCAAAGTTACAGGATCATCCAAATACAGGTACAGTTCCTTTTTTACATAAGGCGAATATCCTGTGCCGGTAATGGTAAGCTCGTAAGGGCCGCCCGGTTTTACATCGGGCAGGTAAAAGCGCCCGGTTTTATTGCTGGCACAACCATATTGCGTATTTCCCGGTTGATATATCAGCTTTATAGAGGCGCCTTCAACGGGTATTTTATTTTCGTCATAAATAATTCCGGCTATGCTGCTTTTGGTGGCCTGGGCAAATAAAAGGCCGGGCATTAAAAATACCAGGCACAATAGTAATAAGCGAGACTTGAACATGCTTAATTAAACATTAGCAACGGTGATCATTTTCCTACTATTTATTATCCGGTTGTAAAAGTGTTATCATATATCGTTTTTACTTTATACAAGTAAAACGGGCAGCCTGAAACTGCCCGTTCTGTTATTAATTGTTGTGCATTATTCTGCCGATTTCTTTTTATCTGCTGATAATATCCCGGGATAAAGTACACCATCCGGAGCGTTGAAAGTAATACCCAATAGCTTGGCTGCTACGGGTGCAATATCTTCCAAACCTATCAATGGTAATACCACGTTCTTTTTAACACCTGCCCCGGCTACAATAAAACCGGTTTGGATGTGCTGAAAATCAGGAAAGAAACCGTGGGTACCGCCTGATGCAGGTTTAATGGCATCGCCGGTTAAACTGCCGCTCATGGCAATCCCTTCTACCGGGGCTAATGCCAGGGCTACGTTAGGGTCGGTACCTATCCTATCCAGTTCGGCACGGTCAACCACGCGGAACAGTTTCTTTTGCGACTCAGGCAAAGCACTCAGTATCGCTTTAACCTGTGCCAGGGTTTTCTGATCCTTAGCATCTTTCAGCATTAAAAATGCCGCGGCGCCCGAGGTATGGAACTGTGCTTTCCAGGTTGCTTTATCAGCAGTTTTGCTGTACAAACCATTTTGAGCCAGCCATACGTTTGGTGCTATGGCAGTATGTATATTGGCAAAACCATGGTCGCCGGTTACTATTACGGCGGTACTGTCTTTAATACCGGCCTGCTCTAAGGCTTCCAGTATGTTGTTCACCGCGTGGTCTGCACCTGCTACAGCCTTGCGTACATGTTCGCCATCGCGGCCTTCGCCGTGTTCGGCATGGTCTACCGCGAAAATGTGGAAGGTTAACAAATTCGGTTTGTACTTTTTAATGATGTAGGCCACCATGCGGCTACCGTTCTCATCGGCCGACGAAAAATCGCTGCTCAGCTTTTCTTCATCCAGTTTACCGGTAGCGTTCAGCTCAATTTCTTCAAACAGGCCTTTTGGCGTAGCTGCAGCTCTTTGCGGCGAATAACGCTCCACATTTTTATCAAGCGACCAAAATTCAGGAATGTTATAATCAATTTTAGCCCCTACCGATACCGGCCAGTAAACCGACGCGGTTTTCAGGCCTGCCTTACCGGCAGCATCCCAAAGGGTTGGCACTTTGATAAGGCTGGTTTCCCAATACCAGCGCCCGGTTGCGCCATCGGGTTCAAACGGCGAATTGTAATAGATACCGTGTTTTAATGGCTTGGCACCGGTGATAATAGTAGTGTGCGACGGATAAGTTACACTCGGGAACACACCACGTACGCCATCGGCAGATACGCCTTCGGTAACCAGTTTATGCAAAGTTGGAGTAGCCCATTTATCCTCGCGGTAAAAATCGGGACGAAAACCATCTATACTGATGATAATTACATGCTTGGCTGCCTGGGCAAAAACCTGCGCCGATGCAGAGGCAAGCAAAATGGCAAAAAGGATCTTCTTCATAGTTATATATTAAAATGAGTAGCGTGCACCTAACTGAATTTGATATGGCGTACCACCTGCGGTAGTTACACCCACATTTTCGTTTACACGGTATGTATATTGTTTGGTAGCCTGGTTAAAGCCGGTTACGGTATACAGCGTTTGCTGGCCCAGGTTATAGTTCACGCCTTTTGTTTTATCAAGCAAGTTGGCAAAGTTGAATACATCTACCGTAAGGGTAAGCGCTTGCTTTTTGTATATCTTGAATATTTTAGCCAGCCTTAAATCGATAGTACCCGAGAATGGGTTGCTGCCGCCGTTACGGTTGGCTATTTTACCTATGCTGCTTTTAATGTAATCTTTAGCACGGTTATCAGGATTGCTCAATACTTTTTCCATTGAGGCTTTTACCGCTGCTGGTGTGTTAGGATCGTTAGGGTCAAACACAAAGGCGAGGTCATTATCAGTACTCGGGCCGCCCACGAAATCGCCGTTGATATCAGCATCAACAGTTAATGAATACCGTGTACCGCCTGTACCTGTGTAACGACCGCTTAATGAGAAGCCCTTCCAGGTTGGGGTTGAACCGTAAAGTACCAGTTTACTTCTGAACTGGTTATCAGAATAGTTGTATTCGCTCAGGTCACGCGGATCTGATTTTATAGGGCGGAAGGTTGACGTGTTTGCTACGTTACCATTGTAAGAGGTATTATCCTTGGTATTGTTCCAGGTGTAGCTGAACGACAGGAAACCATCTCTCCAATAACGTACTTCGCCATCAAATACAAAAGCTTGCTGGTTAAGTTTAGCACCGTTGGTTAACTCCAGAGTACGGCCAACCAATTGCGTTTTACGGCCTTTTACGTTATCAGTAACACCCGACGCGCTGATGCTTTCTGCCGGAACGAATACGCCCCTGTTGGCTTCGTTTGAAAGCGTGAAGTAAGGCTTATCAACGAGGTTACGGTCAAGGTATACATAGTTGTTGCTGGTATGGCTCACCAATATATTAACACCTAAACGCAGCCAGTCGCCAAATAAGTGATTATAGCTTAAGTTGGCTTTATAAATACTTGGTATTTGCAGGTTAGGATCGTTCAGGTTGATGGTAGATACCGTTGGCGCGCCTGCTATTAAGCCTGGTACGGTTGAAGGATCATTACGGTAAGCCGGGAAGTTAGGTACCGGTACCAGGTTAGTGCCTGATGACGGACGGGTAACATCAATTGAAGCTACTTTGGTACCGCTGTTTTGGATGTTGTTAACCTGCGCGTAGTTGATTGGGTTGGCCGAGAAGATACCACCGCCTAAACGAAGGATATCTTTCTTTTTACCATCAATATCCCATGATAATTGCACACGCGGTTGAAAGTTATTCCAGTCGGTAGGGTTATTATCGGTACGTAAACCCAAAGCTTTGTCAACCACCGGATTGTATTCGCCCGGGGTTAGGTAGCTGGTTAAATCCCAACGTAAACCAAAAGTAGCGCTCACGTTTTTAACCGGCTCAAACTGCACCTGGCCAAATGCCGACACGTTTAATACATACTGCTGTACCGATGGTATACCGTTAAGCGGCACCTCCCTTACAAAACGGGTTGGATTAAGGTTATCAAACTCGTTGATGTTGTTGAAAATGAAACGGCCATTCTGCTCGTTTGAGATGTAGGTATTGAGGTAAGTCAACGTATTATCGGTACCGAAGGTGAAGTTGTATTTACCTTTAGTAAGATAACTGGTATTCACCAATTGCAACTGGTTTTCCAAATCGCTTTCGGGTGTAAAACGCTGACCGCCCAATTGTACCGATGTGCTGCCCACCGTACCATTTGGCAGGGTTGAACGTACCGTAACGATAGCACGCGGAATGTTAGCCAATGGCAATTCGCTGTTTGGCAGATAATCGCGCTTAGCGGTTTGGAACTGTAATTTCAATTCGTTCAAAAAGTTAGGGCTAAACTGGGTACGTAATGAGGCCAGCGTAGTGTTCTCGTGCGATTTAAAATCACCATATACTTCAAACAGGTTGATGTTAGAGTTATCATCGGTGCTGTTAGGGTTAACCCAATCGCTATAGTTATTCCTGATGGTTAACCTGTTTTTGTCGTTAAGCTGCCAGTCGATACGGGCAAAGAAGGTATTAGCTACCGTATTTCTCGGGAACTCACCTACCTGCGGGTTATTGCTCAAACCATATTTTTCGCGGCCAATACGGATCACGCTATCCAGCATTCCTTTGCTGATCCGCAATGAAATGGCATCGGCATCCGAACGGATATCGGCAATATTGAACGGCGCGGCCTGGTTTTGACGATCAAAAGCGGTAAAAAAGAACACTTTATCTTTAACTATCGGACCACCTAAACTAAACCCATATTGGTTGGTAGTAAAGTTTTGTACACGTTTGTTGCCACGGGTATCATATTTACTGGCCAATTCATCCGAACGGTAATAATCAAATACAGCGCCGGTAAAGGTATTGGTACCCGATTTGGTTACCGCGCTTACTGTACCACCACCTGCACGGCCTTGCGATACATCGTAAATATTGGTTGACACCTCAAACTCCCTTATCGCCTCTAACGATAAAGAATAAGGACCGCTACCTACAGCGCCCGAGGTTAGGTTGCTGCGCGCGCTGGTACCATCAATAAGGTAATTAGTTGATGATGGCAACTGCCCGCTCACCGAACCACCGTTAGCCGTAGGCGCTAATGATAGTAAACTGGTAAAGTTTCTGTTTAGCGCCGGGATTTGCTGTATGGTACGGGCGTTGATAGAGGTACTGCCGCCCAGCCTATCGTTCCTGCTGGTGAGGTTGTTAGCCTTAACGGTTACCTCGCTTAAGTCGGTAGTGGAGTTCGACATGGTAAAATCAGCCACCAAACGATCACCCTGGTTAAGCGATATTTCGTTTTTGGTTTGCGATGTATAGCCAATGTATGATGCCTTTACCGAGTATTGCCTGCCCAGCGGTAACTGCCTGAATGTGAATTTGCCCTCTTTGTTAGTAATAGTAGTTGAACGGAAACCGTTTGATTCGTTTTGAATGGCGATGGTTACGCCGGGGATAGGTTCACCTTTACCATCTTTCACCTGGCCTGAGATAGAGGCATCGGTTGATTGGGCATAAAGGTTGCTGTTAGCTATCATTACGATGGCTATAAGTAAAATAGAAACTTTCTTTAAAAAGCTTCTTTCCATTAAATTTTTTAATAATTGAATAAAAAGGTGCATATTTATTTGCATTAATTAATTTTCGCGAGTTAGTTAATCCTGTCGGTGGCTGCTACAGCCCCTGACCTGTAAGCCGGGAGTGGTTCCAACACTTTCGGCTTTTTGCATTCTGTTAAGTACTTTATTTCATTAAGGGTTGCTTGCGGGGTTAATGGTAAGGTTGTTATTATCTAATTTATAGCTCATGCCGGTTTGCCTGGTTAACTGTTGCAGCACGCTGCCAATATTTTGGTGGGCAATGGTTAATGTATATCGTTTATGATCGAGCTCGGGGTGATCAATTTTCACCTTCAAATCGAAACTGCGGGCCAACTCTTCTCCTATTTCGGTAAGTGTCATATCATCCAAACCGATGGCGGTATTGGTTTTCCATAAGCTCATGCGTTCGGTATCGTTTTTAGCGAGGCGCAGTGTTCGCGTTTCCTGGTCGTAGTGCAACACCTGCCCTCTTATCAGGCCTTTGTTAAGCATTTGATAGTTACCTTGTACATCTGCCTTTTCCACGCTAACCTTGCCCGATGCCACAGCTATTTTATATTGCTTTTGCAAATCATAAGCCCTGATATTGAACGAGGTACCCAATACACAAGTACGGAAACTGCCCGATATTACATTGAACGGGCGCGATTCATCGTGCTTTACCTTAAAAAAAGCCTCGCCTTTATCAAGGTAAACGATTCTGTTTTTGCCTGCGTTAAATTGTTGGGCAAAGCGTAGCCGCGTAGCCGCGTTCAGCCAAATTTCGGTGCTGTCGGCAAGTGTTATCTTTTTGATCTGTCCGTTAGCGGTACTTACCACCTCATAACTTTGCGGATTCAACTGCGATGCAGGGCTCAAATAATTATATGCAATTACCGATAGCAATACCATTACGCCGATACCACACGCCGCCTTAAACCACACTGACGTTGGCCAGATACGTTTTACGGGTGTAGGATGCATCGCCTCGTGAATGCGACTGCTTAGTTCGGCATGAATACGTGCAGAAGCTTCCTCGTTGGCTAACGGCCCTTCAGATTGTCCATTCTCGTGTAGTTGAAACCATTCGTCAACAGTTTTTTTATCCTGCTCATCAATGGTTCCGTTGAGGTAACGGGCAAACAGTTCATTCAGCTCCTGGTAGTCTTTGCGTTTCATTTAGCTAATAGCGCCCGAAAAGCCAAAAAGTACTTTAAGAAATAGTTAAGTTTATATTAATCTTTAAGGATGGTTTTTGTCACTAAAACCGACAGGTACAGCAGCGAACCTTGCTCTACGGAATTGCGTAAACGGCGTAACGCTTCAGAAATATTATTTTTCACGGTTTGCTCTGATAAAGTAAGCTCGCGGGCTATGTCGCGGATAGACCTGTCCTGGTAGCGGCTTAGTTGAAAACACAGGCGCATATTGAAAGGCATTTTTTCAAGTTCGGTGTCAACCGCGTGCTGTACTTCTTTCATCAGCAGTTGATCATCGCTTTGGTTAACGCGTTGGAGGTTATTGAGCAGCGCATCTGTACCCTGTAACCTCACCTTCTCTTTACGAAAAGCCGACATTACATTGTTTTTGGCTACGGTATTTAAATAAGGCAGAAAGGATTCTTGCGCGTAAAGCGTTTCCCGGTTGTTCCATACGTGCATAAACACGTCTTGCAGAATATCTTTGGTACTGCTTCCGTCCTTAGTGAGGCGGTAAACAAAATTAAATAAGGTTTTCCAATGCCGGTTGAACAGTGTATGAAATGCCTGTTCATTGCCTGATGCTATTGCGTTTAACAATTCTTTGTCGGACCTGTTCATATCTACTTCTACCACGACAAATATAGTTGCGCGTTATTAAGATAGCGTTAAATTGACAGGACACACGTAAATAATTTACGTTCAAAAAAACAAACAATTGAATAATACTTACAACACAAATATCTTTTACTATCACCAAATTATACCTGCTTTGCCAGCATACTTTTTATACTGAAGGTATGAAAGTCTTTATCCGTACGTTTTTTATACACTACAAAAGCCGCTGTTGCCAATACACCGATAACACCTTCGGTACATACGGCGTTACGCGGGCCAACCTCGTTAGCTAACCAACCGGCCATCAAACTGCCAATAGGGATCATGCCCTGGTAAGCCATTACGTAATAGCTGATAGCCCTTGCCCGCATAGCAGGGATGGTGTGGGTTTGTATGTAAGTATTTATGGCCGATGTTTGAGCCATCATACCAATACCTGTAAATACCATAATTATCAAGGCAATGGGCAGCTTTACGGCATAGGCTATCAATAAAACACTTAGGCCTAAAACCAAACCGGCAACGGCTATAATATTAACGAGGTGCTTATTGTTCTTTAAATTGGCCAGGTAAACCGCGCTGATCACCGAACCCAAACCGGCGGCACTTTCAAACCAGCTGAAGGTTTTGGCATCGCCATTAAAAATATCCTTGGCGAATATGGGCATCAGGGTATTAAATGGTATTACAAATAAACTGGTTATGGTAAGCATAAAAATAAGGCTGCTCAAATCGCGGTCGCCCGAAACATATTTAAAGCCGTCCTGCAATTCGGCCCAGATACTTTTTTCTGACTTGATTGATACAGGAGTATTCAGCTTCATCATGAACAAACAGGTTAATACCGGTATGTAACTTAAAAAGTTCCCGAAAAAACAGGCGTCTTCACCAAAGATACCAAGTACGATACCAGCTATGGCCGGCCCCATAATACGGGCCAGGTTAGTCATGGTTGAGTTAAGCGCTATAGCGTTTGGCAAATCGGCTTTATCGTCAACCATATCTACCATTAACGATTGGCGGCAGGTAATATCAAACGCGTTGATGATACCCTGTATCAGGCTTAAACCTATAATGGCCGAAATGTTGTAGCACTTAAAGAGGATCATAAAAGCCAATGCACCGGCTTGCAGCATAGAAACAACCTGCGTAATTACCAGTATGCGGTAACGGTTATGCCTGTCAACAATACTACCGGCGTATGGGGCAAGTATTAGTGATGGTATTAAACTTACAAAGCTAACTATGCCGAGTAAAAGAGCGGAACCGGTTAACGTGTAAACCAACCAGCTCACTGCTGTTTTTTGCATCCAGGTGCCGATGAGGGAAATGGACTGACAGTAAAAAAACAGCTTGAAATTACGGTACTTTAAAGAGCGAAAAACATTCATTTATATACGTAAAACAAAAGCAAATTCAGGGGAGATCTTAATGCAAGACTATTGAATTGTTTTATGCTACAAATATCGGCAAAGGTAATATATTTGTGAAATAGATTGTTTTAATGATATTGATAGATAGAAACGATTAATTATGGAATTACGACAATTACAATACTTTGTTAAAGCTGCCGAAACTGAAAACTTTACAGAGGCAGCCGCGGCTGTATATATAACCCAAAGTACACTATCACAACAAATTAAACAGCTGGAAGAAGAACTGGGGATGCTTTTATTTGACCGGGTGGGCAAACATGTGCGTATTACTGAAGCCGGGAATACATTTTTGCCCCATGCCCGTAAAATATTGAACGAGGTACAGAAAGGTAAACAAGCCATCGCCGAACTGAATAACGTTACCGCCGGGGAATTAAATCTTGGGGTGTCTTATGCTTTCACATCGCTCCTACTACCTGTACTGGCGCCATTTTCTACTAAATATCCGGGTATCAGGATATTTATAACCTATGGTAATCCCGAAGAACTTGAAAAGAAACTGCGACTGGCAGAGTTGGATATGATATTGGCTTTTCACAATGAATCGAACGATGAAGACCTGGAAATGCAGCTACTGTTCAGCTCGCGTATTGTGATGGTGGTTGCAAAAACCAATCCGCTGGCAAAGCTCGAAAAAATAACTTTAAGTGAACTGGCTAAACAACAACTGATATTACCCGGTAAGGGCTTTAGCTCGCGGGAGTTTGTAAACAACTTATTTGCCGAAAAAAAGATAATACCCAATATTAAAATTGAGCTGAATGATGTGCATTCGCTGTTGTCATTAATACAAGATGGCCCCTGGGCTACCATCCTCAACGAAAAAGCCTTAATAGGCTGGGATAAAGTTGCAGCCGTGCCCATAGTTGCCAAGGGCCTTAAACGGCAATCGCACATTTTGTGGCAAAAAGGAGTTTACAGAAAGAAGGCCGCCGTTTTATTTATTGAAGAACTATTGGCAGTAATGAGTTCGAGCGGAACGACCTCCTGACGAAGAATGATCGTTTATATTTTAAATAAAGATTTAATGGTACTTTTTCTTTGCCGTGATATCGGGATTTTTTGACTGATATAGTTCATCACCAGATACCCCGAATCTTCATTAAGGATGCTGGCAACATGTGCCTTATTTACCAGGTGCGATTGATGACAGCGTATAAAACCATAAGGGCTTAGCAACTCATCGTATTCATACAAGGGTTTAGAGATAAGGTGCTCCGCTCCGTTGGTTAAATAAAATGTGGTGTAGTTATTTGACGATTCGCACCTTACAATGTCTTTTACCGGTACCAGGTAGGTTTCCTTTTGGGTAGGCAAGGCTATCTTTTGGCTTTCATCCGGTGATTTCCTATCCAATAAATTAAGCAGGTTATTTAACCTTGAATTTTGCTTTCTTGTATTCACAGATTGCTCTATCCTGTTTACGGTATTTTTAAGTTCGGTGATGTTGATGGGTTTCAGCAAATAATCAAGTGCCGAAAATTTAATGGCCATTATACCGTAAGTATCATACGCGGTAACAAAAACCACATCAAAATCAGTGTCGTTCAGCGATCGTAAAAGGTCAAAGCCATTTTTACCCGGCATCTCAATATCCAAGAACACAACATCAGGTTTTAGCTCAATGATATGCTCCCTCGCCTCGTCGGCACCGGTGGCTGTAGCAACCACATCTATCCCCTCACAGTGGCGCATTAGCAAAGCCCGTAAGTTACTGATATTGATGGGTTCATCGTCGACTATTATCGCCCTTATCATGTTATTATTATAACCAGTTATGAAATGTAACTATTGCTTCAGTGCCCAAAAGCTTATTAAACTCCAGCGTGATCGACTGATCTTTTTTGAGTTTATTGATCATCCGTATCCTTTCTGCTGTTAAAGAAAGGCCATACCCCGAACCGTTTCCTTCCACCCAGGTACCGTTATCTTTTACCGTAATTACAAAGGTATCCTTTTCATCTCCTTCCTTACATGTTATCATTAATTTTGCCTTATCGCCAAGCCCTTGTAAACCATGTTTAACTGCATTTTCTATCAACGGTTGTAAAAGCAGCGTAGGTATTTCTATGGCCGACAAATCAAGGCTTTCAGCTACCTCAATATTCCAGGAGAAATTGAAACGCAACGCTTCTAACCTGATATACATCCGCATCATTTCCAGTTCCTGATCGAGGCTGTTAAAAACATGCTGGCTTTTGGCTAATGTCTTTCTTAATAAAGAACTGAACTCCTCCAAGTATTGGTTTGCCTCCTCAATTCTATCTGTATTTATAAGCCCTTGTATAGAACTAAGCGCGTTGAATGTAAAATGAGGGTTTAACAGCGATTGCAACCTGATTGCCGACGCTTCCATTTTTTTCTGCTTCTTTTCAGACGACTTCAGCTTGTTTTTAAATAACAAAGCCATCAGAACAAAGCCCACAGTTACAAGTAGTACAACAAGCGCGATGTAAGTTTTAGGAGATTGATACCAGTAAGGCTTTACAAACAGGTACATTGATCTCACACTTTCATTTTGAGTTACGTAGTTAAACCTCAACTCGTAAACCGTGTTCGCTTTAAGGTTTAGCGAGCCAAAACCTGTTTCACTTGTTCCCCGTTGCCGCCGCCTGGTTTTTTCATCTATCAAAACATACTCTACCTCTAAGCCCTTAAAGGCTGCATTCTCAGCAAAGCCGATATCAAGCTTGCCCGGCATCATACTCAGTTTCTCGGGGCGACCCGTTGGGGGTAAAACATAAAATGGGGCATTACTCTTTTCCTTACGGTAAAACCTGATTCCAGGCATGAGTTTGGGTCTTTTGATGATATACCGGCTTACAAGGGTGTCGGTCTTAAGATCTATTACATCAATAAGTATCTTACTATTAACGGGTATAAAAAGCGGACGGTCATCTATTTGAAAAGCACTTGTGGTTTGCTGTGCCGAATTATTATTCTCATTGCTAATTTTCAAACCGGCGCGGTAATAAAGCATCTTAGAGGATACTTTGAAGGCATCCGTAATACTGATATGTACCCAGCCACCTGTTGTATACATCTGAACCAGTTTCCCCTTAACCTTTTTTATTACCTGATTTTTATCTGCAAATGCAGGCTCTATATTGAGGTACGACTGCTCCGGTATGCTGTATTGTTCACCATAAACACCCTGAAAACAAACAATAAGAAATAATAGAAGCGCACCATGCAGTTTATGTTTCATTCTTTTTTCCGGGAGATCTAAAACGCAATATAATGTTAAAATTCCACAGGCATTTTATTGCTTGCCAATTACAGAGGCTAAAATTAAATGAAGTATTAAACAAAAAACAGCCATACTGTGAGCGTGCCCAACAAGGATGTGAATTTGGTTAGTTTTTTATATCTTATTGACTGTGTTAAGCAAAATCCAAACCTGCCTTATCAACCAATAAAGTTTTTCTTTGAACTTGTCAGTTCTATCGGTTTAAGTCCGAAGTGCTTTTTGAGTGGGGGAACAATTAATTGACATGCAGATGTTGTTTTGTATATTCTTTTGTTTTTGACTGCGAAATTATTTTGGTGAGCAAAGTGATCTCATTTGCATCATACGGCCTGAAGTCGCCGTAATACAGGTCATGTTGCCAAACCTTTTGTTCCGGGTCGCCGGGGCGGTGGCCCCAGGGTAGGTCCGTTTGGGTTTTGCCGTTTACCAATCCCCATAGTGTGCAGCCAATTTTGTTATCATAAAACACATCCAGCACGTCGGGTATGGTCGATTTAAAAGGCCTGTTCATCCATTCAGTATTGATGAGCGGCCGGTTGTATTTCTTGTAGTGCTCAATCGTTCTCAATAAAATTTCGCGGTTGCCATATTCGTGGAAGGTGATCACATCTGAATGCTCAACAATAATATCATTCAATCTCGGGTTTTGATCAAAAGCCCCTATGGTTAATGGCTGCGACGGATTTATCTCGCGCCCCCATGCAATCACCTTTTTCAGCAGAGGCAAGGTAGTGCCGCCCAAGCCGCCATTGGTGGGTTCGTTATATATGTCCCACATCAGCACACGCTTATCATCTTTAAAACGGCTCATCACTGCCTTAACATATTTTTCAAGCTTAGGATAAGTGGTGGTATCAGTAACCATACTATGACCCGGACTCGGCGACCATGCCCAGGCATACCAGCCTTTTAATGGCTCGGGCTGTTTACCAACTTTGGGGTCGGGCGTAATACCAAACGAGCAATCATCAAACAAAGCAGGAATAAATTTTATATGCCGCTTTTCGCAAAGCTTCATAAAAACATCCAGCGTATTCAGGAAATATTGGGGATCATCTTCATAAACGGCATACTGCAATACCGCACGTAAAGTATTCATACCGCTTTTTTCGGCAAGCGCAAGTTCTTTATCAATAGCCACCGGGTCGAAGGTAGTTTTATCCCACATGGCCGTGTAATTAATGGCGTAGGCGGGTATATAGTTGAAGCCGCACAACCAGGGCTGTTTATTATACCAGTCCCAAATACGTTGTTCGCTCCATTTATTTGCAGTGCTTTGGCTATAGCAACACAGGGTACTTATCAGCAGCAATGCCGATAACGCTAATTTTCTTCTCGTCATATATATTATAATTGATTAGGTTTATAATACCGGTGGATTAAGATTTGAGGCCGCGAGGCTGCCTACCTCCAAACCGGCCAGCCAGCGGCGGCGGTCGTTCTCCTGGTGTTTATTTTGAGGTTCGGTTACGTGCGCACCATCCGCATAAAAAATAATGGTCATCACTTCACGTGTTATGTCCGAATTATTTCCCGGCGCGGTGTGCAGCGTCCAGCCGTAATGCCAGGTAGCGTCGCCTGCTTTCATGGTACTCGCGCGAGTTATGGGGTATCCTTTTTCGCGAATGTACTTTTGCAGAGAAGTTTCTGATTCGTCAGAGATAGGGATGTTCTCAGCAAAACCTCCCCTATGCGATCCGGATGCAAAGGTAAGCATGCCCATATCTTCGGTAATGTCAACAAGCGGCATCCACATGGTTACGGTATTGTAGGTATCCAAAGGCCAGTAATACTGATCTTGGTGCCAGGGTGTAAAACCGCCACCGGGCTCTTTAAACAATGCCTGATCGTGGTAAATACGCACATTATCAACTCCAAGCAGATCGGCAGCGATATGGCCAAAGCGTTTCGCCAGGGTAAACTCACGTACGGCTTCATCATTTTCCCATAAGTTCATAACCTGTAAAAATGCTTTGCCGTAAGTATCTCTTTCTTCGAGTTTGCGTTGTTCAGTATTATACTTGTAGGCAGCGTTCTTTATTACTTCGCGATAATGCTTTGCCTCAGCAGGTGAAAGCACACCTTCAATAAGTGTGTGCCCAAGTTCCCTGAAACTATTTGCCTTTTCGAGGCTAACAAGTAGTTTTTCGTTAAGAGGTGATGTATTTGATGCTATCATGCTAAATGATTATTCAGGTTTGTAACAGCATCAAAAAACGGGAATTAAAACTAATGGAGCTATGACTACATTAACTAAAAAATGGGGTATATTATCTCAAAAACGAAATACGGATCTTCTCAAGCATAAATAATCTTTAAAATAGCATTAAATTGTTAAAAGTTCTAAATAAACGCCGGTATAATCAATCGCCAGCTACTGCAACTCGTAGTAAGCTTTTATACAGTATGTACCATTAAATTTTAGCACTATTCAACTATAAGGTTCTTTTAAGCACATCTACAGCAAATTCAATATTATTTTCATCTATTGATGCAAAGCCGAATCGCAAGGCCTCATAACCTAAATTGTGTTTCTTTAAATAGGTGCTTCCTCCAAATTTGAGCCCTAAAGATGATGCTTTGTTAAGGATACCTGCTAATGAATGCTCTTGCTTAAACTTTAGCCAAAGGGCCATACCGCCCTGTGGCTTCACAAATTCAAGTAAATGCGGTAATTCATTACTTAACAAATTTGCAGTAAAGCCACAGCGATGATTGTATAGTTTGTTCGCCTTTTTTATAAACCTCGAAAACTCTCCGCTCTGCATTAATGATGCTATGGTACTCTCCATCAATACATCGCACCTTAAATCAATTAGCGATTTTAGTTTAAGGGCGCCATTTAAGAAATCGACACCCGAGATCATATAACCCAGCCTGAAATTGGCGCCAAGTACCTTGGTCAAAGAGCCAATGTAAATTACGTTTCCGTTGTGGTCGCCACTGGCAAGGGGCAGGTATGGGCTATGCTGATATTGAAAATCATAATCGTAATCATCCTCTATAACCGATAATTGATGATCTTTTATAAGGCGCAGCAATTTAACCCTGCGTACCGAGCTCATGGTAACCGTAGTTGGGTGATGGTGATGCGGGATAATGTATAGCAGTTTTATTGAATTATTGATGAGCGCGCTTTCAATAGCATCCACATCAGCCCCTTCACCATCAACCGGCACCTTTATTAATTGCGCCCCTAATTGTGTAAAGATCGCATCGGCCAAAAAGTAGTTGGGGCTGGTAACCAAAACCTTGTCGCCAGGTTTTATCAGTAACGATGCCGCCAGATAAATAGCCATTTGTGCGCCACGGGTAACTATCAGGTTTTCGGGCTCTATGTTTAGCCCACGGGTATCGTTCAGGAATGCTGCCAACTCATCTTTAAAAAATTTACTCCCGCCAATACTCCAGGTAGATGATGCTTTTTTTAGGGTGTGATGTGTAAGCAATTTTTTATACTCTTCTGCTATCCTTTCAACCGGAAATATATCAGTTTCCGGGAAACCATCATCAACAATAAGCTTATGCTTACCGGATAACACAGCCAACGTGCGCACCTGTGGTTCATTAAATAAAAACGGAGCTTCAGCGGTGTAGTTCGTTCTCGCCTGGCCGGCATAGCTACGGGGTTTTATAATGGGTAAAAGTGTGGATACCCTATATTCTTTTCTTTCATGGCTAACTATCCAGTCTTCGGCAATAAGAGCATTGTAGGCGGCCATTATTGTTTTACGGTGCAAACCAAGGTCTGCTGCCAGCACCCGGGTACTTGGCAGTTGCATACCGGGCATTAAAATCCCTTTTTGTATCAGCAGCACAAGCTGCGATGCAATTTGTTTGTATACAGCTTCGGCGCTGTTCTTATCAAATTTCAGTATACTTTTAAAGGGGAGCATAATTAACCAAAACTAAGTTTTTATCATGCAAACATCAAATTGTACTGGTCCCTCCCATTACCCGGAACTGGTACCCAAAGGCGTTACATGGCCTGTTTAAGTTTGTGCCATACAAAATATACTATCAGGCAGATATATTCCTTATATAAAGCACCTGCCTGTAGAACTAAACAACGTTAACACAATGAAAAATTTATTAGTTATTAATGCCAGCCCACGAGGAGAACGGTCAAACAGCCGTAACCTCACCGAATTGTTCGCTAAAAAATGGATAGAAAGCAACCCCGGATATAGCATCAGCCATCGGGAAGTTGGGCAGGAAAAGATTCCGCATGTATCAGAAACATGGATAGCCGCAGCATTTAAACCAGCTGATTTAAGAAGCGAAGAAGAAATAAACGCGCTAAAGATCAGCGACCAATTTATTGCCGAACTTAAAGCTGCCGATGTAATTGTGTTGGGCACACCGATGTACAATTGGTCGGTTCCGAGCGCGTTAAAAGCATACATTGACCAGATTATACGCGTAAATGAAACTATAAAAGTAACTGCCGATCCGCAGAACCCATATTTAGGCTTATTAAAAGATAAAACAGTATATATGCTTATAAGCAGGGGTAATTCCGGCTACGAAAAAGGTGAACAACTCGCGCATTTAAATTTTCAAAGCGATTATCTTAAAACCGTTTTTAATATAATGGGCATTTATGATATACATCAAGTAATATTAAACGGCGAAGCTTTTGGCGGCATATCATTTGAGCAATCAAAAAAAGATGTAGAGGCAAGCATAAACAGAATTACCGCAGTTCAAAATTAATAACAATAGGGTTCCCGCCCTATCATCATAAAAATACCACAAGCAAAGCAGCCATTTACCGGCTGCTTTGCTTGTTTAAAAAGGTTATTTAAACTTTCTTTTAAAAATAATTTGCGTAGCTGTTTGACTACACATATATTTGTAGTCAAATAGCTACATAATGAATTTACGACGAGATGTTTTCCAGGCTATAGCCGACCCAACCCGTAGGGCCATACTCTTATTAGTGGCATCCCAAACCATGACGGCAGGTGCCATTGCTGCCAATTTTGATACCGCCCGGCCAACCGTTTCTAAACATTTGCAAATACTTACCGAGTGCGAACTACTTGGTCAAACGCAAAACGGCCGCGAGGTTCACTACCATATTAACGCGAAAAAAATGAAAGAAGTAGCCGATTTTATTGAACCATTCCGCCAGATGTGGGATGACCGTTTTAATAAACTGGAAGCCATAATGAAAAACTATCAACCAAAAAAATAGACCAATATGGAACTGAAAACAAAGATTGATGCCATTGATGGCAAACATGACCTGCTTATTACCCGGGAGTTTGACCTGCCGGTAGACTTACTATTTAAAGCTTATGAAGAACCCGAAATTGTAGAGCAATGGATGGGTACCAAAGTGCTGAAACTCGAAAATAAAAAACACGGCAGTTATCGCTTTGAAACTACCGACCCAAAAGGTAACAAACACGGCTTTAACGGAACTATCCACGAGTTTATCCCCAACCAAAAGATCACGCGTACTTTTGAAATGGAAAACACGCCTTTTGAAGTTCAGCTGGAATTTCTGGAATTTGAACAGCTGACTAACGACACCAGCAAGCTCACCATGCATATAGTATACAGATCAGTAGCCCTGCGCGACCAAATGCTGCAACTGCCTTTCGCGCAGGGCATCAACATGGCGCACAATCGCTTACAAAATATCGTAGAAAACTTAAAATAACCTATCATGGCAAAGCGAAATAACATCATCTACTGGATAGCCACCGTATGGCTGTCGTTAGGCATGCTATCCACCGGGATAGTACAGCTCATTAAAATGGAGAAAGAGGTCGAAATGATGCGTCACCTGGGCTATCCCTCCTATTTTTTAACCATAATTGGTGTGTGGAAAATACTCGGGTTGATAGCTGTATTGGTGCCTAAATTCCCGTTACTTAAAGAGTGGACTTACGCGGGTTTCTTCTTTGCCATGTCGGGCGCGGTGTTTTCGCATTTGGCAAGCGGCGACAGCGCGAAAGAACTTTTCGGACCGGTATTGCTGCTAATCCTAACTTTAGTATCTTGGTATTTCAGACCGGCAAACAGACGTATCACTTCATCTAACCAATAAAAACATAAACGAACATGAAAAGCATTAACAAGGAATTATCGGCAGAACAACGCGACGAACTACTTGCTACCTTAAAAGCCCGCTTTGAGAAAAACATGAACCGCCATACAGGTATTGAGTGGGCTAATGTACAGGCAAAACTGGTAGCTACCCCGGAGAAACTATGGTCGTTAGATGAAATGGAGATCACCGGCGGTGAACCCGATGTGGTTGGTTATGATGAAAAAGCAAGTAAATATATCTTTTATGACTGTACGGCAGAAAGCCCTAAAGGTCGCAGAAGTATTTGTTACGACCATGAAGCATTGGAAGCCAGGAAAGAACACAAACCCGCCAACAGCGCAGTTGAAATGGCGCGCGACATGGGTGTTGAGCTTTTAACAGAAGAGCAATACCGCGAACTGCAAAAACTCGGTAAGTTCGACACAAAAACTTCCAGCTGGATAAAAACACCTGCCGATATCAGGAAGCTTGGCGGCGCTATTTTTGCCGATTTCAGGTACGGAACCATCTTCATATATCATAACGGTGCCGAATCTTATTACGCTGGCAGGGGTTTTCGTGGGGCATTAAGGGTATAGTTACGGAAGAGGCGTGCTATCGAAACATTGGAGCTTTCCCCTTGCGGTCGTATTCCATCTGTCGCGGCAAATGAATATATTTACCAATAACATTATCACTATGAGTAAATTACTGCCATTCATTCTTATTGTGTTTATTGCCGCCACAAGCTATGGGCAGGAACTTCCGGCCGACAGCGGTTCGTTTTTGCTGCATAAATTTGAACAGCATATTGGTAAAGAAACTTACCGGGTATACAACTATAAAGATTCGAAAAAGTACCTGGTAGATTTTAAGTTTACAGATCGCGGGCAGCCTGTGCCCCTGAAAGCCGAAATTAAGGTTAACCCGGTCGGCGACCCGCTGGAGCTCAATATCAAAGGCAGTACATCAAGATTTTCCGCCATTAATGATTCTATTAAAATTAAGGGCAATACAGCATTTTTAAGGATAGACGATTCCATCTATCAGCAAAAAATAACACCATTAACATTTCCTATTGCAGGTTACTCGCCCGCTACTTCACAACAGCTATTACTCCAATACTGGAACCGTCATAAACAGCCGTCAACCATAAAAACACTTCCATTTGGTGAGCTGCAAATTAAGAAGGACGGTACAGACAAGCTATTATTTAAAGGTAAACAACTCGTATTTGACCGGTACACCATAGGCGGACTGATATGGGGAAACGAACTACTTTGGACCGATCAGGCAGGCAGATTAATTTGTATCCTCACTATTGACGCGGAGGGTGATAAGACCGAAATGATGCGCGAAGAATTTGAGCCTTTGCTAAAAGAATTGATCAGCCGCGCCGCCGGATATGGAATGGCCGCTTTCGCCAAAGCCGCACCGGATACTGAAAACCCCACGCAAACCCTGGCTATTAAAGGCGGGCAATGGGTGGATGTTACAACCGGAAAAACTATTGCCAACGATGTAATACTGGTAAAGAACGGGACTATTGTAGCGATAGGTAAAAATGCAATTATTCCGAAAAATGCTAAGGTGATAAACGCTGCCGGAAAAACTATTGTACCCGGTTTGTGGGACATGCACGCCCATTTTGAGCAAACCGAATGGGGACCGGCCTATCTTGCCGCAGGGGTAACAACAGTACGCGATTGCGGTAACGAAATTGGTTTTATTGATGGTATCCAAAAATCAATTGATAGCGGTAAAGGCATAGGCCCCAAGATATTGATGGCAGGCATTATTGATGGTAAAGGGCCGATGGCTTTGGGTATTATTCAGGCCGATACTAAACAGGAAGCTATCAGCGCGGTGGATACTTACAAGGCCAAAGGCTTCGATCAGATCAAGATCTACAGTTCGGTTAAGCCCGAAATAGTAAAAGTTATATGTGATGAAGCCCACCGGTTGGGGCTTAAGGTAACAGGGCATATTCCGCGCGGCATGAACCTTAAGGCAGCAGCAGATTCGGGAATGGATATGGTTAATCACCTGCAATATGTAACGGCACTGATGAAAACCAATCCAGACCGTACCATCAACTTTAACGACAGCACTACCTTAAGCGCCATCAAGTTTATAAAAGACAAGCATATAGTTGTTGACCCTACGCTTGGGGTTTACACCTTATCGGCACGTAATTTAAAGGATGATGTAACCAAAATGGAACCCGCGTTTTACACCTTGCCGTTACCTTTGCAAACCCAATTTAAAACAACAGGTGTTGACGAGGCCACAGCCGCGAAATACAAGCCGGTATTAAAAAGCTATGCTGTACTGGTGAAAAAACTATACGACGAAGGCGTACCTATTGTGGCGGGCACTGATATGGGCTTCCCCGGTTTTAGTGTGATACACGAATTGGAGATCTACGTAGAAGGCGGTTTAACCACTGCCGAAGCCTTGAAAACTGCCACCATTATACCGGCACAAGTGATGAGTCTTGACAAGCAAACCGGCAGCATAGCCGTAGGAAAAAATGCCGATCTGGTTATAATTGATGGCGATCCTTTAACCAACATTAGCAACTTGCGTAATGTAAAAACGGTGATCAAGCACGGTAAAATTTATGATCCGGTAGTGTTGCATCAGATGGTAGGTTTCAGTAAATAATACGGCTATGATGTGTTGAGTTAATTATCACAAACAAATAAAATTAATGATGTATATGTTCAAAAAAACTAAGTTGTCATTAATACTCACATTTGCTTTGTTAATGATATTCTTTTGCATGGCGCTCACTAAACCGGCCGAGCTGCCTACAATTTTGCCCGCAGGCATATTTCCTAAAGTTTCCCGACCAGGTCAGGATCTTAAGATCACCTATAACTGGGATGCCGTACCAATGGACAAAAACTATAATGTTTGGGTGCATATTAAAGATGAATCGGGCGTTACCGTGTTTCAAAATGATCATGAGCCACCTTTTCCTACCGAAACTTCAACATGGTTGGGTAAGTTCAGTTATACGCAAACTGTTTATGTGCCCGATTCGCTGAAAAGGGGTACGTACCACATCGTAGCCGGCCTATATCATAAAACCGACAGGCACCTGCTTAATGCCGGGAAAGGCGTTAAGGCTGTACCGGGACTTGGGTATGAAATTGGCCAATTTTCCATTAACCCGAATGCACCGATACCTCCGTTGGCATCTGATAAAAAAGCCACTCTTGATCTTAAGGGTTACAAAATTTCTTTCAGGGATGAGTTTGACGGGCCGCTGGATGTTTCACCCTTGGGAGGAGGAACCAAATGGATTGCGCATACACCTTATGGTGGTGATTTTGGCGACGCGCAGTTTACAGATCCGCAGGATGGTTTTCCTTTTTCTACTACAAAGGGATTTTTATCTATTTCAGCAAAAAAAGATGGAGATAAATGGCGATCAGGACTTTTATCATCTTTGGATACAGCTAACAAAGGGTTTTCGCAACTGTATGGTTATTTTGAGATGAGGGCCAAACTACCTGCCGGACCGGGTACCTGGCCTGCCTTTTGGTTATTAAAATCGCCAAGAGTAAAAATGGGATTTGAAATTGATATTGTTGAACAATATGGTCGCTGGCCTGACATTTTACATACCGCCCTGCACTGGTGGTACCCCGACAGGAAACACAAAGGTGTGGGCGATAACTTTAGAGTAGAAAACATGTCGAAGCAGTTTCACACATACGGCTTTATGTGGACAAAGCAGGAAATGATCTGGTATTTTGATGGTAAAGAATTATGGCGCAAGCCAACACCGCCCGAAGCAAATGAGCCCATGTACATACTGATCGATCTCGCCCTCGGCTCGGGCTGGCCGATAGATCAAACGCCCAACCCATCAGTTATGATAGTTGATTATGTAAGGGTTTACAAAAAGCAGTAAAGTAATTATTTATTACCCTGTTACGACAACTTAAGATTTACAGGTCTGTATTTAGCATCAGCCTTGTACCTTTCATACACACTGTCATCAATGGTTTGATTGTACTTAGGATCTTTGAGGTTGATCTCTCGGTATTTTGAGCCGAACAGCCAGTATTTGAATCCATACGAATCTCTTATTTCGCCATTGTAGTTGGCCTCATTTGGTATGGTCAACGGATCATGAAAGCATAAGCCAATATTCTGCGCTTTGGTGGCCAGCCACGATAGCGGGATGTCGCTCAATCCACTATCGGCATAACCTCCTCCAATGTTGGAGTGTACACCTACAAACCAGCGTTGTTCCAGCTTTTGATCTTCGCGGGCTTCGCTGTTGTTTGATGATACGCTTTTTTCCCATAAGGTAGGTAAGAACAGCCTGCGGTGTTCGTCAATAGCCAGCGCGTGGTAAGCGTTTTTAACATAACTACTTAGCGTACAATCATGAAACTTATATTTCTCTTTGTTGTAAGTGGCTAATGATGATAGCGGGATTCCCAAACTGCCCACGGTATCCCACACGCCAATAAAAGTGATCGGCGTTACATCTTCAAAACAGAAATTAGCCCTCCATGCTGTCATCATATCCGATTCGGGACTGCTGTAGCTGTTCCTGTCGCGGTATAAATTGTAAGCCTTATCAACCATCTGGATGTTTTCGGGTTTCAGCAAACCGCAATTCCTGATAAATCCGCCTATGCTGCGGGCAGTGTAAGCGCCCCTGCTGAAACCGAAAAGATAGATCTCATCATCAAGGGCATAGTTGAGGCAAATAAAGGTGTACATATCCTTTATATTTTTATCAATGCCCGCCCCTTCCAATCCGCCGGTTATGCGGTCTAAAGCGCTGTAGCCGGTGCCTACGCCTTGGTCGTAAGCTTTCACCTGCTTTACATCGCTGCTTGTTTGCACATCTTTACCTATAGCGCAAATGTTATTATACATTTTCTCTACATTGGTTTTTACCTCTTTGCCCCTGTCAAGGGTACCCGGCTTGTTTCAGGTACCGTCGGAGCATGTAATAATACGTTTCATTTAGGTTATAATTAAAAAGCGCGGAACTGCCTGTTATTCTTTCTTGGCGGCCACCTTTACATATTTCTGCAAAAAGGCCAGTGTGGTGTTATCAGTAGTGATCAGGTTTTCCTTTTTACGGAAACCGTGCCCTTCCTGTGGATACACGATATACTCAACCGGCACACCATTCTTTTTCACCCCGGCAGCTATCTCGTCGCTTTCAATTTTTAATACGCGCACATCATTCGCTCCCTGAAAAACAAGCAGCGGGTCTTTTATCTTGGTATAATTATACAAAGGCGATGTGTTTTTGAGCAACACGCTGTCCTTAGTTTCAGGGTCGCCCATTTCAACGTAGAGCGCGTCTTTAAACGAGGCCCAATACGGCGGTATGCTGCGCAGGGTACGCAGCCAGTTGGCCACCCCAAACAGATCAACCCCGGCTTTAAACTCACCCGGATACATGCAAAGGGCGTTAAGCACCATGTTACCGCCATAACTGCCGCCGTAAATAGCCACGGCGTTGCTATCGATATACTCCTGCTGACTTAACCATTTTTTTGCCCATACGCAATCTTTTAAATCGCCGTACCCGTGGTCGCGGTTATCCAGTTTATAAAAAGCCTTGCCATAGCCGCTGCTGCCACGGTTGTTGATAGCTAGTACGGCATAACCATGGTTAACCAAAAACTGGATGGAGTTATTGAAATTTTGTGTGCTTTGGCCACCCGGACCTCCATGTACCCACACCAACGCGCCAACCTTATTATCTGCGCTGGCTTGTAATGGTTTATAATAAATGGCCGGGATCTCTTTACCATCGAACGATTTCACGTGGATCACCTCCGCCGGGGCCAGGTCATTTTCGTCGATAGCTTTATTTAATGATGAAGTTAGTTTTTTAAGCTCTTTATCTTCAAAGTTATATACATATAAATTATCCGGACTGGTGCTGCTACCTACCGAAAGCAAGGCTTTCTTTTCGCTTTTCGAAACCGAAGCATAGGTAACGCTGCCGCCCTTTATTTCAGGGAAATCAACCGGCTTATTAGTAGCATGATCAAACAGGATGATCTTGTTCTTGCCATCTTCGTTAATAGCGATGGTATAATACTTTTCGTTCTCGCTCAACTCAAACCATTGCACATCCCAATTGGTGCTGTACACTTTCTCTTTCGCGCCGGTTGAAATATTGTATTTTACCAGATAAGTAAAATCGCTGCCATCATTAGTGGTGTAGTAAAAAGTATTGTTATCCTTTTCTATGGCCTGCGGGTTCCATGCCGATTCGCTGCCGTTACTTAATTGTTTAGTGGTTTTGGCTTTGATATCGTATAGGTACAGTTCATTTTTATCGGTAGTGATGCTTTTGGTAAAGCTGATATAGCGTTCATCCTTACTGATCACTATCGGTATGGGAATATCATAACCCGAATCATTTTGAAATACCAGTGATGCTTTCCACGAAGCGGTATCCAGTTTGTACAGATCAAAGAATTGCGGATTGCGTTTATTGCTGGTTACGTATACCGATTTTTTATCGCCGCTCCACCCTACGAAAGCATTTTTACTGCCCGGCCATGGGGTAAGGTCCTTAGCGGTAGAATCGCCGATGGTGGCCAGGTATAAATGGTCGTTCTCGTCGCCGCCTTTGTTGCTGTAATAAAGAAACTGATTGGTACCTATATAATCGGCAGGAAAAAAAGCGTCTGTTTTTGATTTGGTGAGTGCTTTTGAGGTAGTATCGGCAATGTTAAGTTCGTACACGTTGAATATGCCCGTAGAGTTATTACCCGTCAATACATGGGTTTCATCTTTACTAAAACCAGCCCCGAAAAGCGAGATATTTTCGCGCAGTTGTTCGCTGGTATACGGTTTAGGTGTGCGGGCTTCGGAACCATGTTGTTTACATGCCGAAAAAGCTGCAGCCAAAAAGCATGCAGCCAAAATTACATTGAACTTTCCCATAGTGATTAATAATTTAGATTTAAGCTAAAGGTATTGATTTTGTGCAATATACGTTAACACAATATTAATTACAAATAGTTACATCCGCATTATTTAATGAGAATTATCAACCCAAAATGAGATTCAAATAAGCATCATTTTTTACCGGTAGTTAAATTAAATCCGGCGAATTTACCATAGCCTTCTTTTGGTCCGTAAGAACATTGGTAGAGGCCAATTTGTAGTTTTACATTATTAAGATCGGGCCGTATAAACGGACTGCCGGGCAGCTCTTCCCACGTAAATCCGTCAGCACTGGCCCTTAGATGAAAAACTTCACCGGTTTTTTGTATCTGGATGAATTGCTTATAAGCCCAACCCGATTGCGTGTTGAACTGGTTACGGCGACCGCGTTGTAAATTAGTGACCAAATTACCGCATTTCCAGGCAGGGAAAATACCATTCTGAATTAAAGCTTCTGAAGATGGCTTGTCTGTTGCATCCGGAGCCCTCCTCACCATTAAACCCGCCTCGTTGTTACCATTTACCTTTTGCGTGGCGAAACCTGTAATATCTGTTACCCTTACCTGCGCAACAAAATCGCCGTTTACTTCTTTATAAACGAACGGCCCAAGGGGCTGGTTACCATCCCAATTGGTGCCTTTTGATTGTAGTTTTAACTGCTTATCGGCAATCTGTGCCACTGTTGCTGTTGCGGTATCAGTACCACCTGTAAAACCGTCCCATTTGCCCGATCTGTAATCGGCATCCGTTTCAAAATCATCCTTAAATACACTAAACTGATTAGCAGCGGTATTCACTTTACCCACACTTGCCCACGCCGATACATTGCCCAGGTTATCCTTCACTTTAAAGGTAAAATCATAAATACGATCGGGCTGTAGTTGGGTAGCAAGGAAATAGGGTTGATCTGTCCATGCATTTTGCGTGTTACCGATGGTTTTATCCGTAAATAAATATTGCAGATTGGCATCACTTTCGGAGGTAGCGGCTGTCATTTCTGCCATTGTTGGCGATATGGCCAGCGGCATCTTCTCAAATTTTACTACGCCCGCTATTGGCGGGTGCAGGTTCTTTAACCAAAGATCATTGATCTCTATAATTTCTGCCGACCTTAAAACGCGGTTATATACGATCAGCTTGCTTATAGCGCCATCTATATTACTTATCTCTCCTTTTTCTATAGCTAAAAATATACTATTGATCTTTTTATAAAGTGCCGATTGCCTATCTGTCAAAGGTTTTTCATCTAAATAGATGACATCGGTATCATTAGTTTTTACTGCAAATTGCCAGTATTGCCGCGCGGATTTTGGAGCGGTAAAATACAAACTCATGGCTATGGTTGATGGCTTGCCTGTTTTTTGAAAATTTGCAATCTTTAACTCTTTTCCTTCGCTGAAATCAACCGCTATTTTACCCGCTACATCGCGTACAGCAGGCGTGTTGTTAGTTGTTGAGCTAAACTCTCTCCCGGTTGAACCGCTGTTTGCCCATGCCGGCAGGTTACCATAATTTAAAGCGGCAGCATCAAGGTAAACATCAATATCCGACGATTCCTTGTTAACCGCCATGCTTTTCACCACCGAATCGGGCAAGGCGCCTGCGAATACCTTAAGCGAAGCTATTGCCCCATTAAAATAAGCCGATTGGTTAGTTTTTGAACCGATGATGAATCTTTCGGCTCGTTGAAGAAAAAGCATTTTTTGTTCGGAGTTATCCAATTGACCGTCGATAAATACCTTTTCTAAATTACCATCGAACGTAATAGCAACGTCGTGCCACTCCCCTGCTTTGGGCGCATTTTTAAACGGAAAATCAGATACGCCAAAATGCTGCGCCGCTCCCCAGGTTTGATTACTTCCCGCGCCAAATGTAGCGGCGGTATGGTCGGTTTCGCCTGATGTCCAACTCAAAACAGGGTTATCATCCTTAAGTTCGGGGTAGTAAACGGAATATAAAACAGAAAAGCTGTTGTTGCCCCAAAGCGAACGCGGCACTTCAAATGACGACTGCAATTGTTGTGTGCCGTTAAAAACGATAGCTTTCTTGCCCTTGATAAGATCTGCATAAGGCGGCTTACCTTCGGCGTTCCAGTTACCTGTAAGCTTACCCTCGTTTACTATCGTTTTTACCGTTTCTCCCGGCTGAAATTTCGCTGCATCTATCGATACAAGTAATCCTTCGGGTGAAGCCGTCGTTGCGCTCTCCTTCTTTACAGTTAGATTTTCGGGTTGGGTGGCCTTTGATTCGCTGCCAAACACCCTGATATTCCATACCGCCTTAAATAAACCGGGGTATTCGGTATCGGTAATGGTTAAACGCACGTATCGCGCCTTTGCTTCGCCCCTGTCAATCATCGGCGAACCATGCTGAACGTTTTTGGTACGGTCGGCAAAGGGCTGCCAGTTTTCGCCATCGGCAGATGTTTCTAATTTATATTGATAATACCATGTGGCGTATTCAAACTGGGTTTCAATTTGCTTAACGGACTGTACGGTGCCCAGGTCAATAGTGAGACATGCGGGTGACGCGTCATTTTTAGCCGGTTTCCAAACCGTTCCGTTATTATGATCGAGCACATATTCAGGCTTGTAATCGTCGCTGTAGAATGAGGAAGCGCCTACCTTTTTTCCGTAAGCCAGGTCGGGCCTTGTATCGGTCAGTTTTGCCAACGCGCCTACGCCTTCGTGGGTAGGGACGATCTTTTCGATATTACCGTCCTTATCAAAAACTATCTTATCGGCACACACCTGCCGGTGATAACCACCGTTAGCATGCGGATTATTATGCCGGTGATATACCATATAAAATTCCTTGCCCACTTGAACTACTGACTGGTGACCGGGGCCATGTATGGTTCCATCGGCATTGGTACTCAATACCGGGTTGTTTTTGCCGAACTCGAACGGCCCCATCGGTCCGGTTTTGCTGATGGCATATTGCACCCTGTAGGTTTCATTTTCGCAGGCGCCCGATGAATAAGTAAGGTAGTAGATGCCATTGCGCTTAAACATAAATGGGGCTTCAAAAAACTCTTTGGCAATGGTATTGGGTATTTTAGCCGTTTTTGCAAAGGAGTGCATATCGGCATTGAGCAAACCTACTCCGCAGCCATGATCTGGATAAATGCCCCAAGTGCCCCAAAACATATATACCTTGCCATCATCATCTTTAAAAGCCTGTCCATCCAAAGTGATCACCCCCTGCACAAAATAATTAGTGATCATTGGTTTATTATCCGGCAATAATGGTGTCCAAGGCCCGGTAGGACTTGATGACGATGCCCCATAAATATCAACCGGCTGGCAGTAATACATGTAATATTTATTATCGTTTGCCTTGATCACATCCGGTGCCCAGTAGTAAAATGAGGCAGGCCAGTTCATGTCTTGCAGGGTCCAGTTCACAAAATCTTTGGAGGTCCACACCTGCGACGGGCCGTGCCCGCCGCCATTACCATCTGTGGTGGCATAAATGTAAAAGGTATCGCCAAATTTTCGCACGGTCGGGTCGGCAAAATAGCCGGGAATAATCGGGTTGCCATTTCCCGCAGCCTCGGCCGGTTTACCCTGCCCTTTTGCAAAGCCACAGGTAGCCAGTAAAACAACCAGTAACAGATATTTAAACATGGATCGTTTCATTTATTTAAGCTTTATTAAACGCACACCATGCGGCGGTATATTGAACATTATGCTTTTGCCATTATACGAAATAGCCTGCTGGTTCCAAACATCTCGCATGGAACTTATATTTTTGATCTTCAAGTCAGCAGGGTTAAACGTGTAGGTTGCAAATTTACTATTCAGGTTAAAAATCCCTACACCTGTACCACCATCGGCCAGCGGCTTAACCCAAACCTGGAATTTTCCATTATCAAATACCCTTTCGGCCTGTTTGCCCAGTTCGTCCTGATCAATAGCGATCACTTCCCTGTTCTTTAACAGGTTGAGCGTAAAATCATCCAGTTTGCTCATATCACAGCCGATAAGTAAGGGGGCTGACAGCAGGCTCCACAAACTGATATGCGTATATTGTTCGTACGGCGTTAGGCCGGTTTGGTGCAGGTTTTCGCCCCAACCTACCATACCCAGTATCAGCATATCCGGGTCGTTCCAGCCACCGGGACCGGCATATTTAGCGTTGTTTACCTGGCTGAAACCAATGCTGTACAAGCTCTCCCATGTATCTGTAATATCTTCGGTTGTACGCCACAGGTTGCCGTTCATTTGTCGGCCCCATTTCCATACATCGCCAATGCCGTACTGACAAATGCTGTATATGATATCGCGGGGGTATTTTTTCAACTCATTGCCCATTAGCTGGTAAGGCTTTTGCTGCGCGAAAAGCGTGGTATCGCCGGCCGTATTGTCGGTGTAGCTGCAAAGATCATACTTCAAATAATCTACCCCCCACTTAAAATAAGTGGCCATATCCTGCACCTCGTGTCCCAAAGAGCCCAAATAACCACCACAGGTTTTAGCTCCCGGAGATGAATAGATACCGAAACGCAATCCCTCGTTATGCAATTCATCACCTAATGCCTTCATATCCGGGAACTTCTCATTCGGAAGTATTTCGCCATCAGTGGCCCGGGCGGGTGCCTGCCAGCCATCATCTACATTGATATAGCTCCAGCCGTAATCGGTAAGCCGCTTATCAATCATCGCATTTGCCGAACTTTTAACCTTTTCTTCGCTTACATTTAAGCCCCAGCAGTTCCAGCTGTTCCAACCCATTGGTGGCGTTAAAGCGATGCGGTCGCCGGCTTTTATAGTGAATGTACCCTTGTTGTTGCCGTATTGGTTACTTACCTGTATCTGTAATTTGTAATCGCCTGCTTTTGTCAGTTGGCCTGTTATAATCCCCGTGGTTTTATCCAGCGTTAATCCATCCGGAAGATTGCTAACCTTGTAAGTAAGCGGACGAGCGCCACTAACCGGAATCCTGATAATTACCGGTGAACCGGGATGAACGCCAACTAATGCGGGGCCGTTGATTACAGGTGTCAGCTTTTCTTGGGGAGTTAAAATGTAAGGCGCAATTTCTGCAAAAGCCGCTTTTTTTCCGGATACCTTTTCGGTAAAACTATACTGTAATTTAATGCCTTCGCGGTGCGGAAAAACTACCGAAAATAGTTTGTCACTTAAGGGCGCAAGCTTCACCTGAAACTGTTTATTCTCAATAGCCTTGCCCGTAACGTCATCAATAATGCTGTATTTAAACACACCAGTTATAGTTGTGTTAAAGGAGTTTTGAAGCTGCAATTTACGTACGCCTTTTTTACCGGTTAAAAACTTAATGGCTTGCTGGTTAAAGCGAATGCCATCAAATTTCTCTAACATATCAATAAAAGGCTGGCCCATAAAAATACCGCCTGAGCCGCCGCCATCATAAACCCGCACGACAATAACATTCTCTTTATCCCATTTAATAATATCGCTATTGGCAGCTACATGATAATTGCGTACAGCGGGCCACTTGCTTTGGTAACCACCTTTATCGGTAGGGAAAGCACCGGTTTTACCGATCAGTTTACCATTCAAAAATGTTTCGTCGGCATCGTTTACGTGCGCCAGGTGAATACGCAGGCTATCGCGCCAGTAAGCCTCCTTTTTTAACGACGACGGAATGACCACTTTAATGCGGTACCAGGCATACCCGTGGTAATCCGGAAAGCCCTGTGTTTGCCACACCTCACCTATTTGGGCTGCTTTCCATTGGGTATCATCAAAATTTGGGCTTTTCCATTCTGGCTGATCACCGGTAATAAACTTGCCGGTTTTCAGATTGATGAATTTTCCGTTTTGGGCAAATGCGGTTCTTGCTGTTGTTGCCAACAGCAGCAGTATAAGCAAGCGCGTAAAGTAAGTATATGATGATTTCAAAAGCTCAAGGTTTTATTGTCGACCGTTATAAATGGCCGATCTTATTTAAAGGAAGTAAAGTTAGTTACTGCCACACGCTACAGCTCACCCGATTTTGCCCTGTTATGATCGTAATTTACCCTTTCCGGTTAATATACAACTCACGTGATTTTGCGCTAAACTCTTCACGTAAAATTATTTCTTTCAGCCCTATTCGTTTTAATTATTATATTTGCGGCTCATTCCTTATTTGTTAATCTTTTAAATACCAAGGAATCATGACAGCGCAAATCCACATATCGCCCCTTTCGCTCATTGCCTAATAAGGCAGGCAAATACTGCATTTTATCGAAATAAATAAACGGTTGCTTTTTAGCTACCTGCTATTTCTTTGCCTGTCTTTTTACAGCGTCGGATTTTTTCTGTGAGCATTTTTTGTAAAGGGTATATCCTTACTCAAGGACGAACCGGGATCAATAATTAATTCATTTAGCACTAAAAGAAAAATCTGATGACTGAACGCATATCAACCTGCCGTGCAAAACCGGCATGCATTAATATTAATAATTTTCAGAAAACATCTCCGGGCACGGCATTAAAAAGCTCACCCGGAATTAGACATATAACCCCAAATGGGCAATTTAAGAACAAAAGATTTAAGTAAAATAGGTTATCATAACGATCAGCTGCGAAGCCTGGTGATCGGCATAGCCTCAAAAAATTTCAAACACCACAGCAAACAGCAATTGCTTGACCTGCTGGTGAATATTAACAACAATCCGGAAGCGTACCTGGAAGATGAACTAACATGCAGAATAGCCGAAAAAATAATTGGCAAGCCCGAAGAGCAAGCCTTTAAGATTTATGACCTGCGTACCGAGCCTGTATTTTGTAAAACCTACGGTGGCAAGGGTATTGAAGCATCGGCCAAGAAACAGATGGAACTGGCTAACCTGTTACCCGTAAGTGTGCAGGGTGCACTAATGCCCGATGCCCATAGTGGTTTCGGCTTGCCTATTGGCGGTGTGTTAGCTACCGATAACGCGGTTATTCCGTATGCGGTAGGTATGGATATTGGCTGCCGGATGGCACTTTCCATTATTGATGAAAGCGATGCCTTTATTAAACGATTCGACTATCAAATTAAGCAGGCCTTAAAAGCGTATACCCATTTTGGCATGGAAGGCGGGCTTGATGTAAGACAGGAACATGAAATACTGGATAGCCCCGTGTTTAACGAGGTTTCTTTCTTAAAGCCGCTGCGCGGGAAAGCTGTAAGACAATTAGGTACATCGGGTAACGGGAACCACTTTGTTGAGTTTGGCGAGATAGAACTTTTGCCCGGCAACCAGTTAGGCTTACCGGCCAAAAAGTATGTAGCGCTGTTATCGCATTCGGGCAGCCGTGGATTGGGTTCGGCTATTGCAAGGCATTACACGCAAATTGCCATGAATACCTGCAAACTGCCGCGCCATGCGCAGCAACTGGCCTGGCTGGATATGAACAGCGAAGCCGGGCAGGAATACTGGCTCACCATGACATTGGCTGGCGATTATGCCAAAGCCTGCCACGACCGTATACATGCTAACTTGTTAAAAGCATTAGGCTTAGAGGCTTTACATATAGTTGAAAATCATCACAATTTTGCCTGGAAAGAAACTCTTGCCAATGGCAAACAGGTAATAGTTCATCGTAAAGGGGCCACACCTGCGCACAAGGGCGAACTGGGTATTATTCCCGGCAGCATGACCACGCCTGCTTATCTCGTATCGGGCAAAGGCGCTAACCATGCCCTGCACTCTGCATCGCATGGAGCAGGTCGTGCTATGAGCAGACAAAAGGCAAAGGATAGCATGACGGTTTCGGCCATGAAAAAGCTGTTGAGCAGCGCGGGTGTTACCCTGATTGGCGGTACGGTTGAAGAAAACCCGCTGTCTTACAAGGATATTGAAACAGTAATTGCCGCACAGCAGGAACTGGTGGATATACAGGGCAAGTTTTTTCCGCGCATTGTACGCATGAATAAGGAGTAGTGATGAAAAAGATGATGATTCAAATTACCGCAGGTAAAGGCCCGGCAGAATGTTGCCGGGTTGTAGCCTGCGTACAAAACCTGATGCTCAAACAGGCCAAACAACAAGGCATCGGATTAAAGATCCTTGAAAATAATGCCGCTGAACTTAACGGAACATTATTATCGGCCACCATGATGGCACAAGGCGATAACCTTGATGCCTTTGTAAAAGAATGGGCGGGCACCATACAATGGATAGCGCAAAGCCCTTATCGTAAATTTCACAAACGTAAAAACTGGTTTGTGGGCGTGGGCTGTTTTGATGTACAGCAACTCATGCAGTGGAACCCAAAGGATGTAAAGCTGGAAACCTGCCGCTCATCCGGGCCGGGAGGCCAAAACGTAAACAAGGTAGAAACCGCTGTAAGAGGTACACACCTGCCGTCAGGTTTACAGGTAATGGCCATGGATACCCGCTCACAGTTGGAGAACAAAAAGCTCTGCCTTGTCCGGTTAGAAGCCAAAGTAATGGTTTGGCAAACAGCCCAAATTATGGAGCAGCAACAAAACCAGTGGGAACAACACCATTCGCTCGAACGGGGTAATCCTGTTAAAGCTATTAAGGCGAGTTTGTTTTAATAATGCTCCTCAAACAAAAGCAGGCCGCTTTTATAAAAGCGGCCTGCTTGTTTATCTTTATTATGGATGATCTGCTACTCCGATACCGAAAAAGGCCTGTCCCCCTGCCCTACACTCCGGCTTGTTTCGGGCTTACTGCCCATGGTGAGGTTAAAGCTGCCGCCATTATTGATATCACCATAAGTAAGGTAATTATGCGTATAAGCTTTCCCATTCAGCATTGCCGATTGGATGTATACATTATCGCGGTTATTGTTTTTCGCGTCGATAACAAACTTCTTACCATTCTCCAGCGTAATGGTGGCTTTGGTGAATATCGGGCTACCCACCACGTACTGATCTGTACCGGGACAAACACTGTACATACCCAAAGCACTCAATACATACCATGATGAGGTTTGGCCCTGGTCTTCATCGCCGGGGTAACCGTTTTCGGTTGAATTGTACAGTTTGGCCATAATGTTACGAAGATGATATTGCGATTTCCAGGGCTCGCCGGCATAGTTATATAAATAGCCCATGTGCTGTATTGGCTGATTACCATGCGCGTATTGGCCCATATTGATCATTACCATCTCCGTCATTTCGTGAATAGGGCCGCCATAAGTACCTACTTTATAAGTGTTTGGTGCGGTAAATACCGAATCTAACCGGTTCACGAAATTCTTTTCGCCGCCCATTAGTTTTATGAGGCCTTTTATATCATGAAAGACCGACCATTGCCAGTGCCATGCATTACCTTCCGTAAACGGACCACCCCACTCTATCGGGTCGAAGTTTGTTGACCATTGGCCATTTATATCCCTGCCCTGCATAAAGGTGGTGGCCGGGTTATAAACGTTTTTGTAATTGAACATTTGGCGGGCAAAAATATCCTTGTAATAATCGTTGCCTGTCATTTTAGCCAATTCATATCCACAAAAATCGTCATAAGCATACTCCAGTGTTTTGGCGGTAGCTTCGCGATATTGCGGATACGGCACATAACCCATGCTGTAATATTCTTTCCAGCCGTGCCGGCCATTAGCTGGCCCCCATGGGCCTTTGTTGGTAGCCTCGTGCAGGTAAGCTTGCAAGGCCTCTTTAGGATCGAAACTTCTTATGCCTTTAGCCCAGGCATCGGCCAGTAAAGAGATGGCATGGTTACCTATCATGCTGCCCCCTTCACCCGGGAACGACCACGAAGGTAGCCAGCCGCATTGCTGCTGAGCAGCTAATAACGCCTGCATATATTGCCCATGCATTTTAGGGTACATCAACACATTAAGCGGAAACTGCGCCCTGAAGGTATCCCAAAAGCCGGTATCGGTATACATATAGCCCTTATGAATCTTCCCGTCATACGGACTATAATAATAAGGTTCGCCGTTGGCATCATACTCAAAAAACTGGCGCGAGAACAAGCTCGCCCTAAAGAAACAGCTGTAAAAAGTAGCCCGTTCTTCTTCTGTACCACCTTCCACCAGTATCCGGTTCAGGTGTTTGTTCCATACTTTGCCAGCGGCCAGTTTAGTTGCTTCTATATTTTTATCGTTACCCAATTCGCGTTTCAGGTTAAGCGTTGCTTGCTCCGGGCTTATGTATGATGAAGCTACCTTAGCCTGCACAACCGTACCCGGCTTAAATTGCACATAAATGCCCACGTTGCGCCCCTCCACGTCGCACGATGTTACCATTACCTTGTCGCCCCCCTTGCGCCATGTACCGCAGGCAATAAAGGGTTTGTCAAAAACTATCTCAAAGTAACTTTTCAGGCTATCGGTAAGGCCACGGCCATTGTGTACATAGCCTGTAATTTTACGTTCGGCCTGGTTAACTTTTATGTTGGCCATACCTGTGTATCCGTCAAGCACCAGGTAGCTGTTTTGCGCTTTCGGATAGCTAAAGCGCAGGTGTGCGCCGCGCTCGCTGGGTGATATTTCGGTAGTGATGCCATTGTCCAGTTTTACGCGATAGTAATTGGGTTTGGCTACCTCATTTTTATGACTGAATTTAGCGGCACGCTCATCTTCATTCACCGTTAAGTTGCCAGTTACCGGCATTAGCGAAAACACGCAGTAATCATTGGTCCACGAGCTGCATTGGTGTGCTTGCTGAAACCCGCGAATAGTGGTTTTAGCGTACTGATATTTCCATCCGTCGCCATTCTTACCGGTTTGCGGTGTCCAGGTGTGCATGCCAAATGGCAATGCTGTAGTTGGATAAGTGTTACCCCGGGTTAGTTTAAACTCGGAATTAGTACCCTGCAAGGTATTTACATAATGAACCAGATCTGTTGTTTGGGCCGACGACCTTAAAGCAGCAAATAAAAAGGCGACCGCTAAAATTTTGAATTTCATAGGCAGATGTATGTGTAATGTGTTTAGATGATTGGTATGCTTACCATGTCAAATTTACATTTATTCCGTCAAGACTGTTATCAAATTTAAGGTAACATGTTGATGACGAAGCATCCCATGAGGTTACTACAGCACTTATCTTTTGCCCTTTGTCATCGGTAAGTACAATCGCTTTTGCTTGGGCAGGTAAATGCACACGCATGCTGTTTATAGTTTTAACTGGGCTTTTGGCAGTAAAACTGTAGCTGTTCTTATCCCACTTTTCGTTATACACACGCGATGCCGACGCCAGCACCTTAGCCTTTTGTTTATCGGCAACACGGTTCATATCGTACAAATACGCCTGCCTGCCCGGGTACACCTTCTTTTCGGCCAGTACGGGTAGCTCGGGGTCAAACAGATCAATTACCGGGCCTTTCACCACGTAAGGTTTGTTACCCACGCTTTCGTCCATTACTGATACGATATCGTACGGACCGCGTTCAAGATATAAATAGTTATTGTAGGTTATTTTACCCGCCTTCGCTTCATTTTCATAGGCATTTTTCACTGCATTAATATACACATCGGCAGTATGTGATTCCATCACAAATTCTTTAGGATTTTGCCTGATGATGTGTACCATACCGCTCCCAACCTTAAACTCGTTGTGTGCCGAATCGGGATGAATGGTTAATTGCCTGAACAAGTCTTCGGATGGTGCTTTATAGTTATTGCCTTTAATGTTCCACCATTCCATTACGGTTTGGTAAGGGTCATCATCGCGACCGCAATAAATTAATACTCCCCCTTTTTTTACCCAGGCAGCTATATGCTTATGCACGTCGGCCGTCATGGGTTTCATGTTCGAGTAACTCATTACCAGTACCTTTATATCCTTCAGGGTTTTCTCAAAGGCCAGGTTTTCCATGTGTACGGTTTGTACCGGTATGCCTAACTTAAGCAGCGGCATGGTTTGCCCGTAAAAATTAGAGAACTGCGGATCTTCAAACCCATTATGTGTTGGAAAACGCTGAAACATCAGCGAATTACCCATCAACACACCAATACCGCTCACACCCGATACCTTGTTATCTGATAAAGGCATATCGTTCAACGAATTTACCATCACCTGCATTTGGGTAGAGTAATATTTAGGGATAAGGATGCTGCTATCACTATTGGCAATTTTATACGGACGTGTGTATATACGCTCAGGCCAGGGCATTACCTCATAATCTGCCACCATTGGGTAAAGCAACTTAGCGGTAAATGTGGCCTCGTAATTGCGTTTGTAGTCACTCCAGTCGCGCGGCCAGTCTTCTATAGGGTCAGTCAGGAAAAACACTTTGCGGTTGGTAGGCGCGGTCATTGATACCATTGAACCGTACTCCAAAAAAGCGTTCTCAAATACCCGTTCTTTAGGTAAACCGTTGTAATACGTTGGTTCGCGCGAGGTGCCTGTCCAAACCTGTGCTATGTAACCATCAATACTCGGCAATGATGCCAGGCTGGCCTCGGGGCTCACTATCTTCCACGACGAATAATTTACCAGCGAGTGCGTAGGTATGTAGAACTTAATATGAAGCCCTTTACTTTTACCATAAGCCTTGCCATATATTGATACTTCTTTTATGGCATTATAGTATAAATTGTATTTCAGTTTGCTTGATAAATAAGTATTCTCGGGCGATAAATGTTGCGCCCGCCACGGGAACCCGTAAAATTTCTGCCACTCATCTTTAAAAGAGTTGCTATAACCGGCACGCGCCCAAAACTCAGGTTCTTCAAGGTAAATGGAGGTGATTCCCGCATCTATTACTTTTTTTATAATGGTGTTCTTAAACCATTCCACATAAGAGGGTACGGGCACTATGTAAGGTACGTTGCGGCCATGCCAAATGGTATCGCCGTTCATTTGCACCTGCCCTTCGCCAAGATGGTTTTTGCCGTCGTATTTTCCTAAAAAATAATCCTGGTATTCGCCCCAGGCAATACCTGTCATAAAATGGGTGATATAACCATGGTCGCGCCATGATTTTACACGCTGTTCAAAGGTTAAACCGGGCCGGTCGTTTGAGCCGTAAACAATGGCTATATCGCTGCGCACATCAATTTCGGGTCGCCATGCGCTGCTGGTTTGGAAAGCGGTTTTCTCTTTACCTGTTGTAACCGGCGCTTTTTTGGTTTGCGCGGCGGCAGTTAAGGCAATACAAAGACCGCCGAAAAATAATATACTTTTTTTCATGGCAGATAATTGGTTTATAAAAGTGTGATGGTACAAACAGGTGGGCGCGTAATGCCCCACCTGTTCAAGCCCGTTTAGGGGATGGTGATCTTTTTAACTGTAGAGTAGTTATAGTAGTTTTGGCCATAAGCTATCCTGGTGCCTACCCT
Organism: Mucilaginibacter gynuensis; assembly: GCF_039541195.1. NCBI lineage: Bacteria > Pseudomonadati > Bacteroidota > Sphingobacteriia > Sphingobacteriales > Sphingobacteriaceae > Mucilaginibacter > Mucilaginibacter gynuensis. The sequence continues at coordinate 693,829 of NZ_BAABFT010000001.1, forward strand.
CAAATAAAAATCGCGGTGCAGATCGAGCTTACCACTTGATTTAATGGTTACAGTTTGCCCTACCGGCGCCGAATTGCCCGAATAATCTATCCTGGTAGAAAATCTGTCAACCCGGTTATTGTTGGCCACATAAGGCAGGTAATTTACAAACAGGTAGGTATCAGATATATTTTGCTGAAAATTAGGGTTTGATGTTCCCCTGCTAAATTTTATCTGAACACTTACGGTGCTATCGGCACTATTAAAAGTTGGCTCGCCTACCCACTCTACATTTAAAAATGGTTCTACCTGGAAGTTAACGGTGGTAACACCGCTAATATCAACTTCTTTACGGTTATCGGCCACTACAGTCCCCGCTTCGTCTGTTTGCAATAAAGGCACAAACGGACCTTCAACCGAAACGCGGTAATGACCTTTAAAAACTTTAGTATTGTTAAAAGTACCATCCTGCATCGAGGCGAAGTAGGTTGGCGTAGGCGTAGCGCTGTAACTCAGTTCTTCCAGCTTTACGCGTGTGCCGCTGCTGGCACTGGCCTCGGTTTGTATGCCTGCGCCGGTCACCACATCGGTCACACTGCCTCTCAGTGTTTCGGCTGGTTCGGGACTATCATCGTATTTTTTTGAGCATGACGTAGCGGCAAATACCATTAAAGCCAGGCCTGTATATATTAGTTTTTTCATTGCTGTTATTCGTCTAATTAAATTAATAACCCGGATTTTGAATCAAGTTCGGACTTTTTGAAATAGCCGATGTAGGTATTCTCTGGTAATACCAGCGCACATCAAAAGTGTAGCGGCTGTTACGCTCATCCAAACGGGCATCCATAAAATACTTGCTCGCGTTGGCTGCATAAAACGGCATCAGCGTACGATACAATGTACCGTTTTGCTCCTTATCCAATATGCGCCAGCGTTTTAAATCCCACCATATCTTGTTTTCAAAGGCCAGTTCTTTTCTGCGCTCTTTACGTACAATATTGATACTGTTCAGGTCTGCAGCGCTGTTAAGCATGGTAGCGCCCGCCCTTTCGCGAATCTGGTTAATACAAGTAAAAGCATCCTGCTGATAGTTCTCCCCAGTTTCACCCGCGGCATACAGTTCGTAAGCGGCTTCGGCGCGATTAAGCAAAACTTCGGCATAGCGCATCTCTATCCAGGTTTGATCTGAACGGTTTTCCAGCACTTCGGCAGTAGTTCTGTCCGGGTCGATATATTTTCTTACCGAAAAACCCGATACCGCACAGGTGCCGTCACCTGTAAAATAACCGCTTCTGCCTGCCGGGTTCATAGTACTTCCGTCGGGCAAAGTATAAGGTGTTTGGCTGGCGTTTGCAGATGATACGATATTGGCTGTAGGGTAGTTTGACGTAGAGTTTTCGGGCAATAACCTGCTGATACCCCCTGCCACGCTACCGGTATAAATACCCCGGCGAATCTCAATGCTTTCGCCCTTCATAATATCGCCGGGCAACACTACCGATGCACGTAAGCGTGGTTCGGCATCGGCAAAAATATCCATGGTATTATCATACAATACATATTTGCCATTGGCATCAAGTGTTTGTATGGTACCATCGGCATTTTTAGGGAAGCCATCAAACATCTCCACAAAATTAAGTGTAGGGTTTACCTCAGCCGAGTATCCGTTACCCCCCATTAACTGACGCGGCACGTTATAAGCATCATAACCATGCGCCGAGTTCGGATACATGTATTGACGTACCAATATATTTTCAGAGCTGGCATCATCAAAAAACAAGTCGACAAAATTTTGGTACTGCGCTTCTTTATCATTGGCAACCCAGGTCTTTTTATAAAGGGTGTATATGCCATCCAGGCTTTTAGCGGCATCATATGCGGCTTTAAAGTAAGTGGTAGCTTTGGCAGTGGGCACACCACACACCCTTGTTTGCCCATCAAATAAACTTACCTGGTTGTATTTAGCAATAGAGCCTGCATAAAGCATAGCGCGCGATTTAAATGCAGCAGCTACGTATTTATTTGCCCTCCCTACCTGACTTTTAATAGTCATATTGTTAATGGCATAATCAAAATCAACTGCCAGTGAATCCCAAACGGCTTCTTCAGATGCTCGCGGAATCTTCAAATCTTCTATACTCTCATCAGGATAATTAAGCACCCTGTTAACAATAGGTACACCACCGTACCTTTTAACCAGCGCCAGGTAAGTTACCGCACGTACAAAATGCGCTTCGCCCAACCAGTTCTTTACCTGCTCAGGGGTATAATTACTGGCATATTGAGGCAGTGTTTGTATAAAGTAATTTGCCTCGCGCAATAATGGGTAAGCATTATTCCAATAATCGAAGTTCTCGCTTGTAGCATTATTTAAATCGCGGCTAAGTGCTTCACCTGTGTTTGCAGGCATGGGGTTAACCAACCAAAAATCATTAATACCACGCGGTGAGTACCTAAAATCTTCTAAAGGCAATTCGCTGTACATGCGTGCCATATAAATCTGGATACCATTTTCGGTAGGGAAAACATCTTTATCCTGCACCACATTTACAGGAGGGACATCAAGTTTTCGGCAAGCAGAAAACCCAAGGGCTAACGTTGCCAATAAGATATATATTTTGAATTTCATGATGTTTAACGATTAAAATTTAACATTCAAACCAACAGAATACGTTTTATTAAGCGGGTACAAATAGCCATAAGTATCTGAAGGATGCTCAGGGTCAACGTACTTAATATCAGAAAGCGTCCACAAATTGTAGCCGTTCACATATATCCTCGCTCCCTTTATACCCAATTTCGACATCCATCCTGTTGGGAAAGTATAGCCGAACTCGGCGCTTTTTAAACGCAGATATTTAGAGTTCTGCAAGTTGAATGTTGAGTTTTCGTATGGTGTAGTACCTGTATAGGCAAAATGGCCGGGTACCCAAACAGTATTCGGGCTGTAGATATCTGCACTTGGATCTACCGGATGCCAGCGATCAAGAAACTGTGCTAAACCACTACCGCCGCCAAATTGCGCTTCGCGTAGCTGCTCAATGTATGATACGTTAGCCATTGAACTACCCTGAAACAATAAATTAACATCAAAACCTTTATATGAACCGCCAAGGGTTAAACCAAAGTTCATCAGTGGGGCGCCGGTATAGCCTATAGGGTGTATGTCGTTATCATCTATAACACCATCGCCATTCCAGTCTTCATAAGCATAATCGCCAACTATGGTACCGCGGTCAACATATACCGGGCTGTTTACAATAGCATCGTAATTTTGGAATTGCCCGTTTCCGGTGTATCCCCAGTAGGTATTATTGTAACGATTGTTTGAATTATTGCGCCAGTTAGCATAAGAGTTACCCTCCTGCGCACGCTCAACGTACAGGTTTTTAATACGTGTGTAAGATAATATGGCTTTTACAAAATAATTGAAGTTGCCAATTTTATTACGGTGATTAATCTCCAGATCGAAACCACGGGCCAGATCGCTGTTCAGGTTTTCCTGTGGTAAATTAACACCAATTACATCGGGCAAACTTAAAACTCGGGTTGACGGCATACCTGTACGTTCGCGTCTGAAATAGTCAAATGTAAATCCTAACAATCCTCTCCAGCCTTCAAAATCAATACCCGCGTCAAATGTTTTCGATTTCATCCAGGTAAAGTAAGGGTTTGGAATACCTCTGCTCTCCAAAGCGTTGATATACTTACCATCAAACACGTAACCACCAGGGCGCTTGTTGTATTCGCCACTTGCAGGATAAGTATAGCCTGTTACGTATTGATAGGCAAGATTAGCATCATCACCCAACAAACCGTATGATGCCCTAACTTTCAGGTTATCGATAAAAGACAGCGATTTATTATTTTTAATAAAACCTTCTTCAGATACGCGCCAGCCCACAGATCCACCCGGGAAGAAACCATACCTGGAAAGCGGAGAGTTCTTTGATGATCCATCTCTGCGGAAACTGAACTCGGCAAGATATTTGCCTTTATAAGCGTAATTAAACTTACCTACAAAACCTACGGTTGAATAATTATACAACTGATCGACAGACATATTAGCTATTTGTCCATCTGCGTCACCGGCGAAAATATTATCAATAGGTAACGATACGTTACGCTGCGCATTGAAGTTATCACTTTTACGGTTTACATTTTCAAGCAATACCAAACCCGAAATGCTGTGATCGTTACCGATAACCCTATCGTAGTTTAACGACATTTGAGTTAGTATGGTAGGCCGGGTAAAATAATCGCGGTATACACTGCTTGGCGAAGCCTGCATAACAGGGTTATAAACATTCGCGGAAGCATCATAAGTATACTGTGTATACTCTTTCTGATAAGCCTTACCTTCTGCTGTGTTATAATCATAGCTAAATAAGCCTTTTGCTTTTAAGCCCGTTATGCCCGGTACATCGTAAGTTAAGTTGATAGATGACTGGAACCACCTGTTGATGTAGTTTTTGTATCCGGAAATACTCTCATTAGAAAGTGCAATAGGGTTTGTACCGTCAACCGATGGGTTGAACAGGTAATCGCCATTGTTATTGGCATAAATATTATCCAGCGGGTTTTGACGCCAGAATGAGCGGATGATCCACCAGGCATCATTATATGGCTGATGTTTTTGATCGAGGATACCACTGATATTTAAATCGAGCGATAGCCTTTTTGTAAGCTGGCTGCTCAGATTTGAACGCACGTTATAACGCCTGTAATTCAAATCGCCGCTGCGTAAAAAGCCGTCTTGCGCGGTGTAACCCAAACTGGCAAAAAATTTGGTAGTTTCGTTACCACCGCTTGCACTAAGGTTATGTTGCGATTGAGGTACCGAACCTTTTATTACCGGCGTGTACCAATCGGTACTTGTTTTTGCACCGCTTAAATATGGTGCGAAATCAGCATCACTAAAAGCAACCGTTCCACCGTTAACATTATGTTTTGCCGCTTCGTTGCGCAAGGTCATATAACCTATAGCATCCTGTGAACGCGGCAAACCTGACGGTTTTTGTACGGTGAAGGTACCTGTGTAGTTAAACTCAGTACCCTTTTTACCTTTTTTGGTGGTTACCAGCACCACGCCATTAGCTGCCCTTACACCATATACCGCTGCCGATGCATCTTTAAGTACAGATATACTTTCAACATCGTTCATATCAAGGCGGGTAACATTATCGCGCGGCACACCATCAATCACTATTAGTGGCGTTCCAAGTCCCCTGATATCAAAGGTGTTGGTAAATGTACCCGGCTCGGCAGTGTTTTGTACTACACGCACACCGGCAATTTTACCGGTTAGCGCGTTTTGTATATTCTCGTTTTTAGTAGTGGTGATCTCATCACTTTTTATGGATGATACCGCACCGGTTAAGGTCACCTTTTTTTGCGTACCATAACCTACCACCACTACTTCGCTAAGCGATTGATTTTCAACCGCCAGCTGAATATTAATACTGGTACGGTTATTTACGGCTACCTCCTGCGATACGTAACCTATAAAGGTGAACACCAATGTTTCGTTGCCCGTTGGTACATTAATAGTGTATTTACCGTTAATATCGGTAACTATACCGGTTTGCGTACCTTTTATTAATACGCTTACGCCGGGCAGTGCAACTCCTTTTTCATCAACCACAGTACCGGTTACGGTGATGGCTTGTTGTTTTGGAGCATTTACAGCTACAGGTGCTTTACGCTTAATTACAATGGTTTTGTTTTTAACAGTATAATCGAGCGGCTGGCCGGCAAAGGCCATTTTCAATACATCCTCAACAGGTGTGTTCACCACGTTAATGGTAACGGGCTTAGCCTCATCAAGCATTGGAGTGTTGTATAAAAAATTGTAGCCGCTTTGTTGTCTCAATTCGGTAAGTATCTTCTCAAAAGGCGCATCTTTTTCAGACAAGGTGATTTTTTGTCCGAAACTGGCAGCGCTTACTTGCATAAAAGCTACTAATAAAATAGCAAAAGTGATTTTCATAATCAGCAAGAATTTTAATGGGATGCTGTAACCGCGCCCACTATTAAAATTTAGGTATAATTGCATACATTTGATTTGTTTGGGTTTAATAATAGATGGTTAGTAATAAGATGCTCCCTCTGGTTGCCCAGACATTTATCCGGGGGCGCTGCAACGCTCCCGGTGTCTTTCTTTTTTCAACCCGCGGAATTTAAAAGATGTAAACTCACGGCATAACTTTTATCCTCCTTCCTTCCAGGTTGAAATGTACACTTCCCGTTAGTTCAAGCATATCCAGCACTTCGGTTACGTTCTCGAATTTTGATACTGAGCCCGAAAACTCTTTGCCCTTCATATTGCCTGTGTAAACGGCTTCAATATTGTACCAGCGCGCCAGCTTGCGCATAATGCTCTGTATGTTCTCGTCTTCAAATAAAAAGTAACCGTTCTTCCAGGCCACAGCCGCTTCCAGGTTAGCCTTGCGGGTGGTTATCGCGCTGTGCTCATCAGTAACCAGCGCCTGCATACCGGGCTTCAGCATGGCGCTGCCCGCGGTGTTGCTCAGTTTAACGGATCCTTCCAACAGGGTCACTTTGCTTTTCGCCTCTTCCGCATAAGCGTTTACGTTGAAATGCGTACCTAAAACACTTATTTTGTTGCCGTTAAATGTTACATTAAATGGCTTAGCGACATTTTTAGCCACTTCAAAATATACTTCGCCCGTCACCTCCACATTGCGCTCTTTGCCATTAAATACCGTAGGGAATTTTAACGATGATGCCGCGTTGAGCCAAACTTTGGTACCATCCTCTAAAATAACCTGGTATTGCCCGCCTATTGGCGTAGTGATGGTGTTCATTACGGCTGCTAATTCTTCTTCCTTGATCTTTTTACCACCGGTATTGTCTTTGCCTTTTTTGCCTCGCAGATCGTATACCAGTTGGCCGTTAGTGTTTTGTTTTACAGGTACGCCATCCTTATCGGTAACCAAACCTTTTTTATCGTTATCAAGCGGAATCTTTGTACCATCGGCAAGGGTGAGCACAGCTTTGTTACCGCCGGGTTTTACGATGTGTACACGGGCAGCTATATTTTGTCGGGGAATTACATCCTGCCCCTGGCGATATTTATAAAACACCACGCTAACCAGTACCAGCAAGACCGATGCCGCTGCCGACCACCATAAACGTTTTGATGAGGTCGATTTTTTAACAGGTTGTACTTGCGTGGCAAGCCTGTCGTATATTTCATGCTTAATAGCTTCACGGTCGCCCATGGTATCCTCCCAAGGGTGTTCTTTCAGTTCAAAGCCGTCAATATATTTCAGCAAGAGTTCTTTCTCTGCTTCAGTACATTGCCCTGCAAGGAACTTTTCGTAAAGTAAAATATATTGATCCTGATTCATTGTTGTGGTGGAATGATTGGCTATTTACAGAGAGCACTTTTTTATGCCGTACACACATACGAATAATAAAAAAATGCCGAAATGAGATCAAAACAATGTTCGTGCGGTATTATTTATAGAAAACAAACAATAGTATGAGTATAGCCGAGAGGTCTTTCAATGATAAACGCAAGTGGTGGAGGGCATGCGTTAACTGGTTTTCAACCGTACGTTTTGATATACCAAGCATATCGGCAATTTGATCGTTACTTAACTGCTGTTTGCGGCTGAGTATAAATATATCGCGGCAACGCTTAGGCAAAACCTTCAGCTGATTGTCGAGGGTGTCTTCCAGTTCGAGGTGGCGAATATTGGTTTCGCCCGTGTTTATGCTGGTAGCGGTGCTAAAATCTTCCCAATTGTCCACATAATCAACAGGTACAGCACGTATGGCCTTAATTTGCTTATATACATGGTAACGGGCCGAAGCACGCAGATAAGCCGAAAAATTACTAATATCCAATTGCTTGCGTTTGAGCCATATATTCAGAAAAATATCATGCGCAATTTCTTTACAGGCATCCTCATTTTTTAAATAATGATGCGCGGTAGTATACAGCTTATACCAGTACTTATCAAAAAGTACCGAAAAAGCAGCATGGTCATCGTTAACTATGGCTTGCCACAATTCGATGTCAGATAATTGACTCAACGACATAATTAATTGGTTAAAATTATGTATCGTAAAAATATTAAATAAATAGTGGCCGGGTTATCCCGGCGTGTTAATTGGTTCGTTTTTCAACAGCACCCTGCTCGATGTTTAATTGAGTTATTCAGGTATAGAGTAGCATTTCACAATATTTATTTTCACAGGTAAACGGTATATTAAATTCGTTTTTATTATGGCGATGTACCGGTTGATTAAACCTGATACATAAGCGTATCCATCCTATGTATTAACATCTTTAGATAACGCTAATAAAGGATGAACCCCGCCCGTGGGCCGTTTACACAAAAAATTAATATAAGCTAAAGAATTACCCCACCAACTAATGCCGGCCGGGTTGCTGATTTGCTGTGCTTGAATATTTAGCGCCGCGAACAAAATTCGACTTGCGTATACCTTCTTCATAGAAACAGGTAAATGTGGTTTAACTATTGCAAATATATTTTTATAAAGCATAATTACCCATCCCTGTTAACAGATCGTTCTTTGTAAAAAGCATCATGTAAGGTGTGTAATATACGGTTCAGTATCATAGAGACATTTTTGAACATGCACACACATACTTTTTAATGTTTTTTTTATTTTATTGTAAAAAACTAACAAACAGAATGTTACGACTAATTCCAACAGTTACACTTAGTTTCTTTGGTAATATTACGTGTAGTTATCAAAAAAGAATGCTTTCGAACATGATGATTAGAAAGCAAATTGAGCTTTAAGGATAGCTTAAATATAGTTTGTAATATTTTTAATGCAAAGCATGCCCGCACGTACAATTCATGTTTAGAGTGTGTTTCAACCCCATATCCTTCATTATACTGTGACCGTTCTGATAATAATTGATGCTTAATTTTAAGAGTGGTTAAGCTATAAGTGAGGTTTGTTAGCTAAGATCCAACTGACTTAAAAAACTTTCCGCAGCTCGTAAATGGTTCTCCCTTTTTTCATGATCCATTTTATCGAATGTTTTAACCAGCATTCCAAGGCGGGGATTTTGTAAAAAGAAGTTCCGGTGCACATGCATAAACCGCCAGAATAATCCGTCCCATATTTGCTGCCAGTCGCCTTTTGACCAGTCGCCCATTTTCAGTAAATAATTGCTGCCGCTGATGTAAGGTTTGGTCATCATCAAACCGCCGTCGGCAAATTGAGTCATGCCATAGGTATTAGGCACCATTACCCAATCGTAAGCATCAACGTACATTTCCATAAACCAGCGATACACATCGTGCGGATCAAATTCGCACAGCAACATGAAGTTGCCCATAACCATTAACCTTTCAATGTGGTGGCTGTAACCAGTAGCAAGTACTCTTTTTATAACCGTATCAACCGGTAAAACACCTGTTTCGCCCTTCCAAAAACTGTGTGGAATTTTACGGGAGAAGCCCCAGTAATTTTTAGTACGCTGCTTAACCCCTTCGCGTTCATACACAATATGGATAAATTCGCGCCAGCCCATCACCTGCCTTATAAACCCTTCCACCGAATTCAATGGCACTTCATTTTCTGCCGCATAAGCAAGCGCCGCATCGATAACCTGTTTGGGGTTAAGCAGGCCGATATTTAGCATAGGTGTGAGTACCGAATGATACAGGAAGCTTTCTGTTGACAACATCGCGTCTTCATATACACCAAACTGATTAAACCGCTGTCGCAAAAAATCAGTAAACCATTGCCGGGCATCTGCAAAATTAATTGGGTAAAAGCCATTACCTTCTTTAAAGGGCGAAGCTGTAGTACCGTAATTATTGGCATAGTGTTCATCAACCCAATTTCGGGCATGTGTTACATACTCATTTTCGGTAGGAATATCCAAAGCGGGTATAGGCGTATTTTTGGGTATCTTCTTACGGTTTTCGCTATCGTATGTCCACTTGTTCCCTATAGGTTTACCATCGGCCTCCAGCAATATTTTGCGTTGCTTACGCTGCTGAATATAAAAATCTGTTTGAAAGTATGATTGCTTTTCATCAAAAAAATCAACCACGTCGCCTGCACTGTTAAGCCAGTTGGGGCTTCGGTATTCGGCCAGTTGTACACCCAACTTGGCGCATGTTGCATCAAGCCGCTTTTCAAGCCAATCGTCGGCTAAATGAGCATAATGTATTTGCCTGATACCTGCGGCAGCCAGGTGAGGTATCAGATTCCTGATATCGCAAAGCGGATCAGTCGCCTCAATATAATTAACCTCAAAATTTTCACTGCGAAGATGATCTGCATAGCACTGCATTGATGCCCGGTGCAATACAAGCTTTTGTTTATTAAACTTATATTGGTTAAAAAACAATTCTTCCTCTACCAGGTAAACCGGTCGTAACGGCTTCACCGCCGGATGTTCTTCGAATAACTGGTGCGGAAAAATGAGGGTAATGGCAACGTGCATATTATTGCCAACATGCAAGGGCAAAAGCTTGTTTGCACCGTGATAAAAAAGAGTCGCGTAACTACCGGCTATTATAAATTTTACATGATGCCTTTATATACAACCAAAAAAATAATATGATCTTTCTGATCTCATCGGCACGTTTTATATCTCTGTGCTTATAAAGTATATTAATTATCCTGATATGGCCAGTAACCAGTCCAGTTCGGGGCCGCTGGTTTGAGGCGGCAAAGCTTTAGCATAAGGCTTACCTACTAAACGTATGTTTTGTGTTGAAGACAGACCGTGCAAACTAACTGTTCTTCTTTCGTGGCCTGATTCATCAGTACCTAAAAGACTGTATGCTTCTTCAGATATCACCATATCGTTATTATACTGTTTGGTTGCGGCCTGTAAGCGCGCGGCTATATTTACCGGCAAACCCATTACAGTTAAACGCTCCCTTTCATCCAGTCCGAATTGCCCTACCACCACATTACCGGCATGCATGCCTATACCAATCTCTAACGGATTGTTATAATACGGCACGGCATAAGCCTCGTTAAACATGTTGAGGGTTTCAAACATCAGCTTTGCTGATTGAAAGGCATGTGCCGCGGCATCGCGGATACTGGTTTGCAGACCGAAAACAGCATAAAGGCTATCCCCTGCCGTTTCAACCACTTTGCCTTTAAATTTACCTACAATGCCGTTAAACACGGTAAATAAGCGGCGTACAACCTGTATCACCTCCATTGCAGGCCTCGATTCCATCAGGCTGCTAAAGTTGCGGATGTCTAAAAACAGTATAGCAAGTTCTTCTTCGCGATCGGCTACGCGCAGTTGTTTATTATCCTGAGAATTATCAAGCAGGCCCTCTATCAATTGTGGGCAGCAGTTGGCTAATGACTCGTTTTCAACAGGTTGACCGTTTGAAACGATGCCCTGGTTATCTGTGGTGTAATTATTTTCCATGCGGTTAAAATCGTGAGTGTTTAGTTAGATAGACGCAAAGCTCATCAAAACATTTTATTAAAAATGCAGATAATAATTACCTGATGTTTCTATGACGCGAATTGGATTTTCGGGTGACAAAAGACTTATTAGAAGCTTCGATGAGGCCCTACTTATACACAATTTATTTACCCCACGGCGTTTTTTGCTATACTTGCAGCATGATCGAGTTATTTACAGATGGTGCTTCGAGCGGCAACCCGGGTCCGGGTGGCTACGGAGCAATTTTACGTTCGGGCAAGCATTATAAAGAACTCTCTGCCGGGTATCGTAAAACCACCAATAACCGTATGGAACTGATGGCTGTTATTAAAGGGCTTGAAGCCTTAAAAAGTCCTAACCAAACGGTAACCGTCTACTCCGATTCAAAATACGTTATCGACTCTATCGAAAAAAAATGGGTATACGGCTGGGTACAAAAAGGCTTTAAAGATAAAAAGAACAAAGATCTTTGGCTGCGTTACCTCGAACTAAGCAAGCTCCACAATATCCGTTTTGTGTGGGTAAAAGGCCATGCCGGTCACCCCGAGAATGAGCGCTGCGATCAGCTTGCCGTAGCAGCGGGCAAACAAAAAGACCTCCTTATCGACAGTGTATTTGAGGTAGAAAACGCCAAGGTAAACTTGTTGTAGTTATTTGGCCAGTTCGATAATTTGTAAATCTTTTATCTTATCGGCATCTATATTAAACCTTACCAGCGTACGCACCTTTTGCCAGCCGTGTTTACCGGCCGCTCCAGGGTTAATGTGCAGGCAATTGATCTTTTTATCGTAGATAACCTTTAGTATATGCGAGTGGCCGCAGATGAATAATTGCGGCGGGTTAGTATAAATTTCGTTACGGATAGCAGGGTTATATTTATCCGGATAACCGCCAATGTGCGTCATCCAAACATCTATATCCTCACATTTAAAGCGCAGGTGCTCGGGGCAAACCTGCCTTACATCTTTACCATCAATATTGCCATAAACGCCTTTAAAAGGTTTAAATGCGGCCAGTTTATCCACCACTTCAATATTACCAAAATCACCGGCATGCCATATCTCGTCGCAATTTTCAAAATGTTTAAATACCGCGTCGTCAAGGTAGCTATGTGTGTCTGATAGTAAGCCGATAGATGTCATTATTAATAAAGATAGTAACGTTAAAATATGGTAAAAAAGTCTTTTAACAAATGTTGATATTCAGTAGTATACTGTTTTGGTTCACTGTAAATTATAAAATCTTTCTCAATAAATACTTGAGTGCTTTTACTCAATACAATTATCTGGCGGTGCGGTGTATCTTCCGCAAACGACCGGATGTTGATCTGCTCTTGTAAATGCAGTTTATTTTCAGCCGCAAGCGCCTTTACCAATGCAGCTGTTTGCAATGGCAATATCAGCCAAAAGGCACCATCATCACTTAAATGATCAGCTACATGTGCCAGCAAACGTTCAAAAAACGAAGCATCGGCATGTTTGGCTAAATTCTTTTTTTCACCGGGCGATGCCAGCGAGTCGATGTAAAAAGGCGGGTTTGATACGATGAGGTCAAACTTCTGTTGCGGATTTGATTTAAAAAAATCTTCAAAATCGCCGGGGAACAAATTCAACCTGTTGGCAAATGGAGAACCTTCAAAGTTTTTCTTCGCGGTAGCTGCGGCATCACCGTCAATTTCAACAGCATCAATGCGGGCCTCGTTAAAGCGCTGTGCCAACATTAGGGCAATAACACCTGTACCGGTGCCAATATCCAATACACGGCCTGCCTTGCCTGTTGCCATTGCCCCTATCAATACGCCGTCGGTATTGATCTTCATGGCGCAACCGCTTTGGTCAACGTTAAACTGTTTAAACTTAAATATCATGTTTTAGCTGCTGCCAAAGTACAAAGGCACTAAGCGGCAAAAGCAAAGGTAACATTGAAATCGCTTTAAAGCATGGTAATAACGGCTGTAAAATACAAGCGGTTTATCTTCAATTACTTCTCGTAAAATTCTATCGGAAGGCCGTCCGGATCGGCAAAGAAAGTAAAACGTTTCCCGGTGTATTCATCTATGCGGATAGCTTCGGTTATTACACCGTGCGCGTTTACATGGGCAACCGCCGCGTCAATATCATCTACCTCGAAAGCCAGATGCCTTAAACCGGCAGCCTCCGGGCGCGACGGACGAGCGGGCGGATTCGGAAAAGAGAACAGTTCAATCTGGTATAAACCGTCAACTTCCAGATCGAGCTTGTACGACTGCCTTTCGGCACGATAAGCCTCCTGTACAATTGTAAAACCCAATATCCCGGTATAAAAATGTTTTGACAGCGCGTAGTCGGTACAAATAATAGCGATATGGTGTACACGGTTTATTTTAAGCATGAGCAATTATTAGTAAATGTTGATTGTAAAATTATACAAATAGCTCAAATACCAAGCAAATGCCCGGCATCTTAAACAAACAAAGGTCAGGAACTTTCGCTCCTAACCTTTGCCATCTACTCACTCTACTAAAACAGAAACGCCTATTGCGGCGCCTGGAAGTTGATAGGTATCAGATACCTAACACGTACAGGTCTGCCGTTTTGCATACCCGGTTTCCAGGCCGCGGCATTTTTAAGTACACGCAAAGCTTCTTCATCCAAACCATATCCTACACCACGCTCTACTTTTATACTTGATAATTTTCCGTCTTTTTCAATCACAAAACTCAACAGCACCTTTCCGCCTATACCCTGATCTTCTGCCATGCTGGTATAGCGCAGGTTGTTTTGCAAATACTTTTGCCATGCTTTTGCGCCACCTACAGGTTCGGGCATTACGTCTAAGCCATTTAGGCCCACAGGTTCACTACTTGTGCCCTCACCAGGAATTGTACCGCCGCCTTTATCATTGCCATTAGCAACACCCGGAGCCACATTCTCGCCAGGCTTACCTGTACCTTTTATATCTATCGGACCTATAGCAACATTATCCAGTTCTTTTATCGTTGGCGGATTCTCATCTTCTGTGGGCGAAACCGTTATAGGAAGGAATCTTTTAGTATCAACTGGTTCTGACTTTGCAGCTGGCTTAGGATCAGCTCTTTTCACGGCTGGTAATGCTGCCTCAACTTTTTTAGGTGGTGTTACCGGAGGTTTGATTGTTTTAAATTCAACAGGCGTTTCTTTCTCAATAAACGGTGTCACAATTTTGGGTTCAACCCGCATTAAAATACTGCTAACTACAAAAATAGCACCTACTCCTAAAAAAGTAACGCCCATTGCCCTTATCATGTTTCCGGCATAATGTTGCCTTAACTCATAAGCGCCATAATTTTTGTTCCTGTCGGTGAATACAAGGTCGAGCCACTCGGACTTGTACAAATCAAATTTGGTGATAAGCATGATTTATGGTATATAATTTCTTTAATAACGCATAAAGCCTTTTATATATTTTACATGTTCTAACATTTTTTTATAATTAACAATGTGTCAAATACACTTTATTCTGATTGATTTTGTTGCAATAAAACCCATCAAAAACCACCAAAATTACAGGCAAAATAAAAGCCGTATAAAACGGCTCAATATTATAATTCCATAAAAAAGGCCTGCTTATTCGGCAGGCCTGTATTTTTAAAGGTTTACCACCTCGTTTATGCTCATTTCTTTAACGGCCTTGGCTTCGTTATTCGGCCTGCCATTCTTAAATGCCTTGCGTGGTTTAAGGCCTAACAATTCAAACATCGCCATATCCGTATCAAATGATGGATTAGGCGTAGTCAATAGTTTTTCGCCCGCGAATAATGAGTTGGCGCCTGCCATAAAGCAGAAGGCCTGCTCCAATGTACTCATCTCGGTACGGCCTGCCGAAAGGCGTACTACCGTTTTAGGCATAATAATACGTGTGGTAGCAATCATACGCACCATTTCCCATACCGAAACACGTGGCTGATCGGCCAGTGGCGTACCTTTTACAGGCACCAGCGCGTTAATAGGCACCGATTCGGGATGTTTAGGCAGGTTTGATAATGTTTTAAGCATCGATATCCTGTCGGCCTCAGTTTCGCCCAAGCCGATGATACCACCGCTGCATACCGTAATTTTAGCCTTGCGTACGTGTTCAAGCGTTTGCAAACGATCATCGTAGCTACGGGTAGTGATAATACGTTTGTAATCGTCTTCAGATGTATCTAAGTTGTGGTTGTAGGCATATAAACCGGCATCGGCCAGGCGTTGTGCCTGCGCTTCGGTAAGCATACCCAGCGTGCAGCATACTTCCATATCCATTTGGTTAACGGCTTTCACCATATCTATCACCTTATCGAAATCACGGTTATCACGAACTTCGCGCCACGCGGCACCCATGCAAAGCCTCGATGCGCCACCGTCTTTGGCTTTTTGAGCAGCCATAATCACTTCGTGCATCGGCATCATGGCGTGTACATCAACACCGGTGTTATAGCGGGCCGCTTGCGGACAATACGCACAATCTTCGGGACAACCGCCTGTTTTAATTGATATAAGTGAGCTTATTTGTACCTCTGAGTAGTCTTCGTTTTCGCGGTGAATAGTGGCCGCACGGTAAACAAGATCTAACAACGGTGAATGATATATTTCTGCTATCTCTTCCTGTGTCCAGTTATTTCTTACCTCTGTCATCTGTTCAATATTTTGATGGGTCAAATTTATAATAAAAGCTTGGATGCTAACCAAAGTGGCAGCAAAAAGCCGAAGCAATCAGTAAAAGTAGTAATTATTATAGACGATGCCACGGCAGGATCAATCCCTACACGCTTCAAAATCAAAGGGATAGAAGCGCCTGTTATACCGGCTATCAACAAGTTACACGTCATGGCTAAAAACAGCACAAGGCCAAGTTTTGGGTTACCATCGTAAAATAATGCCACACCGAAAACAATCAAACCGTTGCAAGCACCGTTAATCATCCCCACTAAAAACTCTTTTATTACGGTATTATAGGCCTGCCTGTCGGTAAGATCGCTCAACGAAATACGGCGTACGGTAACCGCCAAAGCCTGCGTAGCCGCGTTACCGCCCATACCTGCAATAATGGTCATATAGGCCGATATAATAGAGAGCTTAGCCACCGTTGAATCAAACCCGCGAATAATGGATGCCGCCAAAAATGCCGTAGCCAGGTTGATCACCAGCCAGGGCAGGCGGCTTTTTATCGCGTCCTGCCAGTTACCGCTTAGTTCTTCATCTTCTGATACACCGGAGATCTTCAATATATCCTCGGTATTCTCTTCTTCCATTACGTCGATAATGTCATCAACCGTAATGCGGCCCAGCAATTTCATGTGGCTATCAACCACCGGTACGCTGGTAACATTGTACTGCGATATCAGGCGGGCAACCTCCTCCTGGTCAAGATCGGCGGCTACGTATACAAAATCTGTCACCACCAAATCGCTCACCCTCGCATCGGCACGGGCCTTTATCAGGTTTTTGATAGATACCAGACCTTTCAGCGTATCGGCATCATCAATCACAAAAATGGTATAGAACTCCTCCATCTCTTCCGACTGGCGGATGATCTCGTCTAAGGCTTCTTTTTTATTGAGGTTGATATTTACCTTAATTACCTCGGTGTTCATCAAACCACCGGCGGTATCTTCGGCATAGTTAAGCAGGTTACGGATGTTGCTGGCATCCTCCTGGTCAATATCCCTTAATATTTCATGCTGCTCGTCCTCATCCAGCTGAGAAATGATGTCGGTAGCAACGTCATAGTCGAGCTCTTCAACAATTTCAGAACGTTTTTCGGGATCGAGGCTGATAAGGATATCTTCGGGGTGATGCTCCTCATCCATTTCGGCAATAACATCCGATGCCATAACGGTAGGCAATACGTTGATGATACGCTCTTTAGCTTCCTGCGGCAGCCGCTCAAAAATTATGGCAATCTCCGAAGCATGATACTCTTTCAGAACCTTCTCTAACTCAGCATCATCCCCCTCCAACGCGGTTTTAATGCGCAGCAGATCTGATTTATCAATTTCAAATGATTGCATATCCGACTAAAATAAGCAATTATGCCACAATCAGGAACAAAAAAAGGGTGATTTGTTGTCACCCCGGCATTAAAAATTGCAATACTTTAGTTAAGCCACTTTTTTAAGCTTGTAAGAGGTATTCTCATGATTGATCACCAGTTCGTCTTGTCCGAATGATTCAACCATAATTTTTCGCTCGCCCGATCTGTCGTAATTATGGATAAGCAAATACAAGTGCTCCTCGTTTTTTATCAGCCTGAAAGGCGATACGATGGTACTTGATAATTTAGCGTCCTTAAAATAACTGATTTTTAAAAGATGTTTAACAAAGTCAAACTCGAACCGTTTCTCGTTTTCGAGATAGATTCCCAAAGGCAGGCTGTTCATGATATTAAGGCAGATTTGATGTTTATAATAGTAGCAACATCATTGTTGAGTGATTGTTTTGGGAAATATTTGTTTTGAGATGTTTTTTTTGAATCCTCTCCTTGGAGGGGGCGCGTGAGGCATTGTGTAAAGGCGGGGTGGGTTTCTAAAACATGTTATCTACCGAGAATATCGCATAAACCCACCCCTGCCACCGCTCTGATCCCGCCCGCCCCCTCCGAGGAGGGGATTTGAATAATTGCCTTATCTCACAACCTTCAACTCACAACTCACAACATAAAGCCTACCTGCTATACAAATACTTCACCTTCACCCCATCTACCCCGTTTACTTTGCCTAAAGCCCGGTTTACAGCCGATTGGCGGATGGAGAGCGTTATGGTGCAATCATTATCAAATTGTTGTTCTATGATGGTCAGGTCATCTTCTTTGATGATACGCATGATGTCGTTCATTTGCAGGTAATCGAAGCCTATTGTATAGAAATCGTTTACCGTTTTTTCGATGATGGCGGCTTCCTTAATGGCCTCTTCAGTTGCTGCTTTGTAGGCATTAATTAAACCCGGCACGCCTAATAACGTACCGCCGAAATAACGCACCACTACTACCAGTATATTGGTAAGGTTATGCGACAGCAGAGTGTTTAGTATTGGCCGGCCTGCGGTACCCGATGGTTCGCCATCGTCGTTAACCCTGAAAACGGAACGGTCGGGACTTAAGCGCATGGCCCAGCAATGGTGGTTGGCTTTTGGATGTGCCGATTTCAGAGCGGCTACAAGGTCTTTAATCTCCTTATCAGATGTAATGGGATAAGCAAAAGCCAGGAACTTGCTGCCGCGATCTCTGAATATGCCTTCGGCAGGCTTTTGTATAGTTAAATAAGTATCTTCAAAAAGCATTACACAACGTAGTAAATCGCCACTATGGCTACAATAGCCACTCCTATCCCAATCTTGTTCAGCAGGCTCAGTTTTTCTTTAAACACGAACAAGCCTACCAGCGAACCCAGCACAATTACGCCGATATTCATGGCCGCGAACACGGCCGATGGAGTTACCGATAATGCCCTGTGCGCTTTAAGGTAAAACAGGATATTACCAAAATTGGCTACGCCCAGTATCCAACCGAACATAATGTGCGGCCACGAAAACACAGACCTTTTGGTAGCAAACCTGTACACTAAGCCGATTATGGCAAACACGAACGATACAATGTACACGAGCAACAGCGAGGTGGTGTAAGGCACTTCCTTAAATGCGGCGATTTGCTTGAACAGGATATCGATCACCCCCATCCCCGCGAAAACGAGTAGCAGGTACAGCCAGCCTTTTGCCGGTGTGCGGTGGTAATTATTTTTATCCTGCTGAGGTATGGAAAAGCCAATAGCCGTAAACGCCAATACAATGCCTGCTATTTTACCGGCACTTAACTGCTCGCTGAATAATAAAAACGAAGCTACAACGGGTATGAACAGTGAAAGCCGCTGGGCAATATCCGTACGTACAATGCCCGTTATACGCACTGAAAAGGCGATAATAACAAACAGGAACGGCAACAGTACACCTAATACCAAATAGTTAACATAAGGCGCGTTTTGCAGGCCTTGCAGTTGGGGCTTAAAAAAGAACCAGGTTAACAGTATAGCTATCGAATAATTCCAGGTGATGGCCTGGTAAATATCTATCTGGTAACGCCGGGCAAGCTTCAGCATAACAGATACTATTACGCTGCAGCAAATACTTAAAAAAACGTAAAGCATTAATGGTTAGGCTTATTATATAAAACTCTTAAACGATCATCTCCTATCGCGTCTTCAGCTGCAAGTATACCGTAAATTTTCGGTGCTTTTATACCGTTCAGCAAGTCGGCACCGCCGGTAAAAATACGTGCTTCGTCCCACAAACCGGCCTCAATAAATGAGTTAAGCGTATGCACGCCCCCTTCAATAATTACCGATTGAATATCTTGCAGATAAAGCTGGAACAAAATATACTGCGGCACAAACCGATCAAAATCTTCCAATGCAATATACGTTGTTTTGCCCACCAAATCGGTTTTAATTTCGTTAAACACCAGTGTTTCAATCGAATTATCAAACACATTTAAAGTAGCAGGCAGCTCCAACCTTCTGTCGATAATTACCCGCTTTGGCGATTTGCCTGCCCAGTAACGGTTGTTTAACTGCGGGTTATCAATGGCAACGGTATTTTTACCTGCCAGTATCGCGTCTTCTTCACTGCGCCACTTATGCACCAGTTTGCGGGCTTCTGTACCTGTTATCCAGTACTGGCATTTATCTGCCGGGGCAAAAAAGCCGTCCTGGGTTTGCGCCCATTTTAAAATAATGTATGGGCGATGTTTTTGCACCCTCGTAAAAAAACGACGGTTGAGCCATTGGCACTCGGCCTCTAATATCCCGGTTATTACCTCTGTGCCTGCGGCGATGAGTTTCTCTATCCCCTTGCCGTCAACCTGCGCGAACGGATCGCGGCAGCCTACTACCACTGTGGGGATATGATGTTTAATGATCAGATCGGCACAGGGCGGTGTTTTACCGTGATGCGCGCAGGGCTCTAACGATACATAAATGGTTGATTGAGCCAGCAGGTCGGCGTGGTTCGGGTATTTGGCAATCACCACGTTAATAGCGTTCACCTCTGCATGTGCTTCACCGTATTTATGATGATAGCCCTCGCCTATTATTTTACCTTCATGCACTATAACAGCGCCCACCATTGGGTTAGGGCTAACGCTGCCTATGCCAATTTCGGCCAATTGCAGGCAGCGCTGCATATATTTTTCGTGTTGGGGCATGGTGCAAAAGTAGCTTTTATGTTACTTTGTTGCATGGAAACTGTAAAGGATGTATTTAATAATTTCAGGGAAGCGCTAAACGGACTGTACGACCCGCATGAAACGGAGGCTATTACGCTTACCGTGCTTACCGAAATGCTGGATACATCAAAAGCCCATATCAAAGCTTTCCCCGAAAAGGAACTTGACGCCGCCAATACCCACGAATTAAGCCGCATTTTAAGTGAATTGCAAACCGGCAAACCTTTACAATATGTTTTGGGCGAAACTGAATTTTATGGCTTAAAATTCAAGGTTAACCCTGCCGTACTCATCCCACGACTGGAAACGGAGGAACTGGTGGAGTGGATCTTGGGGTCAGTGGCCGGGCTTGAGGTTTCAGGTTCCGGTGGTGAAGTTAAGATACTGGATATTGGTACCGGGAGCGGCTGCATCGCTATCAGCCTGAAAAAGTACTTGCATGTTGCCGATGTGTCGGCTATGGATATATCACCCGCGGCACTGGCAACGGCTAAAGCAAACGCGGTGTTGAACGAGGTTGAAGTTCATTTTATGGAGGATGATATACTGAACCCTGCGTTTAAGATGGATGCTTTGGGTGTAGATGAAGATCAGTCAAAATTCAGCATTATTGTAAGTAATCCGCCTTATGTTACTTTGGAAGACAAATTGCAGATGCACACTAACGTAACAGATTTTGAACCGCATACAGCCCTGTTTGTGCCCGAACATGACCCGCTGATATTTTACCGGGCCATAGCCGAATTTGCTAATGAAAACCTTGCTGCTAATGGGTTACTTTTCTTCGAGATAAATGAAAGCTATGGTGAACAAACAGTTGATCTGCTCAAACAAAATAACTTCATCAATATCGAGTTAAAGAAAGATATGAGCGGTAGGGACAGGATGATAAAAGCTATTTTGAATATTTAAGTTATCTGCTTTATATTTTAACCACAAAGTACACAGAGATTGACACGGAGTTACACAAAGTAACTTACAACGTAGAAGAGTTATTGTATTCGATATATTGATTTCTTTCACCCGAACCTCGCCCACGAACCTGAAACCTCAACTCATCAATTTCTCGGGTGATACTGAATTATGGTACTTTTCAGGTACTCCCTGTCCAGGTGGGTATAAATTTCGGTGGTGGTTATGCTTTCATGGCCGAGCATTTCCTGTACGGCACGGAGGTCGGCGCCGCCTTCTACCAAGTGGGTAGCAAACGAATGCCTGAACGTATGCGGACCGATGGTTTTATTTATTCCGGCAAGTATGGCCAGCTCCTTGATAATCATAAAGATAAAAACCCGGCTTATCCTTGTCCCCCTGCGGTTCAGGAAAACGATATCGTCCTCCCCCTTTTTCGGGGCAACGTGTACCCGTAGTTCTTTAATGTATATTTTGAGTGCCTTTACAGCGGATTCGCCGATAGGCACCAGTCGTTCTTTATTGCCTTTGCCGGTTACTTTTATAAATTCAATATCGAGATAAAGGTTAGAAAGCCGTAGCTCGGTCAGTTCAGATACCCGCAAGCCGCAGCCGTACAGCACCTCTATGATGGCTTTGTTACGAGGTCCTTCAGGTTTGGAAAGATCAATAGCGGCAATAATTTTATCGATATCTTCAAAGCTCAGCGTATCTGGCAGTTTGCGCTGTATGCGTGGCGATTCCAGCAGTTCCGACGGATCAATGGTAATCATATCCTCCATCAGCAAATACTTGTAAAAAGATTTGATTCCCGACAGTATCCGTGCCTGCGAGGAAGGGATCATGCCCAGCTCAACCACCCATTGTATAAATCGCCGCAGATCGGCCAGGGTAACGGTTTCAGGCTTTAGCTTAAGCTCATTGCTGTCGGCAAATTGGGCCAGTTTTTCTATATCCCTGCTGTAGGCTTCGATAGAATTGGGCGATAAAGACCGCTCCAATTTTAAATACGCCTGAAACCCCTTTATTGCCGATTGCCAGTTCAATTTGATTTTACTTTTAATGTTTTATAGCTAAGTTTGGGCACAATGAATATACAAATAATCAACGGCCCCAATTTAAACCTGCTTGGCGTTCGCGAAAAATCAATTTACGGCGACACCAGTTTTGAAGCCTACCTTGAACAATTACGCACCCGCTTTGCAAACATCACCATTAATTACTACCAAAGTAATGTTGAGGGCGAAATTATTAATAAACTGCACGAAGTTGGCTTTAGTGCCGATGGTATTGTGATCAATGCCGGAGCTTATACTCATACGTCAGTTGCCATTGGCGATGCCATTGCAGGCATTAACACACCCGTTATTGAAGTGCATATATCAAACGTTTACAAGCGCGAAGAGTTCAGGCATTCATCATTACTGGCACGTAACTGCAAAGGTGTAATTGCGGGTTTCGGAATGGATTCGTACCGTTTGGCTATTGAGAATTTGATTAACGGTTGATATATCGCTCCAAAATATTTGTAATTGCTCTAAAGGTTACTAAGTGCGTGAATGTATAAAAGGAGAACAAGCTGAAAGAATACGATTAATAATCAATGATTTATAAATTATCGTCATTGCGAGGCACGAAGCAATCTCTACTTAGGATGTGCTTGTGCTGTAATTAACGTCAGCCTGCTCTTGGGCGCAGTACCCCATTACTTTTGAGGGCAAAAGTAACAAAACCCTTGTCCAGCAAAAGGCTTCTTTGCCGCACTTGGCCATTCCCTGCAAACCGTGCAGAACTTGGGGCTGGAACTTTTGCCCCGCCGCTCATTTCCACCCCACATGCAACAAGTTCAAATGTCCGCCTTTGCGCTCTCTTGGCCACCACAGTTCTGCCCGCTTTCGCCCGAAGCTGTTTGTTGACGGAAAAGCATACCCGCCAATCAACGCCCCTATTTAAAAAAGCGTTCCGCAGGCAAATCGGTAAACTTCGTTTTTTTCCTGACAAAAAACTCGGCTACAATGCTGCCGTTAAACATGCCCGTTAGCGAGCGGTGGTTATCCGGTTTGGCATGGCCGTTTTCGTGCGAGGTACCGTCGGCCAGTTTTTTAATATGTGGTTTACCCGAGCGGCATACCTGTGGACTACGCTTAAACAGGTTGCGGACAAAGTTTTGATGGGCACGGCTTACCGCCCAGGCATCCTTGCGCTTGCCTTCGCTCAGGAAGCGTAAAAGCGCCATTAAATCGAGCATAAAACGCATGCCAATTACAAAAGTCGCCCTGCCAAAGGGCAGGTTCTTTTTAAGCAGCAGCAGATTATTGCGGAAGTTGAGGTATGTTTTAAACGGATTTTCGGTATTCAGCGTGCCGCCGCCTACGTGGAATATGGTTGATTCGGCACAGTACATTATTTTATAGCCCAGGTTCTTTAAGCGCCAGCACAGGTCAATTTCTTCCATGTGTGCAAAAAAACGGTCGTCGAAGCCACCTGCTTCATCCCAGCAATGCTTTTTGATAAACAGGGACGCGCCCGATGCCCAAAATACCTCGCCCGATTGATCATATTGCCCGTGATCCTGCTCTATCTGGTAAAACATACGGCCGCGGCAAAACGGGTAACCAAAACTATCTATAAAGCCGCCTGCCGCCCCGGCATGCTCAAAGCTGTCCTTTTGAGCATAAGAGCGTATTTTTGGCGCGGCGGCAGCCACCTGCGGGTCGGCCTCCATCATGGCTATAACGGGTTCAATCCATCCGGGCTGCACTTCAACATCCGAATTAAGGAGGATAAAGTAGTCGGCCTCTACCTGCTCCAGTACACGGTTGTAACCGCCCGTAAAGCCATAGTTATCGGCATTCTCTATTATTTTTATTGAGGGATACAGGCTTTTTACCATAGCTACCGAACCATCGGTAGAGGCATTATCGCCCATTACAATATCCAGGTTTGGCCAGGTTGATGCTAATACCGACGGAAGAAATTGCTGAAGGTACTTCATGCCGTTCCAGTTTAATATTACTACGGCAACTTTAGGTGTATTACTCATTAATGTTTATCCTCCGGCTTAAACTTCCACCGCCTGTGCGACCATAGCCAGTATTGCGGTTCCCGCCTTATCATGCTTTCTAAATATTTTACGTGCAGCTCTGTTATCTCGTATTCAGCGGTAGCCTTAGGAGTTTCTGTAAGCGGCACAAAGGTACAAGTATAATAGCCTCTTTTCACCCGCTTTATATCACAAAATATCACTACGGCATCCAGCATTTTCGATACCTTTTCAACCCCCAAAAAAACAGCGGTTGGCTGGTTTAAAAACGTGGTAAAGTAATGCGCCTCGTGCTTCACAGGTGTCTGGTCTGCCACGAGTACGCTTATCGATAAGTTTTTACGATACTCGGCCATTTTACGCAGCGTATTACGCATAGCCACCAACGTAGCGCCGAAGCGCGACCGTATCCTGATAAAAAAATCATCATATATCTTATTACTCAAAGGCTTATAGATGATCATCCTGCGCTCTCCGGTTATAAAACTAAACCGTTGCGCCGCTATTTCCCAGTTGCCATAATGCCCTACCGCGCCAATAACGCTCTTACCTTTACCAAAATACTCATCCAGCAATTCGGTATTGAGCACGTTCATACGTGTTAAAATGGTCTTTTCACTTATACTGATGCACTTCACAGTTTCCACCACGAGGTCGGCAAAGTAGCGGAAAAATTTTCGTTCAATCTCCCGGCGTTCGGCTTCACTTTTTTCGGGGAAGGAGTTGGCCAGGTTCTCGCGCACAACGCCTCTGCGATAGCCAATTACATGATATACCAAAACGAATATCACATCGCTAATGAGGTATAAAAACCAAAAAGGCAATAACGATACGAGGTACAAAAAGAAGATACCTATATATGAAAGCCCTTTATTTATCATTTATTTCTGCGAAATTTGACCACAAACATAAAAGATATGATTGATAAAGGCGCAGTGCTTCCATTGTTTTATCTGCCACCGGTAGAGTATTTCACACAATTTAACACTTACAAGCCCCATATATTTATTGAGCAGGAAGAACACTTCCCGAAACAAACTTACCGCAACCGGGCCAACATCTACTCGCCCGATGGCGTGCTAACGCTTGTTGTTCCTGTAATAAAAGGTTCAAAAAATCATACCAAGATAAAGGATGTACGCATCAGTTACGATTTCAGGTGGCAACGCCTGCACTGGATGAGCCTGCAAACCTGCTACCGCCGATCGGCTTACTTTGAATATTACGAGGATGATTTCGTGCCGTTTTACGAAAAAAAGATTGATTTCCTTTTTGATTATAATCAGCAATTGTTTGAACTGCTGCTTAAGCTGTTGAAGATAAAAACAGAGCTCAACTTCACTCCCACTTACGAGGCCGGATATGAGGGTGTAATTGACCTGCGTTCGGCATTCAACGCTAAAAAATCTTACACAGAAGGCCACAAACCCTATTTTCAGGTATTTGATGAACGCAGTGGCTTCATACCCAATTTAAGTATTGTCGATTTGTTGTTTAACCAGGGGCCGCAGGCTTTAAGTTATATTTAACACCGCCATTCCGTTTATTCTGATATTTTTGCGTAGTGAAGTTATTGTGTATCATATTATCTGTTTACGTGTTTTTGCTGTCGGCAAGGCCATGCTGTGCGGATAATGATTGCAATGTAACCTCGTCCATCGTGAAAAAAGAAGCGGCAAACAAACCTACCCAAGATAAAGAATGCCATGCCTGCTCCCCTTTTTTCACCTGTGGCACCTGTACAGGGTTTGTCGCGGTAAAACCATTGGTGCATCAGGCCATCCGTTTGGTTCTATCACCTGTTAAGGCCAATACGGTTTACAGGCAAGCTCATCTTCAGGAGATCAGTCTTTCCATCTGGCAGCCGCCAAAATTAAGTTAACCCTTTTCCTCATCGGACACATTACAGTCCGCATTTACATTGGTTAACTTTATATTCATTCACATGAAAAAATTGATAGTGCTTTTAATGGCACTGCTATATACTGCCGCGGCCTATTCGCAAAATACATTTAAGGCTATTATTAAAGATGCCGAAACCGGCGAAAAACTGACCGGCGCGACTGCTCAGCTGCAAGGCAGCGATAAAGGCGCATCAACCGATACATCGGGTATGCTTACTTTAGTTAACATACCTAATGGGCTACAAATTATACAATTCAGCTTCGTAGGCTATGCCACACGCATTGATACGCTGACATTTCCGCTGGTGCAAACTACGCCTTTAATTATACAACTGAACGCCGAAGGCGAAACCCTTACCGAGGTTACCATTGGCGCTACACGGAGTAGCCGTACCATTGCCAATATACCTACCCGAGTTGAGGTAATATCGGGCGAGGAAATGGACGAGAAAGCCAATATGAAACCCGGCGATATCCGTATGCTACTGGCCGAAAGTACCGGCATACAAACACAGCAAACATCGGCCACCAGCGGCAACTCCAGCATACGCATACAAGGGCTTGATGGTAAATACACGCAGATCATCCGCGATGGCTTTCCGTTGTATTCAGGCTTTTCGGGCGGACTGGGCTTATTGCAGGTAGCACCGCTTGATCTGAAACAGGTGGAAGTTATAAAAGGATCATCATCAACATTATATGGCGGCGGCGCTATCGCGGGTTTGGTTAACCTGGTATCGAAAACACCCGAAGAGCAGCGGCAGCTTAACTTTTTACTTAACGGCACATCGGCCAAAGGCCTTGATGCCAGCGCGTTTTACAGCGAAAAGTATGGCAAGCTTGGGGCTACGGTTTACGCGGCTTATAACCATGGTTCACCTTATGATCCATCAGATATCGATCTGACGGCTATCCCCAAATTCAACCGGGTCACTGTAAATCCTAAACTGTTTGTTTACTTCGATACCAACACCACACTTACGGCGGGCATCAACGCAACTATTGAAGACCGTACGGGCGGTGATCTCCACTTTATTGAAGGCAATGGCGATGCCCTGCACTCCTACTTTGAGCAGAACAATACACAGCGTTACAGTACACAGCTACAGCTCGATCATAACATCAATCCTAATCAAAAGCTGTCTGTTAAAAACAGCGTGAGTTACTATAAACGCGGCATCCGTCTGCCCGATTACCTGTTTTCGGGTAGCCAGACATCTACCTATAGCGAAGCCAATTACACCAGTCACGGCGAAACTACCGATTGGGTGGCCGGGCTCAATTACCTTACCGATAATTTCACCGAGAACCGCAACAGCAATTTCCCGCTGCGCAGTTACCGGCAGAATACCATAGGCGGCTTTGTGCAAAACACCTGGGATGTAAGCAAGGTTTTCATATTAGAATCGGGCTTAAGGGGCGATTATCACAATAACTATGGCTTTTTTGTGTTGCCCCGCATTTCAGGCTTGTGGAAGATCAGTCCGCAGGTATCTACCCGCTTAGGCGGTGGTTTAGGTTATAAAGCGCCTAACGTATTTACTGAAGATGCCGAACGCATCCAATTCAGAAATGTGTTGCCCGTTAACGTATCCGAAACCCGAGCCGAGCGCTCTTATGGCGCCAATTACGATATCAACTACCGCACAGGGCTGTTTAACAACTCGGTTAGCTTTAGCGTTAACCAGTTATTCTTTTATACACGGATAGAAAATCCGCTGCTGCTTAACGCCTTGCCTAACGGTAACCTGCAATATCAACAACCCGGCGGCGATTTAAATACCAAAGGGATAGAAACCAATGTAAAGCTTACTTATGGCGATTTCAAGCTGTTTTTAGGCTATACTTATGCTGATGTAAGCAGGCATATTGGTAATAGCATTGATGCTTATCCGCTGGTATCGCCGCACAGGTTAAATAATGTATTGATGTTTGAGGTAGAAAATCAATGGAAAATTGGTGCCGAGGCCTATTTTTTCAGCAAACAAAAACTTAACGACGGCAGCACCGGCAACAGCTACTGGACAGCCGGTTTAATGGCAGAACGAATATGGGAACGCTTCTCAATATTCATCAACTTTGAAAACCTTACCGATACCCGCCAAACCAAATTTGGCAGCATATATACCGGCAGTATCAGCAACCCTACCTTTAAAGATATTTATGCCCCGCTGGATGGTTTTGTGGTGAATGGTGGTGTGAAATTCAGGTTGTGATTGCCAATAAAGCTATTTTAAGTTCACCAATAAAACGGCTACGAATCTCTATAACCTTTGTGCAAACCTTTGTAACCTTTGTGGTAAAATAAACCACAAAGGTTACAAAGGCGAACCACGAAGAGAGCAAAGTCAAATTTCAGGTTGACGATTATTGAATCTAACTTTTGTAGCTTTCAAACTGATCTAAAAAAACTTATTCACAATACACTTAAATTACTAATATTTTTAGCAATTTTGTTTTTGTGAATCAAAACTCCGTAAATAAAAAAACCGAACCACGGGTACTGTTTGTTGATATGAACAGCTTTTTTGCCCGTTGCGAGCAGCAGGTAAATTTCTGGCTGCGTGGCCGGCCTTGCGGGGTTTGTGTGTACACTGGTAAGTTTGGCTGCGTAATTTCATTATCTACCGAAGCCAAAGAACGTGGCTTAAAGGCGGGCATGCGCCTGAATGATGTAATAGAGCAATGCCCCGATTTTATCCCGATTGAAAGTAACCCGGAACGCTACCGCGAATACCATAAAAGGATAATCAATGTAATTAAGCAGTATTGTAATGATGTGGTGCCTAAAAGTATTGACGAAGCGATCATTAACCTGACCAATTATCCTTATGCCGATCCCTTTACGGTGGCCAAAAACATACAGCGCGATATTTTACAAAAGGTGGGCGACTGGCTTACCTGCTCTATCGGTATGGCGCCTAATGCCTTTTTGGCCAAACTGGGTTCGGTTTATGGTAAAAAGCGAGGCGGATTAATTATGATCACCGAGCAGAACATTGATGATATATTGAAGACACTGCGGCTTGGCGATCTGCCGGGAATTGGGTCGAACATGTCGTACCGGCTGGAACGCAATGGCATTACTACCCCGCTGGAAATGCGGTATGCTACTCCGCAAAAACTGAAAGCTGTATTTAAGAGTATAGAGGGCGTTTACTGGCATTACCGGCTCAACTTTATTGAAACCAATATTGTAGCGCACGATTACCGCGGTATGCAGGCCATGCGGCAGATCTCGGCCGAAAAGCGCAAGAATATTGACTATATAGATCAACTATTCATGACGCTGTGCCTCACCCTCGAAAAGCGGATGGTACACCATAAGTTCTACTGTAAATCAATAGGTTTTACTGCCCGGTACGAGGATAATACCCGCTGGGACGATGCCTTTACCATCAGCACCCCGGTGCAGGATGCCGTAAGCCTGATGCGCATGATCCGTATCCGCATTGATAAATTTGAAGAAGCCACGGGTTCGGCTCCCGTTATGAATACCCAAATTACCCAAATGCGGGTGGCCGTAACCAACTTTATTGGCAATGGCGATAAAATGTACAGTCTGTTTGAAGACATGGACCGCCAGGAAACCGCCCTTAAAGCCATGCATGCCATAAAAGGTAAGTTCGGCAGCGAAAAACTGGTACGTGCCGTTGAACTAACCGATGGCAAGGTGATAAAAGATGTTATTGGCTTTGGTTCGGTAAAAGACCTGACGGATCAGGATTATATGATTACTGATAAACAGTAACGTGTTAAACAAACTGCCTTAAAGCATCGCGTGTTTGACCTACATAACTACCGCCGAATATATTTACGTGTACCAGCAACGGGTATAAATTCCAAAGGTCAATGCGTTGTTGCCAGTTTTTGGCCAGCGGATAGGCTTCGTTATAACTAATATAAAACTCGTTGGCAAAACCACCGAATAAGGTGGTCATGGCCATATCGAATTCGCGGTGACCGTAGCTTACGGCCGGGTCAATCAGGTAGGGTTTATTATTGGCACCCATAATGTAATTGCCTCCCCAAAGATCACCGTGGATAAGTGCGGGCGGTTCTTCATCGAACAGTTCTGGCAGGTGTTTATATAGCGTGTCGAAGTGTTTAACATCTGTTTGATCGAGCATCTGTAAATCAACTCCGAGTTTTACCATAGGTATCAATCGCTTATTAATAAAGAAATCGCCCCAGGTGTTGTGTTGTTTATTCGATTGATTTAGCGAACCCATGTAATTATCATGATCGAGCCCGAATGTGAGCGAGCTGAGCCTGTGCATGGCAGCCAGTTCTGTCCCCAATAATTGTGACGTTTTCTTGTCCGGTCGTTTGGTATCTATCCATTCCAGTAGCAAAAAGTATTCGCTATCGGTTTCATCCTGCAAAACAACTTCGGGGGTAGCAATAGTTTGGGTATCTGCTATCAGGTGCAATCCTCTTGCCTCTGCCTCAAACATTCCTTTAAAGCGGGGCTTACTGTTCGTTTTTACAAAGTATCTTCCTTTATCGGTAAGCAGGCTGTAGGTGCTGTTTATACTGCCGCCACCTATTGGCTCAAACCCCTTAAATTTCAAGGCGAGCCGCTCTTCTACTATTTTTACTAAAGCACGTGATATTGGCATCGTTTATAAATATTAACCTTTAAATATCATCAGATATTATTATCGGCAATCAACTAAAAATACTTTAAAAAACAGCATACCGAAATATCCGGTTAAAAAGTTATTTTTGCGATTCTGTATGGAGCACATTCGTAACTTTTGTATTATAGCACACATTGACCACGGTAAGAGTACACTTGCTGATAGGTTGCTTGAATATACTAACACTATTACCCAACGCGAGTCGCAGGCACAATTGCTTGACGATATGGATCTTGAACGCGAACGCGGTATTACCATTAAAAGCCACGCCATTCAAATGGATTACGTGCTTAATGGTCAAAAATATGTACTGAACCTTATTGACACCCCAGGCCACGTGGATTTCTCGTACGAGGTTTCGCGCTCAATTGCAGCCTGCGAAGGCGCGCTGCTGATTGTTGATGCCGCCCAAGGTATACAGGCGCAAACAATATCAAACCTTTACCTGGCGCTTGAAAACGACCTAGAGATCATCCCGATATTAAACAAAATGGACCTGCCCGGCGCTATGCCCGAGGAAGTTAAAGACCAGATTGTTGAACTGATAGGTTGCAAACGCGAGGAGATCATCGCCGCGTCGGGTAAAACCGGTATGGGTGTGCATGATATACTGGAGGCTATTGTTGCCCGTGTGCCTGCCCCGGTAGGCGATCCGACCGCGCCATTGCAGGCATTGATCTTCGACTCTGTTTTCAACTCGTTCCGTGGTATTATCGCTTACTTTAAAGTAATAAACGGCGAAATACGCAAAGGCGAAAAAGTAAAGTTTGTGGCTACCGAAAAGCAATACCTTGCTGATGAAGTAGGCACGTTGAAGCTACGTCCGTTTGCTAAAGACGTTATAAAAACCGGTGATGTAGGTTACATCATTTCGGGTATAAAAGAATCAAAAGAGGTAAAGGTGGGTGACACCATTACTCACGTTGACCGCCCTTGTGCCGAAGGTATACAAGGTTTTGAGGAAGTAAAACCGATGGTATTCGCGGGTATTTACCCAGTTGATACCGAGGATTACGAAGAACTGCGCGAATCAATGGCCAAACTGCAACTGAACGATGCATCACTGGTTTTTGAGCCGGAATCATCTGCTGCGTTAGGCTTCGGTTTCCGTTGCGGTTTCCTGGGTATGCTGCACATGGAGATCATCCAGGAGCGTTTAGAGCGTGAGTTTGATATGACGGTGATCACTACCGTACCCAACGTATCGTACATAGCCTACACAACCAAGGGTGAAAGCATGATCGTTAATAACCCATCGGACCTACCAGACCCAAGTAAGATTGATTTTGTTGAGGAACCATATATTAAGGCTACCATCATCACCAAATCCGACTTTGTTGGCCCGGTAATGTCCTTATGTATTCAAAAACGTGGTACCATCACCAATCAGTCGTATTTAACGTCTGACCGTGTGGAACTTACCTTTGAGTTGCCAATGGGCGAAATTGTATTCGACTTTTACGATAAATTGAAAACCATATCAAAAGGTTACGCGTCGTTTGATTATCACCAGATAGGTTACCGCCAGTCGGATCTGGTACGTTTGGATATCAAACTAAATTCGGAACCGGTAGACGCATTGTCGTCGTTGATCTTCCGTGGCAACTCTTACGATTTTGGTAAAAAGATCTGCGAAAAACTGAAAGAGCTATTGCCCCGTCAGCAATTCGAGATCATTATACAGGCATCTATCGGTGCCAAGATCATCGCCCGCGAAACCGTAAAAGCCTTACGTAAAGACGTTACCGCCAAATGTTATGGTGGTGATATATCGCGTAAGCGTAAACTGTTAGAGAAACAGAAAAAAGGTAAAAAACGCATGCGCCAGGTAGGTAACGTAGAGATACCTCAATCGGCATTTATGGCGGTATTAAAACTGGATTAACCCTTGATGGCTCCCCTTTCGGGGAGCTAATTAAAGGGCCTATATATTTGGTACATATAACATGAAGTTATCTCCGGGTAAACCTAAAATTGCATTAGCCGTAAGGGCTGCTAAATTATTCTGTACTGCTCTTATCATCCTGCTGTCGGCATGCAAAAGCAGTACCCCAATAGCTACCGTTTTAAAAACGGATTACTACATGGTGGCTGTTGACGATACCAAAATGTTCAGGCAGAGCAAGGATACGCTGTTGCTTTACAAGGTTTCACCAGATTATAAAACCAACTTTAAGCAGTCGCCGGGGCATTATAAAATATTAAATACCGAGCAACGGAACAGCTACGCTATTCTAAAACTCGAAGCGCTGGATTCTATCCCTCTTACTACAGATCCGCACCCGGCCAAAAGGTATTCGGTTTTGATATTTAAAGATATTAACGATAAAACAGCCGGTCAGCTATGGTTACCAAAAGGGATCAGCAAAGAGCAACTGGATAATATCAAGGTTCCGGATGACCTGTCGAACAAATTCTTCGGCACTTTGGTTACCAATGAGCAACTTGCCGCGCTGGCTAAACTAAAGCCGGTACAAACCCGCAAAGATGCCGAAGCAATCATCGATCCGCTAAAGAAAAACAAATACAAAACACTGATAGACCAATACGAGGCCACTAAATTGAACGACATGTATGGCGCGGCTGTACGTGCCGAGTTGACTTACAGGGCCAGTGTGGATAATGGCTTCAACCCTATCGGCGCGAGCCACAAAATAGATTCTTTACTTAAAGCGTTTTAAAAGCATGCAGTTACTCGACGGAAAATACGTATCAGAAAAGTTGAAGGTTGAAATAGCCGAAGAAGCAGCGAAAATATTAGAAAGAACCGGCCGCAAGCCACACCTGGTGGCTGTACTGGTTGGGCACGATGGCGGCAGCGAAACCTACGTGGCCAGCAAAATGAAAAATTGCGAAAAGGTAGGTTTTAAATCGACCCTGGTGCGTTATGAAGATGATGTAACCGAGGAAGACCTGCTGGTAAAAGTAGCCGAACTAAATGCAGACGAGGATATCGACGGTATTATTGTTCAACTACCGCTCCCTAAACATATCGACCCTGAAAAAGTAACCGAAAAGATAGATCACCGCAAGGATGTGGATGGCTTTCACCCGGTTAACCTGGGCCGTATGCAACGCAACCTGCCATCTTTTATACCGGCTACCCCTTATGGCATCACCCTTATGCTGAAGGAATACGGTATTGAAACCGCAGGCAAGCATTGCGTAGTAGTTGGCCGCAGTAATATAGTAGGTTCGCCGATGAGCATTTTAATGGCGCGCAACACCCAACCTGGTAACTGCACCGTAACTATTTGCCACAGCCGTACACCCGATATTAAAAAGTTTACGCTTGATGCCGATATACTAATTGTAGCCATTGGTAAAAAGAACTTTATTACTGCCGATATGGTGAAAGAAGGTGTTGTAATTGTTGACGTAGGCATGAACCGCGAAACATCAGCCACTACCAAATCGGGCTATAAATTATATGGCGACGTTGATTTTGATAACGTAGCCCCTAAAGCGTCGTGGATTACCCCGGTACCGGGCGGTGTTGGCTTAATGACCATTGTTGGCTTATTGAAAAACACTTTAGCGTCGGCTAACAAAGAAGTATATCAATAAAATATTCGTGCGGGGCTATATCGATGAAAGAGATAATTTTAAACGATCATTTAGCCAAGATTTTACGTCATCATGGTATCAATGTAAATCATGATGACGATTTTATTTATACCGATCTTAACATCAAATTACGGGCAAAGAGTTTTTATCAACCAATTGGAAATTATATCAGCTCACAATTGGATGTTAATGTTGTGACCACTGCCGGTGAAACAATTACCGAATCGCTTGGAGATATAGGCGTTGATTTGGAATCGGCTATTAACAAAAACTTCGACAATTTCGGGTCAGGTAGTCTGCATGTTTTATTGGCTGCTTTCGGTTGCAAAATCCCGGAAGTCCTCTATTATGCTGGCGTTGAGGATTGGAATATTAACGGAACGATATGGAAAGCTTATGTTGGACTGTTAACGCCTAAAATGATGGGCGAAAATACAACAGATGTAAATCCTGCAAATTCATTTTTTGCCGCCTTTGAAGCAGCTGTTAAATCTCAATCACTTAATAAGAACCTGCATTGGTTCAGAGGTTTTTACACCCAGCAGAAAGATCAGATATCAAGTACGGAATTTTTAATGGATAACCATTCCGTAGATAATGCAGGTTTGATATTCGCATCAGTTCCGATAATACCCGGAGTTGAATTTTACAGTTGCAGAAACTTTATGATATTGAGGCGGCAAGAACGTTAATCGTCATAATCCATTTCTTCTCTTTTAAACAAGCTCTTTATCTTCCCCCAAAAAGAGTTTATACCCACATACACTTCATTATTCTTTATTTTTACGGGAAAGGTATTCACGTAATCGTTTTGGCCGGTGCTGCCTCTGCCAGTTTCCAAATCGTATGAGAAACGATGTATGGGGCATACCAGCTTGCCTTCTTTACACCAGCCGCGGCTCAGGTCTTCACCGGCATGCGGGCAGCGGGCACTTAACGCAAATATTTCGCCCTCATATCCTACCAGGCAAATATTCTTGCCATCCGGTTTTATTTTTTTAATAAAGGGTTGTCCGTTAGGCTCTACATCAGGTACACGGTACCACTTCATAATCAGCTTAAAAATCTATTTGCAGGTTCATTACCGCCGGGTTTCTGATCACCTCGTCCATATCGGTTTCAAGGGTAACACGTTTACGGTCGGCAGAAAGTACGGCTTTGGGGTTATTAACACGTTTAACAGGCTTGGCGAAGTTGAGCACCAGCTTGTAAGGCATATCAATCAGCATGGCCTTAGCCATTACCAGGGTTGATTGTGTGCGTTTCAAAAATGCGTTAAACTTTATCTTATCAATGATGCGCGAAAACCGGCTTGGCGTAATTTCATAGGTATAGTAATCCTGCCCGGTGATCAGTTGCTGTGCATCGTTGGTTTTAGTTTGGCCGGTATTTTTGGTAATAGCCGCCAGTTGACTGTTCATGGATATTTTTGAAATGTTCTTGAGGTAATATTCCAGGTCGGCTGTGTTTTTGGCCACATGGTTAACGCTCACCCTCATCAAATTCTTTTTCAGGTCCATTTTAACCGAAAGATCGCTGGTTTTAGCCAGCTTAACCTCGCTGCTATCCATTGTTTGCTGAATGCTATCGGGCATGGCACTGTAAAAATTTAGCGTGGTATCTTTTTTGGCGGCAAAATCGGGAGTGGCCTTTATCGAATCGGTCATGAGGTTCATTAAAACCGAAACAGCCCGGCTCATGTCAAATCCGTAAACTACATTGCATGAGCCATCTACCTTAAAATCATAACGTTCTTCCACATCTACACATGATGTAAACGTAAGCAGAAGAAAAACTATGACAGGCAGATAAAATTTCTTCATTAAAGTAAATTTTAAGTAATAATAGCGAATATACTTTACAAATAGAAGGCCCAAATAAATCTGCATTAATTGAATGCGTATATTTGCAAAATATTATGGCACACCAAATTCCGGATGACGGCACGCTGCTTCCTTTAATGGAAGAATTTTATACGATACAGGGCGAAGGATACAATACAGGCAAAGCAGCATACTTTATACGTTTAGGCGGATGCGATGTGGGCTGCCACTGGTGCGATGTTAAAGAAAGCTGGGATGCCGAACTGCACGCCCTTACCGCTGCCGATACCATTGTTGACCATGCCATTGTACACCCGGCTAAAAACGTGGTGGTAACAGGCGGCGAGCCGTTAATATACAATCTTGATTATCTTACTACGCAACTGCAGCAACGCGGTATCAAAACTTTTATCGAAACATCGGGCGCTTATCCGTTATCGGGTAACTGGGACTGGATATGCCTTTCACCAAAGAAATTCAAGGCCCCTACCCTTAACGTCGCTGCCGCTGCACACGAATTAAAGGTGATCGTATTCAATAAATCAGACTTTGAATTTGCCGAGCAGAACGCCAAACTGGTTGGGCCCGATTGTAAGCTTTTCCTGCAACCCGAATGGTCAAAAGCCAAAGAAATGACCCCATTGATTGTTGATTACGTGATGAATAACCCACAATGGGAAATATCTTTACAAACACATAAATATTTGAATATTCCGTAGGTTTTGTAACTTACGGTGAAATTACCGTAATAAACCTAATTATGCGTACTGCTTTACTTTTAGTTTTTATGCTAATGGTGTGCCTCAATAGCAGCGCGCAGAACGGACGGTATAGCACAACCGATAAACAGGCCCTCAAATATTTCACTGCCGCCAGCCAGGATCTCGACAAATCATTGTATGATGAAGCCATGGCCAAGCTAACCAAGGCCATTGAAGAAGATCCGAAATTTATTGAGGCGCATTTTCAACTGGCAGATATATCAAGGCAGCGTCGCCTTTACAAACAGGCTGTTGAACATTACCGGCAGGTAGTAGCCATTAACCCCGAATTTACACGGTTTGTGTACCTTAAACTTGGCGAAGTTGAAATAGGCGACGGCCAGTATGCTCAGGCACAACAGCACCTCGAAAAGTATTTAGCTTATCCGAATAATACACCACAAAATATTGCCTATTCGCAAAAGCTGATAATTGATTGCAAGTTTGGCATACAAGCTTTGCAGCACCCGGTTAAATTCGATCCGCAGAATATTGGGCCGGAAATAAATACGGCGGATGACGAGTATCTTCCGGTTGCTACCGCTGATGAAAGCACGCTGATATTTACCCGTAAGATCAACAACAACGAAGATTTTTACAAGAGCGTTAAACCTGACAATAAATGGCAAACGGCCACTTATTTAAGTAACCAGATCAACACGCCTACTTATAACGAGGGAGCGCAATCTATTTCGCAGGATGGGCGGTACCTGTTCTTTACAGGCTGCAACCGCCCCGAAGGATTAGGACGTTGCGATATTTACATTGCGCAAAAACGTGGTGACGACTGGGGGAAACCTATCGGGCTTAATCCGCCTGTAAATACGGCCGCTTGGGAGTCGCAGCCTTCTATCAGTGCCGATGGTCGTACTTTATATTTTGTGAGCAACAAGGCCGGTGGTTTGGGCGGATACGATATATGGAAGACCGTACTAACAGATAACGGCTGGGCCGAACCGGAAAACCTCGGCCCAAACATTAATACGCCTTATGATGAGCAATCGCCGTTTATTCACCCTGATGATAATACCCTCTATTTTTGCTCGAACGGATGGCCGGGCATGGGCAATAAAGATCTTTTTATAAGCCGCTTGGGCAAGGATGAAAAATGGCAGAAGCCCGAGAACCTGGGTTATCCTATTAATTCTGGCGGAGATGAAAACGGGCTTACACTTACCGCTAATGGAAGGTATGCCTTCTTTTCATCAAACAAGCTGAAAGGTCTGGGTGGCTTCGATATTTACACCTTCGAGATGCCGCAAAACATCAGGCCTAAGCTGGTAACTTACGTAAAAGGTATAGTTAGAGATGCCCTAAGCAACGAGCCTTTAGAAGCCGACATTGAGATTGTCGATCTTGAACGCAACAAGGCGGCCTATGAAGATTCGAGTTCGCCCGAGAAGGGTGATTTTTTGGCCACGCTGACTTCCGGTAAAAACTATGGTATCAATATATCGAAGAAGGGCTACCTGTTCTACTCCGAAAACTTTTCGCTGTTGGGTCGCGAACCTAAAGAGCCGTTCATCATCAATGTATCGTTATCGCCTATCGATATAGGTAAAAAAGTGGTACTAAAAAACATCTTTTTCGACACCAATAAATTCGACCTGAAACCCGAATCAAAAACTGAGCTGCAAAAGCTGATCCAGTTTTTGGGCGATAACCCGAACGTGAACATCGAAATATCTGGGCATACTGATAACGTGGGTAACGATCAGCAAAACCAAACACTATCAGAAAATCGTGCCAAGGCGGTCTACCAATACCTTATCGGCCACAAGCTCGAAACCTTCCGCCTGGTATTCAAAGGCTACGGCAAAAGCCAACCCATAGCCGATAACGCCACCGAACAAGGCCGCAAACTTAACCGGAGAACGGAGTTTAAAATTATATCTAAATAATCGGGGGAATGGTTTGTAATAGTACGGGAGTTTGGTGGTAATTGGAAGGCGTAGTTTCATTATAATTCAAATCAAAGCGAAACGAACAGAGGTTTAGTCCTCCCAACAAAAAAGGTTACAAAGAGCAAACTCCCTGTAACCTCCACATATCTTCGTGAAAAACTCTGCTAACTCCGCTGTTAAATAAAATCTGATTAAAATGGTGCCTCATCATCCATATCATCCATACGCGATGGGCGGATAATGAAGTTGCTTGGGTTAGGGTTTTCAAAGCCCTGGCCCGGTGCAAGACCAGCAAAGGCGTTGTTGCCGGCGCTGAAATCGTCCATTTGCTCAAGGTCGGTAAACTTAACGTATTTACCCACGAATTTGAGCCTTACACGGCCGGTTTCACCATTACGGTGTTTGGCTATAATTACCTCACCCACGCCTTGTGTAGGGTTGTTATCTTCATCCACTTCCAAGCCGTAGTATTCGGGGCGGTAAAGGAACAATACCATATCCGCATCCTGCTCAATTGATCCCGATTCACGTAAATCCGATAGCATCGGCCTTTTGGCACCACCCGGGCGACTCTCCACCGCACGACTTAACTGCGACAGCGCGATCACTGGTACGTTCAGCTCTTTAGCTACCGATTTTAAAGCACGCGATATACTACCAATTTCCTGTTCTCGGTTACCGCCTTTACCATCGCTCTTACCATGCATCAGCTGCAAGTAGTCAATGATGATCAGCTGGATATCGTGTTGCGATTTTAGCCTACGGCATTTAGCACGGAACTCGAATATATTAAGCGCGGGGGTATCGTCAATAATTAACGGCGCTTGTTCCAGGCGACCGATTTTGGTGTGGATCTGTTGCCATTCCCACTCTTCAAGGTTACCCTTACGGATCTTTTCCTGTTCAATTTGCGCCTCACCGGATATCAAACGATTAACCAACTGAACCGACGACATCTCCAGCGAGAACACCACTACTGGCTTAGCAAAATCAACCGCCGCGTTACGGGCGCAGGTAAGTACGAATGCCGTTTTACCCATCGCCGGACGAGCCGCGATAATTACCAGATCGGATTTTTGCCAGCCCGAGGTCATACGGTCAAGCTCGGTAAAGCCGGATGCCACACCTGTTAAACCGTCTTTTTTATCTTTCAGCGATTCGATGTCGCGTAGAGCCTCGGTCATCAGGTCGTCCATCTTACGCGAATCGCGGCGAAGGTTGTTCTGTGCTATATCGAAAAGGTTTTTCTCGGCTTTATCCAAAAGGTCGAATACATCGGTAGTATCTTCATACGCGTTGCTGATCACCTCTGTTGATATGCGGATCAGCTCGCGCTGGATGAACTTTTGGATAATGATACGCGCGTGGTATTCAATGTTAGCTGCCGAGGCTACACGGTTGGTAAGCTCGGTAATATAATATGCGCCACCAACCATCTCCAGGTCGCCTTGCGAGCGTAACTGGGCGGTTACGGTAAGTATATCCACCGGGGATGTTTTTTCAAACAGCAGGCGTATGGCGTTGAATATCTTTTTATGATTTTCTTTATAAAATACATCGGGCTGCAAAATGTCTATCACCGTTGATAGCGCGTCTTTTTCAAGCATTAAGGCACCCAATACAGCTTCTTCAAGGTCAATAGCTTGTGGCGGAAGTTTCCCTGCCCCGCTGTACTGACTGATGGTAGGAAACCGGTTTCGTCGTTCGTTAGTGTTCGGCTTGTTCTGCTGGTTATCGTTCTCGAAAATCATAGCCACAAAAATATACAAAAAATTTTCGTATTCGCTAACATCCTGTTCAAACAGTTAAAAATAAACGTTGATTATATAAGGCTTAACGCTTTAAGAAATCAACACGTTTTCCACACGAGTTGTTAATAACGGCCTTAAGATGCTGTAAATCATACTATGTTGATAAAAGTAAGCCGGTGTTAATTACTTCAAAAAAACCGAAATGGCACTTGAGTTCAATAACTGCTTAATCAATAAATATAGCTACTTTTGTCAGTTCAAACAGATGTTATATGGCTTTTAATTCCAGACCTCAACGCGGCGAGAGTAACCAGATTATCTTTGGTATCCGCGCGGTGATAGAGGCGATCCGCTCAGACAAAGAAATAGAATCACTTTATATTCAGCGCGGCCTGGGCGGCGCTTTGCTAAGCGAGTTAAAAGGACTGCTGGGCGAGTACAATATTACCGCGCAGCAAGTACCGGTAGAAAAGCTGAACCGCCTCACCATGAAAAATCACCAGGGTGTGGTGGCATTTATTTCGCCCATTGTATACCAAAAAATAGAGAACATCATCCCCGAAATATTTGAAAAAGGCGAAGTGCCGCTAATATTAGTATTGGATAGCATAACCGACGTACGCAACATGGGCGCGATTGCCCGTACGGCCGAATGTACAGGCGTACATGCCATTGTAGTGCCCGCGAAGGGCTCGGCGCAGATCAATCCGGACGCTATTAAAACCTCGGCAGGTGCATTATACAAAATTCCTGTTTGCAGGCACGATAACTTTATGCAAACGGTGAAGTTTCTGCAAGA
Source organism: Mucilaginibacter gynuensis (assembly GCF_039541195.1). Taxonomy (NCBI): domain Bacteria; kingdom Pseudomonadati; phylum Bacteroidota; class Sphingobacteriia; order Sphingobacteriales; family Sphingobacteriaceae; genus Mucilaginibacter; species Mucilaginibacter gynuensis. The sequence goes on from NZ_BAABFT010000001.1 coordinate 735,568, forward strand.
ATCGGGCTTGCAACTGGTTTGCTGTACCGAAAAAACAAACGACTACATCTACAAACCCGACTATACCGCCCCAACAGCCATCATCATGGGCTCAGAAGAAGACGGTATCCGTAACGACATTATCCGCATAGCCGATCACCTGGCCAAAATACCCATGTTCGGCGAAATAGAATCACTCAACGTATCGGTATCAACAGGTGTGATATTGTATGAAGCGGTGAGGCAGCGAAATTACCCCCCGGCCCCCTGAAGGGGGAGTGAAAGAATCAAGAGTAAAGATTCAGGAATCAGGGAGAAATTATTAAGAAAGCCGATCAGTTTGTCACTGATCGGCTTTCTTTTGTCTTGTATCCTTAATCTTTACTCTTGCTTCTCAAAAGCTCCCCCTTCAGGGGGCCGGGGGGTTAAATATACTTCGTGCCGAAATTCTGTTTAACATCGGCTACTACTTGTTTTACATTCTGCTCCTGGTCGCGGGGGCAAATGAGGAGGGTGTTGTTTGATTCTACCACGATAAAATCGTGCAGACCCTGTAAAATTACCAGCTTGTCTTCGGGTACATTTACCATACAGTTTGATGAATCGTACATGATCACTTTTTCCGACGGAATAACGGCGTTCCCCACGTAATCTTTTTCGGTAAGATCGTAAATAGAGGCCCAGGTACCCAGGTCAGACCATCCGAATTCCGATGGTAGCACGTATACATTTTCTGCCTTTTCCATAATGCCGTAATCTATCGAGATATTGGTGCATTGCTGGTAGGCTTTGTGTATGTGGCTCTTTTCATTTTCGGTATTGTAAACGGCACGGGCATCGGCGAAGATCTCGTGCATATCGGGCAGGTAATTGCTGAACGCGTTTACGATGTTACTTGCCGACCATACAAATATTCCGGCGTTCCACAAAAAATCGCCGCTTTGTATAAAAGTGCGCGCCAGTTCAATATTGGGTTTTTCGGTAAATGTTTTTACTTTATGAAATTCCTCTTTAATGGTTTGATCGGTATACTGAATATAACCATAACCGGTATCAGGTCTCGATGGCTTAATACCAAGGGTGATGAGGCACTTATTTTCGGTGGCTGTTTGTAGCGATTTTTCAATGGCGGTGATGAAAGCCGCTTCATCCAGTATCAGGTGATCTGATGGTGCTACCACAATAGCGGCATCGGGGTTTTGGCTTTCAATTTTGAAACAACCGTAGGCCACACAAGGGGCGGTATTACGCATAACCGGCTCGGTAAGTATTTGGTTGTCGGCCATGTCGGGCAGTTGCGCTTTTACCAGTTGGGTATAGTTCTCGTTGGTTACTACAAAAATATTTTCTTTCGGACAGATCTTTAAAAAGCGATCGTAAGTGTTTTGAATGAGGGTTTTACCGGTGCCCAGTATATCGATAAATTGTTTAGGATGCGACGTACGGCTGATAGGCCAAAAGCGGCTTCCTATACCACCTGCCATAATAATGGCGTAATAATTTTTATTCATGAAAAAGTAGAAATATTTTAAAACTGGTATGCTCCGGCAAAGGTGTGCATTAATTTGTAAAATACACATTAAATCGCCCCGGCAATGGTACCGCAATTTATAATGTTTAAATCAATAAATTGTTTTTCATTATTTAATCATTTTTGTATAAAATTTTAATGTAAACATATCGTTTATTTAAAAAAAAATGTTACTTTGAACTTTTAATTTTCAAGCACACACACTAAGTAATGATAGAGACTAAAAAGTCGCTTTTTGATAATCTCCAAAATTTTTTCGGTTTTGATAATTTTAAGGGGGAACAAGAATCGATTATAACAAATATTCTTGCCGGTAATGATACCTTTGTTATCATGCCAACAGGCGGGGGTAAATCCATGTGTTATCAACTGCCTGCGCTGATGAGCGAAGGTACCGCCATTGTAATTTCTCCTCTTATTGCTTTGATGAAAAACCAGGTTGACCAGTTAAGGGCATTCGGCGGATCTGACAGCATAGCACACTTCTTAAATTCATCGCTAACAAAATCTGAAGCCGCAAGGGTAAAAGAGGATGTTTTAAGCGGAAAAACTAAATTGCTTTACGTAGCGCCCGAGTCGCTTACGAAGCAGGAAAATGTTGACTTTTTACGTCTTAACCAGGTGTCGTTTGTGGCGGTGGATGAGGCGCACTGTATATCAGAGTGGGGGCACGATTTTCGCCCCGAATACCGTAAAATACGCCAGGTGATCAGCAATATCGGCGAAAATATCCCGATCATAGCGCTTACCGCAACTGCTACCCCGAAAGTGCAGCACGATATTCAAAAGAACTTACAAATGAACAACGCAACGGTGTACAAATCATCGTTCAACCGTTCAAACCTGTTTTACGAGGTGCGTGCAAAACGTACCGTAATTAAAGAAATTGTAAAGTTTGTAAAACAAAACCAGGGTAAATCGGGCATTATTTATTGCCTTAGCCGCAAAAAGGTTGAGGAAGTGGCCGAAGCGCTTAACCTCAACGGTGTACGTGCTTTACCTTACCATGCCGGTTTAGACCCTAAAGTACGTGCCGATACGCAGGACAAGTTCCTGATGGAAGATGTGGAAGTAATTGTTGCTACCATAGCTTTCGGTATGGGGATCGATAAACCCGATGTTCGTTACGTAATACACCACGATGTGCCTAAAAGCATGGAGGGTTATTACCAGGAAACAGGCCGTGCCGGTCGTGATGGCGGCGAGGGTGTTTGTGTGGCTTTCTATTCGCAAAAGGATATTGATAAGCTGCAAAAGTTTATGAAAGATAAACCGGTTTCCGAACGTGAAATTGGTACCCAGATACTAAAAGAAGTTATTGATTACGCCGAATCATCGGTATGCCGCCGTAAGCAGATATTGCATTACTTTGGCGAAAACTTTGAAGAGGCTACCTGTGCATGCATGTGCGATAATTGCAGCGCGCCAAGAACTTACTTCGACGGCGAATCGCATCTACATAAGGCTTTAAGCCTGATCAAGCAGATAGGCGAAAAGTTTGACGACCGTTACATTATCGATATTCTTATCGGTGCCGATAATCCGCAGGTGCGTAATTACGAGCACGATACGCTGCCTTACTTTGCATCGGGCAAAGAAGATGGTGAAAACCTTTGGAACTCGCTGTTAAGACAAGCATTACTGGATAATTTCTTGTCGAAAGATATTGACCAATACGGACTGTTACGCCTTACCGAAAAAGGTAACGATTTTATTGAGAACCCTTACAGCATCCGCTTCATCCTGAACAGGATAATTGAGGCTGCCGACGATGATGACAGCGAAGATGGCCCTAAACAAGGCGGCGGCGCTTTAGATGCGCAGTTACTGCAAATGCTGAAAGATCTGCGTAAAAAGATAGCCAAGCAAAAAGGTCTTCCTCCGTTCGTAATCTTCCAGGATCCATCGTTGGAAGAGATGTGCACGCATTACCCGGTATCAACCGACGAGCTGAAACAAATCTCTGGCGTAGGCGCGGGTAAAGCCTCGAAATTCGGCGCGCCGTTTATCGAGCTGATTAAGAAATACGTAGAGGATAACGATATTGACCGCCCTATTGATATGGTGATCAAAAGTGCCGCTAACAAATCGGCCCTTAAGGTATACATTATCCAAAATATCGACAGGCATTTAAACCTGGATGATATTGCCGCTTCAAAAGGCTTATCGTACGAAGAGATACTACGCGAGGTTGAATCGATAGTAAACTCGGGTACCAAACTTAACCTTAATTATTTTATTGACGAGGTAATTGATGAGGATAAGCAGGACGAAGTATTCGATTACTTTAAAACCGCCGATAACGACTCGATAGACCAGGCTTTAATTGATTTGGGCGCTGATGATTACACCCGCGAAGAAGTACAGTTAATGCGCATCAAATTCATGTCTGAATTGGGTAATTAATCCCATATCAATATATAATATTAAGCGGCCGGTAAATTTTTTACCGGCCGCTTTTATTTAACAATTTTTAGCATTTACATAGCGTTTAATATTGTATAATTGCTGTCAGTGTTACATTTAAACACTTGCAATTTCTTATCACAAAAGCCTGGATGAAAAAACTTATACTATTGATGCTGCTTACCACCAGTGTATCAATATGCCTTGCACAAAACCGCGTAACCATAAAAGGTAAAATTGTAGATTCGGTAGAGAAAACCCCACTCGAATTTGCAACCGTAGCCGTTTTAAACGTTAGCGATTCCTCACTTATATCATACACCCTTACTAAAAAAACAGGCGAGTTTGAACTGCATAATTTGCCTTTACAGCGCGAAATAAAGCTGTTGGTATCCTTTGTATCCTACAAAAGCTATCGTAAAATATTCAATTTTAAGGAGGGCGGTACTAACGATCTGGGGGATATAGCGCTAAGTACCAAAATGATGGACGAGGTAACCATTAAGGGCGAACGCATACCTGTAATGATGAATAAGGATACCATCGAGTTTAATGCCGAGGCCTTTAAAACCCGGCCGAATGCGGTGGTGGAAGAACTGCTTAAAAAGTTGCCCGGTGTACAGGTAAACAAAGACGGCAGCATTACCGTTAACGGCAAAACGGTAAGTAAGCTGTTGATTGATGGTAAGGAGTTTTTTGGCAACGACCCTAAAGTGGCTACCCGCAACCTTGATGCCGAAGTAGTGGCCCAAATACAGGTGTACGATGACAGGCAGAACGATCCCGATCACCTGGTCAGTGAAACTAAGGTGCCTAAGATTATCAATATCAAACTGAAAAAGGCCATCAAGCGAAGCATATTCGGTAAAGTATTCGCCGGCGGCGGTACCCGCGACAGGTACGAAACCGGGGGCTTGTTCAATATGTTTCGGGATACTTTGCAATTGAGTGTTATCGGGCTAAGCAATAACCTGAACCGCACCGCCTTTTCAAATGAAGAACTGTACTCACAAGGCGGCTTTAACCGCAGCGGCGGCGACGCGTTGTATAACGGCTCCGTCAATACAGGCGGGCGAAACTGGGGTGGGGGTATCGAGAAGATCACTTCCGGCGGCTTCAACCTGAATACCGACTACGGCAAAAAGCTAAAGATGAACCTGCTCTACTTTATAACCGAGCGCAGCAGCGTTGGCGAAACTTCAAACTTCGGGCAGCAGTTCCTGAAAAACGATACCACCTTGCTGTCTTCGTCGCGCTATAGCAGTCGCGATAAAAACTATTCGCACAGTGTTAGCGGACTGGTGGAGTGGAATCCCGATACCTTGCGCAGCCTGCGTTATACGCCTAAATTTACCCTCAATTCGGGCAATAGTGTTTATGATTCTTTTGGCAGCACCGATCTCACTGTTCGGGATACCAGCATGCGCGAACGGGCAAACGAAAGCCGGGGTAATAATGTAAACAGCACGAATTCGAAGAGCTTTTCACAGGATTTTTACTTCAATAAAAGATCGCGTACTAATAAGGGTGGGTCGTTCACGATATCGCACAACCTGCAAATAAATCCAAGCAACGATAGGGGATATAATAATAACGATGTAATATCTTATTTGCCCACCACACCATCCGAATCGCAACGGCAATTGGCGGTCAACAACAGGAATGGTATAGCCGCCAGTATTAATTTGAGCTACCGCTATCCGATAACAAAGAAGTTGACGGTTGATATTGTAACCTGGGGAAACTATAACCGCAACAAGGAGCAACTGCTCAACTTCAAGCGTAATGACAGTACTGAGCGCTACGATATTTTGCTGCCCCTGCAAAGCAGCGACCTTACCCGCAAACAATGGAACGAAGGCGTTAAACCGGGCATAACCTATCAGCTTACCAAAAAGATATCGATAATTGCCGGACTTAATCACCAATGGCAGCAAATAGAGAACAATTTTAGTTACAGCAAGCTTAATCAGCGTTATTTTTTCCTGCTGCCAACTTTTAGGATAGAGGCGGGAAGTTTCTCTTTGAGTTACGATAAAGGGATCGAGCAGCCCTGGATCTCGGCTTTACAGCCGGTTACTATTGTGTATAGTCCATTGTATAGTTATACCGGTAACCCCGATTTGAAACCTACCACCAATACCAACGCGAGCTTAAGTTATTGGGCTTACAATAACGAAAAGCAGATTAGCTTTAATGCCTACCTCTCGTACTCCATGGCTAAAAATACTACTGTTAGCAAGCAAACCATAAAAAGTGATGGCGCGCAAACCAGTACTATGGTAAACCGCGATGGCAGGCCAAATATCAACGGTTATTTGAGTGTTGGTAAGCAATTTAAAAAGACTAAAGACTGGCAGGCCGGTGTTTCTACATCAGCCTACGCGTATTATGGCCAAAACCTCAACCTGCTGAACGATGTGGAAGGCTGGCAGAAGAACCTTACCATGGGTATCAGCGAAAACTTTAATGTGAACTGGAAGGATAAGGTAGAACTGAACGTTGGCGCGGGCTTTAGGGAGGCCGATACCAGGTACGATTATGACGATTTTAAAAAGGTATACACCCGTAACTTCAATCTGAACAACAGTCTGCTGGTGCGCTTCCCGAAAAAGATAATATGGGAAACCAAGCAGGATTATAATTACAGCTCGCAAATAACCGATGGTTTCCGCAAAGGAGTAAACGTGGTAAGTTCATCACTTGCCCTGCAAATGCTGGCAAAAGACCGCGGCGAAATTAAACTGACCGTATACGACGTATTCGACCAAAACATTAGCGTTTACCGCTACACCGGCACCAACTCCGTATACGATACCCAAAACAATACCCTCAAAAGGTATTTCATGCTAACGTATACTTATAAGTTTAATAAGTTGAGCACGAAATAGGTTGTAAGTTGTGTGTTGTAAGTTGTAGGGGATTGAGGTTTCAGGGGTGAAATCTGGCAGTTCCAGTAGCGGAGCATTATAGATGTATTATTAGCGGCAATCTCCCCTGTCGTCGCTTCGCTCGACTTCTCTCTCTGCTGCGCAAAGAGCGAGCTTTTCTGCTTCCTCCTCTTACCTTTCAGCTTTCTCCTTTTAGCTTTCACCTCTCCTCCCCCTTTTATGACAAACAATCGACTTTAATTTAATACCAATTGGTATTTTTGTAAACTTTTAATCTTTTAATAAAAAAGCACAAATAGTTATATTATAAAATATACCGATAAGTATTATTTATGAATCCTGTAAAACGCCAGATCTTGCTCATTACTGTAATTGCCGCCGCTATTATGGAACTGATAGATACCTCTATTGTAAACGTTGCCCTTAATTATATGAGCGGCAATTTGGGTGCCACGCTCGAAGATACATCGTGGGTGATTACCTCCTACGCTATTGCCAATGTGATCATCATCCCTATGACCAGCTTTTTGGTGAACAACCTTGGGCGGCGCAATTATTATATCGGTTCTATCATTTTATTTACCATTTGCTCCTTTATGTGCGGTAACGCTACCAACATTTGGGAACTGGTGGCCTTTCGTTTTATGCAGGGTTTGGGTGGCGGAGCTTTGCTTTCGGTATCGGCAACGGTGGTGTATGAGTTATTTCCGAAAGAAAAGCAAGCCACAGCCAGCGCCTTGTTTGGTATAGGTGTATTCATCGGGCCAACAATTGGCCCTACATTGGGCGGTTATATTACAGAGAACTATTCATGGCCATGGATCTTTTACATCAACGTTCCCATTGGCATTGCTACCGCTATTTTATGCTATTTCCTGCTGTTTGAACCTGCTGTTAAACCCAAAGCAAACAGTATCGACTGGCTCGGCATTATCTTGCTTACCATAGGCATCGGCTCGCTGCAAACGGTACTGGAACGCGGCGAAACCGACGATTGGTTTTCCGCGGGTTATATCGTATTTCTTTCTATACTGGCAGTTGTATCGCTATCCATATTTGTTTGGTGGGAATTGGTAACACCCAACCCGGTGGTTAACCTGCGGATATTACGAAGCCGGTCTTTAAGTATAGCAGCCGTGCTCACCTTTATTACCGGCATCGGCATGTATACTTCCATTTACCTCACTCCTGTTGTGGCGCAAAGGCTGCTGGGCTTCACTCCTACGCAATCCGGCGAGTTGCTGTTGCCCGGCTCTATTATTGCCGTACTGGCGCTTATAGTTACGGGGAAGCTGCTGCAAAAGGGTGTATCACCTGCCCTCATTGTGCTGTTCGGCTTTCTGTGTTTTATTTATTTTAATTGGGCCATGTCGGGCATTAATATGGACACACCGGGTTCGTCCATTTCACTTAACCTCATTTTCAGGGCTATTGGCATGGCCTTGCTTACTGTACCGCTGGGTACGCTTGCCGTATCGTCGCTGGAACCGAAGGATATGCCACAGGGAACAGCGCTTAATAATATGATGCGGCAATTGGGCGGTTCGTTCGGTATATCTGTAATTAATACTTACGTGGCACGCCGGGTTGCATCGCATCGTACCGATATGATCAGTAACATCTCCGCCTTTAATACCGAAACTACCAACCGTATAAATACCTACACGCATGCCTTTCAGCAAAAGGGAGCCAGCTTGCTCGACGCGCACCAGAAAGCGCTGCAATTGTTGGAAAAGGTAGTGGTAAAACAATCCTCCTTTTCCAGTTATCTCGACGCTTATTTACTCATCGGTTTATTTTTTGTGGTGGTGCTGCCATTGCTGTTATTTGTTGCTAAACGCGACAAAAAGCGGGCGTTGGTGATACCATCATCCGATCACTAATTGGATGGACAAAGCCGCCTGTCAGGCGCTTTTTTTAAGCTGACTGGGCGATACACCGTACTTCTTTTTAAACGCGTACGAAAAATGGGTAATGTCTTCAAAACCGACCTGCAAATACACTTCTGATGGTTTTTGATGCTCTTCCGTAATAAGGTGGTGCGCTTCAGTCAATCGTTTATCAAGCAGCCACCTGCCGGGTGAACTATGGAATATCCGCTCAAAATCGCGCTTAAAGGTGGTTAGGCTTCGCCCGGCGAGGTAGCCGAACCGCTCCATACTTACATTGAATCTGAAATTACGGTTCATGAATTGTTCAAGATCAATTTTTCCCGGGTCGCTAAAATCAAACAGGATGTTTTTCAAAGCCGGGTTTTGCTTCAATAGGATTAGTGTGACCTCACTCATTTTCAGTGAAAGAAAGCTGTTATAATCATCTCTTTTAAGATGCAGGTATGGTTGTACCGATTGCACAAAGTTAGCCAATAAGGGCTCGGGATTCAATTTGATAACGGTAGGCTTATCCACCACACCATCGGCTACATAACCATACTCCTTACTAAAGCCACGCAGAAATTCCTGGTTCAAAAAAATAGAGATGGTCTTAAAATCGCCGCCGGGCGGCGGTGATTTTATATAACGGCCAAAACTGTTACGGGTGTAAATAATGTATTCGCCGGCTTGTATATCCCACGAGCCATTGCTGTCAAAAACAGTCATGGTGCCCGCTACCAGGTAACTAAAAACATGTTCGGGAATAAACTGCTCTTTAGATATCTGGGGCGATGTATGGCAGGCGTAATTATCGCTGCTGTTGTTTGAATCCATAACCATAAGGCAAATATCGGTAAGCGAATGTTAAACAGCTGCAATAATTAAAGTTCATCATTACAAGTGTTTAACATGATATTATAATTTAATGTTATTCGGCCTGCATGTATTTCAAGTAACCATTTTTAACCGAATTGATATAATCCTGATCGGGCATGGTTAAGCGGTTGGCCAGGCGCTGTTTAAAATCATCGTTGCCTACTACATAACGCAGGGTATCGGTACCATCGGTAGCGGCGTTGTAAATTACTTCGGCAACTTCTTCGGCAGTGGCCAATTGCATCTCTTTCAAACTATCGAACATTTGGCTTGCCGCGGCTAAAAAATTATCGTACTCGCCCAAGCCTTCTTTACATGCGAAACGCTGCGCGCTTTCGGCAATAAAATTGGTACTGGTACCGCCCGGTTCAATAATTTTAACGCCGATATTTAAAGCCGCCAACTCGAACGATAAAGCTTCCGAAAAACCTTCCAGCGCGAATTTTGAAGCGCAATACATCGATATGATGGGCAATGTGAAACGCCCCGCCCCCGAACTAATATTTAATATAGTACCGGCTTTACGCTCACGAAAATGAGGCAGCACTTCGCGTATGGTATTCATTACCCCAAATACGTTTACATCAAACTGCTCCTGTATTATTGCCGGTGTTAACGATTCAAACACTCCATATTGGCCATAGCCCGCGTTGTTTACCAAGGCATCGATACTGCCAAACCTGGCAATACCTGCCTCTACCGCTGCCTTAATGGTATCGGGCTTTTGCACATCTAAACGTGTTATCAAAAAGTTATCCTGATCCTGTAATTCCGTTTCCTTTTCGGGCGAACGCATGGTGGCTATTACATTCCAGCCTTTTTGATGAAAAAATTTGGCTGCCGCCTTACCTATACCTGATGACGATCCTGTTATTAAAACTGTTTTGCTCATTTTATTTGATTTTGTATAATACAAAGTTGCATGCAAAACAGCCCGGATACTTTGTTGACAAGACCGAATTTACTTTATTGAGAAGCCCATAATATAACCCTTACAATTACATGATAAACCAAACAAGGCCAAGCGATATGATCACTTAGCCTTGTTTAACTGAATATTATTTTATCGCTTGTATATTATCTATCCGACTTATAATTAACCTTGAACAAGCCTACATCAATATACTGCCCACCTCCATTTTGATGGCAGTGTACCGCTATTGTGTTAATGGCATTAGGCTTCAACACTTTCTTAGCATCGGCAGACAGTGGCACCGTGACGTAGTTAGATGTATAGCCCTTAGCCGAGGCCACCAAAATGCCATTCAAATAGATCTCATAATCCTCATCGTGATAAATATGGAAGGATATATTATCTAAATCGCTTGCGGTTAATTTGCCCGTTTTAAACTCTTTACGAAGCCAAATATCGCCTGTATTCCATTCGGTATTTACAATACTGTTAGGCGGCGAACCTGCCCCGAATCCACCCTTACCGCTTTTCCAGCCTGCGGTTTTAAAATCGGGTTTAAACCAGTCGGCTGATGGCTGCGTAACAGTATACTTCCAAACCTGCGCGGTAGTTGTAGCATCGGGCAGTAACTGCTGTGTGTCAGCGATGGTTTGGTTGATCAGCCGCTCGTTCATCGCCCTAACTTTAGGGATGTTCACTTTCGAAACACGATCGTAACTTAAGAAGCCGTTGATCTCCTGTTCCACATCGGCCAATTGCGTAAATACAGCGCCACTCATGCCATTTTTCGCCTTAAATTCGGCCAGCATATTAATGTATGTTTCGTAGGTATCTTCCAGTTCTTTAGCGGTTTTCACCATAATGCCGCTTACACCTTTTCCGGCCAGCCATTCGTGCCCGTTTAGCACCAAGCCAACACTGCCAAATTCGCCGCAGGCCGTAGCCATGGTTTTACTATCAACCGCTTTAGGGCCGGGGTATGAGTGATAATCAAGTATATCGCCTATATAATCTTTATAAATATTATCGCTGGCAGGGTTAACAAGCCGGTTTGGATCTTTCGCTTTTACAACATCGTACATACGCTGTGTTAAATTGCTGCCATCACTTGCTTTTTGGCCTTGAGTTTCGTTAAACAGCACCCAGGTAACAATAGCCGGACTGTTAAACCTGCCGTCAACCATACGCTCCAATTCTTTTCGGTATTGTACCGTATCTACCGGCGGCGGGTTATGCCTGTACGAATTAGCCGATGGCATGTCCTGCCAAACCATTAAACCCAGTTTATCGGCCCAGTAATACCAGCGCTGCGGCTCTACCTTTATGTGCTTACGCACCATATTATAGCCAAAATCTTTCTGAACCTGCACATCAAACTTTAACGCTTCATCTGTAGGTGCGGTGTAAATACCATCGGGCCAAAAACCCTGATCTAAAAAACCAAGGTTATACAGCGGTTTATTATTCAGGAAGATCTTTTTAACATTGCCCACCTGCTCAACGCTGATCTTGCGCATACCAAAATAGCTGTCCACTTTATCAACGATGATGTTGCCGCTTTTTACCTCCACAGTTAAATCGTACAAAAACGGATTATCAGGCGACCACAATTTGGCATTTTTAACGGGGATAGACAGTTCGGCACCTGCATTACCCGACACCGTACCGATCACTTTGCCCCCATCTTTCACGGTAGCCACCATTTGAATATTATTACCGGTTCCGGCGGTATCTACCTTTATTTTTAAACGGTTTCCATCCACATCGGGCACCAGTTTTAAATGTTTTATGCTGATGTTTTGCACAGGTTCAATCCAAACCGTTTGCCAAATACCGGTTACCGGGGTATACATAATGAGATTGCCATGCGGTGGATTTTCCTGCTTGCCACGTGGCTGACCGTATCCCTCGGTTGGGTCGTAAACCCTTACTAACACTTCCTGCTCTTTATTTTTTGTGAGGTAAGGAGTAACATCCAGGCTAATCTCATCATAACCTCCTTTGTGTACACCCAGGCTTTTGCCGTTAATATATACTTCGGCTTCCCAGTCAGTAGCGCCAAAGTGCATCAGTACACGTTTATTACCCCATGCCTGCGGAACAGTAAATGTGCGGCGGTACCATAGCCTATCGTGGTGTTCCATTACACCCGAAAGTGCCGACTCTACCGGGTACGGCACCAGTATTTTACCGGGCAGTTTATCACCTACAGGCACTGCATCACTGGCCTTGCCGCTTTTAAACTCCCAAAGTCCGTTGAGGTTCAGCCAGTCTTTACGTACCATTTGCGGGCGCGGATACTCGGGCAGCGGGCTGTTTACATTGATATCGGCTGCCCATTTGGTCATGAGGGGAGCCTTTTTCATGGTCCAGTCCTGCGCGTGCGATACACAACCGGCTAAGAGGCTGGCGAATAGGCAGCAAATACGAATAATCCGCGATCTGAATTTATTGGTCATGGTGTGGTGGTGATTGAAATGATTTTTCAAGATAACATTTTACAGATGCAGTTACGCCATCAGCTATATGCCCTTTGCAGATAACTACACTATTCATAATAAAGATTTATTTACAATGCCGAAAATAGGCAATAGGCAAAATTTAAGTTCGGCTTAAATTCTCAATTATTCGCTGTATAGTATCAAAATGAAATCGAGATAGGTTGTGTTATCCGTCAACAAACTGCTTCGGGCGAAAACGGTCGGAAATTTGGAGGCCAAGAGTGCAAAGGACATGGGCTGTGTTCTCCGTCAGCGAACAGCTTCGGGCGAAAGCGGGAAGAACTGCGGTAGCCACAAGCGCAAAGGCGGGCATAGAGAACTTATTGCATGTGAGCTGGGAAATGAGCGTCGGGGCAAAAGTCCCAGCCCTAAGTTCTGCACGGTTTGCAGGGCAATGGCCTCGTGCGGCAAAGAAGCCTTTTGCTGGACAAGGGTTTTTGTTACCTTTTGTGGCGACAAAAGTAATAGCCCCTGCGGCAATGAGCAGACCAACGTTAATCACAGCACAAACCAAACCTAAGTAGAGATTGCTTCGTTCCTCGCAATGACGTAATTTGTATAGGAAGCACACAATGCGAAGAGCTTGCTTCGTACCTCCAAATGACTATGGATGCGTTTTTCCTAAATTAATAATCGTCATCATCTTCCTCAATACCGGCAGCCTGTACGTAAGCGGCTTTCAGTTCGGAGAAGGCGTGCATATCACGTTTTTGCTTGGTAATCTCCATACCGGTTTCGTAAGTACGTATAGCATCATCAGTTCGGTTAAGCGCTTCGTAGAGCTTACCCAGATGGTAATATGTACCGGTATAGCCGGGATGATTGGTCACCAGGTCTTCATAATAAAACAAGGCCTTTTCAACATCGTTTAAATTAAGGTATTCTGTAGCCAGCGCGTATTTCAAAAATTCGTCGTTAGGCTCGTTCTTTATAAATTCTAATAGCTTCTCTAATCTGCTTCCCTGCATTTTAAACTCTGTCTTTTTTAACTAAATTTGCAAAAACCTATTTCTATGAAGATCCTGGTATGTATAAGTAATGTTCCTGATACCACCACAAAAATAACTTTTACTGATAACAACACGCAATTTAATACAAACGGCGTTCAGTTTATTATAAATCCTTACGATGAGATAGCACTTGCACGCGCCATTGAGCTTACCGAAGGCAATGGCGGCACCGTAACCGTTATTAATGTGGGCGAAGCCGGTACCGAGCCAACCATACGCAAAGCGCTGGCCATTGGCGCTACCGATGCCGTGCGCGTTAACGCGCAACCGCAGGATGCCTGGTTTGTAGCCAGCCAGATAGCCGAATATGTGAAAGCCAACCCATTCGACCTGATACTTACCGGCCGCGAATCGATAGACTATAATGGCTCAAAGGTAGCTGCCATGCTGGGCGAACTGCTTGATCTGCCATCGGTAGCTATCATCAAAAAACTAAACGTTGAGGGCGATAGCGCTACTGTGGAACGCGAAATTGAAGGCGGCAAAGAAATACTTACCATACCATTACCATTTGTAGCAGGCGCTGCCGAAGGCGTGGCCGAACCTAAAATACCCAATATGCGGGGCATCATGTCGGCACGTACCAAACCGTTGGCTGTTATTGAGCCGGTTAGCGTGCAGGTTACATCAACTATTGTAGGCTATGAAACCCCTGCCCCACGCGGACAGGTTAACCTTATACCTGCCGATAACCCGGGCAAACTTATTGAGCTATTGCACACCGAAGCCCGTGTGATATAATAAAAACCTTTTGAACTTTTTTTGATTTATACATCAATATGCCAGTTTTAATATATGCCGAAAATGCGGAGGGCAAATTCAAAAAGTCCATTTTTGAAGCAGTAAGCTACGCACGTGCCATTGCCGACCAAAACAACACCTCGTTAACTGCTATATCAATTGGCGATGTAAGCACTGATGAACTTGCCGCTTTGGGCAAGTACGGTGCCGATAAAGTACTCAACGTAAGTAACGATAAGCTGAAGAACTTTGTTAACCAGGCCTATGCTTCGGTAATTGCCGAGGCTGCTAAAAAAGAGGGCGCTTCTATTGTAGTGCTATCCAATTCATTTTCAGGCCGCGGACTGGCGCCGCGTGTTGCCGTAAAATTGGATGCAGGCCTTATTGACGGCGCGGTTTCGTTACCCGATACCACCGGAGGCAAATTTGTGGTGAAGAAAACCGCTTTCTCGGGCAAGGCTTTCGCGCTAACCGAATTAACATTGGCCAATAAAGTGATCGCCCTTACACCTAATACTTACAAGGTGGTAGAAACCGGCGCAACCGCGCAGGTGGAAGACTTCAGCGTTGAAACTAAAGAAAGTGACTTTAAGGCTTTGCTGAAAGAAATTGTGCGCTCAACTGACAAAGTTTCATTACCCGATGCCGAAATAGTGGTATCTGCCGGTCGTGGGTTAAAAGGGCCCGAAAATTGGGGGATGATTGAGGAGCTGGCAGCTTTGTTAGGTGCCGCAACGGCCTGCTCAAAACCGGTATCAGATGCGGGCTGGAGGCCCCATAGCGAACATGTTGGCCAAACAGGCATAGCTGTGAGTCCAAATTTGTATATTGCAATTGGAATTTCGGGTGCTATACAACACCTGGCGGGCATCAGCTCGTCAAAGGTGATTGTGGTGATCAACAAGGATGTCGAAGCGCCATTTTTTAAAGTAGCCGATTACGGCATTGTAGGCGACGCCTTTGAGGTGGTGCCAAAATTAATAGAAGCAATTAAACAACATAAAGCTGTAGCATAAAGATTGTTGCGATGGGTAATAACATGAAAAAAATAAAGCTGGATATTGTAGGTTTGTCTTACAGCCAAACACAATCCGGCGCGTATGCTTTGGTTTTAGGTGAGGTAAGTGGGCGCCGCAGACTGCCTATTATTATAGGTAGTTTTGAAGCGCAGGCCATAGCCATCGAGATAGAAAAGATGACGCCAAGCCGTCCGCTTACGCACGATCTGTTTAAAAGCTTTGCACAAGCCTATAATATTACCGTACAGGAAATTATTATTTATAACCTTGTTGATGGCATTTTTTACGCCAAGCTCATCTGCTCGGATGGTAAGCGGGTAATGGAAATTGATGCCCGTACATCTGATGCCATAGCGGTATCGGTAAGGTTTGATTGCCCTATTTTCACTTACGAATTTATCCTCTCTACTGCGGGTATTGTAATAGAAGGTAATGATTTTGTATACCTCGAAAACATTAATGAACCTGTAGAAGAAAAAACGTCGGTAGCATCTACCGGCAGCTATACCTCATTAAGCGACGAAGAGCTTAAAGCCAAGTTGCAGGAAGCCCTTGCCGAAGAAGCTTATGAAAAAGCCGCCAAAATTCGCGATGAGCTGAATAAACGTAAGGCATCGTAATTTCAATAATATTTCAGAAAAAAATCCGACCAACGAATGATATAGCGTCAATACCGGCAGTTATATCATTCGTTGGTTAGTTTAAAACATTCCCTTTCCGGTCAAATTCAATTTTTATTGTTTTTTGATTCGCTTAATTTGAGTATTTTCCGCTTTTAATTAACACTGACTACATTTTTTTAAACCAGGGCACCGTATGAATATTAAGTTCCGCTTAATACTGATGAATTTTATGCAGTTTTTTATTTGGGGAGCCTGGCTGCTCACCATTGGTGCATATTGGTTTCAAAATAAACACTGGTCGGGCGCGCAATTTGGGGCTATTTTTTCTACCATGGGTATTTCCGCAGTGTTTATGCCTGCACTTACCGGTATTATATCCGACAGGTTTATCAATGCCGAAAAACTATACGGTATTATGCACATCCTGGGTTCGCTGGTATTGTTCAGCCTGCCAATGGTTCAGGATCCTTCCACATTTTTTTGGGTGATATTACTCAACATGGTATTCTACATGCCAACCCTTTCACTATCTATTACGGTTGCCTATTCGGCACTAAAAGGCAGTAATAAAGATGTAGTAAAAGATTATCCGCCTATCCGTATCTGGGGAACAATCGGCTTCATTGCCGCGCTATGGGCCGTGAGCTTAACGCATAATGAAACTTCGGCCAACCAATTTTACATAGCCGGGGCTGTCGCTTTAATATTGGGAGTTTACTCATTCACACTACCAAAAGCGCCGCCTTTAATGAAAAAAGTGGGCAGCAAATCATTTGTTGATCTTTTGGGCTTAAATGCTTTCGCGCTGTTCAAGAAACCACGTTTCGCTATATTTTTCGCTTTCTCGTTATTACTGGGTGCAGCCTTACAGCTTACCAATGCTTACGGTGATACCTACATTCATGATTTTAGTAAAGTAGCGGCTTACAAGGATACCATAGCGGTGAAATATCCGGCTATCATTATGTCGATATCGCAAATATCTGAAACATTGTTCATCCTCGCTATCCCCTTCTTTTTACGCAGGTTTGGTATTAAGTATGTAATGCTGTTCAGTATGCTGGCCTGGGTATTGCGTTTCGGCTTATTTGCCTTTGGCGACCCTGCCGATGGCTTATGGATGATCATCGCCTCATGTATTGTATACGGCATGGCTTTCGATTTCTTTAATATCTCGGGCTCGTTGTTTGTTGAAACCCAAAGTCCCCCCGAAATTCGCGGCAGTGTACAAGGCGTTTTTATGATGATGGTAAACGGTTTCGGGGCATTTTTTGGCAGTATTGCCAGCGGTTTCGTAATCGATAAATTCTTCACCATGGCTGATCAAAGTAAAAACTGGCAAGGCATCTGGCTTACATTCGCGGGTTATGCCTTGGTAATAGCGGTTGTATTTCCGTTTGTTTTCAGGTACAAACACAACGCCGCGCTTAAAGAGGCAATTGAACATTTTTAGTCCTTCATCAAATATCCAAAGCATAAAAAAGCCCCGCTGTAAATCTACAGCAGGGCTTTTGTTTTTTATAATTCTCTTTTACAGCGAGAACAATTTATAAGCTACGCTTAAAGTAAACAAGCTTACACGGATGCTTGAATTACCGTCATTATATTTTTGTTTGGTTAATCCTGCTTCATAACGAAGGTCAACCGAAAAATCTCTGATATCAACACCTGCACCTACTACAGCCGCAAAATTTTGTTTTTTGTAGTCTTTAAAAGTTACGGCATCACTCAACCCTTGACCAAGACTTTGATCTTCATTTATATTAAATGACACCAGCGGACCTGCATAAAAACGACCGCCAAAGCCAAAAGCGCCAACTTTAGTACCCAATAATAACGGCACATCCAAACTGGTGAACTTAGCTTTATTTTCATTAGTACCGTCTTTAATGGTAAGGTTTTTACCTGTAACATAAAGCTCAGGCTGAAAGTTAAAACCCAAGCCGCCGATACGGGCGTATACACCGCCTAAATAGCCTGCGCGTTTATCGCTGCTGAAAGTGCTGTTGGTTGAAAAACTTGATAAGTTAACACCTGCTTTTAAGCCGAATTGCGCGTTCGGGATAAGTTGAGCCGAGGCCAGGTAAGATGTACCTAACAAGATACTTAATGATAGGAGTAATTTTTTCATATAGGTTGTGAATTTGATCGTTTAGCAGCGTGAAATTTTGTACAAATAACGATAATTACATGAAATTATAATGATTTTCAGTACAAAATTTATTACAACGATAATCTCCCCTGGTAATAATCTAATATTTTGGTGCGGATAAAATAGTCGTACCTCGCGGTAATGAGGCTGGTGTTCGCCCTGTCGAGGTTATTTTTAGCTACCACATAATCAACCGAGTTCAACGCGCCCTCATTAAACCTGATCTCCGCTATGCGGAAAGATTCGGCAAATGCTTCTACCTGATCGGTAACTACGCTGTAACGCTCGTAAGCGGCCGTCATGTTCAGGTAAGCCTGTTCTACGTTCTGTTTCAGTTTGACCAGCGTATTTTGCTCGGTGTATTGGGCATCAAGCAGTTGTATTTTAGCTAAAGCTATTTTGTTCCTATTCTGGAAGTAATTCAATATTGGTATCCGCAGACCTACATTGAACTGGGTATTGTAACTATTACGCAGCTGATCAAAGTAAGCATATTTGGTAGAACCATATTGAACGGCGCTTACCGGCTGCCTTACCCCCGCTGAGGTTACAAATGTACCGGTATTAACAATTGATGAGTCGCTGAAATTGGTAAGCCTTGCCGCGCTCGAATACCTTGTACCCACACCGCCACCGATACTGATAGTAGGGAACAGGGAGCCTTTAGCTGCCTTCACGCCTTTTTCGGCACTTTGCCTGCGCAGGGTTGCTGCTTTAACCAATGCAAGATCGCTCAGCGCTTTGTTGTACACCTCATCTTCGGTACTTACATATTTGCCCGGCAGTTGCTCGGCATTTAAACGCTGTAGCTGAATGTTGCTTTTGTAAGGCACGTTCATCAGTTGCAGCAGGTTTAGTTTTGATAAAGCCAGCGCGTTTTTAGCATTAATGTAAGTAACCTGATCTGTAGCCAGCTGGCCTTTTACATCATAATATTCAGATGGTTTAACACCACCTTCTTTATTCATGATGTTTAACCTTTCGGTCTGCTTTTTTGATACATCAACCTGCGCGGTGGCCTGGGTAAGCAGGTCAACATTGTTTTGCACCTGCAAATAAGCGGTAATAACGTTCAGGGTAATATTATCTTTTGCCTGCTGAAAATCCATTTTACCTGCCTGGTATGCCAGTGATGTTTGGCGGATGCTGTTTTGCAGTGATAAGCCATTAAACAATACTAAGTCCGAGTTCAGGCTATAATCTGCCGCGGTAGTTGATCCGCTCGACGAACCATTACTGAAAGGGTCGCGGCCGCTGCTGATGGAGTGGTTAACGCTACCGTTTAGCGTAGGCAACAGGTTTTCACGTGCCTGGTTGTAATAAACGCGACTGGTTTGCATATCCAGTTCGCTCCTCTTTACATCAAGGTTGTTTTTTATGGCGATATCAACGCATTGTTGCAGGTTAAGCAGGGAATCTGTTTGGCTGTAGGCCGATACAGACAGCATTAAAGTAAAAGCAGATAAAAGGTATTTTAAATAGCGCATTGTTTATTTATTATTCAGGTTTTTAGATGATTCCACTTTGCCATCTAAAAGGTTAATGATACGGGTGCCGAACTCGGCATTTTTTTCGGAGTGGGTTACCTGTATAATGGTTACACCATCCTCCTGGTTCAGCTTACGGAAAAGCTCCATAATTTCTTCGCCCTGTTTTGAGTTTAAGTTACCGGTAGGCTCATCGGCCAGTAATAACTTAGGCTTGGCAATAAGCGCGCGGGCTATACCCACCAACTGCTGCTGTCCGCCTGATAGCTGCGCCGGGAAAAGGTCTTTTTTACCAACTATCTGAAAGCGGTCCAATATATCGGCCACTAAAGCTTTACGCTCAGAGCCTTTTATGTTTTGATAGATGAGCGGAGTTTCGATGTTTTCGTATACGGTAAGCTCATCAATTAAATGGTAAGCCTGAAATACGAACCCGATGTATTGTTTATATAAAGCCGAACGCTGTTTTTCTTTTAACTGGTGTACGGCCTGCCCGGCAAAATAATGAAAACCGTCTGTTGGCTCATCAAGCATGCCTATTACGTTTAGCAAGGTTGATTTACCCGAACCCGATGGCCCCATGATAGATACAAATTCGCCTTCATCAACTTCGAGGCTGATATTATTAAGCACAAATGTTTTGCTTGCGCCAGTTTGGTAGTACTTTGAAATGTGTTGAAGTGATAACATTTTTAAACTTTAGTATATGGTTAATGATGCCGGCAAATTAAAAATATAAACCCGATTTACCATTAATGTATCAATAATATACCAAATACATATACAACTGATAATCAATTAAATAAATTAAAAAAGCTATTAATAAAGTGTTCGTTTATGTACAAGATGCGTACGGTTATGATACACCTTTTTAATGGTCATTGGGGCATTTGGGCATTAAGTCATTGGGCAGTAGTCAATGGTCAGTAGGGAATAGTGAATAGGCAGTAATGAGTAGTCATTACCTTTCGGCTTTAACCTCTATCCTTTCAGCTTTCCGCTTTCACCCCTATTCACTACGCAAGCTTTTTACCGGGTTGGCTATCGCCGCTTTTATTGATTGCAGCGAAACCGTAATAAAGGCAATAACAAGCGTTAAGCCACCGGCTACTACAAACACCCACCATTGTATATTTATGCGGTAAGCAAAATCCTGTAGCCATTTATTCATAAAGTACCAGGCGGCTGGTGATGCTATTACAATGGCTATCAGCGTAAGCACTAAAAACTCTTTTGATATCAACCCTACTATACCGCTTACACTCGCGCCAAGTACCTTACGAATACCTATCTCTTTGGTGCGCTGCATAGTAGCAAATGCCGCCAGCGCGAACAAACCAAGGCAGGCCAGTAAAATGGCGAGGGTAGAGAACGTACTGAATATCTGCGCCGTTTTTTGTTCGGTTACGTATAGCTTGTTATAATTTTCATCCAAAAAGCTGTACTCGAACGGGCGGTGCGGTACACGCTCTTTCCACATCGCTTTCAGGAAGCTTAGCGTGGCCGGAATATTTTTACCATTGGTTTTAATGAAGATATCGTTGGTAAATTGCTTATCGAGAAACAGCATCAGCGGACCAACATTTTCGTGCAGCGACGCGAAGTTGAAATCTTTTATCACCGCTTTGATCACGCCCGGCGTACCACCTTTTTCGGCACGACGACCAATTGCCTGTTCCGGCGTTAATCCAAGCGCTTTAACCGCTGTTTCGTTCAGTATAAAGGCGTATTTGAAATTTTTTCCGTGGTTGCTGGTATCCATCTGGGCATAGTCGGCTTCGGTATAATCCATTCCGGCGATGATCTTCATGTTCATGGTTTTGATGAAACCAAGGTCAGACGGCAGAGCAGTAATTTGTAAACTAACGTTCTTTTGTCCGTTATCCACATCGATGCCATCGCCCCAACCTACTGATGTAGGGCTGGCATTGGCACCGCTCACGCTGATCACATTAGGATTTACGCTAATGGCCGCTTTAATGGCTTCATAGCTGTTTTGCATTTGCTCGTCAACAGGCAGTACAATTACGTGTTCCCTATCGTAACCCAGATCTTTATTGCGCATAAAGTTGAGCTGCTGTAATATTACAAACGTGGATACGATAAGGCATATTGATACCGCGAACTGAAATACGATAAGCGTTTTACGGAAATAACTCCCTGATGAACTAAGGCGCAACCCCGATTTAAGGGTACTGATCAATTTGGCATTGGCCAGTACAAGCGCCGGGTAACTGCCCGAAGCAAAACCTACCAATACACATAGCAGCACCAGCGCGGCAACAGGCAGTGGCTTAAATAAGGAAGCGATGGCAAGTACTTTACCTGTCAAATCATTAAAGTACGGCATTAAAGCCGCAGTCAATACAATAGCCAAAGTAAGCGACAGTAAGGTGATCAAAAATGATTCGCCGATGAACTGACCAAACAGTTGTCCTTTTTGCGCGCCCAATACCTTGCGGATACCGATTTCGGCACTGCGGCCACTTGATTGTACCGTGGCCAGGTTGGTATAGTTGATACAAGCTATAACCAGTATCAGCAAAGCGATAATACTGATCACATAAATGGTTTTAATGCTGCCGTTTGCTTCCAATCCGCCCAAATCAGAGTGCAGGTGTACCTCTTTCATGGGTTGGGCGTTGTATACCAGTTGCGCCTTGCCCATTTTAAGTTCGTTGGCGCTTACATTGGTCATGTAGGCGTTTATTTGGGTTTGCAGTGGGGCTATCGATTCCTTTTTATCCAGCATCAAATAAGTAATGTAATTGGCTGTCCACCATTCTTCGGTTTTTGATGCTGAAAGCGTGGAGAAAGAAGCTATAAAATCGTATTTGATCTGCGAGTTTTCGGGCGCATCGGCTACTACGCCGGTTACCTGGTATTCGCGGTCGCTGTTTACGTTGAGCACTTTACCTACCGGATCGGCATTGCCAAAATATTTATGGGCTGTTGAGGCCGATATCACCACTTTTCTCGGGCCATCCAGTGCCGATTTAGCATCACCTTCCAATAACGGAAAGCTGAACACATTAAAGAAACCGGCATCGGCAAAAAGAAAACGCGGTTCGGTAAATACCTTATCCTCATACTTTACCACGCTTGAGTAATTGATAACCCTTACGTAAGTTTCAATTTGCGGAAAGGTACGCTGCAATTGCGGACCTGCCTTAGTACCCGTAGTAACCGCCTTATTCATATTACCCGGTTCGCCGTATTCCATGGTTACACGTACTATCCTGTCGGCATTCTTCTGGAACTTATCGTAACCTGTTTCGTTAATGATATATAGCCCAATGAGCAGACAACTGGTGATGCCCACCGTTAAACCTACTATGTTTACGATAGAATAAAGTTTATTTTTCGACAGTTTGCGTAACGCTATCTTGAAATACGTTTTGAACATAATATTTTATTTTAGTCGTTGGTGGATAGTCAATGGTCGATGGTCCATAGTCCATGGTCAATGGCCATTGCCTTTTACCTTTAAGTTTTAACCTTTTTGCTTTCAGCTTTAGCCTTTAAGCTTTTCGCTTTCGTCTTTCAACTTAACCTTCCCCTCACTCCCCTCTTAAGCTTTTAACCGGGTTGATAAGGGCTGTTGTGATGGCTTTGTAGCCAAATGTAAGACATGCAATTAATACCGATACCACAATAGCCAGTATAAATACACCTGCCCCCAGCTCAATACGGTAAGCAAAGTTTTGCAGCCAGCCGTTCATCATGTACCAGGCCGTTGGCATGGCGATGAGGAATGAGATACCCAGCAGCACGATAAATTCTTTGGAGAACAGGAAGATAATACTGGTGATCGACGCGCCAAGTACCTTGCGGATACCCACCTCGCGGGTGCGCTGCACTGCCATATATGATACCAGGCCATACAAGCCAAGGCACGATATAAAGATGGCTATGCCTGCAAATATTTTGTATACCAACGCAAGTTGATTTTCCTGTTTATAAAACTGGGCTATGCGCTCATCCATAAAATAGCCGTTGTAGGCATAATCAGGATAGGTACTTTCCCATTGTTGTTTTATATCGGCCACGGTACCGGTAATGTCCGCCACCTGAATTTTTACCGCCAATTGCGATTCAAACTTTTTAATCGGGGTAATAACCATTGGTTTAATGGCATCGCGCAGTGAGTTGGTTTTAAAATCTTTCACCACGCCAACTATAGGTATCCAGGGTGTTCTACCACCTATTTTTACCATTTTGCCAATAATGTCTTTCGGATTTTTAATTCCTAACTTTTGTACAAAGGTTTCGTTCACCACGGCCTGGTTAGCGGTATCGCTTTGGGTGTAACCGTTACCGGCGGCAAACTTTAAGCCGAAGGTTTTAAAGTAATCAACATCACCCATTTTACGGAACACGGTGAACTCGCCATCTTCATTTGAGTTGTTAAAATAGAAGTTGCTGCCCCAGTTATTTTCTGACGATGGCACATCTGAAGCGAAAGAAACCGCTTTAACTTTAGGATTTTGCAGCAAACGCTGTTTAAAGGCATCCATCTTTTGCAAACTCAAGCTATCGGTATAACCCGGAATAACCAAAACGGCATCCTTACTAAAGCCCAGATCGGCATTGTTTACATAGTTCATTTGGTTAATTGCCACAATGGTACCGATAATCAGCAATTGCGATATAGCGAACTGCGCCACTACCAAACCACGGCGTAAGGATACGCCGCCGACTGATGCCGCGGTGATCTTATTTTTAATAGCCAGTACCGGTTTAAAGCCCGATAATATCAGTGCCGGGTAAATACCCGAAAGCAGGATAACCGTTACCACTACCACCACAAAAAATACAATAGTACCTGTATTAAACAGACTCAAATCTTTTGGAACACTTGCTATATTTTGCAGGTAGGGCATGCCTAATTTGGCTATACCAATAGCCAATAAACCCGCGCACATCACTATAATGGCAGTTTCGCCAATAATTTGCAGAATGAGCTGCTTGCGGTTGCTGCCCAGCACCTTACGTATCCCCACCTCTTTTGAGCGGCTAACAGATTGTGCCGTAGTAAGGTTGATAAAGTTGATTGACGCCATTATGATGATAAGCACGCCTATAAAAGTTAAGGTGCGCAGCGTAGCCTTAGTGGTTACGTGGTCGCCGGTTGAGTTACCGAATTTAACATCGAAGTGCATATCGCTCAATGGCTGCGATAAGATGAGGTTACTGCGGATGCCTTCTTTATAATGTTTGTTTGAAAATGCTTTTAAACGATTGTTCAGGCTTGCAGCGGTGTAGTTCTTAGGTAACAGCATATATATCTGGTGGTTGCTGCTGATACTGCCCCATTCGGCCGAGTAGTTATAATCCTTACCATAGCTTTTCCAGGTGATGTATGATACCATTACCTTGAACGGAAAATCGCTGTTTGATGGCACATCTTCAATTACGCCTCCCACTTTAAGGTCTATCAGGTTATCCATTTTCAGGGCCTTACCTTCGGCGTTTTTCCAGTCGCCAAAGTATTTGGTAGCGGTACTTTTATCAAGTACTACGGTATTAGGTTCGCCCAATACGGCTTTGTTACCGGCCAGCCACTTGCCATCGAAAATTTCAAAATATTGCGGCTCAACAAAGGCTACGCCAATGTCTTCCAAAAACTTTTTATCGTTGGTGCCGCTTACGCCATCGGTAACTGTAAGCTGACTGCCATAGCTTGTATTAAACGCGGCAACTTTAGCCTCGGGCATATCAACCCGCAAAGCCTCAAGTGCCGGCACTGATACACCCGGATTATAGCCCACCTCATTACCCTGGTACGATTGGGTCACCAGGTGATATATGTTATTGAAATTCTTATTGTCTTTATTAAAGCTCAGCTCGTATTGTACAACAACAAAAATGAGCAGGCAGGCGGCTATGCCCACCATTAAACCAGATATGTTTATAGCTGAATATGCTTTATGACGTACAATGTTACGCCAGGCTATCTTGAAATAGTTTTTAATCATGATAATTATCGTGTTACTTATTCAACCTAAATCACATACCAAAACAACAAACAACTGTTTATCAGCGCATTAAATCAACCGCTCAATACCAACGTGTTCGCAAGCGTAACAGCGGGTGTACGGTTATGATACACAATAGTCAGTGGTGAATGGTCAGTGGTGAATAGTCATTCGGTAATAGTCATTGGGCATTGGGGCATTAAGTCATTTACCTTCTGCCTTACCTTTTACCTTTCAGCTTTAGTCTTTCAGCTTTCTGCTTCTACCTTTCTCTATTTACCTTTCAGCTTTAGTCTTTCAGCTTTCCAACTTATTCGCTTCTCAGGCTCTTCACCGGATTTGACAAAGCGGCTCTGACCGATTGGAAGCTTACTGTTATTATGGCTATCAGCATGGCCAGTGCACCCGCCAGCACAAATACCCACCATTGGATATGGATGCGGTAAGCAAAGTCTTGCAGCCAGTGATCCATAGCGTACCAGGTAACAGGTACGGATATCAATACGGCAATCAATACCAATTGTATAAATTCGGCCGAAAGCATTTTGGTGATATTGGCAGATGACGCGCCCAGCACCTTACGGATGCCTATTTCTTTTACCCGCAACCTCATCATGTAAGCAGCCAATCCGAATAAGCCCAGGCTTGCTATAATAAGCGCGATTACAGCGAAGGAAGTAAATATCTTACCGGTACGTAATTCTGCCGAATACAGCGAGGCAAACTGTTCATCTAAAAAAGTATAACTAAAAGGCGCTGCCGAAGTATAGGCGTTCCACTGCGTTTCGAGTTTGCCTATCAATTGTTTAATGTCCTTGGTTTTTACTTTAACAATAAAGTTGCCGTAGCTATGGCCGGCCAGCAGCATAAGCGGCGCTATTTTTTGTTTGGCCGATGTATAATGGAAATCTTTGATAACCCCCACTACAGTGAACTGCCTTTGCCCTGATCTCACGATGGTTTTACCAATTGGGTCAGTACCCGACCAACCCAGATCGCGCACCGCGGCTTCATTGATGATCACCGATGAGGTGTCGGCTAAACCAGCATAAAAATTACGCCCTTTAGCCAGTTGTATACCCAGTGTAGTAATATAATCTTCATCTACATGGTAAATATTGGAGTGGATCTCGTTACGGTCGGCATTACCGGTATGTTCTTTTGCGTATATCTGTGTGCCATCCAAATCGCTGCCACCCGGTACACTGCCCGATATGGTGCTTTTTATCACGCGGTTATCCTGCACCATTTCATTTTTAAAGGCCATAATGTTTTCGCCGAGGGCGTAAGCATCGTTAATTACCATCATCTGGTCGGTATCATACCCCAGCTTTTTGTTCTGCATAAAATGCAGTTGCTGATAAACAATAAAGGTGGCTATAATAAGCCCGGTAGATACCGCGAACTGAAATACCACCAGCCCACTACGCAAGAAATTGCGTTTTAATGGCTGTGTGCTTAAGCTGCCTTTTAATACGCTAATGGTTTGAAACGATGATAATATAAATGCCGGATAGATGCCCGCCAGTACACCTACACCCAATATAAGCAAGGCCTGGGTAAGCAATATCTTGTAATTGAAGAAAAAGCTCATCGGAATATTACGCTGGCACAGCTCGTTAAAATAGGGCAACAACAAATACACCAAGCCAATAGCGAATAGCATAGCAAAGGCCGTAAGCATTACCGATTCAACTAAAAACTGGGTAACCAGCGATCCTTTTAACGAGCCCATTACCTTGCGGATACCTACCTCTTTAGCCCGCTTGGCCGAACTCGCGGTAGACAGGTTTGTAAAGTTGATGCAGGCCAGCAGCAGTATAAAAATAGCCAGTGCACCCAAAATATATACATATTTGATATCGCCGTTAGGCTCTATCTCGTACTTGCTGCTTGAGTGCAGGTGAATAGCCGTAATAGGCTGTAAATAAAA
This sequence comes from Mucilaginibacter gynuensis, assembly GCF_039541195.1. Classification (NCBI taxonomy): domain Bacteria; kingdom Pseudomonadati; phylum Bacteroidota; class Sphingobacteriia; order Sphingobacteriales; family Sphingobacteriaceae; genus Mucilaginibacter; species Mucilaginibacter gynuensis. The sequence goes on from NZ_BAABFT010000001.1 coordinate 763,482, forward strand.
ACGGAAAGTATTAACAGAGTTTTTTGCCTGCGCCAGGCTTACTCCCATGTCGTGCTGCACTTCGGGCACTACATATTTGGCCACCAGTTCAGGGAAGCGGGCTTCTATTTTTTTCGGATCAGCAGCTTTATCAAGCAAAAGGTAAGTAAAGTAGCTAACATTGCTCCACGTTTGCTGGGTAGATTGCGTGAGGCTGGCCATGCTGATAAATCCATCATAATGGAAATGCGAATTATCGGGCACCTTTTCAATGATACCGGTAACTTTTAGCGGATAGTTATCGGGGATGTTCAGCATTTTACCCATAGCGCTCGCGCTGCCAAAGTATTTCTTTTCCATCGCCTTGGTGATCACTATACTATGCGGCTCTTTTAAAGCGCTTGCGTAGGTACCTTCCAGCAACGGAATGCTAAACATTTGCAGAAAATTCGAATCGGCTAATGCGATATGCTGCTCTTTAAACTGGTTACTGCCATATTTAATATAAACCGGCCCCCTACCCGCAAGGCGCACGGAAGCGGTTATACCCGGAATAGCATTCTTCATGCCCGCGCCAACGGCAACATCCACAAACGGGAAATCGGTAATGGCACCATTCTCGGTTAGGTGCAAACCAACACGATAGATCTGTCCCGACTTTTCGGGATAGGTATCATAATTAAGCTCCTGGTACAGATACGAACTAATGAGCATACAACACGCCAACCCAACCGACAAACCAAACACATTTATGAACGAGAACACCTTATTTATTTTAAGCGTTCGCCAGGCGGTTTTTAAATAGTTCTTTATCATTTTATTTGGTCATTTTTTTGTTAGTCATTGGGGCATTTGGTCATTAGTCATTGGGCATTAGTCATTGTTTACCTTCTGCTCCTACCTTTCTGCTTTAGTCTTTTCGCTTTCAGCTTTAACCTTTAACTACTTAATTACTCGCTTCTTAAGCTTTTCACGGGGTTGGCCAGTGCTGCTTTTATGGCCTGGAAACTTACTGTTGCCAAGGCTATTACAATGGTGATGAGGCCGGCCATGGCGAGTACCCACCAACTTAGGTCAACCCGGTACTCGTAGTTTTGAAGCCATTTGCCCATAGCCCAAAGCGATACCGGCACGGCTATCACAATACCTATGGTAACCAGCTTTAAAAAGTCTTTTGATAGTAGGCCTGCCAAACTGGTTACGCTGGCGCCCAGCACTTTGCGTACGCCTATCTCTTTGGTGCGTTGTTCGGCAGCGTAAGTGGCCAGGCCGAACAAGCCCATGCACGATATTACAATTGCCAAACCGCCAAACAAGTTCGCCAGCATACCCAGCATTTTTTCGTTCTGAAACTTCTTTTCAAAGTTGCTGTCAACAAAGTGTATATCGGCCGGGTAAGATGGATTAATCTCCTTCAGTTGTGCTTCTATACCCTCAATATTTGCGGTGATGCTTCTTTTCCCGTTAAGCCGCATAGCTATCACACCACCTTTAATGTTACAATATGATATCATAGGCGATATTTTTTGGTACGGCGATCCCCATACAAAATCTTTATAAACGCCTACAACCGTAACCGGACCGTCAACTGTAATTTGTGCACCTATCGGATTTTTAAGGTTCATGATCTTGGCGGCAGTTTCGTTAATGATCACGTTTTTGCCCGCGGTATCTGCCGGGTAAGCTTCCGAAAATTCACGACCGGCTATCAGTTTAACGCCTGATGTAGCTACGAAATCGTATCCTACCCTAAACATGTCAAACAGTATCTTCTGTTCCGGATTTTTGCCCGGCCAGCTTACGCCCCAGGTATTGCTGCCATTACTGGTAATACTTTGCGATAGATGGGTGGCATTGGTAATGATGTTGTTCTTTTTCAGATCGTTGATCAGCACTTCGGCCTTGTTTGGCAAATCGCCTTCACTATCTATCTCAACCAAATCATTTTTGCTGTAACCTATAGATTTGCTCTGCACAAATTTTATTTGCCTGTAAATACAAATGGTAGCCGTAATTAAAAATACCGCGAAACCAAACTGCACCACTACCAATACCTTACGGATAGATAACGCGCTGCCACCGCCCTTGAACAATCCTTTCAATACCTTTATCGGCTGAAAAGATGACAGGTAAAATGCCGGGTAACTGCCCGATATAAGCCCTGTGAACAATGCCAGCACAAGTAGCGACACCCAGGTAAGGGGCTCTTGGTATGGTATACTTAACTGTACTTTTAGTAATTGGTTAAAGAATGGCAGGCTCAACTGCACCAGTATTACAGCCACTACCAATGAGGCTACCGAAAGGATAAGCGACTCGGTAATGAACTGCCATATCAGCGCGCCACGGGTGGAGCCAATGGCTTTGCGAATGCCCACTTCTTTAGCACGCTCTTCTGACCTGGCGGTTGAAAGGTTCATAAAGTTTACGCAGGCTATCAGCAATATACAAATAGCCAGTATGATGAAAAGGTTTATCTGATCTATCAACCCGCCTACCGATTTGCCGTTTTCAAATAGCGAATGCAGGTGCAGCGCGGTAAAAGGGTACAGCATAGCTTCGGCCTCGTACTCCTTTTGGTTGCTCATGATCATTTTACGCGTCATTTTATCGGCGTTGTCAAAAAACTGCGGAGACTTTAACTTTACCAGTGTTTGCATAAAATTGCTCGACCAGCCCGACGTTTTCACCCAGTCGTACTCATTCTCAAAAAGAGTCCACGGTATAATATAATCAAATTTGTAGGTAGAGTTGGCCGGTGCATTTTCAATTACCCCGCTTACCATCAGTTGTGTTTTATTGTTACGGGTGATCATCTTGTTCATCGGATCATCATTGCCAAACAATGCCTTCGCCAGATCAGCTGTGATAACGATAGAATTTGGCTGCGTTAACGCGCGATTTGGATTACCCTTAATAAACCTGTACGACAGGATGCCAAACAGATCATTATCGGCAAAGAGCCCGTCCTTACGTAGGCTGTTATCTTTATAACCCAATAAACCGCCTGCATTATAACTGGTTATCCGCGCGGCCTTCTCCACTCCCGGCACGGTATTTTTCAAAGCCCCGGCCATAGGCGCAGGTGTAGCCGGAAAAGTATAGATCTTCCCATCGCCCTTTTGGTTGTTTTCTACAATGTAGATGCTTTCGCTATCCTTAAATTGCCTGTCGTAACCTAAATGATAGGCCGAATACAATAACAGCAACATACAGCTGGCCATCCCCAGAGCCAGCCCGCCCGCGTTAAGAAACGAAAATCCCTTATGCTTCTTAATATTTCTCCAGGCCGATCTTATATAATTCTTAAACATATTCAGTAAATTGTTAATAAGTCATTATTTTTAGTCATTAGGCAATGGTCATTAGTCATTGCTTTTAGCTTTACTTTAGTCATTGGGCAATAGTCATTTGTCATTGCTTTTCGCTTTAGTCTTTTCGCTTTCAGCTTTCACCTTTATCCTCCTTAATTACTCGCTTCTTAAGCTTTTCACCGGGTTGGCCAGGGCCGCTTTTACCGATTGGAAACCTATGGTGATAAAAGCGATGAGTACAGCTAAAAAGCCCGCGAGTACAAATACCCACCATTCCACCTGTATGCGATAGGTAAAGTTTTGCAGCCATTGGCTCATGGCATACCAGGCAATAGGCGTAGCTATTAGTATGGCTATAAATACCAGCTTTATAAAATCTTTTGCCAGCAAGCCCACTATACCGTTTACACTGGCACCTAATATTTTACGTACGCCTATTTCGCGGGTGCGTATTTGCGCGGTGTATGCAGCCAATCCCAGCAAGCCAAGGCACGATATAACTATGGCAATGGCCGACAAGTAATTAAACAAGGTTCCTTGCCGCTGCTCGCCTTTGTACAGGTTATCGAATATTTCATCCATAAATGCATAGCCAAACGGATACTCGCCATTGTATTGCTTAAACTGGGCTTGTGCCTCGTTGATAGCCTTTGGGGCATCTTTACCGGTAGTTTTTACATAAATAGTGGCGAAAAGATCTGGCCGGTAGCAGAAAATAGCCGGGGCTATTTTTTCGCGCATGGATGCGAAGTGGAAATCTTTTACCACCCCAATGATGGTACCTTCGGTTTTCCATTGCCTGAAGCGTTTGCCCACAGGATTTTTCATACCGATCTCTTTTACAGCCGCCTCATTCAAAATAAAGTGGGTACTATCGCTTACAGCACCTGTAAAGCTGCTGCCCTGCACCATCTTCATTTTAAAGAAGGATATAAAATCTTTATCAACCGCCATGGGGTGTACAATAAAGGTTTGTCCGGGGGCTTTTCCATCCCAGCTGTTATCGCCGGAAATGTTTCCAAGATTTACAATATTGGAGCTTGAGCGGGTAACGTTTACCACACCCGGCTGCTTCAGCAGTTCGGCCCTTACAGCATCATAATGCTTATCCATATCGCGCATCCAAAAACCAAACACATGCGATTTATCATAGCCGAGGTCCTTCGAGTGGATATAGCTTAGCTGGCGGGTGATTACGATTGTCCCGATGATCAGCATTATGGAAAAAGAAAACTGCGTAACCACTAATACTTTGCGGAACAAGGCATCGCCAATACCCGCGGTAATTTTTCCCTTTAAGGCTTTAAGCGGCTCAAACGACGACAGCAGCAATGCCGGATAAATGCTCGATGCAGCCAAAGTACCAGTTATAGTGGCCAATATGATCATCCAAATATGGTAATCGCGCAGGTTAAACACCAGTTGTTTGCCCGATAGCTGGTTGAATACCGGCATCAGCACATAAATTAAACCCAACGCGCATACCGCGGCTACCGAAAACAGCAAAGCTGTTTCAACAATAAACTGCATAAACAGGTGCCATTTTGATGCGCCTATTATCTTACGCATGCTGATCTCTTTTGAGCGCAGCATTGAACGCGCGGTTGACAGGTTTACGTAGTTGATGCAAGCGATAACCAATATCAGCATCGCCACAATAATGAAGATCCTTACGGTTTGTACGCCACGGTTTGAACCATCGGCATTGTAGAGGTGCATTTTTTCGAGCGGAAGCAACAGGTACTCTACATCGGTATCGTCGGCCTTATGCTTAATATGGATATCGAATAGTTTTTTGGCTAAAGCCGCTGTAGAAACACCCGGTTTAAGCAGAAAATAAGTTTCGTATTCAAAATTGCTAAAATCGTTATTTACATCAACATTACGACTAAGCAAATCCTTCATCTTATGCCCCATAGGCATTATCATATCGCACTGCATACTTGAGTTTGGCGGGAAATCTTTGATCAGTCCGCTCACCGTAAAGTTCACCTTGTTATCGGCTACTATTACCTTACCTATCGGATCCTCATCGCCAAAGTATTTTTTAGCAGTTTTTTGAGTGATGATCACAGAATTATCATCGGTGAAAGGCTTTGCAGCATTTCCCTTTATCAGCGGATAATCAAATACCGAAAAAAAGGAAGCATCAACAAATAAGTTTTGCTGATCGCCGAATACCTTATCCTGGTATTTATACATCGAGTACAGATAATTGCGTGTTATCCGCACTTGTTCCTGTACATCGGGCAGTTGCTGCTTGGCCAGCGGCCCTATCGGTGCCACATCAATCGACCAGATCTGCCTGCTGGCACCCGTACCACCGAAAAGCTCCAAACGGTAAATATTTTTGGTTTGTTTATGAAAACTATCAAAACTCAACTCATCCTGTACCCAAAGCAATATGAGTATCCCAATAGCCAAACCGGCCGTTAAGCCCACAATATTTATAGCCGAGTAAAACTTGTTTTTCAACAAGTTACGCCAGGCAGTTTTTAAATAGTTTCTTATCATTTTAGTTAGTCATTAAGTCATTGGTCATTGAGGTCATTTTTTACCTTTCAGCTTTACGCTTTCCCCTTTCGGCTCCTGGCTCTCTCCTTTTACCTTTCAGCTTTTACCTTTATCCTTTCCGCTCCCCTCACTCGCTTCTCAAACTCTTTATCGGGTTGGCAACCGCTGCCTTAACCGATTGAAAGCTTACCGTGAAAAAGGCTATAGCGAAAGTGATAAGCGCGGCCAGTACGAAAACGCCTGCATTGAGCGGGGCACGATAGGCAAAATTTTGCAGCCATTTATCCATAGCGTAGTACCCAAGCGGCATGGCTATTACAGTGGCAATCAGCACCGGTTTTAGCATATCTTTTGAAAGCAGCAGTAGAATATTTTGTACCGATGAACCCAGTACCTTGCGCACGCCAATTTCTTTGGTGCGTTTGGCAGCGGTAAACAGCGACAGGCCGAACAAACCCAAACAGGCGATGAAAATTGCCAGGCTCGAAAATATACTCAGGATAGTTTGCTGCCGCAGGTCTGTTTTGTAAACGGTATCGAATTTTTGATCGAGAAACGTATACTCAAACGGATAAACCGGCGCGGCCTTGCTGTAGCTGGCTTTAAGAGCAGCCAAGGCATTTTGCAGATTACCCGCTTTAAGTTTGATCACGGCTACCCTCCTGTCGTCTGCCGGTGATATTACCAGCGCGTCCATATTCTCTTTTAGCGAGAGAAAGTTATAATCTTCAATTACCCCTACTATTCTGCGTCGGTGCTCATCGCGCATGGTGTTCTTTATCCATTTACCAACGGCCTGCTCCGGCGTAAAGTTCAATTTTGTGGCAGCGGTGCGGTTTATCAACACGGCATCATTGGTATCGGTAGCAAACTGTGGTGAGAAATCACGGCCTGCAATAATTTTAAGTCCAAGCGTTTTTACATATTCAAAATCGGCAAATTCGGTACGCGACTTAAATACATCGTTTTGGCCTTCAACATCAAAGCCATGCATATCATGAAAACCACCCGGCTCACCCGACATCAGGGATACCGATGCCACATTGCTGTTATTTAACAGATCATTTTTAAAGGCATTCTTATTATTATAAATATCGTCGTTATTTATGGGCACAAGCACGGTTTGCTCCTTCTCATAACCCAGCGATTTGTTTTTTACAAAGCTCATTTGGTTACGGATAATAATGGTACCGATAATAAGCAATACCGATATGCTGAACTGAACTACCACCAATACCTGCCTGAACAGGGAGCCACCTTTGCCCAATTGCAGTTTACCCTTCAGCGCCTGCACAGGCGAAAATGCCGAAAGGAAGAATGCCGGGTAACTGCCTGCCAAAAAGCCCACGAAAAGGATCACGCCTATTAAAAACAGGTAAATAGGCGAAGCACCCCATGGCACAGTTAAATGATAACCTAAAATGTTATTATACCAAGGCATCAACAGCATTAAAAGCCCTATTGAAAACGCGCATGATATCAGCGTTAGTAATACCGATTCGCCGATGAACTGCCATACAAGGTGGTTGCGTAAAGCCCCCATCACCTTACGTAAACCCACTTCTTTTGAACGCTCAACCGCGCGAATGGTCGACAGGTTCATGAAGTTGATACAGGCAATTACCAGTATTAGCACCGCTATAGAAAGAAAAATGTATACTACCGTTTTATCGCCATGCTTAACGTTATCAAACGTTGAGGACGGTTCAAAATAAATGTCGTTTAAAGGGGTAAGCGCAAGATCGAACCTGACATGCATCTTCTGCATATCCTTACCCATATACTTTTCCATAAAAGCCGGAAAACGTTTTTCGAGCTGGGCTTTGTCAACATTATCCGCCAGTTGAACGTAGGTAAACCCGTTATTATACGTCCAGGCTTTAAACCAATCGCGGCTGGTATAGTTTGAGATGGGTATTACCGCATCAAAGTTAAGGTGCGAGTTTGAAGGTACATCTTTAGCCACGCCGGTCACTTTCAATTGCAATTGCTTATCCAGTTGCACTACCTTACCAATGGGATCTTGGTTGCCGAAATATTTTTTAGCGGTAGTTTGGGTAATCACTATGCTGCCGGGTTCTTTCAGGGCAGTCGCCGCGTTACCTTTTACAAGCGGAAAGGTGAATAATGTAAAGAAATCAGCATCGGCTACATATATGTTTTTTTCGCTGAAAGATTGGTTACCAAATGAGATCAATCCCGAATTAGGCATTACGCGTACAGCCCTCTTTATATCATTTGGATAATCGTTCAACAAAGCCGACGCATAGGGTGCCGACACGTAGGGCACCTTCATTTTATCTACGTCGAAACCACGCATTACCCGGTATATATTCTTGTTTTTATGAAATTTATCAACGCTAAACTCATTGGTAATAAACAAAAAGATCATCAGGCAAACCGTAATACCAATGGTTAATCCCAGGATATGAATAAGCGAAAACGACTTGTTCTTATACAAGTTTCGCCATGATATTTTTATGAAGTTCTTTAACATAATTTTACATTTAGTCAGTGGTCATTAGTCATTGGGTCATTTTTTTAGCGTTGAGCCTTTCTCCTTTTCCGCTTAGCTATAGCTTTCAGCTTTAGTCTTTCCGCTTTCAGCTCCCCTTTACCTTTCAGCTCCCCATTATTCGCTCCTCAAACTCTTCACCGGGTTGGCTATAGCTGCCTTAACCGACTGAAAACTTACTGTAAGCAAAGCAATAACTACGGTAGCAAAACCTGCCAGTGCAAACACCCACCAACTGATGGTGGTACGGTAGGCAAAATCCTGCAACCACTTGTTCATGGCGTACCAGGCTATCGGGAAAGCTATTAGTGACGCTATTAAGACCAGCTTCAGAAAATCGGTTGACAACATAGCCACCACGTTTTTCACCGAAGCGCCCAGCACCTTGCGGATACCGATCTCTTTGGTGCGCCTTTCAGCAGTATAAATAGCCAAACCAAGCAAGCCCATGCAAGCCACTGTAAGCGATAGCACCGTAAACACGCTGAATACCTGGCTGATGGTTTTATCGGCACGGTACAGGGCATCAAACTCGGCATCCAAAAAGCTGTATTCAAAAGGCGTATCGGGCATAAACTGCTTCCACTTACTTTGCAGCGCGTTGATGGTTTTATTGTAATCGCCGGGTTTTATGCGTACGGTAATATATGATGAACCGGTATAATACGATTTGGAAGTGGTGTAAAACAACGCGAACGGCGATACGGTGCTGTGCAATGATTCTACATTAAAATCTTTCACCACGCCTATTACTTTAAATTTTTGGTTTCCGTTACCGGGATACAAGATGCTTTTGCCAATGGCATCTTTCCAGCCTATTTGTTTGGCGGCAGTTTCGTTGAGTATTACCGAAGCCGAATCGGCAAAGTCTTTGGCAAAGGCACGGCCTTTAACCATTTTAAAGCCCATGGTGGGTATAAAATTCTCGTCGACAATGAATGATGACAGTGTGATCTTGGTTTCGTCGCTTTTAGTATTGTTTGCATCGGCCTCGGGCGTATAAAAATCGCCGAAGGAGTTTTTGGTAGGCACGCTGGTAGAAATACTGGCGCTGCTTACCTGCGGCAGCGTAAGTAATTCCTGCCGAAGACTTTCTTCGCTATCGCCCAACCTGTCGGCATTGGAAATAACCACTACATTCTCTTTAGCAAAACCCAAATCTTTTGATTGACTGTATTTCAGCTGTTTATAAACCACAATGGTGCAAACAATTAAAGCGGTTGATACCGTAAACTGAAACACCACCAAGGCGTTACGGGTTACAAACTTACCCGTAGTACTGTTAAACAGGTTGCCTTTTAATACACTGACCGGCTTAAATGAAGTGAGGAAGAATGCCGGGTAACTACCTGCCAGTAAACCTGTAAGCAGCACAAGCCCTACAATGGCCAGCCATGTTCTTATATCTAAAAATGCCGAAAGCGAAAGCGCCTTATTAGCTAATTGATTGAAGTACGGAAGCACCAATACCACCATTACAACCGCGATAACAGCGGCAAACAAACAGTACAGCAGTGCCTCTGTAATAAACTGCCCTACCAACTGTTTACGCAGCGAACCAAGCACCTTACGGATCCCTACCTCTTTGGCCCTTTTTGCAGATTGCGCGGTGGCCAGGTTCATGAAATTTACACAGGCCAGCAATATGATAAACAGTGCGATGGCCGAAAATATGTACACGTTTTTAATACTGCCCTGTGTAATAAAAGCAGTAACTATATTACCCGAATACAAGTGAACCTCGGTTAAAGGCTGCAAGTGCAGATCCCAGCGGCCACCGTTCTTTTTAAATTCATCAAAAGGCTGCCCAATACGTTTAAACGCGCTTGCCGCCTGTTGGCTCACCATCTGCGAAAACTTGGTTTCCAGCTTAGTGATGGCCGCCGCGTTGGTAACGTTCCTGAGCTTAACATAAGTGCTCATTTGCAGCCAAACCCAGCTCCACGAAAAGCGCTTTACAGGCGGCATCCCCAGGTTTGATTGCAGCATATCAAACTGCAATGATGACTGTGCCGGAAGATCTTTCAACACTCCCGTTACGGTAAACGGCAGCGAATATTCATCAAATACCAGTGTTTTGCCCATTGGGTTGGCATTGCCAAAGTATTTTTTGGCTGCTTTTTGGGTGAGCACTACCGAATTTGTTCCGTTTAAGCAGGTGGCTGCATTGCCCGCCACCAGGGCATAGTTAAAGAACTGCAAAAAGTTAGAATCAACCGATAGCAAGTTTTGCTCGTTCAGCGAATTCTTCTGACCATCTTTTTCGTAATGGATAATTTCGTTACCCGGTTTATAAATACGGGTATAGCTTTCCACCTCCGGAAAGTTGTTCATTAAAGCGGCTCCCGCAGTGGGCGGCGTATGACCGGCAACAAACTCATCATTGCCCATTTTGCCATCGATATTAACCCGGTAAATGCGGTTGGCATCCTTAAAAAAAGCATCATAACCAAACTCATCATTAACATACATCCCTATCAGTAAAACACAGGCCAAACCAATAGCAAGTCCGCTAATGTTAATGGTGCTGCTAACCTTATTACGGGTAAGGTTGCGCCAGGCTATTTTAAAGTAGTTCTTGATCATTTTATTTGGTCATTTGTTTTTCGTCATTCAGTCATTTACAGTAGTCATTAGGCATTCAGTCAGTGGGCATTTCTTTTAGCTTTAGTCTTTCTCCTTTTCGCTTTCAGCTTTCTCTCTATTCGCTCCGCAAGCTCTTCACCGGATTGATGAGCGCTGCTTTTATCGATTGGAAACTGATGGTTAAAAACGCTACCATTATTGCTGCTCCACCGGCTATTGCTATTACCCACCAGTGGATGGTTTCGCGATAGGCAAAATCCTGCAGCCATTTGTACATCATATACCAGGCTAAAGGTGTGGCTATCAGTATGGCGATAAACACCAGTTTCAGGAAATCTTTAGATAGCATACCTACTATGCCCGATATGCTTGCGCCCAATATTTTGCGGATACCTATCTCCTTGGTGCGCTGCTCGGCAGCATAGGCTGCCAGGCCGAATAAACCTAAACAAGCGATGATGATGGCCAGTGTGGTGAAGATCAAAAATATTTGTCCTATACGTTGCTCGGCACGGTACGAGGCGTCGAAATCCTGATCCATGAACGAGAAATCCATTTTTATGCTTGGGGCAATGGTTTTCCACCTGTCCTCAATTTTGGCGATCACATCCTTAATGTTCGCGCTGTTTACTTTAATACTTAAAGCCCCATTGTTTTTGTCCATCACCATTACCACGGGTGCAATATTTTCGCGCAGCGAGCTAAAGTGAAAATCTTTAACTACGCCTACTATATGATATACTTTAACGTTTTCGGCCGCATGCTTGCCCCCTAACGAACGGTAAAGAACCTTGTTTAACGGCTCCTTCATATCCAAAAACTTGGCAGCAGTTTCGTTGATGATAACACCTAACGAATCGGTAGGCATCCGGTTAGAAAAACTACGACCGGCAACCATTTTCATATTAAGGGTGCTGATGTAATCCTCATCAATTTGCCAGGTTTCCGGGAATAGGGATTTCTTCGGATCGAGCGTGGCATCTTTATAGAACATGGAGGTATTATGCCAGCGCGACGTAGGTAAAAAGCCGGTAAGTGTAGCATTGCTTACACCGGGCAGCTGTTTTACTTCGTCTTTAAATATCCAGGCCTGGTCGTTCAGTTCAAAGGCGTTTTGTACTATAAGCACTTGCTCGCGGTTGTAACCAAGGTTTTTGGTTTGAATGTAGTTAAGTTGATTATGGATCACCAGCGTACCTATAATGAGCACGATAGATATGGCAAACTGAAATACCACCAGCGAACTGCGCAGCATCCCGTTTTTAAAGCCGTTGGCCAGCTTACCTTTTAACACATTGATAGGCTGAAATGCCGACAGGTAAAACGCCGGGTAAGAGCCTGCCAATGCCCCTACTATCACTACAATTAAAATTAATGTTGGTACCAGCCATTTTAAGGCTTGCGCACTTACCACAATCTCTTTACCTGCCAGATCGTTAAAATAAGGCAGCGACAGCAAGGCCACCACACAGGCAATAAGGGTAGCGGCTAAAGTAACCATTACCGATTCGGTTAAGAACTGGGCGACGAGATATCCGCGCGACGAACCCAAAACCTTGCGTACCCCTACCTCACGCGCCCGGTTTGCAGAGCGGGCGGTTGCCAAATTCATGAAATTTACGCAGGCAATGATGAGTATAAACAAGGCTATCGCCGAAAATATGTATACATACTGTAAAGTACTGTTAGGACTAAGCTCGCCGGTGCGGTTAGAGCGCAGGTGAATATCAGTAAGCGGCGTTAAATTCAGCCTGAAATAGTTACCGTTCTTTTCAAAACCATCTATAGACATGTTAAGGTCCGATTGCATTTCGGCAGCGCTGTGCTTATTTAAAAACCCCTGTAAAGAACTTTCAAACTTTTTAGCATCGGCACCTTCGCGGAGTAATACATAGGTATTATAATCGCTGCGCAGCCACTGGTTGGTATGGCTATCGGGCCAGGTGGTCATGGATACAAAAAAATCGAAATTAAAGTGCGACTGCTTTGGGATGTCCTTTATTACCGCGGTCACCTTAAAGTTAATATGATCGTCTATCAGCAAGGTTTTGCCAACTACATTGGTGTTGTTAAAATATTTTTTGGCGGATGTTTCGGTAAGTACAATAGTATTCGGTTCCGAAAGCGCTGTCGCGGCATCGCCGTTGATCACCGGCAGGGTAAATACTTTAAATATCGCCGGATCAGCGTAGGCAACCTTGTTCTCTTTAATGTTGATACCATCCTTTTTTATATGATAAGTACCCGCATTCCTGATACGTACCGCGTTCTCTACCTGCGGAAAGTCCGCTTTTAAAGCATCAGCCAGCGGCGGCATGGCTACGGCGTATAAAACGCTGTTATTACCGAATTTAAGGTCTTCGTTTACACGATAGATCCTGTCGGCATTGGTATTGTAACGATCGTAACTAAGCTCATCAACCACATAAAACACGATCAGCAAACATGCGGCAAGCCCCAGCGCCAGGCCACCTATATTAATAGCTGTAAAGCCCTTGTTGCTACGAAGGCTGCGGAATGCTGTTTTTATGTAGTTACGAATCATGTTTATTAGTCATTTTAGTTCATTAGTCATTCAGCTATGCTGTCATTGGGCATTTAGCTACGCAGTCATTCGGCATTCAGTCATTGCTTTCCGCTTTAACCTTTTACCTTTCAGCTTTATCCTTTCCGCTTTCAGCTCCCCTTACTCGCTCTTCAGGCTTTTTACCGGGTTGCTTGATGCCGCTCTGAAAGTGTTGAGCACTACCACCGTCAGTGTGAGCAGCAGTATGAACAGGCCTACTATGCCGAACATCCAGATGCTTACATTAATGTGGTAGGTGTATTTTTGCAGCCAGTTGTACATTAGCCACCAGGTTAAAGGCACCGCTATTACAAAGGCTACAAATACCAGTTTCATAAATTCTTTTGATATCAGCAACAACACTTGTTGAATACTGGCACCCAGCACCTTGCGAATACCTATCTCACGGATCCGTTTTTCGATAGTGAATGATGCCAGACCGGCTAAGCCAAGGCAGCAGATAAAGATGGCAAGACCTGCGAAAATGTTGGTCACCCGGCTGATCAGTTCTTCGGTAGCGAATTTTTTGCTGAACTCGGTATCAACAAACTGGTACTCAAAAAGGTCGTCGGGGCTGTAGGTTTTATAAATATTTTCAAAAGCCGCTATCGCTTTTTGTGGTTGCGCTCCCTGGTTAAGCCTTACATTTACCCAGTTTAAACCACGGCCAAAATAGGTGATCATTGGCCTTACGGTTTCATAAGGCGACGACATGATGATATTATCGGTAACGCCTATTACATGAAGGAGTGTTTTATCGTAGCGCAACGTTGTGCCCAATGGCTGCTTCAGGTTCATGGCTTCAACTGCTGCTTTATTGAGCAGCACATTGGCGCTATCGGCAGGACTGCCATCAAAATCGCGGCCTTCCAAAATTTTCACGCCCATTGTTTTGGTAAAATCCCTATCGGCAGACATGCCCGAAAAAATAATGGTTGAACCTGTAGGCCTGCCCGGGTAATCGGGGCCGGCAGTTGTCCACCATATATCGGTAATGGGCGAAAATGTGCGTGTCACCCCACTAACCAAGCCTGTTTTAAGCATTTCCTGCTTAATTACATCAAAGTTTTTATTAGCCGCCGCGGTGGCAGGTATCATGATCAGGTTATCGGCATTGTAACCTGTATTGCGGTTTTTTACGTGTTGTATCTGCTGGTAAATAATTATGGTGGCCGATATCAACAGTATCGACATTACAAACTGGCCAACTACCAATATGCGTCTTGGCATAATAGCACTTTTGCCTACCATTATGGTACCCTTCAAAACCTTTATCGGGTTAAATGATGAAAGGTACAGGGCCGGGTAACTACCCGCTGTTATGCCTGTAAATACGACTATAATTAATGCCCCTATCCAAAATAAAGGCTCGGCAAAATTGATACTAAGCTGTTTATTAACCAGCTGGTTGAACATCGGCGTTAAGGCCAGTACAATGATGATAGAAAGCGCGAAGGCTACCGTTGTCAATATGGTTGATTCGGCAAAAAACTGCAGTATTAGTTGTTTTTTATTTGAGCCTAATGTTTTGCGGATCCCGACCTCTTTGGCCCTTTTCTCGCTGCGCGCGGTAGACAGGTTCATGAAGTTTACGCAGGCTATCAGCAATATAACCAGCGCTATAATGGTGAACAGGCGCACATACTCTATCATGCCGCCAACATTTTTACCATCTTTAAATTCATGGTAAAGATGCCACTTGCTCATGGGGTAGGTAAAGTAGGTGCTAAACTTTTCGTCGGGCTGGTGCTTTTTCATCTCGCCGTGCACAATCTTATCTAACGCAGCGTTAGTAGTGCCCGGTTTGGCTTTGATATAAACGTACCACGATGAGTTTACCCACTCATTCATGTTACGTTTGCTTTCTTCGGTTGAATAATTGAACGGCCTTAATCCGTCAAATTTTATGGTAGAGTTGCCCGGAGGGTCGGCAACTACGCCGGTAATTTTCGCGGTTTCGCCGGTATTTATTTTCAGCGTTTTGTTCATCGGATCGGCATCCCCAAAAAACGCCTTAGCGAATGATTGTGTGATAACGATAGATGACGGATCGGCAAGCGCGTTTGCCACGTTCCCCTTGATAAACTTCCACGAAAAAACATCGAGAAAGCCATTGCTTACAAACAGCAGGTCGCGTTTTAAACGCGTATTGTTATACTCTATCAGGCTCCCTTGTGTTTGCGATACACAGGTTACGTGTTCAATTTGCGGATAATCGTTTTGCAACGCCGGTGCCAGCGGGAACACCATGTTCTCGTCGGTAAAAATGTTGTTCTTAAAATCGCGGGTGGCTATTGCCTGGTAAATATTATCGTAGTTTTTATGAAACTGATCAAACGACACCTCATCTTTTACCCACAAAAAAATAAACATGGTACAGGTGATACCTATAGTTAACCCCAGCAAATTGGTGAAAGCGAAACCTTTATTACGTAAAAGGTTTCGCCAGGCTATTTTAATGTAATTTTTGAACATGGTTTAAAGGTGATTGGCGGTTTTAATTTTATTGTGATCAGATCATGATATTCTCTACAACGGTTTTACCATCAAGTAAGCGGATAATGCGGTGGCTGTAACGTGCATCGTGCTCGGAGTGCGTTACCATGATAATGGTAGTGCCTTGTTCGTTCAAATCAGTTAAAAGCTCCATTACTTCGTTACCGTTGCTGCTATCCAGGTTACCGGTAGGCTCATCCGCAAGTATCAGTTTTGGTTTGTTTACTACCGCGCGGGCAATGGCCACACGCTGTTGCTGACCACCCGATAACTGTTGCGGGTAGTGGTTGCGGCGGTGCATGATCTGCATTTTTTTCAATACCTCTTCTACCCTTGTTACCCTTTCGGCAGCAGGCACACCGGTGTAGATCAGCGGCAGCTCAACGTTTTCAAATACGGTAAGTTCATCAATCAGGTTAAAGCTTTGAAACACGAAACCTATGTTGTGCTTACGCAGATCGGCACGTTTACGCTCGGTAAAGTGGGCTACCTCAATATCGTTAAATACGTAGCTGCCCGCATCCGGATCGTCGAGCATACCCAGTATGTTCAACAGCGTTGATTTACCACAGCCGGATGGGCCCATGATGGCCACAAATTCGCCGGTGTTAACTTCCATTGATAGTTTGTTCAATGCAACCGTTTCAACTTCTTCGGTGCGGTAAAATTTTTCGAGATCAGTAATTTTTATCATTTGGCCCTCCTGAAAACCTGCCCGCCGAAACGGGAAGGCTTTTGAATTTTAATTGTGATTTATGTTTTATAATTAGTTATCGTTATTTTTTCAGTACCAGTTCCTGCATATCGCCGTAGGTTTCGTAGCTTGATGTTACTACTTTATCGCCCGGTTGTAAACCTTGCATTACCTCGTAATAATCAGGATTTTGCCTGCCCAGTTGTATATCAACCCTGTAAGCTGTTTTGCCGTCGTCGCTTAGTTTAAAGATCCAGCTGCCACCGGTTTGT
Source organism: Mucilaginibacter gynuensis (assembly GCF_039541195.1). Taxonomy (NCBI): domain Bacteria; kingdom Pseudomonadati; phylum Bacteroidota; class Sphingobacteriia; order Sphingobacteriales; family Sphingobacteriaceae; genus Mucilaginibacter; species Mucilaginibacter gynuensis. Next base: position 780,418 of record NZ_BAABFT010000001.1, read on the forward strand.
TGGTAAAAACCACCTTTTGATACCAGTACGGCTTGTGTTTCGTCGCTTAAAGCCAACCTTATTTGCAGTGTCTGGCCGCGGCGGATACCCGCAGGTACCTTACCGTCAAAGGTCATGTCAACCTGGAAACGGCCATTGGTGATCTGGCTGTATACTTTCTTGATCTTCAGTTTATAAGTTTTATCAGCGAAAGTAAAATCGCCTGCAAGGCCATTGTAAATGCGCGACAGGTAGTGCTCGTCAATATCAACCTTTACCTTAAAGCCCGAAAGCACGTCGATCTGCCCTAAACGCTCACCTTTATTTTTGCTCTGCCCTATTTCGGCATCCATTGAGGTAAGCTGACCGTCAACCGGTGCGCGTACTATCAGGTCGCCTACCTTTTTGCGCATCAGCTCTAAAGTAGCCTTCATATTGGCGTATGATTCGTTTGATTGCTGCAATTGCTTGCTAACCGATATCGTATCTTGTTTTAAAATGTCAGATGCCAGTTTTTTACGGCGTAACTGGTAGTTATAAGTATTTTCAGATGATTGAAACTCCTGCAAGCCGATAGCTTTTTGCGCGTATAATTTTTTGTTCAGTTTATAAATACGGTCTGCTTCTTTAAGAGCATTGTCAACATCGGCCATTTGGTTTAGCTTGCCGATGGTATTTTGCTGCGCCTGTGAACGCGAAATTTGCATTTGGGTTAATACATCAAATACCGAAGTTTGCTGATTGGCCAGGCTAAGCTCCAGATCGGTATTGGCCAGTTTAAGTATCGGGTCGCCTTTTTTCATGGTGGCACCGTCTTCAACAAATTTCCTTTCAACCCGGCCGCCTTCAATAGCATCCAGGTAAATAGTAGTAAGCGGCATTACCACACCATTAACAGGTATAAACTCCTGAAAAGGGCCTTTTTTAATTTCGCTGATGGTAATACGCTCAACATCAACATTCAATTTGCTTTTACCGGAGGTGAAAAATATACTGCCCGCAACAAGCGCTACAATAGCGGTAATGCCGGCAATGGTCATTATCTTTTTAGAGTTCCACTTCTTTTTTTCTATAATTCTGTCCACAGTATTTTATTAATATTTGAACAACAGATACAAAAAGATATGCCATAAATTAAAATGCTGTTTTTCAGTATTTTACATGAGTATTATTAAATAATACCGTACGCTATTGTTACATCAGGTGTACGGTTATGATACAGTGTATTTTAGGCCTGTTTTAATAATATGCTGTATTTCAATATTTTGGATATTTGGTTACTGTTTTGGGTATTTGAGTACAGTTAAAAAGCGTACAATTGCAGGTCGCTTAAATTTATAAATGCGAAAAAATACCTATTTTAACACCTTAATACGATATAAATAAACCAACAGCACCAATGATACTTAAGAAAGCTACCGTTTTAATTGTTGATGATGACCCCGATGTACTTACCGCGGTAAAGCTTTTGCTTAAACCGGCCGTACAGGAAATTATTACCGAGAAGAATCCGGAAAACATAAACTGGCTGCTGCAACGTAACCAGGTTGACCTGGTGCTGCTTGACATGAACTATAACAGCGCCATTAACACCGGCAATGAGGGCATTTACTGGCTGCGCAAGGTGAAAGAATGGAAACCCAACGTATGCGTTATTATGATAACCGCTTATGGCGATATCGACCTCGCGGTACGTTCGTTAAAAGAGGGCGCTAATGATTTTATTGTTAAGCCATGGCATAACGAAAAGCTGATTGATACCATTACCGACCTGGTCGATAAAAAAGAAGGCGGCACCAAACCTGCCAAAGCATCGGTAAAAAGCAAAGCCGGCGACCAGGCCATACTGGGCGAAGCCGATGTAATGCAGGACATATTTTACAAGGTAAACAAAATAGCCCCTACCGATGCCAACATATTGATACTGGGCGAAAACGGAACGGGTAAAGATTTGATGGCGAAGGCCATACACGAGCGCTCATTACGTGCCGATAAACCCTTTGTTAAGGTGGATGTTGGCGCGTTGACCGATACCTTATTCGAGAGTGAGCTGTTCGGCCACAAAAAAGGTGCGTTTACCGATGCCCGTGAAGACCGCATGGGCCGCTTTGAAGAAGCACAGGGAGGCACCTTGTTTTTAGATGAAATTGGCAACATCAGCCTGCAACAACAGGCTAAGCTGCTTACCGTGCTGCAAAACAGGCAGGTAACGCGTTTAGGTACCAACCGCCCGGTTGATGTAGACATTAGGCTGATATGCGCTACCAACGTACCGCTGTATGAGTTGGCTAACGAAAACCATTTCCGTAAGGATTTAATTTACCGTATCAATACCGTTGAAATTACTATGCCGCCGCTGCGCCGCCGTAATGAGGATATTGTGATACTGGCCAAGCATTTTGCCAAGCTATATGCCAATAAATACCTTAAACCAACTATGGAATTTGAGGCCGCGGCATTGCAAAAGCTAAAATCGTATAACTATCCGGGTAATGTGCGCGAGTTGCAGTATACCATTGAGCGTGCCGTAATTATGGCCGATGAGCATATTTTAAAGGCCGATGACCTGCTATTCTCGGTACTGGAAACCAGCAATGAGATACAGGAAGAAAAGGACAATATTCCGTTAAGCACACTGGAAAAGAATGCCATATTACGTGTTATTGAAAAGCACAACGGCAATATTACCCGCGCCGCCAAAGAGCTGGGTTTAACCCGTACGGCCCTCTATCGCAGATTAAGCAAGTATGATATATAAAAGTTACGAATGGCGGCTGCTGCTTCGTGTGGTGGCCTTGTTTATTGTAGTTACGGCCACCTGCTTAGTTGTTATCAACGGGAAGTACCTTTTTTTAATGATCACCGGGCCACTGCTGCTGTATATCATATCGCGCATGATCCATTTTCAGAAAAAGGCGCAAGATGAAGTAGAGCAATTTGTAGAGGCCATTCAATACCGCGATTTTTCGAGGCATTTTGATGTACGCAAAGCGCCAAATGAACTAAAGCCGCTTCGCCATGGTTTTAATGAGATTAACGCCACCTTTAAGCAAATTACCCGCGAACGCGAAACCCAATACCAATACCTGCAAAAGATACTCGAACTGGTTGATACCGGCATCCTATCGTACGAACAGGACGGCGGCGAAGTGAACTGGACAAACGATTCGTTCAAGAAACTGATTGACGTCCCCTACCTCAAATCGATACAATCGCTCGAAAAACGAGACCATGGTTTGTATGATGAGATCACCCAGTTAAAACCCGGCGATAACAAAGTGCTAACCATTACCCGCGATCAGCAACTGGTAAAAATACTCATCACCGCCAGCCTGATGCGCACCGATAATAAAACGAGCAAGTTACTGGCCTTCCAAAACGTGAGCGAGGCATTGGACGAAACCGAATCAAAGGCCTGGTCGAAATTACTGAATGTAATGACGCACGAGATCATGAACTCGGTTGCCCCTATCTCTTCACTGGCCGATACTCTGAAGAACCGCCTGCAAAGCCCTGAGATTGTCAATAGCGACATCAGCGACGAACTGGAAGATATTGAACTGGGTATTGACACCATTAAACGCCGAAGCGAAGGTTTACTTAAGTTTACCGAAAGCTACCGCAGCCTTAACAAAATTACCAAGCTCGATTTGGACAAGGTGATGGTACGCGATATGTTTGAGAACATGAACAGCCTGATGCGCCCAACACTGGATAAAAAACGCATAGAGCTCGACATCATCCTCCGCGACCCTGCACTGGCTATTGAGGCTGATATTAATTTGGTAGAACAAGTGCTGATCAACCTGTTGGTAAATGCTATCGAGGCCGTTAAAGACCGCGAGCATCCGCAGATCACCCTATCAGCAGAAATACAAAAAAATAAAACCTTAGTTAAGGTGAGCGACAATGGTTTAGGCATGCCACCTGAACTGTTAGATAAGATATTTATTCCGTTTTTCAGTACCCGTAAAACTGGTAGTGGTATCGGTTTAAGCTTGTGTAAACAGATCATGCTGCTGCATAAGGGCAACATACAGGTACAATCAACCGAAGGCAAGGGTTCTTCATTCATCATGCAGTTTTAACCGTATTAATGGCTACCAACCGTTTAAAAATCATAGCCATATCGGGCAGCCTGCGCGATGGTTCAACCAATCATGCTATCCTTAATTTTATCAAAACACTTTGCCCGGATACTATTGAATACGTTATTTATAACCGATTAAGAAATATCCCGCCTTTTGATCCGGGGCTGGATAATGATAACCCGCCCGATGAAGTTGTTGATTTGCGGCAACTGCTTACCATGGCCGGCGCGGTACTGATCTGTACACCTGAATACGCTTTTGGTGTGCCCGGCTCGCTCAAAAACGCTTTGGATTGGCTGGTATCAAGCAGTACGCTGGTTGATAAACCTGTGGCTTTAATTACCGCTTCCTCTGTAGGGCATAATGCCCATGCTTCGCTCCTGCTTACGCTTGGCGCGCTATCGGCAAACGTGGTTGAGGGCGCGGCTTTGTGTATCCCCTATATCCGCTCAAAAATGGATAATGATGGCAATGTGACGGATAAAGAAACCGAAGAACACATTACCGCCTGCTTTAATGCATTGTTAACCTCGATAAGCTAACCACTTACTGCCAATTTGACAACCTGCTTACATTTGGAACGAGCCTTGATGGTTGCGTGATAACAAATGATCATTTAATTTATAACCATATAGAATTATGCAAGAAAAAGGCACGATCTCGATCCACACCGAGAACATTTTTCCGATAATTAAAAAATTCCTGTACTCTGATAACGAGATATTTTTGCGCGAGCTGGTATCAAACGCGGTTGATGCTACGCAAAAACTGAAAAGACTGGCGTCATTAGGTCAGTATTCGGGCGATGCAAGCAACCTGCGCGTTGAAGTTTCGGTTGATAAAGAGGCTAAAACCATCACCATATCTGATAACGGTATCGGTATGACAGCCGAGGAGATCAAGAAATACATCAACCAGATCGCGTTTTCGGGCGCTACAGAGTTTATGGAGAAATTTAAGGAAGCCAAAGATGCCAACGAGATCATCGGTCGCTTTGGTTTAGGTTTCTATTCGGCATTTATGGTGGCCGACAGGGTTGAAATACAAACCTTATCGTACCAGGATGGTGCCGAGCCTGCTTACTGGGTATGCGATGGCAGCACCGAGTTTGAAATTGGCGAAGGTATACTTGAAGAACGCGGTACCGAAATTACCCTGCATGTAAACGCCGAATCTGAAGAGTTTTTAGAGAAAGGTAAACTACAACAGATACTTGATAAATACTGTAAATTTTTACCTGTGCCTATTAAATTTGGCGCAAACGAACAAGAAGAAGAAGACGGTGTTGATGAAGAAGGTAAAACCAAATACAAAACCATTGAGGTTGATAACATCATTAATGATACCAACCCTATCTGGACAAAAGCACCGAATGAACTGAAGGACGAAGATTACCTGAAGTTCTACAAAGAGCTTTATCCTTTCTCTGAAGATCCTTTGTTCTGGATCCACCTGAATGTTGATTATCCTTTCAACCTTACCGGTGTATTGTACTTCCCTAAAATCAAGAACGATTTTGATACCCAACGCAATAAGATCAAACTATTTTCGCGCCAGGTATTCATTACCGACGAGGTAAAAGACATCGTTCCGGAATTTTTAATGCTGTTGCATGGCGTTATCGATTCACCGGATATTCCGCTGAATGTATCACGTAGTTTCTTACAGGCCGATAGCAACGTTAAGAAGATCAACACCTACATTACCAAAAAGGTAGCTGATAAATTAGCTGAACTGTTTAAAGCCGACCGCAAAGCCTACGAAGAAAAATGGACCGACATTGGTTTATTCGTGAAATACGGCTTGGTAAGCGAAGACAAGTTTTATGATAAAGCAAAAGATTTTGTTTTATTAACCAACACCGCTAAAGAAAACTATACCCTTAGCGAGTATAAAGACAAAGTTGAAGCTACCCAAACAGATAAAGATGGTCAGCTGATCTATCTGTACACTAATGATCCGGCTAAGCAGGATTCATTCATTCAATCGGCCAATAAAAAAGGTTACGATATTTTGCAGATGGATTCGCCTATTGATAACCACTTCATCAGTCATTTAGAGCAAAAACTGGAGAAAACATCGTTAAAACGTGTTGATGCCGATGTTGCCGATAAACTGATCAAAAAGGATATAACGCTGGAAACTGTTTTAACAGAAGAGCAATCAACCAAAGTGAAAGAGATCTTTGATAGCGCTATCAGCAAACCGGCTTACAAAGTTGAGCTGGAAAGCCTTAGCCCCGAAGAACTGCCGGTAACCGTTACCATGGATGAGTTTATGCGCCGTATGAAAGATATGGCTGCTATGGGCGGCGGTATGGGCTTTTATGGCAGCATGCCTGATAACTACAAGGTGATAGTGAACGGTAACCACAAACTGATTACCCGCATACTGGAAACTGAAGATGCAGGCACACAAGCGCAACTGGCCAAGCAAGCGTTTGACCTGGCCCTGTTATCGCAAGGTTTATTAACCGGTGCCGAGTTAACCGAATTTGTTAACCGCAGCGTTAACCTGATATAAGGTTAACCGCAAACAATATCAAAGCCGCCCGTGTATTATACCGGGCGGCTTTTTTGTTGCAACTTATTGCAAGTATTATCGTTGAATAGTTTAAGCCGCGGGGCTTAATCCCCTAAATAACATTTTTAAATATCTTTGGCCCTATCATGACCAAAAAACATCTGCTACTGTTCTTTTTCTTTTGTGTTTGCAGCGTGAGTACTTACGCCAATTTCAACTTTAATGCCAACTGCGTTAACGCTTATGAAGCTATTATCAGTCTGCGTATTAACGAGGCCAGGCAGCTGATACAGAAAGAAAAACAGCATGATCCTAAAAACGGGATCATTATAATGCTGGAGAACTATGTGGATTTTTTTAGCCTGATGGCATCTGACAATAAGAACGACTACGAAAGGCTGAAAGATTACCGGTCGGACAGGTTATCGGCATTAGAAGATAACAGCGACGAAAAATCACCCTACTACTTATACACACAAGCCGAGGTTTACCTGCAATGGGGACTGCTGAAAGGTCGTTTCGGCGATTACCTGTCATCAGCCCGCGATTTAAAGAAAGCCAGCAACCTGCTTAAGGAAAACACCAAAAAATTCCCTGATTTTACACCCAATAAAAAAGGTATAGCATTGGTGAACGTCATCTTCGGGTCGATCCCCTCCAATATGAAAGGCATCACCAGTTTTTTGGGGATGACAGGCAATGCCCCAACCGGTATTAAACAATTGGAAGCGTTGCGTTTGGAGTTACCAAAATCAAAGTATGAGCTGTTTAAAGATGAAGTGATCTTCTTTTTGTGTTACATTAATATTGATGTGCTGCATAATAAAAACAGTTACGATAAACTGATCGGCTATGTAGCCGATATGGATAGCAAGAGTTTGCTTAAAAGCTATCTGCAAGGTTACGTGGCCTTCAAAAGCGCGCATAACGAAGAGGCTATCAACTTTTTAAAATCGGCACCTGCATCAACTATTTATATTGACATGCCGCCTATTGATTACTTGCTGGGCAATGCCAAACTTAACCGGCTGGATACCGATGCTTACGTGTACCTGAACAATTACCTGCGCAGCTACAAGGGCATCAATTTTATTAAAGACACCTATCTTAAACTGGCTTATTTTTACCTGTTGAAAGGCGATAATGCCAAATACGATTACTACCTGAAACAGGTACGCGCCAAAGGCTACGCGGTTGACGAGAAGGATAAGCAGGCCCTGAAAGAAGCCAACGATGCCCCGCCCGATACCGATTTGCTGCGTGCCCGTTTCTATTTCGACGGCGGATATTACAACAAAGCATTGGCCGAATTAAAGGATGAAAAGGTAAACACCTTTAAGCTGTTAAGGGATAAAATAGAGTTTTACTATCGCCTTGGTCGTGTGTACGACCGGATGGAACACGATAACGAAGCCCTGCAAAATTATCAGCAGGCAATTAACCTGGGCAAAAAAACCAGCTATTACTACGCGGCTAACGCGGCACTAAGTATAGGCTACATATACGAGCGAAAAAAGGATTACCCACGTGCGGCCAGTTTTTACAAGCAGGCCATTGATATGGACGATCACGAATACAAAAGCAGCATTGATAACGAGGCCAAAGACGGACTGAAAAGACTGGGCAAATAATTAAGCCTCGGGTTCATCCGTAAAGCGGATGTTTTTTTGGATGGCTTGCAAGTGGTATTGGTTCACTTTGGCTTTCAGCTCATCAAAATCAAAATCGTGGTTGGTACCGCAATCGTACATATTGAAATAGAGCGATGCTTTAAGGCTCTCAAAGTAATCGGTTAGGTTACTGCTCCATATTAGCTGGCAGTTGCCTTTAATGCGTTGTACAATCTCTAATATGCCTTCCTTAAATACAATGTGCCTGATGTGGCTGGTCTCTAAGTTTCCCTGTGGATAATAGAGCAATACATTGCCGGGGGTACTTAGCACTTCGGCGGCATACGCTAAACTTTGCTGAACCGAGCGCTTACCGGGCTCGATGGAAAATGAACCGATATACCGCAGCCACCACTTCTTTTCCATTTGCTTTTTAACCGACATTACATATAAAGCCTTAACGTTTTGCTGTTTATGAATGCCATATATAGCCAGGTAAAAGGCGAACAAACCATCCCAAAAGCTAAAGTGGTTACACATTAGTATGTACGAATGATCGGGTTTTACATCGGCAGGCCTTACAATGACTTTATTAAAACGATATTTAAACACCAGCGATAAAAAATAAGCTGCCAGTTTTAACAGGTATAAAGGAAGTGGTTTTGATTTGATGATCATAACAATACAGCCGATAATGCGGATACGAAATTCTGGTTGATCATCTCGTGGTTCTCATCCAATATAATTACTTCCGCATTTTTAACTTTAGCGATGAATGCCTTGCCCATAGCAGGCGGGTACATTTTATCGCGTTTGCCAAATATAAAAATGCTTTTGATGTTTTGCGCATCCAGCGCCTGTATCAATTTGGGCTCGTTGGTTTCAAAAAAGCGTAAATAGGTAAAGCAGGCATAAAAATTAAATCGTAGTTCAGGCGTATTGATCTCGTTGAAGAGTATCTTGTAGCCTATATCATCCAAAAAACCAAATCGCTTGCTAAAGCCCAGCATTTTTATGAGCGCGGTTTCGCTTAAGGCCAGTTTACTTAATATGCGGTTGCCTAACTTGTTCTTACTGAAAAAGGTAACCAATGTTCCCGGATTAATTGATGATGGCGCTATCGCGATGTATTCATCTATTCTATCAGCCAACTCTTCAACTACTACTGTAGCGTAATGCGTACCCATAGAGTAGCCGATTACCGAAAAACGGTCTATCTGCTCGTGCCTGCAAAAATCGGTGATCAGGTCGGCCAATTGTTTTTTGGTGATACCTTGTTTAACAGTAGGCAGGCTCTGATCCTTGAGTTTGGTTTGTTTATGAAAGAAGAGATCGAAACCGTAAAAGGTATATTTTGAACTTAACGCGGTATCTTCAAAAAGTTTGAACTGCTTACCGTGCATCCCATAACCATGAAAACACAGCATTTTTTGTTCGCCGTTACCAAATTGGTAATAGTGAAGGTTAACCAGCGCGTTTTCAAAGTAGTGATCTGTCATGCGGATGCGACTTATTTATCGGTGGCTATTAAGGCCACAGCCCATACATAATCGCCATCGTGGGTAATGGTAAGGCTTATCTGCGGGGCGCTATCACGATGGATAATTACTTCGGGCTTGCCACCCAGTTTCTCGCGTATGATCTCAATTTTTTTCCAGCCGATGGGTGAATCATCCAGTTGTTTCAGGGCTTTGTAAACGGCTTCTTTAGCGGCGAAAGTGGAGGCGTAATGGAGCAGGGCGTCATCAAAGCTATCACAATAATTTACTTCAGGTAAAGTGTATACTTTATTCTTAAACAGATCATTAAATGATTTTTGAAAATCGGTTAGCAATACTACATCATTGCCAATGGCAAAGCTTTTATCGCCCACTAAATCTTCAACTATTTTTAATAATTTACTCTCCATCAACCCCAAGACCCATTATGTTAAAACCGCCATCAACAAAATGGATATTACCCGTTACTTTTTTCGACAGGCTTGAAAAATAGTACAAAGCCGCGTCACCTACATCACCGGCATCAATATTGCCCAGCGGCGCGGTAAACTTGCCTATCTTACGCAGTTTACGCACCCCCAAAATACCACCGGCGGAAGTGGTCATTACCAACCCGGCAGATATGGCGTTTACCCGCACGTTCAAATCGCGGAAATAACTGGCGAGGTACATCACCATGTTTTCTAAAGCAGCCTTGCAAATGCCCATACCCGCATAACCCGGAAATACCCGCTGCGAAGCATTATAAGTAAGCGTTAATATCGACGCGTTTTTGGCCAGCAGCGGTTTCGCCACACGGCAGATCCTTAAAAAAGAATAGGAACTGATATTAAAGGCATCCATCAAATCATCAAACGGAATATCGATATACTCCGGCGCAGGCTCGTTACTGCCCGGCAAAGTGTAACACATTACCTGCTGGCTGCCGTAGGCCACGCCATGCAGTATGTAGTCGATAGGTCCTAAGCCGTTGTAAACACTTTGTAAAAAGGCAGTGATCTGCAATTCGTCGCGCACATCAACATGGGCCGAGTATTGCGGATCCATACCGTTCTTTTCCATCAGGTACAGTACTTCATCCTTGGTATCGTCAACGTAGTTTAAGGCCACCTTACAGCCCGATTGATGCAGTTTTACGGCAATATCATATCCTATAGAACTTTCGTTCCGCACACCAAAAACTACCGCTACTTTATCTTTATTATCAATCATTTATATATCCCTTGAAACTGATATGGCGCTGTTTGTACCGCCAAATCCATAATTTAAACAGGCTACGCTGTTAATCTCCTTCGCAAAACTTTCCTGCGGTACCAAATGGCGGTATGCCGCCAATGGGTTTTGCGGCCCGGCCCAGCCTTCAGCTTTCTGAAAGGTTTCCAACTCAGGGTTAAGCGTAGATGAATTGAGGCATGGCAATACCTTTTGGTTCTCCAGCATCAGTAAAGCAGTGATAAACTCTACCGAACCCGCGCCGCCCAGCATGTGCCCAAACTGCGATTTTGGTGCCGATATATGGTAACCGCTATCGCCCAGCGCATCTACCACGCTTAGCAGCTCAATAGCATCACCTGCCGGGGTTGAGGTGCCGTGCACTTTTACCACATCGGGTTTTACTCCCCTGGTGTTCAGCAAACCTTTCCACATGCGTTGCTGGCCGGCGAACGACGGATAGAACATATCGCCGTCGCCGTCGGAATTGTTAAAATATTCATCGATAACGCCTAAAATGTTAGCGCCACGGGCTTTGGCCATTTCGTATTCTTCCAGCGCGACAATACCGGCACCAAACGAGCATACAAAGCCATTACGGTTAAGGTCAAACGGGCGGGAGCTTTCTTCGGGTGTAAAGCCTTTACTCAACACCATCATGCCGTCGAAACCTACAAAGGTTTCCACCGAACTGCCTTCTACCCCACCTGCAATTACCCTGTCCTGCATACCAAACTTGATCAGCCTGTAGGCATAACCAATGTTACCCAAACCGGTAGCGCATGCCGAACCTATGGCCTCGCAAACACCCTTGGTTTTCAACAGGCACGATATATTGGCCGCGTCACGGTAAAACATGGTACGGTCAATAGTATGTGAACCCGCGATACGGGCTTTACGGCCCTCCTGAAAGAAATGGTGCCAGGCAATGCGCAGTATCAAATTACCCGCGCCGCCCGAGCCTACCACTACCCCGGTTTGCTCCGATTCTATTTCACTTTTAGACCATCCGGCCATTTTGGTAGCATCCTGCGCGCCCAGCATGGCCCATATACTGCCCATATCGGCAGTGGCCAGGTTGGCATCGGGTATACGGCCCAGTTTATCAATATAAGTTTCGGGATAATCTTCGGCAATAGGTGCTATAACGGCTTCAAGTCCCATCTCCTCTTCGGTAATATAGCCCGATACGGTTGAACGTATCTGTTTGCCATATTGCGCCACCTTATCCCACTGCCTGATCAGGCTTTTGTTAGCGAATAGCTTCTCGCTAAAATCATCAAGCCCGGTACAAGTAGGGAAAGCCCCGCCCATGCCTACTACAGCTACTTTTCTGCCCGTTACCTGCATCGTATTATCCTCTTGCTTTTACCTTTAAAATCAAATCAACAATATCCTTTACGGTTGAGCCTAAATCGTCAATATCATCATCTTCAAACTCAATACCGAATTTGTGCTCGGCCTTTGCAGCAATATTGATGAGTTCGGTTGATGGTGTGTTCAAGTCACCACGGAAATCTGTTTCTTCTGTTACGTTCTTCAATCTTTCAGGATCAATCGTTCTAACAGTTTTTAAGATCTCTACTAAACCATCAATAATTTCTTGTCTTTCCATATTGCTTTATGTTATTTTTCAAATAGTTCTTTTTTTATTGCCCTGCCGGTGATGTCAAACAGTTCGGCTACCAGCTTAAATTCGCTGCTGATATCGTAAGCGAGTAAACGCTCGTCGGTAAAATCACTGAAATAGGCATCCAGATCAAGCCCCTTGGGTGCTTTATAAATACGGCCGTCGCATACCATCTGCCTGAATTTATAAAACTTGATCTGTCCAATATTAATAAAGGTATCCCCTGTTTCCAAATAGTAATGGAAATAAACGGGCCCGGTGCTGATGAACGCGGGAATAAACTTATCGCGCATATCATCGGCCGTGTAACCATGCTTTTTTGATTCGAGGTAGGTTGCCAGCGATACTATGGTAGCCTGCGCGAAGGCCTCTATCTGATCTACCCCGCGAAAAACACCGAAGTGGTCTTCCACATCGCGCGGTTTTGGCGTATAACTGGCCACAATACCCACCTTGGGCGAGTGGTAGTGATAATTATCAACCAATCGCTTTGTTGGGCCGTGCAGCAGCATGGTTGCCGGGTCAATACCTACAAGTATGTCGTTGTTTTCCATTTATATAAGCCCGCCGTTTATATGTATGTTGGTTCCGTTGATGTAAGCCGCCTTGTCTGACAGCAGGAAGGCAATGGCATCGGCCACGTCATCAACCTTGCCAAAACGTTTAGCGGGTATCATGCTTAATATTTTTTCTTTTTCAACCTGTGGGATAGCGTCCGTCATATCTGTTTCTATAAAACCCGGCGATACGCTGAACACCCTTATACTATGGCCCTCTTCGCTTAACACACCTGCCTCCTGCGCCAATGAGCGTGACAGGGCCACCAAGCCCGCCTTTGTAGCCGCGTATACCGATTGAAAGGCATGTCCGCTCTCGCCCACTACCGAACTGATGTTGATGATCACCCCGGTTTTGTTTAAACCAAAAATCTTCATAGCGGTTTTGCTGATGAGTATAGGAGCCTTAAGGTTTACATTGAGCATGGCATCAATTTCGCGCTCGGGCTGAAAAAGCAGTGGTTTATCATGCGTAAGCCCGGCATTGTTGATCACCGCGTACAACGAATCGCCGTGTTCTTTTTTCAGTTGTTTGCAAAAGGTGGTTAATTGCTCTCCGTCTGAAAGATCGGCACAAAGTATATGGCTGCCCGGTTCAACATGGGTAAAGCTTTCGGGTTTTGAGGCATGCAATATCAAAGTGTACTCTGCCGATAGCTTTTTTGAGATGGCTAAACCCAATCCCCTGCTTGCTCCGGTTATCAGTACTTTCTTTTTCTCCATAGGTATAAGTAGTGGTGTATTATTCTTTGTTTTTACCGGCGGCAAATATGCAGGTTAATATAGTACTATTTTATTTTTTCTTGCTATTAACAGCGCTATGCCCAAAGTAGGCAACAGGCTAACTACCGGTGCCCAAAATGTCCAGAACTGCATATTAAATGCCGGGCTATTTAATAACAGCACAGGTAAACACAGCAATAAGAAAGTTACGAATGCCCCTATGCCTATCAATCCCCATTTAAAATACGACCGGCCCATTTTTTTGCCGATAAAGCCGAATAAGGTAAATACGGCGGGGATGAAAATTAGAGCCATAGCCTGTGTTTTAAGAGTGATTGCCGGCATATAAAAATATACTGCTGGGTATATATCATAAGCCTGTTCATAAGTTTAGTCAGCATAAACTTAATAAATCAATTGCGTGTTTCATAATTTTAATAGCTAACAGCATATATTTTAATCAATTAAAACTGCACGAAATTTATTTTTATAGCCTTGCAAAAACAATTTACTACTATATTTATGGCCTATCACACCTAACTCATGAGAAAAAACCTGATCCTGATCTTACTCCTTGCCCCTTTCATAATAAAGGCGCAATCTGTTGTAGATCTTTCAAATTTCACGCGTAACGGCGAGGTAAAAGCCATTGCCAAAGGCAGCCAGTTAAGCATCAGCTGGCCATCGGGCAATAACGAACAAGGCTCGGTAACCTTTAACCTTAAAAACAAGCAGCCGCTGTTTAAAAGCATCGGCATACAAAAAGACAATGCCTACAAGGAGATAGCCACAGAGCTTGATCCGGGTTTTATTTTAACCGTTGGCAAGCGCGACCTCATATCGCAAAACGGCTGGAACATCTTTTTTGATAAGGTGCCCAAAAAGCCCCATCAATCATACACCATCGACCTAAAAAAGCAAAATGCCAGCGTAGCCACCGTTGGCTCACGTACCGTAGTAAAGGTGCCGGGTTTATCGGCACCGGGCTTTAGCGGTTATTTGGAAGTTACCTTTTATAATGGTTCGCCGTTGTTTAATGTGGCTGCTGTTATGACCACCCAAAAAGATTCGACCGCTATTTTGTACGACGCGGCCCTCATCAGCAAAAAACCTGTATGGAACAGCATTAGCTGGGCCGATACACAAAGCAAACTGCAAAGCCACAGCGTGCAAGCTGCCGATAGCAGCCGCAACCTTGCTGTAAAGTACCGCACCATTATTGGCGAAGGCGAACATGGCAGCCTTGCTGTTTTCCCGGCACCGCACCAGTATTTTTACCCGCTGGATGAAGCCTTTAACCTGAAATTTACCTGGTTTGGCAATAACTACCGCGACCTGCTTAAAGGCTACGGTATAGGCATTCGCCAGGACCTGGAAGGCGACCGCCGTTTTGTGCCTTGGTTTAACTCGCCGCCCAATACCCACCAGCGCCTCAACTTTTATTGTTTGCTTGACGATGGCGCGGCCGGCCCGTTATTGACCGAAGTAAAAAGGTTTACGCATAACGATGTTTACAAGCCTGTATCAGGTTACAAAACCATGGCGAGCCATTTCCATAACGAGTTTATTATGCAGGTGGTAATGGCCCACAAACCTGTGCCCGATAGTCCCAATTTTGTAAAGGTGTTTAAAAATATGGGGGTAAATATTGTGCACCTTGCCGAGTTTCACTACACCGCTCACCCAAAAGGACCGGATGAAAAACGCCTTGCCGAGCTAAGCGCGCTGTTTAAACAGTGCAAAAGATTGTCGGATAAAACCTTTCTGCTTTTGCCGGGTGAAGAACCTAACGAGTTTTTTGGCGGTCACTGGCTGGATTTCTTTCCGAAGCCGGTGTACTGGATCATGTCGCGCAAGGCCGATCAGCCTTTTGTTACCGAAGACCCGCAACATGGCAAGGTGTATCACATTGGCGATAAGCAGGATATGCTGAAGTTACTGGAAGCTGAAAAAGGCCTGGCCTGGACGGCACATGCGCGTACCAAAGGCTCTACCGGTTTCCCGGATGCTTACAAGAACGAACCTTTTTACCTGTCGGACCGCTTTATGGGGGCAGCCTGGAAACATATCCCGGCTGATCTTTCCTTACCGAGGATGGGTAAACGTGCTTTAGACCTGCTGGACGACATGAATAACTGGGGACTAAAAAAACATATGATTGGCGAGGCCGACCTGTTTACCATTGAGCCCGAGAATGAAATGTATGCCCACATGAACGTAAACTACCTGCAACTGGCCGACCTGCCCGATTACGATGACGGATGGCAGCCTGTACTGAATGCCATGCAACAGGGCAAGTTCTTTACCACTACGGGCGAAGTATTGTTTCCGTCGTTTACCATTAACGATAAAGGCGCGGGCGAAACAGCGCAGCTGGATAAAAGAGGGAACGCCATTATATCCTTATCCGTGAACTGGACATTCCCGCTTAATTTTATCGAGATCATCTCCGGCGATGGTAAAGAAACCTATCGCCAAAAGATTGACATGAACAACACCAAAGCCTTCGGTACCCGTGATTTTACATTCACCACCAACCTCAAAGGCCGCAAATGGGCACGTATTGAGGCTTGGGATGTAGCGGCTAACGGCGCATATACGCAAACGGTTTATTTGAAATAGTATTTAGTAATAAACTATTATATAATCTGCGGTTACCTTTACTTCTGCTCGGCTTGCGCTGTTGTAGTTACCTGCATTGCACTGCTGTAAGCCGCAATTGATGGTTGATACATACACTGTAACGAAACCGGACCTGCGGTGAATTGTCCTTCATGTGCTACTACCAAATCATAAGTTATGGTAGAAACGCCTCTTGGGATGGCCTCTGTGAAAAATTGCATGCCCGCGTCTCTCACTGATTGATAGTAGCTTAAACCATCGCCGTACTCGTAGCCACTCTGCAATTGATTTGGCTCAAACGCCGCCGAACGAGGATCGTTTATATATACGAATTTTAAACGTTTACCTGCATTAATGCTCAGCTTAACAGTTAGCTTATCTCCGGTTTTTAAAACAGCATTAGGTTGCAGCAATATTTGCTTTCCGCTCTTATCACGTATATAAAGCTGCCTGCTTATTTTCACCACTTTATTAACCGTGTCAGCTCCTGATGGTTCGGCAAAGTAATACCATGTTACCGCACCGCGCGTGTTTTGATTGTTATCAGTAAAGGTAATATTAGATGGCAAATCGCCGGTACGTATAAAAGCTGATGGGACACCGTCAAGCAATCCATCAGAAACCGTTACCTGCTTACCTGCAATTACAGCCGATATGGTTTTTGTTTTGCCCAATACCTCGCCTTGTTGTTTTTGCAGCATACCGATAGCCGCGGCAGTGCCTTTAGTAGTGCTCCACCGGTCCTCAGTTTTAGCGGTAAGCAGCCACTTAATGATACCCGCGTCAATTTTTTCGTTTTTCCCCGCTAAGCCAAACGCTTCAGATAGCATCGCTACCGTCTCTTCTGCTGAGTTATTCAGTTCATCAGCATCGGCCAAAGCCTTCCAGCGCATTCCGTTCTCGTTATCAACAATGGCCTGTTGCCTTATTGATTCGAGCTGGCTGAGGGCTTTTTTATGCAGGATACTACCTGCACGGGTATATCTCAAGGTATTAATGATCAGCAGCGACAAACGCTCCAGATCGGTTTGATCCACGCCCCTCCATTCAGTAGTCAGTACTTCATTCAGCCTGTCGGCAAATAGCACTGTTTGGGCTGATGTTCGCCAATAACCTAAGGCATACAAAAGGTATAATTTATCTTCGCCTTTAAATGAATCATTTGCCTGGGTAAAACGCTGCTGCACATAATCAGTAAGCCGGTTAAGCCATGCCTCATAAGCATTAATCTCACCTGCTTTATAATACCAGCCTCTTTGTTTCATTTGCCCCACCCCTGCCAAAACGTAAGCTGAGATATAATCACTGCTCTTACCGCCATCAAACCAAGCCAGGCCACCATCACCCTGTTGTAGTTTATATAAACGCTCCTGGTGCAGTTTTATACCTGCATTGGTTTTTAAGGTATCAAATAATAAGAGCAATTGCTTTTGCTGCTTGGCCGTTTGGTTTGCAGCGCCCAGCCATGGCATGGTTTCGTCGGCAAGTTCATCGGGCAATACAGCGGTTGCAGTATCGGTTTTTGCAGCTGATGCCGCTTTGCTGTAAGCCGCTTGCAGCGAAGTATCAGTACGTATTAAGCTTACCGCTGTGGCTTGCGCGCGCAGCTTATTAAAGGTTTGTTCGGCACAGTTGTAGGAATAGTTGGCCAACCAAGGCAGCGCGTTAATTAAAGTAGCCTGCGGCTTTTGCCCAATAGACAGGCCTATCCCAAACAGCGAAGCATTCACCGGCAGTTTTACCGATGGTATACTTAACTGTGTTTTATTATTAAAATTAAGAGGCAGGCTTTGCCTGATAAATAACCGCGATGATGCCACCGGAATAATATGCTCTTCGGCATCGGCAGCACCTTTTGTTGCTGCGCTTATTACAATTTTAAGCGGATTGGTTTGTGATGCAGGCACGTTAAGCATAAATGCCCATGAACCACTACTTTTTTTACCGAGGTTAAAGGCTTTATCTTTTTCCGCGACCAGTTTTGCAGTGATATCTTCGCCGGTAACGGCATCCTCAATTTTGCAGGTTACCGTTCCGTTAATAGCCGTGGTATCAAGGTTGCTTACCCTGCTTTGCAGTTTTATCTTATCGCCTTGGTATAGCAAGCGGGGTATGTTGGGCTGCACCATCAGGTTTAATTGTGTTTGCAGTTTACGTTCGGCATAAGCGAATTTTGCATTACGGGTATGCGCCAATATCTTCCAGTTCCATTCGGTAGCGCTTTCGGGCATGGTAAAGCTAAAAGTGTAATACCCCTTAGCATCGGCATGCACCTGCGGAAAAAAGAACGCGGTTTCATTGAAATTCTTACGCACCTTTACTACCGGCGGCTCAGGTTGAGGTAAAACAATACGGCCCTTTGTACTTATCACCAATACCCCTTGCGCCGCGCGTGCGCCATATAATGCCGAAGCATCGGCCCCTTTAAGTATAATCGCCTCGGTTATTTTCGAAGCGTCAATATCTTTCAAATCGGTTTCAACCACCACGCCATCAACTATGGTAAGTATCTTACCTATTCCGGCTAAGGTAGCATTACCCCTAATTGTAACCATACTGCTTGTGAGTGACCGGCTTGTGGCCACTCCGTATGCAACCACTACCACCTCGTTTAAGCCCGATGCATTGGTAATATTTAAACCGGATACCTTGCCTTGCAAATAAGCAGTTGTGTCTGTCTTAAAATATCCACCGTTTTCATTATTAGTTGGTATCCGGCTGCCCGCATCACCGGCTATAGCATTATTTACCAAAGTACGTTCCCAGTTATTATTCAGGTATAATTGCTCCTTTTCCAAATTTGGTTTTGACCATTGATGCTGGTTCAATTTATCAAGCGTTACATCATAAAGCGTTGTAAGTATTTCGGCTGCTACATTCTCGCTTTTAGTTTTAACCGAAAGTGTAATGCTTTCTTTTGCGCCGGGCACCATCACTTTACGATATTTTTCTACAATAATTTCGGGCTCAGCCTCCCTGGGTTCCCATAAATACGCTGTTTGCTCAACAGTATATAAGTAGTTATCTTTCACATATGCCCTGGCCAACAGCACCTTCCCGGTAGCAGCATCGGCAGGTATGCGAAAACGAAATATTCTTATTCCCTTTTCTTCAGTAATATGCTGATATATAGTGCGTATTTGAGGGATTTTTTTCTTTAGCGCAATATATTGCACCTGGTAAACAGAATACGTTTTGCTATCAGCGGCGGTATGCCAGGTAAGCACATCACCCGGTTTTACACTGTTTACCGGCAAAAAATTAAGCTCATCTGCATCGCCGGCGTATTCTTTTGATTGGCTATTGAATAAGCTAAAATCATATTCCGATTTTCCGCTTAGCTCCCCGCCATCGTTACAGGTAGCAATAAGTTGATATTCGCCCGCGCTAAGCTTACCGGCAGGCAACCGCAGTATATTGTCGGCAGCTGTGTTAATAGTAGTTTGCCATACCAATACCGTATCCTTTGGCGCATCATTTAAATCAATATGCGGGAACCACTTTTGCCAATCTGCCTGTGGGTATAACCACTGATCTACAGTAGTATAATTGTAAACAGCGCCTTTTGAAGATGACAGCTTATATAGTTTGACCTCAACCTTACGATCAACATTACCTTCAAAATTGGCAGTTGTGGTTACATTGAAGCCTGGGATTTTTACAATATCATACAGTTTTTCGAGCTTGATATTGATTTTTACAGGCAAAACAGGTACCGAAACATATTCAGACAACTCTATAGTTTCACCAGTAGCATCAGTTGCAGTGGCTTTAATGCTGTATGAAATGTCTGAAGGGCGTTCCGCGAATAAATATTGCTTTAACAAAGAATCATTAATGGTTATCGATACATCACCATTTGCATCTGTAGTGCCGGTACTATCAATCAACTTATAGTCGTACGGCAATTGGGCTCTCTTTTTGCTCAGTCGCTCTACCACCATCGATCCGTAATAGCGCGTAATAGTATATTTTACAGGCAAGTTATTCATATTGGCACCGCTGAACGGGTGTGCCTTTATCTTAATATTAAATGGCTCGCCTATTTTCACCATTTTACGCGGCTTCTCTAAAACCAGCTCAAAGGTTGGCCTCTTGTACTCCTCTACTTTAAATTCACCCCTGTTTTGGTAATCCATATCCAGGCCGCCCACGTTTATCTCCCAATCACCGGTGGCGGCGGTTTTTGGTATGGTAAATGTGCCCGCGAAACTGCCGAATTCATTTATGGCGATGGCTGCCGAGTCGACTGTTTTACTAAATGGATTTTCGAGCATTACCTTTTCGCCTATATCCTTTATCCACTTATCAAAGTTCTTTTTAGCGTAACCGGGTTTCAGGTTATCGCGGCTAAGCAGCATAGGTTGGTCTGTTTCAGGATTTTTGGTAATAAACAGGGCCTTATAATGCACCTGCTGCCCCGGGCGGTAAATACTTCTATCGGTAAACAGGTGTACCTTAATATTATCTTCGTAATACTCGGCTAAGCCGCTATCCTCCTCTTCCTCGTTATCATCCTCATCCTTTTCATAAATATCATCCGGCTCATCGTTTTCACGTGCACTGTATTGATATTCAGTAGTATCCTTACCATTGCTGATCACCAACTTTTTAGCCCTATTTTCATAGGGAATAATCACTGAACCATCTGCCACTACAGTTTTGTTGCCCAGCAATGAATAAGTGTTTGTATTACCATCATAAGAATATATTTTAACATCCGCGCCCGGTATAGGTACGCCTGTTTCGCGGTTTACTACATATACCCTGTTATCATCATTAAAAGAGGCAATATTGCTTATTTCAATTTTAATTTGATGAGCAAATCTCATTCCCGGTTTAAGTTGACTATCGCTAAAAATTAAGTGGTAATGCCCAATCGCCAACTGCGGGAGTTTTAAAAAAGCAACATGAGTATTAAAATCATCTGTTCCGGGTAATGCAATACTGTTTTCGGCAACCGGCTTTATTTCCAGTAACTGTTTGGTAACGTTCAATTTGTTAATTATTTGAGGCGCATCTACGCCGGTGGGTATTAATCTGTAATATAAATGTGCTGTGTTTTTATATTTTACATGGGCTACAAAAGATTTACCCGGCAGTACGTTTGTACGCGTATCAATATTAATATCAGGCGCTAAAATTTGCTGTTTCATTATGTACAGCACTTTATAAAACGGCCGATAATTTGACAAAAGCGCTTCATTATCATTATACAGCTTCAAAGCCTGTTGTAAACAGTTTTTATACTTAGTATTGAATTTAGCGTACCAGGAGTTTCCGGCTCTCCAGCTATAAGATTCATCGTCATTAGAATAGTATCGTTTACCATCCTTATTCCATAACAAACAAAGCTGATATATACCATGTGCCTTAACAGCCGGATACGGTGATTTCAAACACTCGTTAAGATATCTGGTATAGTGTAACGTGTTTAGCGAATCCTGGTCGGTTTTCATCCAGGCGTACTTGCGCGCCAACGATTCAATAAAGCTCACCTTTTGCTCATCCCCCTTGTTGGCCTGCATCCATTGCTGATAACTCGCAAGTACCGGTAGCTTGTTTTTTGCATAGGTCGCAACGCTATCTAAACGTGCACGAAAAGCCGGCGATGGTAACTTGATCCAAAGCTCATCATTAGTAGAATTATTTTTAGATGCCATTGCCACTTGCTCGGCATAAATAACATCCTTAAAACCGGCTCCGTCAAATAAAAATACATCCGGGGTTGATGATAGCCATAACAGATCGGCGATGAAGCCTTTGAAAGGATTGATCTTAGCGGCGGTTGCTATGTGGCTATAAGCCATGCTATCCAACCGGGCATTACTTAAAGCCGCATAGTTATTTGGTAATTTGGGCGTTTGATAGGTTTCTCTTTTAAACCGCAGATATTTATTGCCAAAACCTGCCAAACGTTGCGCCTGCAATAGGTGTAACATGGTTTTTAATTTTAACGATGCCGACTTACTGTTGAGTAGGGTATCAATAAAAGCGCTATTCCTGAAATACAGACTATCTTCGGTAATCTGATCGCTAATTTTGAGGAGGCTGTACAGGCAGCGGGCATGTGTAATATCGTCGTTAGTCTTTATTGCTTTTTGCTGCATGGATAACAGCTTTTGCCGGGTATCCTGCAAGTTATTTTTCCACTTGATATCTGATTCGATATCCGGCCAAACATTAGCGCCTGTAGGTATTTGCGAAAAGGCATTACCCAAAAGAAGAATTAACAATACCGGGGTGATAAGCAGGTTTTTAAGCATATAATTGAAATGGTGCCTAAATATAATAAACAAGCTTAATACACATCAAAATAAAACCCGTAATGTATTTACACCACGGGTTTTATTTTTCAACTACTATCAATTACTGTTATTGTGCCGATGGTGGCGGCGTTTTACTGCCCCAGCCGGTGTTGGGCTTATCTCCCATTACAAAGCTGAGTTTGCCACCCTGCATCAGTTCGTCGCGGTATAGCCAGCAGTTGCTTAATGCTTTGCCATTAAATTCGGCCGATTGGATGTAGACGTTTTTTGCCGAATTATTTTTTGTTTCGATGGTGAGATTTTTGCCGTTGCCCAGTTGAATGTCGGCCATGTCAAATGCCGGGCTGCCAATCTCGATGATCGGCCGGAGATCTGTAAAGCCCTTTACATCAAACAGCCCCAGCGATGATATTACATACCATGAGCCTAATTGTCCCTGGTCTTCATCCTGCCCGTAGCCGTAACCGTGGATACTTTCGGTACCATAAAATTCATCGCATATAGCGCGGGTCCATTTTTGGGTGAGCCATGGCTTGCCCGAAAAGTTGAACAGCCAGCTGATATGTAGATTGGGTTGATTACCATGATTGTAGATAGATTTAATACCTGCGAAAGCATCAATCTCCTTGCCGCCTCCAAAACTGTTCTTTTGCGCTAAGGTGAATATGCTATCCAAACGATTGTTAAAGGCATCTTTGCCGATAGCGCTGATCAAAGCATCCGGATTTTGCGGCACATAAAAGGTATACTGTATAGCATTACCCTCCTGAAAACCGCGCCATGGCTGGTATGGGTCGAACTTATCTATAAAACTGCTATTGGCCAGCTTTGGCCGCATTAACTTTTGCTGCGAATCGTACAGCAGTTTCCAGCCGTTAGAGTACTTTATGAGCGATTGATAATCCTGCTCCTTGCCCATAGCTTTTGCCATTTGAGCTGCCGCGAAGGTGCTGAAACTATACTCCAGCGTATGTGATGCCGCGAAATGTGAGGAGGTACTATCTGTTTTATCTTCTTCGGTATAGGGCACATAGCCTTTATCAACAAATACCTTCACATCCATTTTACCTGAACCTACTTTGCGGTTTTGCCAGTTCAATTCGTTCTCCTTAATGGCTTTGTAAGCCAATACCGTATCATAATCGCGGATGCCGGACTGATAGGCACCTGCAATGGCCAGTCCGACAAAATTGGTACCCACACCCGATACGAAGTTGCTGTTAGCGATACCATCACCAAACCAACCACGATCTTTATAGATCTCCAGCTCGGTATGCACATAATCGTTATAATGCTCGGGGTACGATAGTGCCCACAGTTGGGTAAGGTTCCAGAACGCGCCCCATATAGCATCTGTATTGTAAAAGTTATAGCTGAACTTGCCCGATTTATCTTTAGGCAGCTGCCCTATCGCTCCGCCATGTTTTGGGAAAGCGCCGTTAACATCATTAGCTACACCCCTGCCCAATAAGGCATGATAAAGCCCGGTGTAAAATTTGATCTTCTTTTTTTCGTCCGTGCTTTGCACGTAGATCTTGCCCAATTCCTGCTGCCAGGTTTCCTGAGCTTGTAACTTGGCTTTTTCAAAGGTTAGGCCTTGTACTTCGGCTTCGTAATTGGCTTTGGCATTTTGGGTAGATG
The DNA here is from genome assembly GCF_039541195.1 of Mucilaginibacter gynuensis. Taxonomy (NCBI): domain Bacteria; kingdom Pseudomonadati; phylum Bacteroidota; class Sphingobacteriia; order Sphingobacteriales; family Sphingobacteriaceae; genus Mucilaginibacter; species Mucilaginibacter gynuensis. The sequence continues at coordinate 804,774 of NZ_BAABFT010000001.1, forward strand.
TATAGGATAGGCCAACTTTTAGTTCTATCGCTTCATTATCCTGTGTTTTATATTCGAGGGTTAAACCTGCGCCCTTGCCTTTAGCGGTATTGTTATGCAGTTGAATACTGCCGGTAGTAAAAGTATTTACATCATCAGGCTTACGACTTACCTCGCCCCAAAAGTACATGGATACATGGCCGTCGGCATCATAAGTGTGCACATATTTAGGATAGGTGGTTACAAAGCCCTCGAAATGAGTATCATCTATCATGCGTACTGCGGCATCGGTCACTTCATCGCTTTCGCCCTGCTTGTTGCCAATATCTAGTATAATGCGCGATTGATCGCTTTTCGGAAAAGTGTACCGGTGAAAACCCACATGTTTTGTTGCAGTAAGTTCGGCGGTAACTTTATAATCGTCAAGTAATACTTTGTAGTAACCGGGTTGGGCTATTTCATTTTTACGGTCGAAATGTGAACGATAGCCATTGCCCGCCTTATCCAGCTCGCCGGGAATTGTTTTCAGCGCGCCTGTTGCCGGCATTACACTTACACCGCCTACCTGCCATTCGTGAAAATGGACAAAGCCCTCGATAGAATTATGCCGGGTATCATACCCTACCGCCTCCCATCCCGAAGGATTACCATAATGCCCGTTGGTTGACGGTGCCAGCTTGGCCATACCATAAGGTACAGCAGCCGGGGTATAAAAAAACCACCTGCTGTGGGCAGTACCAATGTTAGGGTCAACATATTTTAATACGTTCTCGCGCTTTGCCGCGCATGAGGCCAGCAACAATGCCGACACAGCAATAAACGATTTAGCACCAAGGACAGAAGATATGAACTTATTGGCCATGAAATATAGGTTTGATGAATAATTGGTTTACAATGTACAAACATAGTAATATATTTTACACTTGCAAATCAATTATTTCTAACATAAACCGTATAATAAACAATTATATGTATGCACAAATAAGATCAACCTTATTTATCATTCGGAGCAGGGCTAATGGATGTCCACCCGCCATCAACCACCAGGCTTTGGCCGGTGATGTGCCTTGACGCGGGTAACAAAAAGAATAGCACGGCATTGCCAATATCCTGTACGGTAGCAGGTCGGCCAAGCGGTGTTAATGCCGACCATGTATCGGCGTATCCCGCAAAGCTCAATGTGCGTTCGGTTAAGGTAGCGCCGGGGGCTACCGCGTTAACAGAGATATTGTAGGGAGATAGTTCGATCACGAGATTTTTAGCCAGCATTTCTAACCCGGCTTTGGTTACTCCGTAAGCACCCAAATTTTTGTGTGCCTGGTGACCGGTAACGCTGCTGATGAAAACAATGCTACCGCCACTTTTTTGCGCGATGATCTGTTTGGCTACGGCCTGCGCAAGGTAAAAACTGCCGCCCAAATTAAGTTTCATCACCCGGTCGAAATCTTCTTCAGGATATTCCAAAAAATCGCCGTAAAGAGATAAACCCGCATTGGCCACAGCTAAGGTAACCTTACCAAATTGCTTAACGCCTTCGGCAACCATACTGCGGATGAAAGCAATATCGGAGGCATCGCCCGGCATGGAGTACGCCGTACCGCCTTCGCTGGTGATGGAGGCTACCGCTTTATCGCTTAGTTCAGGGTCGGCATCATTCAATACTACTTTAGCGCCCTGCAATGCCAGTTGCCAGGCTATTTCAAAACCTATACCCTGCCCCGCCCCTGTTACTATCGCAACCTGACCTGTAAATGGACCGTTCGCCATAAATTATATGATACTTAATTAATGTGAATCTTTACTTACCACGCTGCCCGATGAACCTTTCAGGAAACCCAGATCGGCACCGAGGTGCGCCTGCTCTACCGTGTTTTGATAAAGGCCAACATAGCCCCTATCAGCTATGGCTACAAAAGGGGGCAGTTTGCTTTTACGAATGGCAATTTCTTCATCAGATACCTCCAAATGCAATACCTTATTGAACACATCCAGCTTTATGATATCGCCGTTTTGTACAATGGCGAAGGTACCGCCAATGGCCGATTCCGGCGATACATGCAGCACTACCGTACCAAAGCCGGTTCCGCTCATGCGGCCGTCGGAAATGCGCACCATATCGGTAACGCCTTTTTCGAGCAACTTGGTGGGCAGTCCCATATTGCCCACTTCGGGCATGCCGGGATAACCTTTGGGGCCAACCTGTTTTAGTACCAGTATGCTATTCTCGTCAACATCCAGTTCGGGATCGTCAATACGGGCTTTGTAATCGTCAATATCTTCAAATACTACCGCCTTGCCGGTATGCTGCAACAGGTGGTCGCTGGCGGCTGATGGTTTGATCACCGCGCCATCCACACATAAATTACCCTTTAAAACTACCACACCCGATATTGGATTTACCGGTTTATCTATCGAAGCAATTACTTCGGTGTTATAACATTCGGCACGTGAGTAATTATCCTGTATGGTTCTGCCATTGGCGGTGATGCAATCGTTATGCAAAAACCCACTTATTTCTTTATGTACCACTGGCAAGCCGCCCGCGTAATACATATCTTCCATAAAGTATTTGCCCGATGGTTCGAGGTTTACCAGCAGCGGCACATCCTTACCAATATCATTAAACTCATCCAATGAAAGCGGTACGCCAATACGGCCTGCAATGGCCAGCAGGTGGATCACAAAATTGGTTGAGCCGCCGATGGCAGCATTGGTGATAATAGCATTTTCAAAAGCCTGCCTCGTAAGGATATCAGATAGCTTTAAATTCTCTTTCACCATCTCCACAATACGTACACCCGACAGATGCGCCAAAACCTTACGTGCCGAATCTGCCGCGGGAATGGCCGCGTTGCCCGGCAACGATACCCCAAGCGACTCTACCATGCAAGCCATAGTTGATGCCGTGCCCATTACCGCGCAATGGCCGTTACTGCGGCACATGCCCGCCTCAATGGCAAACATTTCCTGCTGCGAAATATCACCGGTACGCTGCTCTTCGCTGAACCGCCAGAGATCTGACGTGCCGATACTTTTGCCGCGATATTTACCCGTAAGCATCGGGCCACCGCTTACTACTATGGTGGGCAGGTTTACGCTGGCCGCGCCCATTAATAATGATGGCGTGGTTTTATCGCAGCCACAAAGCAGCACCACCCCATCCAGCGGATTAGCGCGGATACTCTCTTCTACATCCATACTCGCCAAATTACGGTAAAGCATGGCGGTTGGCTTCATTAATGATTCGCCGAGCGACATCACCGGAAACTCTACCGGGAAACCGCCCGCTTCCAATATGCCGTTCTTTACGCTTTGCGCCAGTTCGCGAAAGTGCGAATTGCAAGGTGTAAGTTCGCTCCAGGTATTGCAAATGCCTATTACCGGTTTACCGCTAAAAAAATTGGATGGTATGCCCTGTTTTTGGATCCATGACCGGTAAATGAAACCATCTTTACCGGTACGGCCAAACCAATCGGCACTGCGAAGCTCGTTATTATCCATGTAGTAGCTTTATAATTTTGTCAGGACTTAAAATTAGTTAATGCAAGTTATGGCATATTATTAAATAATACCCATTGCTAAAAAATTGTTTATGCAAAAAGTGGAAAGGGAAAAATTAAAGATTGATGGGTGTTAAAGAATAGCGAATATAAAAAGTGTTTAAATAGGTCATCCTGAGCTTGTCGAAGGATCGTGCGCGGAGGTCATCACCCACGCACCCTTCGACAAGCTCAGGGTGATAGTCCTGGTCTTTAATCATTTCAGATCAAGCAATTACGAACATTAAAGAAACAGCATGTAGTTCACATGCTTCAATATTTTACGGAGTTTTTCGAGGGCGATACCCATGTGGCGTTCTACCGTTTTGGGGGAGATGTTGAGCTGATCGGCAATTTCTTTATAACGCATATCGCTAAAACGGCTCATCACAAATACTTCGCGGCATTTTTCGGGCAGGGTGCTTATGGCTTGTTTTATTTGCAGGGCGAGTTCTTTTTCTTCGTAGCCATTTTCTACAGCGCTCATTACCTCATCAAGCAGTTTGTTCTTTTCTAAATAGTTAACATAAAGGTTCTCTATTTTTTGATGCTTCAGATGATTTAAACATCGGTTTTTAACGGTAGTAAACAGGTACGATTTTAAAGAGGTGGTAAAAACTATCTCGTGCCCCCTCTCCCACAATAAGGTAAATACATCGGCTACAATTTCTTCAGCCACAGCCAAATCATTGGTAAAACGATTGGCAAATAAAGTAAGCCTGGTATAGTATAATTTAAAAAGCGCCTCAAATACCTTGGTATCTCCCTGGGCAAACTTGGCTTTAAATATACTGGCTTCTGTATTCATAAAAACCTATGGTTATAAAAGGTAGAGGTACTTAATAAAATTTTTAACAAGTTATTAATTATTTGAACACATTACAAATTAATGTTAAAGAATTTTGAACTAAATAACATCAAATCACCCAACCATACAGAAAGTATAATATTTCGCCATACCTTATTATACAGTTTCAAATAATTGTTTTTAATAAAAATATAAAATTTATCACTGCACATTGAGGGTAGGTCAGCTTTTAATTGTCTTAGGGGTATAAGAGCATGAGTAACGAGGATATTAAGACATTATTAGTAAAGTATATTACCGGCGAAGCTACCGCAGAGGAAGCCCAACAGGTAACATCATGGGTGAACGCACACCCCGAGAACGAGCAGTACTTTGCCCAGTTATACGAAACCTGGCAAAACATGCTTTACCTGGAGCCGGGCCTTATTGATGAAGACAAGGCTTACGAGCGTTTTGTAGAAAGCCACACACCTGTTAAAGAGGTAAAACCTAAAGAATATGTACGTTGGCTTAAGGTAGCCGCTATTATAACAATCGTCACTTTTTTAGGTATCAATGTAATTAAACACTATACCACCAACCAGCAAAATAAACGTTTGGTAGCGGCGAAGAAAGGTACCATCCGTAAGGTAACGTTAACCGATGGAACCATTGTTTGGCTTAACGCTGGCAGCACGCTTAATTATACAGCCGATTTTGGCGTTAGCAATCGCACCGTATACCTCGAAGGCGAAGGCTTTTTTGATATAGCGCCGGGTAAAAAAGACCTGCCTTTCATCGTAAATACTAAAAACTATACCATAAGGGACATCGGTACTAAATTCAACCTGAAGGCTTATCCGGAAGACCCAATATTTGAAGCCGCGGTGGTAAGCGGTGAGGTATCGGTAGAGAACAACGTTAACAGTAACGCTCACGATAACAGCCGCATCCATATTAAACAACGGCAGGTACTGCGCATATTAAACAAGCCAAAACCCGAAGGTTATACCTACAAGCAGGACGCTACGCAAAACTCCGACCTGAACGATATACAGGTTTTACAAATAGATTCGGCAAAATTGAACCGCTACGACGGCTGGAAGCAAGATCTGCTGGTGTTTGACGGCAACACCCTTGCCGAAATCACCAACATACTGGAGCGCAGGTACGATGTTAAGATAAACATGAAAGATGCAGAACTGCAAAACCTGCGCTATTACGGCAGCTTTAAAAATATAGATAGTATACAAAACGTGCTGGAGATAATAAAAGCCAATACACCTATCAATTACACCATCGATAACAACACTATTAACATTATAAAAACCAACGCTAACAACAAAAAATAAAATATGGAGAAACTTTAAAAGGCCGAAAAAACAAAACCCGGAATGCGCTAACACTCCGGGTAATTTAAAATTCTAATAGCTAATACCCTACGCTTGGGGAAGCATCGTATTAACTAATTAAAAAAACAAATTTATGATATTTTTTTACAGAACCTCTGGAAAGGCTACGCATACGTGGCAAAAAATAATCACCATTATGAAGCTTGTAACTATTCTGCTCTTTACAGGTATTTTGCAAATTCACGCAACGGCATTCTCACAGAATGTTTACAGCTTTAACCTTAACAATATAACCGTTAAGGAGATGTTTAAACAGATAGAAAAGAACAGCAACTATACTGTTTTTTATCGTCTCGACCAGGTTAATGTTGATCAAAAGATCCAGCTTACCGTACAGGATGCTTCTATTGAAACCGTAATGAAACAGGTACTGCAAAAACAGCATCTGGCGTTCAAGGTGATCGGCGATATCATTATTATAAAACCCGGCGACGATAAGGATATCTCGGCCTTAACGGTAACGGGCGCGGTAACATCCGAAAGCGGCGAAACCCTGCCCGGCGTAAGTGTATCGCTCAAGGGCAGCGAACTGGGTACCACCACCGATGCCAGCGGCAAATACAGCATTACAATACCCGACGGCAGCGGAACGCTCATTTTCACTTACATAGGTTACAGCAGTCAGCAAGTGGCGGTGAACGGGCAAACGGTGATTAACGTTAAGCTGAAGGAGGAAGCCAAGGCGCTTAATGAAGTGGTTGTGGTGGGTTATTCTACCCAGCGCAAAAAAGACCTTACCGGCGCGGTATCAGTGGTTGATGTAAAAAACTTAAATAAAACGGCCTCATCTTCAGTAAATACACAGTTACAGGGCCAGGCATCGGGTGTGTCGGTAATTGGTTCGGGGCAGCCGGGCGAAGAACCGCAGGTGCGCATCCGTGGGTTTAACACCTTTGGCAACAATACACCGCTATACGTGGTTGATGGCGTACCAACGCAGGATGTAAGCACACTGAACCCTAACGATGTAGAAACCTTTCAGATTTTGAAGGATGCCAGCTCGGCCTCTATTTATGGCGCGAGGGCATCAAACGGGGTAATTATTATCACCACAAAAAAAGGTAAAGGCAAGGTAAACGTACAATACGATGCCTATTACGGCTCGCAGGTACCTAAAGGCGGCAATGTATGGAACACTTTAAATCCGCAGGAAATGGCCGACCTTAAACGGGTAGCCAAAACCAACCACGGCGATACCGATTTCAGCGATGACCTTTACGGCAACGGAGCAAAATACGTACTGCCCGACTATATTTTCCCTACCGGGGCAATGGCAGGCGATCCGTCGGTTGATCCATCAAAATATTATGTAAACCCTTACTATACTTCGCCCGATGATTTGAACAGTTTTTACCGCATTGTAAAAGCCAACAAGGCCGGTACGGATTGGTACCATGCCATATTTAAAACCGCGCCTATTACCAGTCATAATTTGAGTGTAAGCGGCGGCAGCGACCAAGGCAGCTACTTGTTCTCGTTAAACTATTTTAACCAGCGTGGGACACTGATAGAAACTTATCAAAAGCGCTATACCCTGCGTTCTAACTCATCTTATAACATCAGCAAAAATATTCGCATTGGCGAAAATCTGGCTTACTCTATCACCAGCAACCCCAAAGTGGGCGGTAACGATCCGGATGGAGTGATCACCATGGCTATCAGGCAAATGCCTATTATTCCGGTTTATGATATTATGGGTAATTACGCGGGCAGCTACGGCAGTGGCTTGGGCGATGCCAATAACCCGGTAGCCATTCAACAACGTACACGCACCAGCGGCCAAACAGATTACAGGCTTTTCGGTAACATGTTCGCCGAGGCGGACATCATCAAAGGCTTAACCCTGCGTACCTCTTTCGGTGGTGAAACTTCTTCGGGTAACTCGCATTATTTCACCTATCCGTCGTACGAAAACGTGGAAAACCAATCGAGGAACGGTTATAATGAAGACTCGTACAGTAACTACGTTTACAACTGGACCAACACTTTATCGTACCATAAAACCATTGATAAGCACGATATAAAGATATTGGTAGGTACCGAATCGAACCAGGAAAACTACAGCTCGTTGGGCGGCAGCAGGCAAAATTATTACACTTTCGACCCTAATTACGTTAACCTTTCTACCGGTGATGCCGCCGGTCAGAATAACTATAGCGACCGCAGCTCTACCTCGCTTTTCTCGGAATTTGCCCGCTTAGATTATATTTTTAACGACAAGTATCTCTTCAATGCCACCATACGTCACGATGGTACATCTAACTTCTCTAAAAACAAGCAATACGGTTACTTCCCGGCATTCAGTTTGGGCTGGCGCATATCGCAGGAGAATTTTATGAAGAGCCTTACCTGGCTTAATGACCTGAAGATTCGCGGCGGTTACGGTATAATGGGTAACCAGCTTAACCTTACCAATGCTAACCGGTTTGATACCTTTAGCAGCACCATTGGTCAATCGTACTACGCCATTGGCGGCGATGGTGTAATTACCCCAGGCTACTACCAGGCACATATAGGTAATGCCGATGCCCGTTGGGAAAAGGATGCCAATACCAACATTGGTTTTGATGCTACTATTTTAAATAACGCCTTATCATTCACCATTGATTATTACCGCAAGGATATCCGCGACCTGTTATTTAACCCCGAGCTATTGGGTACGGCAGGTAACGGCGAAGTGCCTTACCGCAATATAGCCAAAATGAAAACCGACGGTTTAGATGCATCGGTAACGGGTAATTTTAAGATCAGTAAAGATTTCACTTTTAACTCTACCCTTACCCTTACCACCTACAACAATAAGATAATCAAGCTGTCGGATAATACGAACAACTTCCCATCGGACATAGCCCGCCGTTTCGGTACCAGCTTTGTGCGCAACGAGGTAGGCCATTCGGTAGGTGAGTTTTACGGTTACAAGATAGCAGGTTTTTGGAACAGCCAGGACGAAATTGACGCTGCCGACGCCCATGCTAAAGCGGTAACCGGTAACCCCGACGAGTTTTTTCAGCAGGATGTTAAGCCGGGTCGTTTCCGTTATGTGGATGTGAACGGCGATGGGCTGATCACCGATGCCGATAAAACCTTTCTGGGTAACCCCAGCCCTAAATTCAGCGGGGGCTTAAACCTGGGCGGCACCTATAAAAACTTCGATTTTAATATTTTACTGTACGGAACTTTCGGAAACAAGGTATGGAACAATGTGAAGTACTGGCGCGATTTTTACGCCAACTACGAAACTGCCAAAAGCAAAACCGCCCTCTACGATTCATGGACGCCCGATAACCACAATGCCAAAGCCCCTATCCAGGAGTTAGATGCCTCGTTCAGCAGTGGCTCGGTGCCTAACTCCTACTTTGTAGAGAACGGCACTTACCTGCGTGCACGTAACGCGCAAATTGGCTACACCTTTGGCGGCGAGTGGTTAAAGAAAGCCAACATTCAAAAATTGCACGTGTATGTATCGGCTACTAACTTGTTCACCATTACCGGCTACAGTGGTATCGATCCCGAGCTTAATGGCGGCGTAACCAATTTTGGTATTGACGAAGGCTCTTATGCCACTCCGCGCACCTTCTTATTTGGCGTTAACTTTTCATTATAAATGATATTAAAAAAGATCAAGATGAAAGCAAGAATATATATCACCTTAACGATAGTAACTGCACTGGCATTAGCATCATGTAAAAAATCGTATTTAGATAAACCGCTCACCGGCGCGCTCGAAACACCCTTACTTGAAACCAAAGAAGGCGTTAAGGGTGTACTGATAGGCGCGTATGCCGCGCTCGACGGGCAACAGGGCGGAGACGCGGCCATTGGCGGCGGTAATGCCTGGGAAACCCCGCCCGATAACTGGATATATGGCGGCCTTACCGGCGGCGATGCCTCAAAAGGCAGTAATGCCGGCGATATTACCGAGATCAACTCTATATTAAAATTCACCAGCGATGCCAGCAACGGCTTTTATAACAGTAAGTGGAAGGCCGATTATGAAGGCCTATCCCGCGCTAACACGGTTTTAAAGTTGGTAGCCAAAGTAAGCGCCTTTACCGATGATGAGAAGAAGAACATTATTGGCCAAGCCCGCTTTCTGCGCGCGCATTATTATTTCGACCTCAAGAAGATGTTTAATAATGTGCCATATATCGACGAAACCACTACCGACTTTAATCAACCCAATACCGATGATATTTGGCCTAAAATAACAGATGACCTGAAGTACGCTTACGAAAACCTGCCCAATACACAACCTGATGCAGGTCGTGCTAATAAATGGGCGGCAGGCGCATATTTGGGCAAAGCTTATCTGTACCAAAAGCTATATGCCGAAGCAAGGCCGGTTTTTGATGCGGTGATAGCGCAAGGCGTTACCGCCAACGGCAAAAAGTATGACTTGAACGAACTGTTCGACGACAACTTCAGGGCGGCTACCAATAACAGCAAAGAATCTGTTTTCGCGGTGCAAACCGCTGCCAATGCCGATCCGGATGGGCCATCTAATGCCAATAACGGCGATATGCTGAACTTTCCGTATGGCAACAGCAGTCCGTTTAGTTGCTGCGGGTTTTACCAGCCGTCGATTGACTTGGTAAATCATTTCCGTACTGATGCAGCAGGTTTGCCATTTTTAGATGCCTATAATGATAATGCCATCAAGAATGACATGAATTTAGGATCGGACGACAACTTTACACCGGATACCAAAAACATCGACCCAAGGCTCGACTGGACCGTTGGCCGCAGGGGAATCCCTTACCTTGACTGGGGTATACACCCGGGTAACGACTGGATCCGCGATCAGGCTTACGGTGGTCCGTATTCGCCATTGAAAAATGTTTATGGCCAGGAGTTACAGGATACCGAGGGCGATAACCATTCCTGGGCGCCGGGCTCGGGTATTAACTATAACATTATCCGCTTTGCCGATGTATTGCTGATGGCCGCCGAGGTGGAAGCTCAGCTGGGTGATTTTGCCAAAGCCGAAAGCTACGTTAACCGGGTACGCGAACGAGCGGCACTACCCGAGGGCTGGGTGCATAAATACCTCGACGATGAAGACCCAACAGGTGGCTTTAGCGACGAACCGGCGGCTAATTATAAAATAGGTACTTATCCGCTTGGCTATTTTTCATCAAAGGAGCTATCGCTAAAAGCCATCTACTTTGAACGCAAGATAGAGCTTGCCATGGAAGGTCACCGCTTTTTTGATTTGGTGCGATGGGGTATTGCCGATACCGAGCTGAACGCATACTTTACCTACCAGGGCAAACTGACCAATGATGTGCGTGGCGGTCGTTTCACCAAAAATAAGAATGAGTATTACCCTATACCACAACGCCAGATTGACCTAAGCGCGGCGGGTGGTGCTGCTAAGTTAAAGCAGAATCCGGGGTATCATTGATTAAAAACTCGTCATTGGTGATGACGAGAGTGCAATAAGGGGCAATGTGCGATTCCCTCCCTTGGGAGGGTGTAGGGAGGGGTTTTATCAGCTATTTTGAAATACTGCATAAACCCCTCCCTGCCACCGCACTTTCCATCACACCCCTCCCCAAGGAGGGATTTGAAAAAAGTTCCGCTTATAGCGGGCATAATAAAAAGCTCGTCATTGCGAGGTACGAAGCAATCTCTACATATACAGAGCGGCTCTGCTAATTGGGGATTGCTTCGTTGCTCGCAATGACGTGAGTTAGTGGTGCGGTGATAACACCGACCACAGGCTAAACAGGCTGAAACATTAATGAACAATTTTTCGCCGGCTTTAAACCGGCTTCGTATAACCTATTATAAACTAATATGACTCAATCCTCATCGCGGTTTTTATCGCTGGATGTGTTTCGCGGAATGACCATTTGTTTTATGATCATCGTGAACACCCCCGGAAGCGGCGCTACGCCTTTTGCTCCGCTGGAGCACGCGGCATGGCATGGCTTCACCCCTACAGATCTTGTGTTTCCATCGTTCCTGTTCGCGGTGGGTAACGCCATGAGCTTTTCAATGAAACGTTACCAGCAAATTGGCAACGCGGCTGTGTTAGGTAAAATATTTAAACGCACCCTGCTGATATTTTTGATAGGCTACCTTATGTACTGGTTCCCCTTCTTTAATTTTGGCGGCGATCACATTACCTTGTCGCCTATAGGCAACACACGTATTATGGGCGTATTACAGCGCATCGCGTTGTGCTATTGCTTCGCTTCGCTCATGATCCATTATTTATCCAAACGCAGTGTTATCATCGCATCGGTATTGTTATTAGTAGGCTATTGGGTATTGCTGCTTATCTACGGCAACCCGGTTGATCCGCTGAGCATGACGGGCAATGCGGGCATCTATCTTGATAAATTTATACTCGGCGATAGTCACCTTTACCATGGCGAAGGCATCGCTTTCGATCCGGAAGGAATATTGAGCACCTTGCCTGCAATTGTAAACGTGGTGGTAGGCTATTATGCGGGCAAATTTATTCAGGATAAAGGCAAGGGTTATGATACCATTGCCAAACTGCTGCTTGTGGGCTGCCTGTTTATCTTTTTAGCCCTATGCTGGAACATGGTATTCCCTATCAATAAAAAATTATGGTCGAGTTCATTTGTACTGGTTACTACCGGGCTTGATCTGGTTATCCTATCGACCCTTGTTTACGCCCTTGAAATAAAGGCGTGGAACAAATATAACTGGACAAGCTTCTTCATCACCTTTGGCAAAAACCCCTTGTTTATTTACCTGCTCTCCGAAATACTGGTGCAATTCTTCTGGATGATACATGTAAGAAAGGGGCTTAACCTGTATAGTTGGATAAATGACACCATTTACCAGGTAATAGCTCCGGGTGCCATAGGTTCGCTGTTATTTGCTTTAAGCTATATGCTGATATGCTGGCTGGTGGGTTTGGTGCTTGATAAAAAGCACATTTATGTGAGGGTTTAATTTTATACGATAACGATTTACAGCATGAAACTAATAGCTGACAGCGGCTCAACTAAAACAAGCTGGTGCTTAATAAACAATAACCAACCCGAGATTTACTTTGACACAGAGGGCTTTAATCCGTACTATGTAGATAGCGAATACATAAGGGCCTGTATTATTGAAAAGCTCCCGGCTGTTATAGCCGCGAAAAACATAGCCGAAATACACTTTTATGGCGCAGGGTGTAGCGGCGATAAAAACCATATTGTAAGCACCGCCTTAAAAAGCGTATTCCCTGCAGCAGCTATTACGGTGGACCACGACCTGCTGGCCGCCGCAAGGGCGGTATTGGGCCGATCAGCGGGTTTTGTAGCTATACTGGGCACCGGCATGGCCAGCTGCATTTACAACGGCGAAAATATAACACACCAGATAGATTCATTGGGTTTTATATTGGGCGATGAAGGCAGCGGTGCTTACATCGGTAAAAAACTGCTGATAGATTACGGCCGCGACAGGATGCCAAAAGATTTGAAAACCGAGTTTTTTGAAACCTACAAACTATCGCCCGATGATATTATTAACGAGGTATACACCAAGCCAATGCCTAACAGGTTTTGCGCAGGATTTTGCCGCTTTATTATACTGCATATCCAGCATCCGTATATATCGGCCTTAGTAAAAAGCGCTTTTGCCGATTGCTTCAACAACCTGATCAGTTTATATCCGGCTTACAAAACTTACACCTTGAACTGTGTGGGTTCTATAGGTTACAAATTTTCGGACTTATTAAGTACAGTGGCTGCCGGTTACGGCATGCGTACCGGCAATATTATTAAAACACCTATTGAAGGGCTGGTGAAATACCACAGCCAAAATAATTGATAGAACTATGAAAAAAACACCATTATATATCCTGTTGCTGTTATTGTTCGCAGTAAATACATCGGCCCAGAACAAAACACCTTTTAATGTTGCCGATCTTAAACTCACCTGGCAATCAGCCGAAGAAAACCATTTGAACAGCGGCGATACCCACGTAATTTTAACCTTGAGTAATAAAGGCAAAAAGCCTATCCCCGCTTCGGGATGGTCAATTTACTTTAACACCGGCGGCGCAAAAAGCGCGGGTATTGATAGCAACATTATTGTAAAGCAGGTAAACGGCGATGTGTTTAAATTATCGCCGGGCAAAAGCTTCGCGCTGCGGGCAGGCGGAGTTTTAAAGTCAGACCTGCGGACCGGCAATATTAAAAACGCCACTGATTTCCCGAAAGGTTTTTACCTCGTTTTTGATAAGCAACCCGGCAAAGGCTTCCCCATAAAAACAGAATTTGACAATACGGCCAATATTGATGAGCGTGAAAAGCAACTGGCCGAAAAGGTATACAATCAAAACCAACTGATTAAAAGCGTGCCTGAAAACGAATTGCCACCGGTATTGCCCACACCAGTAAAATACACCCGGGAGCTGGGGACGTTCAATCTTACATCAGCCGTTAAGATCAGTACGGCAGCGGTGTTTGCAAAAGAGGCCCGTTATTTGGCAAGCGAATTAAGCAAAGTATTGGGTAAAGCCCCGGCAGTTGCCACAGGTGATAAATCTGCCGGGATTATGATTGAGCAGGATAAAGCTATTGCGCCGGAAGCTTACGAGTTAAAGGTAACCTCATCGCAAATCACCATTATGGCATCAACCGCTACAGGTGCTTTTTATGGCATTCAATCGTTAAAACTTTTGTTACCGCCAACTGCATGGGCAAGTGTGCAGCAGGATCTTAAGATATCCAACGTAATCATAACGGATGCCCCGCGTTTTGGTCACCGTGCGTTTATGATGGATATAGCCCGTAATTTTCAGCAAAAGCAAGAGGTTATAAAACTGATAGACCTGCTATCGCTATATAAGTTCAATGTGCTACACCTCCACTTAAACGATGATGAAGGCTGGCGCATACAAATCCCCGGTTTGCCTGAACTGACCGAAATAGGATCGCAAAGGGGACATACCATAAACGCTAAAAACCGCCTGCATCCATCCTATGGTTCGGGGCCCGATGCCGCCAACAAAGCCGGAAGTGGTTTCTATACCCGTGCCGATTATATCGAGATCTTGAAATACGCCAATGATCGCCATATTAAAGTGATCCCCGAATTTGAAACACCGGGGCATGCACGCGCGGCCATCAAATCAATGGATGTGCGGTATGATCGCCTGATGAAAGCCGGGAAAGCTGCCGAGGCCAATAAATATTTGCTGCGCGATGTAAACGATAAATCAGTATACCGTTCGGTACAGGGCTGGGATGATAACGTGATCAATGTGGCGCTGCCATCGGTATACACCTTTTTAACTAAGGTGACCGACGAAATTATTGCCATGCACAAGGAAGCAGGCGTACCGCTGGAAACTATCCACTTTGGCGGCGATGAAGTACCGGCGGGTGTCTGGGAGAAATCGCCCGCTGTGGCCAATGTGCTGAAGCAGGATACCTCTGTAAAAAATGTAGACGAAATGTGGCATTACTATTTTTCAAAGATCAATACCATGCTAAAAGCCCGCAAACTGTATTTATCTGGCTGGGAAGAAGTTGGCTTGCGAAAAGTAACGATCGACGGTAAAAAACAAATGATAGTTGATACCCGCATGGCCGATCAAAATATCCATGTAGATGTATGGAACAATTTATCGGGCAACGAAGAGCTGGCTTACAAACTGGCCAATGCCGGGTATAAGGTGGTGCTTACCAATGTTACCAACCTGTATCTCGACCTTGCCTACAACGAAAGCATCAGCGAACGCGGGCAATATTGGGGCGGCTATGTAGATATGAATAAACCATACGCGTTTATCCCCTACAATTATTATAAAAACCAAAAGGAAAACGAGGAGGGCAAACCCATCCCGGCAGGGTATTTTGATAATAAGCTGCAACTGACAGATGCGGGACGTGCCAATATATTGGGTATACAAGCCCCTTTATGGAGCGAAACCCTTATCAGCGCCGATAAGTTTGAATACCTGCTATTGCCCAAGCTATTTGCCGTAGCCGAACGTGCCTGGGCTGTTGACCCTGATTGGGCGACCGAAAAAGACGTGGCGCTAAGCGAAAGCATGTATAATACGGCATGGTCGACGTTTGCTAATAAAGTAGCCCGTGAGTTACCAAGATTAAACAATTATGCCGGAGGTTTCAACTACCGGGTGCCTACACCGGGCGCTATAATAAAAGACGGAAATATTGAGGCCAATATGCAATTACCGGGCTTTGTTTTACGTTATACAACCAACGGAAGCATACCCACCAACACCAGTAAAATATTTTCAGGCAAGATACCTGCCGCCGGCAACACCATTAAGCTAAGGGCTTTTGGCGCCAACGGCAGGAGCAGCAGCGTATTAAAGCTTAATTAAAAACAGGTGATGCTTTTGTTATATAATTTTGTTGATACATAACAAAAGCATCGTTTGTATTATTTAGTTTTGCATCACCACGCCGGATCATTATCCAACAGTACTAAACCCGATATGTTCAATACAAATAAGAAAACCGCGAAGTTGTATGCTGAAATTATTCAGCAATTGTATTATGGTGAACAACTTTCAAGTGTTGAATTAAGCATCAGAATTGATAAAAGCATACCACTGGTAACCAAAGCCATCAATCATCTTATTGAGGCTGGTTTTGTTATTGAGCAGGGTTACGCCCCTTCAAGCGGTGGCCGCAGGCCGCTTATTTATTCGGTAAGGCACGATAGGTTGTACATTGTAACCGTGGCGATGGATCAGCTAAGCACCCGCATAGCCATAGTTGACCTGCTGAACAATTATGTATCGCCGGTAGAGATCATCAACCTTAAACTAAAGGATAATCCTGATGCTTTAAATACGCTTACCGATCTATTGGTTAAGCATATTGCCAACTCGGGCGTTGATAAGGAGAAAATTATTGGCGTAGGTATTGGTATGCCCGGCTTTGTAAATGTACACGAAGGCATAAACTACACCTACCTTGATGCAGGCGATAAAAGCCTTACCCAGCACATAAGCGATGTTATTGGTTTGCCTGTATATATCGATAACGATTCGAGCTTGATCACCCTATCCGAACTGAAATTTGGTGTGGCCAAATCAATTAAAGATGTAATGGTGATCAATATTGGCTGGGGTATTGGTTTGGGTATGATATTGAACGGGCAGATCTTCCGTGGTGAAAACGGTTTCGCAGGTGAGTTTAGCCATATACCGATCACCGAAGATGGCACCCTTTGCGCCTGCGGTAAACAAGGCTGTTTAGAAGCCGAAGCTTCTTTACTTGCTGTGGCCGAAAAAGCCATAGATGGCGTTAAGAACGGACAAAAAACAAGTCTGCAATTCATATCAGACGACGACTCAAAACTGGCTGTTGGCGATGAAGTAATGGACGCGGCCAACAAAGGCGATCAGTTTGCTATCGAATTACTGTCGGATGCCGCTTATAAGATAGGTCGCGGATTGTCAATCCTCATCCATATACTTAACCCGAAAGCTATTGTACTAAGCGGCCGTGGTGTTAAGGTTGGTAAGTTGTTGCTTGCCCCTATTCAGCAGGCCTTAAATAAATACTGTATCCCCCGCTTGGCTGGTGGTACCGAGATCTTTATTTCAGATATCGGTTTTGATGCCGAACTGATAGGCGCGGCTGTACTGGTTATGGAAAACTTCAACAACGAACAACAAAATGTACCCGCTCACGCTTAATTAAACTTCCGCATTACTTAGTTTTACGCACGGCGGATGGTACAACAGGTAAGCTCTCGTTACCATCTTCGCTTACGGCTTGCACAGCAAAAAAGTAATTATCTTTTGAGTATGGCAGCGTAATGCTTTTATCCGTAGTAAATATCTTTTTTTGCCAAACCGGGCTGGTGGTTTCGCGCATCATTACATAGTATCCTTTTACCTTGCCGGTTACCGGTGCTTCCCAGCTTAAAGCGGTAGAATTGCTAAGATTAGCCAGCAGCATGTTTATCTGTTGCGGTACAGCCGGGGCTTTAGCCAAATTAGCCAGGTTGCTCAAATTCATGCAGGTATTTTTGCGCAGGTATTCAAAGTCCATAAATTCGGGCAGGTCGCCATATTGTATACCATTTTCTTTGCGCACATCCTGGTGCTGGTGGTAAAAATTCTCGTTCATCTCCGTGATTCGCACCGCGGTAAAACCTTGCTGCTGATAAGGCAGGTGATCGCCGCCGCGTAAAAAACGATCCGGACGATAGATCATCACCACATCCAGATTATCTACATAACGCTCCCCTATTTCTTTTACATAACGCGCCAGTTGGCGCGATGGCCCGTCGTTCTCTAAACCCAAACTGCGAATTGCTGCCGCTTTCTTTTCATCAAGGCCAAAGGCAGGCAGCCCCTCACTGAATACTCGCACTTTAGTATTTTCAATGATATTGGTTTCGTTGCTGTTATTGCTGCCCATAATATCGTTATTAAGCACAGCGGTAATTTCAATATTGTTCTTTTTAGCGTTAGATGCCATGAACGACGCGCCTAACAAACCCTGCTCCTCGCCGCAAACGGTAACAAAAATTATAGTACCTGGAAAGCTGTGTTTACTCATTACCCGCACACATTCAATAACCGCGGCACTGCCGCTGCCATCGTCATTAGCGCCGGGCGCGTCGCCGGTTCTGTCCATTACGCTGGTACGCATGTTATCCATGTGTCCGCTAATAACAAACACACGATGGTCTGCCGGGTCGGTACCTTTTAGCGTAGCTACTACATTGGTTAGTACGGTAACGGCATCTATTCTTTTACCATCAGGCTGATAGATACTGGTATCAAAATTAACCGACAAACGGCCATTACTGCCAGCCACATAACTTTGCATTTTATTGAGCAACCACTGCCTTGCCGCGCCTATGCCCCGCTTTTTATCGGTAACGCTGCTTAGCGTATTACGCGTACCAAAGGAAACCAGTTTATTTACATGCGCGTGCAGGGAATCTGCCGATACCTCGCTTACCATTTTTTCAATCACAGGGTCGCGATGTATGGTGGTTTGGGTAAACCCGGCAAAAAATAATGAAGAAATAAGCGTAGTAAGTAGTAATTTTTTCATGAGGCGGCTTTATGTGCTGATAAAAATAGCTTGAAATGAACTTACAAACTTGTTTTACATGTAACAATTTAATTATCGGAATTTAAAACGGCATTTATTAGCTCCGAAATCCAGCTGCTACAAATTCACCATAGATAAACACGCTAACAATTGCGTTATTTACAAAATTGTCAAACAAATAAAACAATATCAGTTTTAAATATTTAAAACAGGTTTAAACATGCATAATTCAGCTATTTATGTTTTATAAATTTTAGCAATTTTATCAAAAGCACTAAAATATATTATCAATACAATAATTAAATTGTCTTTTTTATAAATTATATTGATTTATGAATAAATAATATCGCTAAATTTGAGCTTTTAACTGACAAATGATCAAAAAAAATTCACCTTGCGATTTAAACAGTTGCTATTTAACAAAAAACTGTTTACCCGAGTGGCTTCCGGCTATTGAAGCACACAAAAAGAACTTTAAAGTAAAAAAGGGAGAAGTAATTTTTAGAGAGGGCGATCCTGTTACAGGTGTATACTTTGTTCATTCGGGCAATTTCAAGGTGTACAAAAAATGGGATGCCGACAAGGAGCTCATCATCCGTTTCGCTAATGAAGGATCGATATTTGGCCACAGGGGTTTAGGCAGCGATGGTGTTTACGCCATATCTGCATCAGCACTCGAACCCGGTGTAGTTTGCTATATCGACCTCGCGTTTTTTGAGGCCACACTTAAGGTAAACCCCCAGTTTACCTACAACCTGCTGATGTTTTTCGCCAAAGAGCTTGCCCAGTCCGAAAAAAAGATGCGTAACCTGGCCCACATGCCTGTTAAAGGCCGTGTAGCCGAAGCGCTTATTTTACTGCAAAATCAATTCGGCGTTACAAAAGATGGGCTTATCAATATCGACCTGAGTCGTCAGGATCTTGCCTCCTACTCTGGTGCCACTTACGAAACAGTTTTCAGAGTGATCAACGAACTGGTTAAAGACAAACTCATTAAACTATCGGGCAAAAGCATCGCCATTGCCAACCAAAAAGGGCTTGAAAAATTGACACAGGAAGCGGGTGCGTAGGGTTTGGTGCAAGTTAGGTTACTTTGAGTTATGAAACACGGGGCATTATGGCGGCGAGATGCTGTTATGATGCTTAATTAGTAACAGCTTATAAATCATCGTCATTGCGAGGCACGAAGCAATCTCTACGTAGGTTTGTGCTTATGCTATGATTAACGTTAGCCTGCTCTTGGGCGCTTGCCCCATTACTTTTGAGGGCAAAAGTAACAAAACCCTTTGTCCAGCAATAGGCTTCTTTGCCGCACAAGGCCATTGCCCTGCAAACCGAACAGAACTTAGGGCTGGAACTTTTGCCCCGACGCGCTATCCCCACCCCATGCAACAAGTTCCTATGCCCGCCTTTGCGCTCATGGCCCAACACAGTTCTGCCCGCTTTCGTCCGAAGCTGTTTGCTGACGGTGGGAGTTTAGCATAGCGTGACTCGTGATACAGCATGACGTAAACCTTTCAGCTTACACTATAAATACATTAATTGACATAGTACGGCCGGAGGCCGCGTAATAGTTGCCACTTGGCCGGAGCCAAGCGGCTGCGGAGGCGGCGGAGTGATGGGCTAACGTAATGCAAAAGCACAAACGTAAATAACCGACAAAATGCGGCATCGTAAGGAACGGGGAGCACAGACCCTGCCCAAGCACAACCTTTAATAGTTCCTTGCGCAGCCGCGACTTTTTTCTTTGGTGACTTTCTTTTTTGAGAGAAAAAAGAAAGTTACATCCACTAACGTTCAATAAAGCAAAAACATTCCTAACGAAGAACTAACTAAAAAAATGCCCCTCCCTAATTGTATCGCTTGCGAACAAATAATTGTTCGATAGCGAACAGTTTTATCACATATTAAAATCACAAAATACTAATTATCAATATTTTACAATTCTGGTATTAATATTATACTCTTCAGCATGAAAACCATCACTATCATTGATTACTATGCTGAAGAATTACATAATTATTGCCTGGCGAAACCTGCTCAACAATAAACTATACAGCGCTATAAACATTGGCGGTCTTGCCTTGGGTATGGCCATTAGCTTTATGTTGCTGCTGTATGTGTATAACGAGTTTAGTTACGACAAGTTCCATGCTAATAATGATCGCCTTTACCGGGTAATGAACAACCAACCGGTTGATGGCGAGGTGCGTACCGGTTCTTCAACACCTAAACCACTTGCCGAAGCTTTACTGAAAGACTACCCCGAGTTTGACAAGGTTGCCCGTACTACCGGCCCTTACCCTACCCTTGTAAATTATAAAGACAAAGCTTTAAAGCTGGCCATCATGTCGAGCGATCCGTCGTTGTTGGATATGTTTAGCTTTGAGGTTGTTAGCGGACCAAAAGGCAGCAGCGCGCTGGCCGATATTTCATCGGTAGTGATTACCCAATCGGCAGCAAAATCATTGTTCGGCGATGCCAATCCTTTAGGCCAAACCATAAAAATTGATAACGACCGTAGCTACAAAGTAGGCAGTGTAATAAAAGATCAGCCATTAAACTCATCATTCAGGTTCAAGGTTTTAATGTCGTGGAAAGCGCTCGAAGCAAAAATGCCGTGGTTGGTTACTTCAGGTTGGGGCAACTATTCGTTCAGCACATTTGCCATGCTGAAGCCTGGTGTAAGCGCCGATGTGGCAAACAACAAAATAAAAGGCCTAATAGCCAAATATGATCCTAATAACAAGGCCAACAATGTATCGTTATACCCATTCGCGTCACTGCATTTGTATAATGAGTTTAAAAACTATAAGGCTGTAGGCGGTCGTATTGAGTATGTGCGCTTGTTCCTGATGCTGGCCATTGGCATATTACTGGTAGCTTGTATCAACTTCATGAACCTTTCTACCGCGCGGTCAGAACGCCGGGCGCGTGAGGTGGGTGTACGCAAGGCTATCGGCGCAGGCAGGTTCTCGCTCATCATCCAGTTCATGGGCGAATCTTTAATGATGGCTTTCTTCGCGTTAGGCTTATCACTGATTATCATCAGCCTGTTGCTAACTTCTTTTAGTCAGATAATAGGGATAAAACTAACCATGCCCTACACTAATACATGGGCTTGGGTTGGCGCACTCGCACTTACCTTGGTTACCGGCCTTGTAGCGGGCAGCTACCCTTCACTTTTCCTGTCGTCGTTTAAACCGGTAAAGGTTTTAAAAGGGCAGCTGATAAGCACTAAAAGCGCGGTACGCCCAAGGCAGGTTTTGGTTGTGGTACAGTTCACTTTTGCTATATGCCTTATTCTGTCGAGCATATTTATATATAAACAGATCAGCTTTATAAAGGACAAACCCGTTGGTTACGAACAAAACGGACTGGTAGAAATTGAGGTGGAAGGCAGCATTGATAAAAACTTTGACGCCTTCAGGCGTGATGCCATCAGCAGCGGAGCCATTACGGATGCCGCTTTAACATCGGGCAGTATTACCAATACCAATGGTAACTCCTGGGGTATTGTATGGCCCGGCCAATTACAGGGCGAGGATAAGATCCCTATCGACCAGATGGTGGTTAATTACAACTTTGTGAGCACTTTTGGTTTGACGTTGGCACAAGGGCGCGATTTTGACCGCGGCCGCCCGGCAGATAGCCTTGGCCTCATCGTTAATGAGGCAGCGGTGAAACTGATGCGCATGAAAGAGCCGCTGGGTCAAATAGTAAAATGGCAGGGCGAAAACCGCACCATTATTGGTGTAGTAAAAGATTTTGTGTGGGGCTCCCCTTTTGAACCTATTAAACCCGCTATGATGGGCCAGGTTAAAGGATGGGTTGGCGGCATAACCATGCGCCTAACCCCTAACGCTTCCGTATCAAAAAGCATGGCGACCGTGCAGGCCATCTACAAAAAATATAATCCCGACTACCCTTTCGAATATAAATTTACTGATGAAGTATTCGGCGAAAAGCTAAACACCGAGCAGTTGCTGGGTAATATGGCAACCGGTTTTACAGCGCTGGCCATTGTTATTTCATGCCTGGGCCTGTTTGGGTTGGCATCATTCTCGGCAGAGCAGCGCAAAAAAGAGATAGGTATACGTAAGGTATTAGGGGCAAGTACGGCCAATATATGGTTCAAGCTATCGCAGGAGTTTGTTAAGCTGGTGCTTGTATCTTTTGTTATCGGCGCGTGCATCAGTTATTATAATGTAGATAACTGGCTATCTAAATACACCTATCATACCGAAATAAGTGGCTGGGTATTTGTAGTAACTATGCTATTGAGTGTGGTGATATGCCTGCTTACGGTTAGTTGGCAAGCCATTAAGTCGGCTTGGACCAATCCTGTGAAAAACTTACGCAGCGAATAAAACCATCATCACATATCGTTTAAATCCATTCCGCCTGCGGCTCAACTCCGCAGGCGGTTTTTTATGCGATTATTTATCGTCATCCATTTTCATTTCAGTTAAATACATCGTAATATTGATGTTGTAAACCAATTATACCTGATACAAAATGAGAGCATTTACCTGTATCATAATTTTATTTATCATGAGCTTTAACGCCATCGACCAGGATGCCCTTGCGCAAACACCTGCAAAAGAAACTGCTTTAACATGGGTTAAGGGTAAAACCTGGGCCAACGGGCTTACCATAAAACTTAGCCCCGATGTGGATGTTGTAGCGTTTTATAAACAATACCACGCTAACAAGGCGCTTTGGGACAAAGCATTCGCTTACCTGAAAAATACAGACCTGGGTACCATCGCTCCCGGCAAATACCCTATTGATGGCGACGACGTGTACGCTGCAATTACCGAAGGTCCATCAAAAGAACCCGACAGCGCCCGTTGGGAAGCACACCAAAATTACATCGACCTGCAATATGTAATTAAGGGCAAAGAACAAATTGAGGTGATGCCACTTAAAAGCGCCACGGTTACTGTGCCTTACGATGTTGTTAAAGATGTAGCCAAATACTCCGGCAATGGCAAATATTACAATGCCGAACCAAGCATATTCTTTTTGTTTTTCCCTAATGATGTGCACCGCCCAAGTATTAAAGTAGATGGTGTTGACGTAGTGAAGAAACTGGTAATTAAAGTAAAAGCCGCGAAATGAGTTACAGAGGTGTAATAACCGGCGTACTGCTTGGCCTCGCCATTGGCGGATACGCCCAAAACCAAACCAAAAGCGGCTTTGCCTTTGCCGAAGATCAAACCCGGCTGATACTGAAAAATATAGACAGCGCGCAGAAGGCCGGTGATAAGAACAGTATCCCGAGGTCGTTAAAGGAAGATGGCAGCCTGAAACTTATACCGTCGCCGGATTGGTGCAGTGGATTTTTTCCCGGCGAACTTTGGTTTTTGTATGACTACACCAAAAATGACCAGTGGCTTAAAGAAGCCAAACTATATACAACTATAGTTGAAAAAGAGAAAACCAATGGCGGCACGCACGACCTGGGTTTTATGCTATATTGCAGCGTGGGTAATGCCTACAAAGCAACTAAAGATCCGCATTACAAAGAGGTAATTATTGAATCGGCCAAAACGCTCATCACCCGCTTTAACCCGAAGGTAGGCTGCATTAAATCGTGGGATGGCAGGCCCGAATGGAAGTACCCGGTCATTATTGATAATATGATGAACTTGGAATTGCTTTTTGAAGCGACCAAGCTCACCGGTGATTCTACCTATTACAAAGTGGCCGTTACGCATGCCAATACTACACTTAAAAATCATTTCAGGGCTAATAATAGCTCGTATCATGTAGTTGATTACGATACCGAAACCGGGAAGGTAGCGCACCGCCAAACGCACCAGGGTTATGCTGATGAATCGGCATGGGCACGCGGACAAGCATGGGGCTTGTATGGGTATACCATGAGCTACCGCGAAACCAAAAATCCGGCTTATTTACAACAGGCCGATAAAATCGCGGCATTCATTTTCAACAACCCATCCGTAACTAAAGACCTTATACCCTACTGGGATTACAACGCGCCCGATATTCCGAATGCCCCGCGCGATGCTTCTGCTGCAGCCATAGCAGCATCGGCATTGTATGAGTTATCAACCTACAGCAAAAACTGGAAGCAGTATCGAGCCTTAGCGGATAAAATTGTAAAGAACCTGCACGACCATTACCAGGCACAACCCGGAACAAACAAAGGCTTTATTTTACTACACAGCACCGGCCATAAACCCGCCAAAAGCGAAATAGATGTACCGATAATTTACGCGGATTATTATTATTTGGAGGCGCTGCTACGTCAGCAACGTTTGCAAAAAGGGTTGTCGCCTTTGTTGTAGGCAGTTGTAGAAAACATGGCTGTTAATGAAAAGCGGCTATATCGACTCACCCCGACATCGCTTTGCTCGTCACCCCTCTCTCCGCAAGCGGAAAGAGGGGTTTTGAAGATATTTACTTTGCAAGATTCTCCAACCCTCTTTGCGAAGCAGAGAGGGTGGTCCAGCGAAGCGTAGACCGGGTGAGTTGACTATACGATTACTTAAATATCGAGACTATACCTCCTGTTGCAATTCCGCATCCATCCAGTTTTTGCCATGCGTAAAGCGGGCTACCAACATGGCGGCTACGGTATCGCCAGTGGCATTGAGCAAAGTCGCCAACGGATCCACCAGCGTGCCGATGATCATTGCCGGAGGTAGGGCTTCGGGTGGGAAACCATAGGCGGAGATGAATAATAGTTCGCCCACATATCCGCCGTTGGGGATGCCGCCCTCAACCATACTTACCAGTACCGTCATGGCTAAGGCGATGAGTACTGCTTCGGCACTGTCAAAACTTTTACCGAACATGGCAAACACCACCGCCATCTTAACGATGGATGAGATACTTGATCCATCCTTATGCAAAGTAGCCCCTAAGGGGATGGTTACATTGGTGATAATATCCGGGATACCAATTTTTCGGGCGGCATCTAAATTGGCCGGGATGGTGGCAATACTGCTGCAAGTTCCTACCGCCGTAGCAGATGGTATAATGTTGTTTCGCCAGTATTTTCTTACACCTTTTACTCCGCCTGCAATAAAAGCGTATACGCTGAACAGCGCAACAAAATAAAAGGCGCCCACGCCATAGTAAAGCCCCATAGCGTGCGCGTAAGTACCAAACAATTGCGGACCAAATACGCCTACCTGGTAAGCAAAATAAGCACCTAAACCTATCGGTCCGAGTTTCATTATAAGGGTAAACAGGTTTTTAAACACCTCGTTACCTCCATTTAAAAAACGAGCGAACGCTGCTCCCTTTTCACCCGAACGCAGCGTAGCGAAGCCGATGAGTACCGAGAATACCATCATGGCCATCATGCTTTTGCGCGATAGCAGATCGAAAAATTCGCTGGTGGTAAAAAGTAGCACCAATTGGTCGCCGAATGGTTTTTTAACTATATTTTCGGTAAGCGGGGTTACTGCCACCTGCTGATGTACCGGGAAGATCCAAACGGCTACAATGGTTAAAAATGCCGATATCAGCACCGTACATAAAAACACCAGCGACATGGCTCCCATTATCCGGCTCAGTTTATTAGAGCCGCTCAGGTTGGCAATGGCCGATGATATAGCGAAAAACACCAAAGGAATTACCGCTGTAAACAACAGATTCAGGAAGATATCGCCGATAGGTTTTAATACTTCGGCTTGTTTGCCCAGTACGGCGCCGGCAATACTGCCTATGATAATACCCGTTATTAACCAAATTATCCCTTTGTAATTTTTAAACCAACTATTCATGTATCTGTGTATAGTAAATGCGATAAACGGTAATAATACGCATTAGTTTATTGTATCGGCGTCATTTAAAACCAATATAAGAACATTAAATTTACGGGGTTGCAAAATCTTTCAGTATTATCGCAATATCAACACAAAAGCTTTATGGCCGAACGCACTTTTAAACCCGCTAAAAACTCTGAAACCGTTATCACCGAACTGATGATTCCCTCCTACACCAACTTTGGAGGTAAGATACACGGAGGCGTGCTGCTATCTATGATGGATAAGGTGGCTTATGCCTGCGCCATGAAACATACCGGTTATTATTGCGTAACCGCTTCTATTGATGAGGTGAATTTTATTGCCCCGGTGGAGATCGGTCAGCTGGTATCAATGCTGGCTTCGGTGAATTACACGGGTAATACCTCGGTTGTGGTGGGCATCAGGGTACAATCTGAAGATGTGCGTACCAATATCATCACCCATACTAACACGAGTTATTTCACCATGGTGGCTATGGACAATAACAAAACCGTACCTGTGCCCGGCCTTATACTGGAAACCCAAACCGAATTGAGACGATACTTTGAGGCAATGCAGCGCAAGGTGCTTAAAAAATACTATCGCGATGAATTTGCCCGCATTAAAACACCCGACGATATTGCCGAATACAAGAACCTGATGGAATCGGAAAATTGCAGGATAAAATTCTGATGCTGAAACTTATCAGGCGCTGTGTAGTTTTACCAAGCGTATACAATTGCAATACCATTATATAGTACCTTTGCTCATCATTTGATATTACATGCTATCTGAACCTACATACCTGGCTGCGCGAATGGTAGCTTCTACTATTGAGAACCATTTTGCCAAGCATATTACCGCCGCAAGGGTTTTCAGCGACCTTAATTTGTCGCGGGATTTGAGCGCGCGCATTATTGAGGCAGTTATTGATGTAGCATTTTGGGCCAGCCTGCGCCGAGAAGAAGGCAAACCACCTAAAATATCAATGGCACTGCTGCACCCTTCACAATCAGAACAACCGCTTTTATTTGAGAACCGCATCAGGCTAACACCGCAAAACTTAATAAAACTTGCCCCCGCTGTTGAGCAGCCGGGCATACATTTAGGCATTTGGCACGAGGAAGATGACATTTACATCTGGGGAACTACCAACTCTATACCGGGCATTTGCTTTGTGCTGGAAGTGGTGGAACCGGGTCTGCTGGTAATAAAACATAAACGCATTGATGGCTTTGGCAAGTTTGTAAATATTGCCATTTTAAAAGGCGACGAGATAAAAATTGTTGACGAAGA
Organism: Mucilaginibacter gynuensis; assembly: GCF_039541195.1. Classification (NCBI taxonomy): domain Bacteria; kingdom Pseudomonadati; phylum Bacteroidota; class Sphingobacteriia; order Sphingobacteriales; family Sphingobacteriaceae; genus Mucilaginibacter; species Mucilaginibacter gynuensis. Next base: position 832,584 of record NZ_BAABFT010000001.1, read on the forward strand.
AACATCCGGCGTGGGCGATTGCCCGAGCTTATTGACTTCGTTGCTTGGTTTGCCCCTGCCCTCATCTACCGAAGAAGGTGTAAACGTATTGGTTGAGCTGGCTTCATCTATGCGGAGCCATGGCCGGGGCGGTATATTACTGATAGTACCGCAGGGTTCGGCAACCTGGCGCAATTCTATTGTGCAGCCTATGAACTATCCTGTTACGCCTGCGTATACGGTGATCACTAACCTGATGCAGATGGACTTGGAAGAACGTGATACACTGGAATGGCAGGAAGCTTTACTGGATGCCATAAAGGTGATCGGTGGTTTTACCGCTGTAGATGGCGCTACCGTAATTACCGACCAGCACGAGCTAATGGCCTTTGGCGCAAAGATAGCCCGATCAGAAAACAGCGTGCCGGTAGAACAATTAATTGTTACCGAACCTGTTGTGGATGGCAAGGCTACCCGCCGCCACCCTGCTCAAAACGGGGGTACAAGGCATTTGGCCGCGGCACAGTTTGTGCACGATCAGCATGATGCATTGGCTTTGGTTGCCTCACAGGACGGGCATTTTACTGTCTTCTCCTGGTCGAACCAATTAAACTTGGTGCACGCCCATAAAATTGATATCCTGCTGTTATAAATTTATCCCCTACTGTTGTTATTATAATGGACGATCACGACCCGCTAAGCGCTTCGCTGTACGAGATGAAGCTTGAAGAAATTTACCACAAGCACGATTGGTTGAGCTACGAAATATCCCTCAAAGGTTTCATCGATCTTTTCCCGGTTTATTACAAAGAAGACACGCCGCTTAAACCCGAAATGCCCGAAGATTTTGGCTTGGGTAAAAATATATTTCTCGAAGTGCTTGTCGCTTTTAATCAAACATTCCGTTAACGGGCAATTAGCCCATTAACTCTTTCATCAGTTTGTTAAAGGCTTCTTTAAGTTCGGCAAGCTCCTGCTCTAATATAGCTACTCGGTTTTCCAGTTCGCCTGACGATCTGCGTACGGGTTCGGCAAAACTTTCCTCATCGTTCACGTCAAACGAACCGCCTAATAAGTGCATGTAACGCGCCTCCTTTTGACCGGGGCGTTTGGGCAACTGTTGCAGGTAATGCGGTTCTTCGGTAGCTAATTTATCCAGTATTTCCTGTACTTCGTCCAGCGTTTCAAACTCGTATAAACGGCCCGAATTGGTATTCAGTTCGCCGGGCGTTTGCGGTCCGCGGAGTATCAATAAACTGATAATGGCCAGTTCTGCAGGCACTACCGGGAATACAATGGCAAAGTTATGCTTGTATTTAGTAGCACGGCTTGAACCACCTGTTGCGGTAGAGATCAACCCTTTTCTTTTTAATGTATCAAGTGCTGTTATAACCACTTCATCGTCATAATCAACTACCGGCTTACGGGCAGTTTTTTGGTTACAGGCAATGGTAAGGCTATTCAAAGTAAGCGGATAATATTCGGGCGTGGTACGCGATTTTTCTATCAGTACGCCTAATACCCTAAGCTCGCTATCATTTAATACAGGTAAGGTTTGTGTTTGATCCATGGTCAAATATAACATTCCGGTTAAATGTGTAACAAAAAAGCCCGGATGAAATTTTTCAACCGGGCCAATATATGTTTGGATTTTTATGGGGCTTAATAAACCTTAACCATGAAAATATACTTTTGCAGTTTTGCAAGCTGTTGCGTGCGGCTTAAACCTGCCAGTGAGCTTTTGGTTTTATTTTTAGTGTTAAGGCTGAGCTTACGTTTCAGCGAGTCAGAAGGAATATCCTGAATAGCTTTCAACAAATAGTTTGATTTAATGGCGTAAGCAGAACTTTCGTATTGCGTTTGTTTACCGCTGATAATACCGATCAGGTTGCCTTTGCTATCCAGTAACGGACCACCGCTATTACCCGGACGTGCCGCTATAGATACCTCGTAAGCAGTAGTATCGCCGTTAAAGCCTGCTGCCGATGTTAAAAAGCCCGGTCCGAAAGCGATAGCATCACTTGGATAACCTATAGTATATACATCCTCACCTAAATCACTTTTTGATTTTTTGAAGTTGTACGGTACAGCGCCTAAATTTTTAAATTCCGAATCGTTGATCTCCAATACTGCAATATCATGTTCCGGCTCGCTGTATACCACCTTTGCATGGTACGAATCGCCGTTTACATTTTGTACATAAAGCGAATCGGCACCTTTAATTACGTGGTAATTAGTAACGATATAACCGTTTGATGTAAGCGCGAAACCGGTACCCCGAAAATTACCCGGGTTAATAACAGGTTTCGGCTTGTCCGATTTATTGATATTATTAAGTATGCGGTTATTGGTAGCGTTAATTCTTGCGGTTGAAGTTTGCAAACTACCTATCTTATCGCGCAGTTCGAGGTATTTCGAATCCTTATTGTTGAACTTACCGGTAAAGAACAAAGTGCTCAACATAGCAAAAATAGCTATAGACGCCGCTACAGAGATTTTTGAGTGATGATGGCGCCACATGCTCACAATCCACGACGGATGAACCATCAGTTCTTCCTTCAGTGTATTTACATCAATTTCATCATGAATAGCGTTCAGCCTGGTCTCCAGGTCTAAACGTTCGCCGTAATGTTTTAACAGGCCAACAAAAGCCTGGTGCTCAACAACCTGACTATCGATAACCGCGTTCTCTTTACGCAATTGCTCAAACTGCGCGCGTTCTTCAAGGCTCATTTCGCCGTTGAGGTAGCGTTCAATCTGTTCTAACATTTTAGTATCGCTCATCACTTTAATCTTGCTGAAAAAATAATTTCTTTAACCGTTGTAAACATTTATACTTCTGGGTTTTGGCATTATCGGCATTGGTATAACCAAAGCGTTCGCAAATTTCCTGCATAGACCGGTTATGGATATAAAAATCTTCCATAATGGTTTTGCAGGGCTCACCCAGCAGTTTTAAGGCATTTTCCATTTTGCTGAACTGTATATCCCTGTCGCTGTGTGCTTCCGCCTCATCTTCCTCAACCGGGGCATACTCCTGAAAATCCTTTATATCGCCTCCGTAACGGCTCATTTGCGTTAGGCGTTTAAGCCATAAGCGCCTGCTTACCGAGTATATATAGGTTTTAAGCTTACTGCTCAGCTCAAAATTACCTGCCTTAACCTTATTATAAAGAACGATAATGGCTTCCTGATAAATATCTTTAGCGTCATCAGCGCTGCCATTGTTATTTATGATCAACTGCAACACCATCGGGAAATACGCCAGATACAGCTTTTTTAAAACCGTTTCCGAATTATTAAGGATACCGAGAATCACCTCGCTATCTGTTGGTGTTGAACTGTTTAAATGTTTATTCACTACTTAATACAATTTATATTAAAATGTAACCCATACCCGCAAAAAATATTTTTATTATCGGCATTACATAATACAGGCAAACATAACGTTCAAAAACACAAGTATAGCATTAAAATATAAATCATTGATTTATAAACGATTGTAATATTTTTCTCATTATTTTCTAATTTAGTGGGTTACCTTTTTCATTTACCGGTATAAAAGGCTCACAACTAACAATTAAAAAGATATTAACATGAAAAATGCATTCAAATTCGGTTTCTTGGCTTTAGCTATCTCTGTTTCTTTAGCTGCTTGCGGTGGTAAAGGTGGTGCTGCTAATGATTCAGCTGCTGCTGATTCTCCAGCTGTTGATACTGTAGTTAAAACTGACTCTCCAGCTGTTGATACAACTGTAGTTAAAGTTGACACTACTAAAGCTGATACAACTAAAAAATAATTATCTCCCTTAGGGGAAATAATCTTTAAAAAAGGTAATCTTATTTTTTTTCAAAAAAATTGGGTTACCTTTTTTAGTTTCCGGTATTAAGGGTGAAAACTATTAAATCACTTAAAAAAAATTCAACATGAAAAATGCATTCAAATTCGGCTTTTTAGCTTTAGCTATCTCTATCTCAGTTGCAGCTTGTAAAGGTTCTGGTTCAGGTTCAACTGATTCAGCTGCTGCTGATTCTCCGGCTGCTGATACTGTTAAAGTTGATTCTCCAGCTGCTGACACTGTTAAAGCTGATTCTCCAGCTGCTGATACTGCTGCTAAAATGTAATTTTTGCGCAAGCAAAATACAAAGCATAAAAAATCCGGATCAAATATTTGATCCGGATTTTTTATTGTTACTCTTTTCTAACTTCTATTCTTATTGCACATGATCGCGCAGGGCTTTTACCTCATCGTGCGCGGCCTGTAAAATTTCCTGCTGTTTGTATAATATATCTTTTATATAAGCAGGCAGTGCTTCATCTTCAATCGCGCTTCTGTAAGCCAACTTTATGGCATCTTCGCCAAATTCGCATTCTTCTAATACGCTTTTTGTATTATGGCCGGTAAAGGTGGCTTTAACGCCCAACCATGCACGGTGTATTTTACCGCTGGCCGATGTTGTATTGTCAATATCCTTACCTAAAACCTGTACCTCGGTACCCAGTTCCAGCTTAAACTGATGGCTCTCGCCTACCAGGTTGGTAAAAAGATACTTGATATCGGCATCTTCTTCTTTCAATTCTTTTAATGCCAGTTCGTAACCGGCAATACGGTCATTGTTGATCTGGATCAGATCGTTCAATATTTCTATTGTTGCTTGCGTGTTTTCCATTGTAATAGTTTTAACAGTAAATATTTAGCGCCCTCTAAATAAAGAGAATAGCCATAAAATAATTCCTAATACTATAACTACAACGATGATGCCAACATAATATCCGGCCTTAAATATGTCCACAATAAGCGAACAACTGTTTAAAGTCATCATAGCCAGCGCCAGTAACAATACGTTTAACTTTCTCATAATTTTATAAAACGCATACTCATAACTATTTAACAAAATGCCAAGCAGTATAATTATCGGCTTTGCAGCTGTATACATATTAGCAAACATTAAAAAAGCAAGGTATTTAGGTTAATTACAACTTGGTGTTGGTACACCGATAAAAGATTTATTAAAAATACATTTTTTTCAATAAAAAGGCGCAATTATTATAATACATTTATTTATAGCTATAATTTAACTTAAAGTTTTAATGAAATGAAATTTAAGGTTAATTAGGGCAAGCGAATTTGCTTCAGGCTGCTATCGCCTATCAGCATAGTTACACAGGGCTGCTTTTCAATTTGCCGATAAGTTATGTAGTTTTAGCGGCAACTATTTTTATTATGCTACAGCCCATTCTATCTATAAAAAACGCGTTGGTACGCTCACAAAACAAAACGCTTTTTGGTAATCTTAACTTTAGTGTAAACAAAAACGAACACTGGGCACTCATAGGCAAAAGCGGATCGGGCAAGAGCGTGTTGCTGCAAACCATAGCGGGTAAGTTCAGCGTAAGCGGCGGCGAAGTTCATAATTATTTTTTCGACGATTTTATAGCGCAGCACCCGCCCAAAAAAGATGGACTGACCACCTTTCATAATTTAATATCGCTGGTAGAAGGCAAGCATCATTTCAAAAATAAATCAAACACTACCAATTTTTATTACCAGCAGCGCTATAACTCGTCTGATTCTGAAGACGCGCAAACCGTTGAAGAATACCTGCATGATATTGTATCGTTCACCGGCTTGCAGCATTGGCAATACGAAAATGTTGTTGAGTTGCTTAACCTATCCCAATTAACGGGTAAAGAACTCATCAAACTCTCCAACGGCGAAACCAAACGGGTAAGGTTGGCCTCTGCCCTGCTTAAAAACCCACTGATATTGTTGCTCGATAATCCGCTGACCGGGCTTGATGTACAAACCCGTGCTGAGTTTAATGGCATCATTGGTAAGATCATCGCTTCGGGTATTAACGTAATTATGGCTACCTCTCCACGCGAAATACCTGATGCCATAACCCACATCGCGGTGATTGATAACGGGGAAATAACCGAGGTGATGGCTAAAAACGATTTCGACCCGGTAAAATTCGCGTCGAACATTCAGGACGATATTGATGCAGCCGAATTACAGGAACTGCTTAACAATACCGAAGCCGTAGTTTATAATGATATAGTGAAGATCAATAAGGCTCACATTCGTTATGATAAAAATATCATCCTGGATGATGTTAGCTGGCACATTAAACCCGGCGAACGCTGGGCATTGCTGGGTGCTAACGGCGCAGGGAAATCAACCTTGTTAAGTTTAATTAATGGTGATAATCCGCAAGCTTATGCGAATGACATTGTATTATTTGATAAGAAGCGCGGTACCGGCGAGAGCATTTGGGATATAAAAAAACGCATAGGCTTTGTTTCGCCCGAGCTTTACCAATATTTTCCTACCGATAACAGCTGTTTACAGGTGATCGAATCGGGTTATTATGATACGTTGGGATTATTCAGGCCAAGCGATGCGAAAAGATCCGCGACCGCTTTACGCTGGATGAAAGCTTTACAAATAGATCAATATGCCCGTACCCTGCTTAAAAACATACCGGCCAGCGCGCAACGCTTATGTTTACTGGCCCGTGCGTTAATCAAAAATCCGCCCCTGCTCATTTTTGACGAACCCTGCCAGGGCCTCGATGAATTTCAGCAACTGCATTTTAAACACCTTACCGATACCATCTGCAACCTGAGCAATGTTACGCTTATTTATGTAAGCCATTACCAGCATGAAATTCCGGATAGCGTTACCAGGGTTTTAAAGCTGGATAAAGGACGGGTGGTTTAAAATGATGGTACAATTCTTCTTTTAACGTTGAGGATTACTAAGTAAAACATTACACCCCATAATGCTAATATGAGGTAAAATGATTGTGCTACAGGGCTGCTCTTTATTAATGTATATACGGCTGATAATGAACTATAGTCAGCAGGTTCACTACGTGGAGTGAACTGCAAACCGGCGCATGGCGGTATCATTCCAACTTCAGGCTTTGGGGTATTAATATGTTGTATTAAACACTTGTCGTCCTGAAAGGTGCATATTACGTTATTTTCCTTGTAACCGTAGCAAATGTTAATTACTTCAACCATATCAGCATATTGTGTTTTGCCGCCAAATGTGATTGCTATACCATTAACGGTATCCTTATTTGCTATGAGGTTAAGTATAGCCTTATTAGTATGTGAAATAACCAGCCCAATGTCTTCGTGCGATAAACCATTGCTAATTACCTTGTAATTGCTTAACAATTGTGATTCTTTAGGTAACTCATACGTTTTCACCGAAACTTTACTTCTGTATGCAACATCAGTACCGTACCTTATGTTGCCTGTCTCCTGATATTGAATATAGATCACACACAGCAACGGCAATATCAGCAGGCTTAATAAACCCGGGTAATATAATTTGGTAAATTTTCGGCGGATTAACATGGTGGTATAATTTCGATATGTATTTCTATAAATCTTACCTGCATCAATAACGCAAAAGTTTATACGGCTTAGCTATGTACTTGGATGAATGTCCCTTAATTTGCCAAATAGAGCATATTAATAATATTAGCCATGAAATTAATATGCATGCCAAAATTTCCGTGCTCAACTTCAACTCTTTTATAAATCGAACAATCACTGTTGTTAAACTTTCAGATGCTTTTACATATAAACTACCACCACATATGAAAATATAAGACAGGTTTTTTATTTTGGCAACACCTTTAAATTCCTTCATTGAACTATAATAAATGAGGCATTTGTCTTGATCAATAAGGTGAACTATTTTATCGTTCTCATACCTGTCGCAAAGATCAATAACTTTAATAACATCATCATATCGGGTATTCTTACCAAAACCAATCGCGATGCCTTTTATTGTATCCTTATTTGCTATTAAATTAGCAATTGCACTATTGGTTTTTGCAATAACTTGCTCAGTTTTACCGTGAGATAAATCATTACTTATAACCTCATATTCTCTTGATTTTAATACTTTATTTTTAGATACTGATCCGTAAGGGAGTTTTAAAGTTGTATCGTTTGCATCTGCCCAAACCACCTCATGGCCATACTTTATATTACTTATATTTTGGTAATACAAATACCCTACACACAGCAATGGCAACACCAGCAGGCTTAATAAACCCGGATAATATAATTTGGTAAATTTTTGGCGGCTTAACATGGTGGTATAAATATAGTTATCTGTTTTGATGCATTTATGTGTGTACCGCTATTGTCAATTATTTTACAGTAATTTTAAATGAGCATTAAATAGACGTATTTTTGTTATATGAATACAGCCGATCTTTTGCAACGCGCGTTGCAGTTTGATTTCTTGAGTATTGAAGAAGGTGTTTATTTATACAATAACGCCCCTACCGCACAACTGATGCATGTGGCCAACGAGCTGCGCAAAATACAGGTGCCGCACAACAAGGTTACCTGGCAAATAGACCGGAATGTTAACACTACCAACGTATGTATAGCTAACTGTAAGTTTTGTAACTTTTTCAGGCGACCAGGTCATGAGGACAGCTATATTACTGATATAGAAACTTATAAGCAAAAGATAGAAGAAACCTTCAGGTATGGCGGCGATCAGCTACTGTTACAGGGCGGTCACCACCCCGATCTTGGGCTGGCTTTTTATACCGATCTGTTCAGCAAACTGAAAGAGCTATATCCAAAATTGAAACTGCACTCTTTAGGTCCGCCGGAGATTGCGCACGTAGCCAAGTTAGAGGGCATCAGCCATTACGAGGTGCTGAAAGCAATGAAAGAAGCCGGGCTCGACTCCTTACCCGGTGCAGGAGCCGAAATACTGAACGACCGTGTACGCCGACTGATATCGAAAGGTAAATGCGGTGGTAAAGAATGGCTGGATGTAATGCGTGCCGCACACCAGTTGAACCTGCCAAGTTCGGCTACCATGATGTTTGGCCATATCGAAACCATTGAAGAACGCTTTGAGCACCTGGTTTGGATACGCGAAGTACAAGCCGAAAAACCGGAAGGACATTATGGCTTTATCGCCTTTATACCATGGCCATTTCAGGACGACGGCACCTTGCTGCGCAAAGTACGTGGCATAACCAATAATGTAACCGGCGACGAATACATCCGGATGATAGCACTGAGCCGTATTATGCTGCCCAATATTAAAAACATACAGGCATCGTGGTTAACGGTGGGTAAACAGGTAGCGCAACTATGTTTACATGCAGGCGCTAACGATTTTGGCTCTATCATGATAGAAGAAAATGTGGTATCTGCCGCAGGCGCGCCGCACAGGTTTACCGCCAAAGGTATACAGCAATCAATTATTGAAGCCGGTTTTGAGCCGCAATTACGCACCCAAAAATATGAGTGGCGCGATATTCCTGTTCAAATAGAAGAGCAGGTGATCAACTACTAAAAAACACAAAGGCCGGATGCTTACACACCCGGCCTTTTAATTTATATTCAACTTTAACTTAAGCGGGTTTAATAAATGAACCTACTAACAGGGCCTCAACTTTGGCTCTTTCCAATGGTTCATCAAACGATGCGGTAGCTGATTTTTTGCTGTTACTTGTACCTACAGCCGGTAAGCTGGTAAGTGTAACACCACCTTGTATAATATTATCTTCACCTGCGTAGTTAGCGTCAACGGCTGCAATACCGGTATCATTACCTTTAGTATCGCTGGTAATCCAAGGTTTAAGACCAAGGTTAAGCTTTTTGTTGATCAGATAACGTACAGCAGAAGCGTGTCTTGCCTCTACAGCGTGAATTGCCAATGCAGCACCTAATACTACTTCATTTTTCAATAAAAATGGAGCCTGTCCTTTGTAAGCACGTACACCAGTGTCTTCAAACGCAACCGATACTTTCAAAAAGGTATCATAGTTGGTTAACACATCGGCAAAAGCACCGCCGCCGGTTACATCAAATACGTACGATGATTTTGAAATAGCAGCGGTACCTAATACACCTTGTAAAAAGGCAACGTGGTTGTTTTCGTCTCTCGCTATTTTAGTAAAGTAGTTAGCTTTATCGTTAGCGTTGATCAGGCTACTTGCAGCCAAGCCTTTGTTATAAAATTCGGCCTCTAAAAACTCCAGCAATAAAGCAAAGTTCAATACCGAGTTAACATCAGTACCCGGGGTTTGTCCGTAAGCCTTTTTAAACAGTGTTGCAAAAGCGAAAGGCATTGCTGCAACAGCTACTTTTGAACCAAAGCTCGTTATATTTTTTATCGCGGCACGGCGCGGATTGATACGATCGTTAAATTCCGGATCGATCTTTTCTATTTCTTCTATTACATTAAATAAATTCATGGCGATGTTTGGTTAAAAGGTGAAACTTTTGGCACTAACTTTAGTTTTCAGGAAAAGATTGGCTGTTGCCAGTACTTTAGTAGGTGTGTTTGAAATATTCAAACCTGTTGTAGCACTTACCTGGTCGCTGTCAACAAAACTACCTTCAGTGATCAGGTTACTGATCAAAGCGGCGTGCCTTGCTTCCACCGATACAATTTTACCGGCAAGGGTTAAATAATCGGCATTTTCAATTTTGAAGGCGATACCATCATACGCGGTTACACCTAAATCTTCAAATGCTTTTGCAGCACCTAAAACGCTTGTTTTTTTACTGAAATCAATCTTGCTGAAATCAGGTGTTAAGCCTTTAATAGCTTTTGCACCTAACGCTGCTTTAAAAAATTCGCGGTGTAACACTTCGTGATCGCGGATGTCGGTAAATAAGGCTCTTTCGTCTGTAGTAAATTCAGATGAGAAAGAGTTTACTACCTGGATGTAAAACGCGGCCTCTAATTGTTCAAGCGCGTAAGCGTAGTTTAATATACCAATGTCGCCTGAGCCTATATCAGTAATATCTGATCCGCCATTGTTGTTGCCGCCTTCAATTACGGCGTCATTAGCATTGTCCTTTGTGCATGACTGCATGGCCAAAGCTCCCACAACTGTAGCCGCCCCTGCATAGCGCAAAAACGACCTCCGGGCGATGTTCACATTACCCATGTTTTGTTCTGTTTCTGTTTTCATAAATAAGAAGTTGATATTGTTTATAAATTATACCAATAGATACAATATTTTTGAGCCGGCAGTTTCGCAATTACAACAAACTTGTTACAACTTAAAAGAGTAGCTGAATTTGGAGTAAAAGAATATATTTAGTATACATGGCAGAGAGCATTGAATTATATGTAGAGGCACTGATATTTTCATCAGAACAAAGCCTTCGGCGCGAAGAGATCAACTATTGTTTGCAGGCCGCTTTTGAACGCGACTTTGATAACCAGGAGATAGAAACTGCCCTGGTGAATATTAAAACCAAGTACCTTGACAATAACTTTGCCATAGAACTGGTGCAACTGAATAACGGCTACCAGTTTCTCACCAAAAAACAATTTCACCCGGTGATAAGCCTGTTGCAGGCACAAAAAGCGAAAAAGAAACTAAGCCAGGCGGCTTTAGAAACCCTCGCTATTATTGCCTATAAGCAGCCAACTACTAAAACAGATATTGAACAAATACGGGGCGTAAACTGCGATTACTCCATTCAAAAGCTGCTGGAGAAGGAATTAATAAGCATTGTAGGCAAGTCGGAAACTATTGGCAAGCCTATACTTTACGGCACAAGCGCGCTTTTTATGGATTACTTTGGCATTAACAGCATACAAGAATTGCCTCATATAAAAGAACTTACTACCGGGGCATCAGCCATTGGCGATGTAACAGAATAATTTTTTAAATGTCTTTTATAAAAAAGCGTTTTTTAATTATTTTTACCAATACAATTAAGCTCATTTAAGAAGGATCAACAACACAAGATTCTTTTAATTTTATATAGCAACTAAGTATTACCATAAAATTTGCAAAATGGGAACTCCTAAAAAACCTGTAAAGAAACCGGCAGCAAAGCCTACGGCCAAAAATACGCCCGACCCTGCTGAAGAAACTAAGCCGAAGAAAAAATTTGTTGATGACGATGATGATTTTGACGAACCGTTAGACGACGCGGGTTACGAGTCGTTCAACGATTATGATGATGACGACGACGACGATTACAAATATTAATTAACCATATAAATGCAAAAAGCACCCGGCAAGAGCACACCGGATGCTTTTTGTGAGGGATACGTGTAAATGATCATTACTGAAGTTACTGATAAAATTACCCGTAATGATTTTTTAAACACAGCCCGCATCATATACCGGCAATATCCAAACTGGGTATGCCCGCTCGATAATGATATTGAGGCTGTTTTTGATCCTGAGAAGAACAGTTTTCACCAGCACGGTAATAGTACCCGCTGGATCCTTAAAAACGACACAGGCCTGCTTATAGGCCGTATAGCAGCATTTATTGATACCAACAAAGCTTACAAACACGAGCAGCCAACCGGCGGCGTGGGCTTTTTTGAGTGTATTGATAATGAAGCTGCCGCTTTCCTTTTGTTTGATACTGCTAAACAATGGCTGGCAAACCAAGGCATGCAGGCTATGGATGGCCCCATCAACTTTGGCGAAAATGATAGCTTTTGGGGATTACTTACCGAAGGCTTCACCCCGCCATCGTACGGCATGAACTATAATCCGCCGTATTATAAAAACCTGTTTGAAAAATATGGCTTTACGGCATTATACGAACAGATCACCAATCATTTCGACCTTAGGAAACCGCTACCTGACAGATTGAGCCGTATTGCCGAACGCACACTCAAAAAGCCGGGCTACAGGTTTGAATATTTAAAGAAGGCCCAGATACAACGTTTCGCTGCCGATTTTATGGAGGTGTATAACGATGCCTGGAAAGATTTTGAGAACTTCACCCCTATCAGCTTCGATACCATTTTACAAACCTTTGAGAAAATGAAGATGGTACTGGATGAGCAACTCATATGGTTTGCATACATAAATGATGAGCCTGTTGCCTTTATAGTAGTATTGCCCGATGCCAACCAGCTAATAAAACCGATGAACGGCAAAATGGACCTGGTAGGCAAGCTGAAATACTTATATCAAAAATGGAAAGGCGCTACCCGCATGCGCGCTATTGTAATGGGCACCAAACAAAAATATCAAAACCACGGTATTGAGTCGGGGATGTTTTATTTGCTTAAGAAATATATATCGACGGTGAAGCAATACGATGAGCTGGAGCTATCGTGGGTGGGCGATTTTAATAAGAAAATGCTCGCGTTAAATAAAGCGATAGGCGCTACGTTTGGCAAAAAGCACGCCACTATGCGCTACAAATTTTAATTAACCCGGTACAAGGCCGGGTTAATATTATGCGGTAACTTTCTTTACTCTAAGTTCTTCAAACAGTTCAATTACCTTCTTTTGCAAGTCGATAACCTCTGTTTCGCGTTCGGTTAACTTTTTGTGGATGGTTTCCAACTCGTTAACAAACTTTTGTTCTTCTTCTGTATTGTTGAATGTAAGCAGTTGCACTACCGACATTTCAAACAAAGTAGCTATTTGTTCAAGCCTTGACAGGTTGATATCGGTAATACCGGTTTCAATCTTAGAAAAAGCGGGAATTGAAATATCCAATTTTTTAGCGACATCTTCCTGGCTCCACCCTTTTTGGTGACGCAGCAGCCTGATCTTTTTTCCCAGTGTTTTCATTTAGTTAAAATTTAATTAAGGATGTTAGGTTTCTCAATAGTTAATAAAGTTATAATTTATTTTTATTAAAAACCAATATTTTTTAAACTACTTACAATAATTTGTTCGTTATTTCCTGCAAATCTATTCCGCCGAAATTTCCGGAGCTCATCATCAATAAGTTACAGTTTTTTAGTTTGATATTTTCTAAATATTTTAATAACAACGCGGGGGCGTTAAAGAAAATAATACTTTCGTCGGCAAAGGCTGTCTTTACAACTTCGGCTGGATATGGCTCCAGTTTCTTTTGCTCAAAGGTTTTTTTATCAATAAAAACAATGGCTTCATCGGCTTCCTGCATGGTGCCGGCATACTCCGCCAAAAAATCTTTATTCAAACTACTGAACGTGTGCAGTTCAATGCAGGCAATTAACTTTCTATCAGTAAATTGAGCCCTTACAGCCTGTATGGTAGCCTTCAACTTTGAGGGCGAATGCGCGAAATCTTTATATATCGCAGCTTCATCATTACGGCCAAGCAGCTCTAACCGGCGGGCCGCGCCTTTAAATGTAGTTATGGCCGAGTAAAAACTTTCGGTATTAATATCCAAACTTTCGCAAACCAGGCGGGCAGCTTCAATATTTAATAAATTATGCTCGCCAAATACTTGCAGCGGATATATTTTATCACCCGAAATAATATTTGTGATACCTTTATCAATAGTGTATTGCGGCAAAGCGTAAGGCAGCTTATCAGCACCGGTATTTGTTTCAGAAACGGCCTTATTTAATACTTCGTCAGTTTTACTATAAATTAATTTACCGCCCGTTTGTATGGTATCAATGAAGATCTTAAACTGATCAATGTAGTTATCAAACGTAGGGAAAACGTTAATATGATCCCAGGCGATGCCGCTTATAACGCCTATATCGGCTTTGTAGATATGAAACTTTGGTCGCCTGTCGATAGGTGAAGCAAGATATTCGTCGCCTTCTATAATGATTACTGGGGCTTCTTCGGTAAGCTTTACCATGGTATCAAAACCGGCCAGCTGCGCACCTACCAGGTAATCAAAATCTTTACCGGTTTCCTGCAAAACATGCAGTATCATAGAGGTTATGGTAGTTTTGCCATGGCTGCCGCCAATTACAACACGTTTTTTGTTTTTTGATTGCTCGTAAATATAATCGGGATACGAGTAAATTTTGATACCAAGTTCCTGGGCTTTTAATAATTCGGGATTATCAACGCGTGCATGCATGCCTAAAATAACGGCATCGAGCCCGGTGGTCACTTTCTCCGGGAACCAGCCTTCTGTTTGCGGCAGCAAACCATAACGTGCCAGCCGCGATGAGGATGGCTCAAAAATATGGTCGTCAGAGCCGGTGACTATAAACCCTTTTTTATGTAAGGCGATAGCAAGATTATGCATAGCGCTTCCGCCTATCGCTATAAAGTGAACCCTCATTTATATCAAGAAATCATGGTAATTAAGGATTGCAATATAAATAAAAAACGCACTTTTTACAGTACGTTTTTTAACAATTATTTAAAAAGCTGTGCTACTAATTTAAAAATTTTGCAGCAACCCAATCCTTATCTTTCTTATGGCCAACATATTTAAGTCCCAGTTTAACAGCAGCTTCTGTAATTATTTCAAGATCAGGACTTTCATAAAATCCGCTGAAATAAATTTCGCCGCCGGGCTTTAATACTTCCACATAGCGCTCCATTTGATCGAGGAGTATATTACGGTTAATATTGGCTAAAATAGTATCGTACTGCTCATCAGGAATCACTTCTTTAGAGCCACATATAGCCGTGATATTAGCGGTATTGTTAAGTGCCGAATTTTCTACCGTGCTATCATAACAGATAGGGTCATAATCAATTGCCGTAACAGCACTTGCGCCTAATTTTGAAGCCATTATAGCCAGTATACCGGTACCGCAGCCCATATCCAGCACATTTTTATAGGAATATTCATTCTCCAGCATCAGCTCCAGCATCATTGATGTGGTTTGGTGATGCCCCGTACCAAATGCCATTTTAGGGTCAATTACAATTTCATACGGGAACTCGGGATGTGGCTCGTGGAAAGTAGCGCGCACAAATATTTTATCCTGTATCTGTATCGGGCTAAAGTTACCTTCCCATACCTCGTTCCAGTTTTTTTGAGGGATAATGTTTATCCCGTAATGGAAACTAAACATGGCAGCATAAGGCTCCAATTGCGTGTCCATTAATTCCTGGTTAAAAACAGATTCGGGAACGTAGGCTTTAAAGCCCAGATCTGTTTCTTCAAAAGTATCAAACTCCAAAGCCGCCAGTTCGTTAATCAGCAGATCTTTTTGATATTCTTCAACGGTATCAACCGTAAATATTAATTCGCAATAATTCATTTATTTCAAATATGGATTCAGTTCCAGTGATATTATTTTCAGCAAGAAATCTATCGGCAAAACTATAAAGAATTTCGTTGGCTTCGCTAAACTAAACTTCTTTCTGAATGGTATTCTCTTCCGCCTTTTTCAATCGTGTAGCAAGTAAAAACATTACCGATAAATTCATCGCCCAGTACGTAAGCTGTATCATGGTTAATTTGCTGAAAAGACTAATGTAACTATCTAAGCCATCAATAGAATCCCAAATAGCGTAAGCGAAAGTGGCGGCGGCAAATAAACATGCCGTGAGCAGATCTGTAATACCTAGCAGCTTAGCGGTTACAGTATCAAATCCGTTAAATAATGGAACAACAATAAGCCACTGGGTAAGTAAGGCCACCACGAAAAAGAGCGGGCCGAAGTAATAAAAACAGGCCATAAAACTATGCAGATTACCTTCGCCCATATCAGCTATTTGATATGGCTGTACCAGGGAACTGCATAATACAATTGCGGTAAAAACAGCAAAAGCGATAATTACCGGCAAAAAAGTTTTCAATGTGCTGTTGATAGATCTGAGGTTTTGAGATGTTAGACTTGCGAGATGTAATTTAGTTACATAACTCTTTGGCCTAACATCTCAATACTCAAAACCTATGCTTAGTTAAATACCTTAACGATATCAGCGAAATCGCGCGATTTAAGCGACGCGCCGCCAATAAGGCCGCCATCAATATCCGGTTGCGCGAAAAGTTCGGCAGCGTTTTTGGGGTTACAGCTACCGCCGTAAAGTATAGTTGTTGCTTCGGCAGTTGCCTCGCCATATTTAGCCGCGATTTCTTTACGGATAAAAGCATGAATTTCCTGTGCCTGATCTGATGATGCAGTAACACCTGTGCCAATAGCCCAAACCGGCTCGTAAGCAATTACCAATTTAGCAAAATCAGTTTCGCTTAGGTGAAAAACACCTTCTTCCAATTGTGCTTTGATAATACCGAAATGCTCGTTAGCTTCACGCTCCTGCAAGGTTTCGCCAATACAGAAAATTGGTTTTAGTTCGTTTTTTAAAGCAGTATCAGTTTTTTGAGCCAATAACTGGTTGGTTTCGCCAAAATACTGACGACGCTCTGAGTGACCTAATATTACATACTGGGCACCAACTGACTTAATTTGTTTAGCAGAAATTTCGCCTGTGTAAGCGCCGCTTTCGGCCTGATGTGCATTTTGCGCACCTACCGATACTTTATCGTATCCTTTTGCCAATTGCACAAGGCTATGTAAGTGGATGAACGGACTGCAAACTATGGCTTCCTGAGTACCGGTAATTTCATCTTTAACGATGTTGATCACTTCAGAAAATAAGCTTAAACCTTCGTTATAGTCCAGGTTCATTTTCCAGTTTCCGGCAACAATTTTTTTTCTCATTGTATTAAGTTATTATTTGATAAATATTTAATTGTTTGGCTGCAAGCTTTTAAAAGGGCCTGTAACCTTCAGTCAGTTCAAATACTTTTTTCAGGATGTCTTTTTCCACCTCGTTGTAAACGCGGTCATCCTTGCGGGCAAATACCCTTTCGGTGGTTTCTAATGCTTTATCCAGCTGGTAGGTTTGAAAACCCTCTGCCCCGCCCCACGAAAAATCGGCCACGTAGTTAGGCGGATAGCCCGCGCCAAAAACATTAGCGCTTACGCCAACCACGGTACCAGTATTAAACATGGTATTGATGCCGCATTTAGCATGATCGGCCATAATTAAACCGCAAAATTGCAGGCCTGTTTTACGGAAACGCTGTGTTGGATAGTCCCAAAGCTTCACCTCGGCATAGTTGTTTTTAAGGTTAGAGTTATTGGAGTCGGCGCCGATATTGCACCACTCGCCCAATACCGAATTACCCAAATACCCTTCATGTCCTTTCGAGGTATACCCCCATATAACGGCATTATTAATTTCGCCGCCCACACGCGAATGAGGGCCTATAGTAGTAGCGCCATACACCTTAGTACCCATCTTAACCTGCGAATTTTCGCAAAGCGCGAAACCGCCGCGGATGTTGGTGCCTTCCCAAACTTCGGTATTGGCTGCCAGATAGATCGGTCCGTTTAAAGTGCTGAATGTACAGCATTCGGCAACCGCGCCTTCTTCGGCAAAAAACCTGTCGCCTATAATGGTATTGGTACTGCTCATTACCGCGCTGGTATGCCCGGCTGTGATCAAGTCAAAATCTTTTTGCAGCTCGATAGCGTTCAGCCTGAAGATATCCTCGGGCTTACGAATATTTATAAAAAGCTTTTCATAACTGATCACACGATCATAAACCGCATCGAACTTAAAACCGGCAGCATCAGCTGCTGAAAGTTTTACTGCCAATAGTTTATCGCCTGCTTTTAGGGCTTCGCCGGTTTGCAGCTTATCAATTGCTTCTGCAAGGTCTTTATCGGGGCAAATAGCGCCGTTAATAAATATATTTTCGACCGCGGCAACTAAAGGAAACTTAGTTTGCAGGTATGGTTGTGTATGAAAAGAAAAGTCGCTTTTTAACCAACGCCCCCATTTTTCGGCAATGGTTAAAATACCCAGGCGCAAATTGGCCACAGGGCGGGTATAGGTAAGCGGTAATAATGTTTGATGAGCAACGTCGTCAAATAGTATGATTGCCATGGCGCAAAAATAAAAAAAGTCCCGACTGCGAAGCCGGGACTTGTAAATATTTTACTAACACTCGATTACTTTTTGTTGTAACGGGTACGGAATTTATCGATACGACCAGCGGTATCAACCAATTTCATTTTACCGGTGTAAAAAGGGTGTGAAGTGTGAGAAATCTCTAATTTGATCAATGGATACTCATTACCGTCTTCCCACTTTACAGTTTCGCGGCTTTCGATGCATGATTTAGTTATGAAAGAGTAGTCGTTAGACATGTCTTTAAAAACAACTAACCTATAATTTGATGGGTGCAGATCTTTTTTCATTACGTTATACTTTCTTTTCTTATAAAAGAGGCGCAAATATAGTTTTTTATTCGGAAATAGAAAAGTGTTATTTGAAAATTTATTAACAGTGGTAAATGTGGATAAGTGAGGGGCAGTGATTTATTGCTGGCAGGTGCAGTTCTTCATTAGGAATGGCGGTACTTTAATCATTGTTAGTGGATGTTCTTTTTTCTTTTCGTGGCTGTTGCACAACTAACACAATGTTGAAAAGACATTAATAATGAAAGGCGAGGTGTTTCTTATCTTGTAATATGCAAGGGAAGAAAAGCCACCAGGAAAAGTTGTTCATCAGCTTTCAACTGT